>JBJEOH010000035.1:0-1124 GCA_051880615.1 Acutalibacteraceae bacterium
TCATTCGTTATATCTGTTCCAACAACCTCGCCGGACGGCACAGAGTGGATGTACGACCTCACCGTACAGCCGAAGAACGAAACAAAGTATGCGGATATAACTGTACTTAAGACCGACAATGTGAGCGGGGCAGCTCTCGGCGGTTTTGGATTTACACTTGAAGAAAAGATAATCACAAAAGCTAAGCCGAACGGCGTGTGGACCGCTGTTGCAACAAATGGCAGTACAGGCACAACGGGCGGCACAGCTCCGAGCGGCGCAACTTGGACAACAGGTGAAAATGGTAAATTCACTATCAGTCACCTTGCAACCGACAGAGCTTATCGCTTCAAGGAAGTATCAGCAACAGATAAACAGTACATCGTTGACCCGACTGTTTATTATGAATTCACCGTAAACGCAGACGGTACGGTTACATATGATTCGTTAAACTTCAAGAACACCGAGCCTGCGGCTGATAATACACTTGAGATTACAAACGAAACACCCGAGGTTCACAAATCTGTTTCAACAGACAGAACAAACTGGATGCAGGATGTAACACAGGACATTAACAAGACTGTTTATTGGAAGGTGTCAGCCGATATTCCAAAGGTTGTTTCAAAGCTTACCACATACACAATTACTGATACCTTGAGCAAGGGACTTACATACAACGACCTTGATGTTTATGTTGAAGCTGACGGTGAGGCAATATCAAAGAACGATTATACCGTAACAACAAGTAAAAGTTCTGACGAAGAAACTGTTATTGTTGTTGATATAAAGAATAAAAACACGCTTGCAGGACACAGCGTTTGTGATGTTATTCTTACAACAACACTCAACGAGGATGCAATCATCGGCGGTGATAACCCGAATACAGCTAAGCTTACTTATACAAACTATGTAACCTCAAACAGCACATTTGAAAAGACAACGGAAACTCCGGAGGTACACACAGGCGGCTATACTTGGCTTAAAACAAACAATGACAAAGAGCCTCTTGCAGGCGTTGAATTTAAGGTTTACCGTTCAGAAGCTGACGCTCAGAGCGGCGCAAATCCGATTAAGTTTGTAAAGGGTACAGACGGCAAATATTATATGTCAACTGCCGCAGATGCAAGTGATACAGTTGTTTCAGG
>JBJEOH010000035.1:1224-4637 GCA_051880615.1 Acutalibacteraceae bacterium
AGCGATGAACAGCTTGACGATGATATGAATGCCGCAAATGAATACAACAAGATTATTTCCGGTGGAATAGGTGATGAGCAGAATTATTACGATTTGCTCTCCTACGGCGATGAAAGCACGATGGGGTATATTACAATCCCAAAGCTTGAAATAACCTTGCCGATATACCACGGCACATCTGATGAAGTACTATCAAAAGGCGTCGGTCATATGCAGGGTTCTTCCCTGCCTATCGGCGGCGCAAGCACGCACAGTGTGCTCGTAGGGCATACAGGGTTGTCATATGAGATATTTGACCGGCTCTCTGAGCTGAATCAGGGGGATAAGTTTTATATTACCGTGCAAAGCAGAAAGCTTGAATACACGGTTGCTGACAAAACGATTGTTAAGCCCGAAAACACCGACTACGGAGATATAGTAAACGGCAAGGATTATTGCACGCTTGTTACCTGTTATCCGCTCGGAATAAACTCGCACAGACTTCTCGTCACAGGAGAACACGAATTACAATGAGAAGGGAGTTGAACGAAAATGAAAAGTAAAAAACTTGCAGTAGTTTTTGCAATTCTGATGTCCTGCTTCTTAATGCTTTCAACCTCGACTTCGGCACTTGAAACAGTAACGGAGCTGCCGACCGACCCTATAACAGAAGCGACAGAAGCAGCCACAACCGATACTGAGCCGCACATCAGCGTGAGCGTGCTGGATAAGACAAAGCCGGTTACGCTTAACATAGTTGCAGAGGACGCACAGTACAACAAGATTTCCGGCGTTGGATATTCGCTGTATTATTTCAGTGATGATTTAGCGGCTGTTCCTAATGCCGATGAAATTGATATATCAAAGCTTACGAAAACAGATATGCCTCTTACGGATGCAGACGGTAAATCAACTGTTACACTGCCTAAACAGGGAGTGTATGTTGTAAGCTGTACAACAGTTCCGTCAAATGTAGCAGAGGTATCAAAGAATTTTGCTATCGCACTGCCTTACACCTCTGATGATGGTACGCAGTGGCTTTACACGCTTGATGCATCGCCGAAGCTGACGCTTGCTCAGCCGACACAACCACCTACAGAGCCGCCGACACAGCCGGGAACGACCGACACAACCGGAACCGGTTCCGGTATGAATACCACAGGAAACGGGAACGGTATTGCTACAAGCGGTGTTAAGTCAACAGTGAATACCGGCAATGTTGCTGCGTGTATCTGTTTACCTATAGCAATTCTTTTTCTTTCTGTAGGGATTGTGTTTTTAATTAAAACAAAGAAATTTCAAACAACAAATTAAGTTTTTATTCAGTAAAGCGGAGCATTTGCTCCGCTTTACTGTTTTACTCTATTTCAAATATGAAAGGATTGACATTTATGGCTACAAAGATAGCAATAACATACGAAAAGGGCGGCTGCGGAAAAACAACCACAGCCGTGAATTTAGCCGCAATATTCGCACTTAAGTACAATAAAAGGGTCTTGCTTGTTGATCTCGATAAGCAGGCTTACAGCACAGCGTATTATCTGTCCGAATATAGGGATATGGATAATACAATCTACGAGGTAATGACAAAGAAATGCTCGGCTCAGAAAGCGGTAATACATACCGATTACGATGGACTTGACATAATGCCCTCCTGCCGCCGATTTAAAGAAATAGAAACTCACCTTATGCTTATGACTCGCAGACAGGAATACTTGCTTTTATCCTCTCTTGAGACGCTTGAAAGTGAGTATGACATAATAATTTATGACTGTCCACCCTCGGGTGACAGAATAAAGGAAAATGCATTGACTGCGGCGGATTATGTTATTCTGCCGATTATTCCCGATGAATTTGCTTTGCCGGGGCTAATTCAGATTTCGGAAGAAATTACAGAAATAAGGCGTTTTACAAATCCAAAGCTTAAGGTGCTGGGTGTGCTTATCACGATGTATGAGCACACAACAAATAAAATGGCATACACACAGGCGTTTAAAGAACAAAAGCTCCTGCCTGTATTTAATACAATTATAAGAAAGAATACAAAGCTCTCGGAAGCGATTAATCATCACAAGCCGATTGTAGATTATGATAAACGCTGCAACGGTGCGATAGATTATATGGCATTGGCTGATGAAATTATGGGAGGAATATGACAATGAATAATTTACAAGAGAGGATTCCGTATCTTGCACACAATTTGAGAACAGTGCGCCGCATTTTGGAAATTTCTCAGAGTGAGATGGCTGAAAAGCTTGATATAGACAGGTCAACTTATTCATATTACGAAACAGGCAAATCAGAGCCGCCGTTCTACCGTCTGAAGAAAATTATTGACTTTTTCAACTCTAAGTTAGGTGTTAAAAAGGTCAATTTTGATATGTTGCTTTCGGAGAAGCTTGATTATTTAACTACAAAAAAGAACTTGTTAGGGTAAAGAGTAATACTTGTTTAATAGGAGCGAATTAAAATGATGAAAGAATTAAACAACATAAGCATTTCCAGTATGAACTTTAAAAACTTTGAGGGGAAATACTTGATTTTCTTCACGGAGTGCCAGCTTCAGAATGTTACAAGACCTTCAGAATATGACTTTGTAATCAGCGAATTACGGTCAATCACAACGGTTGACCCGGTATATATCGCTGTATGCGATTCAGAGGAAGAAGCTATTGATTATGTTGCCAAAAAGAACACAGAAAGAGGACAACAGCCTTATAGCGAAGAGGGTGATACGAAAACAATTTATCATTATCAGTTTGTTTTAGGAGTGTGAGCAGTAGAATGGAAATCAAAATAACCGTTGATATCCCGGACGGCGACTACTGCGAAAACTGCCAATTTAATGCAATTGATGCTTATGAAAACCCTATATGCACACTCTTTTGCAAAGAGTTACAAACGAGCTGTGATTATTACCGCAGCTTGCACGGCGACTGCGATAACAGGATTTGTTGTGAATGCCCTAATCTTGAGCATAACGGCAACGCCAAATGCACAGCTTGCCGGGACACTCACTCAAACGAAAAACAGCGTTTGGAAGTATCTGATGTCTTAAAAAAAGAAATTCAGAAGCTCAACGAGGGACTGTTCTGGATGGGAGATAGTGCAGAAAAAAGAGTATCAGTACGGGAAATAATCGAATTTCGCAATATTTTAGAAAAGGCTTATTGTTATATTTCAGAGCAAACAAAAGGAAAGGAACAAATGTTATGACTAATGGTTTAATTTTAGAGTTCATCATCTATTTTTCTATGATGGTGTTGATTTGCATTAATGTATACGCCGGGGTGCAGTACCATAAGACGAGAAGAAGGATTTATGTTGTTGTTATGGTGTTGTCAACAGTGCTATGCTTGTCCGGAGCTATTAAGGCAGGTATGCTGATTTACGATAGAATATAGGAAAGGAATGATTAATATGGATAATTTAAC
>JBJEOH010000035.1:4737-7484 GCA_051880615.1 Acutalibacteraceae bacterium
CGCTCAGACTGACACTGCGAGTGAACTTGACGAGTATATCAAAATTATCACCTCTCGCAGGAAAGAACTAATTTCAAAATAGAGAGCTGTTTTCATTCTGAGAGCAGCTCTTTTTCTATATCAATTATGAAGGGACAGACATTTATGGCAATTAATTTAAATAATCTCAATGCGGCATTTTCAAAAGCCGCAGACTCGGTAAGTGAGCTTAACAGTGTAAGCCATCAGGAGCTTGTTTCGATTGAGGATATAGTTATCGCAGAATTCAATCCGTATAACGAAAATGACAGCGACGATAATGTAGAGCAGCTTGCCAAAAGCATTGAAAGCTACGGGCTTATCGAGCCACTATGCGTTAATAAAGACAAAGATGGGAAATATCATTTAATAAGCGGAGAACGCCGCTTTAAGGCGATTTTGCGGCTTAAATGGAAACGAGTACCTTGCGTTGTTTACGACGGCTTAGAAGCCGTACAGGCTGAATTAAGGCTGCACGAGGCTAATCTTGAAACAAGAGAATACACTGCGGCACAGAAATTCAGCTTCTACAAAAGAGTCAGAGAGCTGCTCTTGAAGCTTAAGGACGAGGGTAAGCTCACAGGCGGACTGCAAAAGAATATTGCAAATATGCTGCATATATCAGAGCGACAGGTTCGTAAGTATGACAGTATATCAGAGCTGCCGCAAGATATTCAGAAATCCGTCGAGGACGGCACCTTAAGCATCAATGCCGCCTATGACATTTCGCAAAGCTATGACGGAAATAACAGCACATCTGATGAGGATAAAACTACTGATGAAGCTCAGAGCAATGATGAAGAAGCATTGGATAATAACGCAGAGGAAGAGCCCGAAGAAGCTGAAACAATTTCGGATTCTGATTCAAAAGCTGAAAATCAAAGCAGCGTTATACAAAGCACTGAAAATATAGAATCTTCTTTTGATTACAGGGAATGGCAGAAACATCTGGAAAAGGCAATTCTGATGTTTTATAAGTCCCAGAAGCTGATGAAGTATTATCTGCTTAATCAGCCAACACCGCAGGAAGCTGCAAAAGAATTTCTGAAGCCGGACAACGGATATTCGGGTTACAGCAATTTTCCATACAATATAGTCGCAACATCAAGATTGTTTCAGGTGACATTCCGGCATAATAAAAAGGAGTTCAAGTACAGCGAGGTTGATTCCTGCATTCGTGATATGCTCCGAAGCGGCAGACTTTTGGAAAAAGTAAAGCATCAAAAGATTGCTAAGTTTATTAATGAATTATTGGAGGATTGCTGAAATGGAAGTGCCGAAAATCACAAATGTCAAAATCAAATATCTTGAAAATGAGAAGCCTCGCCTTAAAGCTTACGCAACAATAACTATTAGCGATTGTATTTTAATACGCAATATTAAAATAATAAAAACGCTCACAAAGTACTGCATTGCTTTTCCAAAGGAGAGTAAAAACAGTCCTGAGCTTATTATTCTTTTAAATTCAAAGGTAAGAAATTACTTTGAATATATCATTATAAAACAATTTTTTGAAGGGAGGGCTGATGGTGGATAAATCACGATATATTAGTGATAAATCATTAAGGTATGCGTTTTCAATGACGCTTAAAGAACTCAGGCAAAAGAAAAAATACACGCATCAGCAGATTGCTGATCAAATTAATGTTGAATGCACAACATACACTTATTGGGAAAACGGTAAGCGTCTGCCGCCGATTAATATGGTGTTTCGCTTATGTGATCTTTTTGAAATGCCTACAAGCGAATTTTTTGATTTACTAAAAAAATATAAAAAAGAAAAGGAGAATGAAGAATGTTAAACTCAATAGCAATTTCAGGACGGCTTACGCAAGCTCCGACATTACAGGTAAAGAACAATGACGGAAATGATTTGAAGTTTTTGCGATTTACAATCGCTTGTCAACGAAACTTCAAAAATAGCGACGATACATATTCCGCTGACTTTATAGATTGTGTTGCGTGGAGAGGAACAGCGCAGTTTATTCAGGCGCACTTTGTAAAGGGTCAGGAGATAATTATTAAAGGTGAGCTTCGCGCGAATATGTACACTGACAAAGAGGGCAACAGCCGAAAGTCAACTTTCGTTAATGTTGAAAGCGCATATTTCGCCGGAGCGAAAAAGACAAGTGAAGCTGCACCGATTCCTGCATCGGATGAAATTCCGATTCCCGATGATGAATATGCACCGCCGCTTGAAGCTTACCTCGACCCGGAAAGCGAGTTGTAATTTATGAAAGATTACAGCAAAGAAATTGAAGCTTGCGAATTTAAAATTTTGCAGCAGAACGAAGGGATAAAAAATGCAAAAGAAAAATAAAACAGCTGAATAAAAAAATAAAGCAGCTTAAGGAAGCACAGCAAAGGGAAGAGCGCAAAAAAATAATGAAGCTTATAAGCGTAAACAAAATAAAAACCGCCGAGGAATTTGAAAAAATCCTTGACGCAGCTCAAAGCCGACAAGAAGAAAATCAGCAATTTTGATTTTTAACTTTGTCGGCTTTTATTTTTGGAAAAACTTAAAACTCCGAAAATCACTCGTTTAGTTATTGAAAAAGAAAAATACAAAAATTCCGAAAACTGAAATTTTTTGTTTTCATTTTCTGACGGAAGCTTTTATCGATTTTTCAAAAATTTGTTCATTTGCAGTTTCAGAATTGAAAATGAATTGTGCTGAACGCAGTGATTTCGGGGTCTTAGGGGTTGCACCCTAACAAGCCGATTTTGTA
>JBJEOH010000035.1:7584-9560 GCA_051880615.1 Acutalibacteraceae bacterium
TTTCCGAAAAAAGAAAAAATCACTCCCGAGCAGGCGCACGAATTTGCAAAGGAATTTGCGAAAAAAGTGTGGCGCGATTTTCAGGTTATAATATCAACGCACATTGACAGAGATCATATTCACAGTCACTTTATTGTGAACAATGTTAATCTTGCAAATGGCAGAAAGTTTTCTGACAATAAAAAATCGTTGGCTCAGCTTCAAGCTTTGAACGACGCTCTTGCAAAAAAATACGGATTCTCTGTTTTGGGTGTTGATTATCAATCTGAAAAATACAAGGGACTTAACAACGCAACAAAGGAAACGGCAAAGAAGAGAAAATCGTGGAAGGTTGAATTAGCCGCCGCATTAAAAGCGGCGATTGAAAATCCATCAATCGCAACGCAGGAAAGCTTTACCGAGTTTATGAGTTCCAAAAACTTCTCAATAAATTACAGTGGCAAAAATATTACAATCAGAAAAAACGGTGAAGAAAAATGTATCAGGCTTAACACTCTTGCAAAGGAAGCAGGAGAGATTTTTAAGCAGGACAATATAGTTAAGCGATTTAAAATCAACCATCAGCTCATCGGCGAAGCTCCGAAAAAGTCTGATAATAGAAAAAGTGAAAACAAAAGCTATCAGAAATTTGAAAGAGAATATTTTCAGACACACGCTCCGCAGTACAAGACACAGCGAGTTCAGAGTATCAGAAATAAATCCCCGAAGATTGATACGAATAATTCAACAAGTTCTATTGTGAAATCTGTTATTAAAATCCTTTGTCTTTTGCTTTTTTCAAGAAGTGCGAGAGTATTTCGTTCAAGATTATCTTTTGAAAACAAAAAATACAGAACGAAAAAACCGACAGAAAAAGAAATGCAAAATACATATTCGTATGTCGGCAATATCAACTACAAGACACTGAAAGATTTATACGGCGAGAACATAAAAATTAAAATCTACGCTAATCAGCTGTCCAGACTTTGCAATGCGGATTTTTTCTATTCGGGAAAAGTGAATATTGCCGCCGGAACAGTTGAGGTTACTGTGAAAAAGCAAAATGTTCAGAAGCTCGCTATGGCTTTGGGTTTGCGAGCTGATTATTACGACAAGACGATTGAGCAGAAAGAGAATACTGCAAAATACAAGAGAATAAAACGTAGAAGTGAAAAAGTAAATTATCTTGTTGTCAGCAAGTCACAGCTTGATATGCTCAGACAACATAAGATATGGGATTGCGTCGATATTGCTGTTTTTGAAAAGAAGGACGCAAACGACAGTGATAAATACAATATTGCCTTTGCACTCGAAAGCAAAAAAGCGATACTCGATGTTCTTTATCCCGAACAGACAATGGCGGAGGTGAAGAACGCAAAAGAAATAAACCAAAGGCTCAAGGAGAGTGCAGCGTCAAGCGGATGCAGGATTATGTATCGGGTGATAACACCGGAACAGCTTCAGGCTATCGCAAATAAGGGCTTGGAATTTGCAGCATTTAAGAAAGACGATAAGTACAATATCGTTTTTCTTGAAAGCAGCCTGCAAAGTATTAACGCCGTACTTGCTCAGACAACACAGAAAGGAGGACAGGAGAATGGCAGAACAGAAGTTAATAAACAATCAGGCGGTAAAATCATCAAGCCGTGACCGGGATACCGACGCCGACGGTTTGCCCGATCGCATTGATTCTCAGTATTCGTACCCACCGGTTGAACAGGTTAAGAGGACAAGAGAAATGCAGAGAGCGCATCAGGCAAATGTGCCTCGGCAAAAGCACAGAAGATAAAACGAAAAGGAGATATGGAATTTGGCTATGAACAAGTTTGATTCACTTGTAAAGGTGTATGAAAGCTGTTGCCTTAAGGTAACTGCTTCTCCCAAAAAATGGGCTGCATTTTTACAAACAGCGTGTCGCAATTATAAGCTGCGATTCGATGAGCAAATTCTTATTTTTAACAGCCGACCCGATGCAACGGCTGTTTTAGACTATGCAA
>JBJEOH010000036.1:0-1974 GCA_051880615.1 Acutalibacteraceae bacterium
TCTTCAAACGGTTCTCCGTCATCCTCGACTTCTTCAATTCCGACATATCTGCCCGGTGTCAAGATGAAATCCTGCTTTTCGATTGCCTGAAGGTCGGCAACGGCACAGAAGCCTTTTACATCTTCAAGTGTTCCATCTTGGAAAGCGGTAAATGTATCTGCCAGCTTTTGAATATCCTCGTCCGTAAAATCTCTGTGCTTGCGGTCAACCATATAGCCCATCTTGCGGGCGTCAATAAACAGCGTTTTGCCTTTTTGCTTCTTATTCTTTGAAATGAACCAAAGAGTTACCGGAATAGTAACGCTGTAAAAGAGCTGAGTCGGCAGAGCAACAATACCTTCCACAAGGTCAGCTTGAATGATATTCTTTCTGATTTCGCCTTCACCGCTGGACTGAGAGGACAACGCTCCGTTTGCAAGCACAAGACCAATCTTTCCGTTCGGTGCAAGGTGGTGTATCATATGCTGAATCCACGCATAGTTGGCGTTGCCGGCAGGCGGTGTTCCGTACTTCCAACGAACATCGTCTTTGAGTTTTTCCTGTCCCCAGTTGGAAAGGTTGAAAGGCGGATTTGCCATAATAAAATCTGCTTTCAGTGTTTTATGTAAGTCGTTGAAAAATGTATCCGCCTGATACGGACCGAAATCAGCGTCTATGCCACGAATAGCCATATTCATCTTTGCCATTTTCCAAGTGTCGGCATTAGACTCCTGACCGTAAACGGCGATTTCTCCACGCTTTCCGCTATGTGCCTGAATGAATTTCGCACTCTGTACGAACATACCACCCGAACCACAGCAAGGGTCATATACACGGCAGTTTTTGAACGGCTTTAATATAGCAACGATTGTTTTTACGATACTTGCCGGGGTGTAGAACTCGCCGCCCTTAACACCTTCATAAGCGGCAAACTGCTGAATACAATACTCATAAGTTCTGCCGAGAAGGTCTTTGCTTTCCTCTGTATCGCCCATATCCATATTGGTAAACAGGTCAACAACATCACCTAAAACACGCTTGTCCAAATCAGGGCTTGCGTAGTTTTTCGGTAAAACATTTTTAAGGGTTGTATTTTCCTTTTCGATGGCTCTCATAGCGTCATCAATAACAGTACCGATTTCCGGTGTATGAGCCGCAGAAGCAATCTTACTCCAACGAGCGTCCTCCGGCACAAAGAAGATATTATCTTCTACATAAGCGTCTCTATCGTCCTCAAAGCCGTCCCCTTCAGCGACAAGCTCCTGATAGCGTTTTTCAAAAGCACTTGAAATGTAACGCAGGAAAATAAGACCTACGATAACCTTTCTGTATTCTGCTGCGGGGATATGCCCCCAAAGGACACACGCTGCGTCCCAAATCTGTTTTTCAAAGCCGATATTGGCGTTATTTCCGGTAGCCATAATATAAATCCTTTCTCCATTTATTATAACGAAAACTTTTCGTTGCAATTATCCATTATCATTTTAGCAATATAAGTGTCCCATAAAACGGACTTTTCACTTATCTTCGGGTAAAACTTCCATAATATCATCAACAGTACAGTTCAAAGCTCTGCATATTTTAGCAAGGGTATCTGTTGTAACGGCTTCATCATTGCCCAGTTTACGCATTGTGTATTTTGTAAGTTCTGCGGTTTCCTGTAAATCTTTCTTTTTCATATCTCTGTCCAGCAAAATATGCCACAGTTTCTTATATGTAACTGCCATTCGTGTCCTTCCTTTCCGTGTGTTTCAACGAGAATATAGTAACTCATTAAAGAGTATAGCACAAAACGCTCTGATTTTCAATATAATTACTGCTATTTCGCACTTTTTCGCTTTTAGACAATCTCGATACCAACTATTCGTTATATTAAAAAAGAGGTGCGATTGCACCTCAACTACATAGCTTATTCTCTTGAACCATCAGGGAGATAGAAGCAATGACCTTTTCCACCGGAGGTTCTTTCCCGTCCGGGGCAATCTGTTTCCAAAA
>JBJEOH010000037.1:0-1967 GCA_051880615.1 Acutalibacteraceae bacterium
ATTTATTGAAAAAGTAACGCTTAGACAGTTGGTCGGGCGTTACTTTTTTGCGTGGGTTTTCATTTGGAAAGCAGCTGTATAGTGTCAATTATTAAAGCCAATAAAAAATTTCAAAAGAAATGTAGAAAAATGTCGAACGATTTATCTCAAATTCCCGGGTATAAATTATAACTACAGTTCAGTTTACACTGGTTTTTCCGGATGATACACGGGAATCAGCTGGCCGTTAGACTGCTCGATATACAATGGGCACTTGATGCCGAATGCTTCATAGAACTCATTTGCTTTCTTCTGAGGCTCGGCATTTGTGATCTTTGACTTGTAGACCGTGCACTTCTGGTTCCTGAGGGTCATGAAGATTTCTTCCTTGTTACTGTAAATGCAGTTGGTTCTATTCTGTATATGTACGTTGATGGTAGCGGCAATCATGGAAAGAATCAGGTGTCCATACAACGCCTCCTCGCTATGAACCCTCAATGGCGTAAGTTTGGAACTTCCCTTGCTGATATCAAAGTATTGTTCAATCAGCTGCCTTGTATAGTAAGCCGGCAGTATGCCATCTTCTTCAAAAGGAAGTGACGAGACAATCATAAACAACCCGCTGTTTTCCAGGGTTTTATGCAGATCAGCAGTGCTTGTCTGGTTTTGTGCAGCACGTTTCAACGCTTTATGTGACTCATCACTGCCGCGATCAACATCGTAGCCAAGGTATGCATAAGCTGTATGCTCTTTATGGCCGATTTTGCACTCAACACGTTTGATGTACACATACCGATCTTTGTACTGTACCAGATTTTCTTTCCTTCTCAGAGTCGGCTCATGTTCCTTTACGATCTGATTGTAGATTGTATATTTTGAAGACAGTCTGGTGATGAAATCGACCTCGCAGGCATAAAGCTCCTCTATGTTGTCATTCGTATAGTATCCGGCATCCATGATGACAAAATCAGCGGACATGTCCCGGAGGAACAGTTCATTCAATGTGCGCGTGACCGTGGATAGATCCACTATATTCCCGGGGGTGATCCGGAACAGCAGAGGATAACCGGTATCCCGCTGCACAAGTGTCGTCATCCTCACTTCGCGGCTGATCTTACCGTTATGGTTGCTGACAGCGGTAAGCGGAAAATGGATACTGTTTGGCAGCCCGGTGCTGTCCATCAGGACTGCAGGATCATCACATATGCTCCTGACCCATGAAACATGGGCGTCAAAGT
Organism: Acutalibacteraceae bacterium; assembly: GCA_051880615.1. Taxonomy (GTDB): domain Bacteria; phylum Bacillota; class Clostridia; order Oscillospirales; family Acutalibacteraceae; genus UBA7067. The sequence goes on from JBJEOH010000037.1 coordinate 1,218, forward strand.
AAGCACTTGTGCTTTCTGGTCGGCCAAGGGATTCAAGAAAATCCGTAATCCTCTGGCTGGTCAGGTTTGCCTTCGGATACAGGATGCTCGCAAAGTTGCCCTCATACCAGATCTTTGCATGGTCATTGGCACTATTGCAGAGCAGATAATACTGTACCATAGCACGGAGTGTGTCCTTGTTGCGATAAGGCAGGGTGTTCAGCACGGTGTCATAGCCGATGCTTTTGATCAGGGCATCAAGGAAAAAAGAGTCACCAAAATCGAGGAGGACTTTTTGCTTCTTCCTCCCGTCCGATTTCAAATCGGAAATATAAGTTTTATCTGCCTTGCCGAACACTCCGGTATCAGGATCATAAGAGAAGATTCCTCTTTCCCGATTACAGAAAATATGATGTTCTTTATCAATAACCCTACCCAGGTAAATGACACCCTTTTTTCTAACCTTCCCGTTATCACGGTAGGAAGTACCGGGGACTTTTGCATACTCATTGCCGTTTTTGAACTGGTAGTTAATTACCATATCTGCTCCTGTAGTTATAATTTAATTATTTCTAACTACATTATAACAGATACACTCAGAATTAGCAATAGGAACGTGCTTAAAATCCTTTATTTAGCGGCATTTCGCGCAGTTTCAAAGCATTGCGTAGTTACATTTGGACGGTGTAGTTAGAACATCCACCCGGGAATTCAAGATTATATGTATAAATACCTGAATGAACATAAATCTTCCTATAAATACATATTGCG
>JBJEOH010000038.1:0-118758 GCA_051880615.1 Acutalibacteraceae bacterium
CCGCTCCAAGTAAGTCGGGAGCTAAGGTCAGGCCGAAAGGCGTAGCCGATGCACAAACGGTTGATATTCCGTTACCGTCTACAATTTAAACAAGGGGACACATACAAAGCGTTTAACCCGGGCGATGGTTGACCCGGGCGCAAGGGACTGAAATTAGAGTAGGGAAGTAAATGTGGCGTATGGCGAGAAAAGCCTTGTGTATAGAAGTAGATGCCCGTACCGCAAACCGACACAGGTGGACAGGAAGAGAATTCTAAGGCCAGCGGGAGAAGGGTAGTTAAGGAACTCGGCAAATTGACTCCGTAACTTCGGAATAAGGAGTGCTCGAAAGAGCCGCAGAGAATAGGCCCAGGCGACTGTTTAGCAAAAACACAGGTCTCTGCCAAATCGAAAGATGAAGTATAGGGGCTGACACCTGCCCGGTGCCGGAAGGTTAAGAGGAGGAGTGCAAGCTCCGAATTGAAGCCCCGGTAAACGGCGGCCGTAACTATAACGGTCCTAAGGTAGCGAAATTCCTTGTCGGGTAAGTTCCGACCCGCACGAATGGTGTAACGATCTGGGCACTGTCTCAACTACCCACCCGGCGAAATTGTAGTACCGGTGAAGATGCCGGTTACCTGCGGCAAGACGGAAAGACCCCATGGAGCTTTACTGTAGCCTGATATTGGGTTTCGGAAATCTATGTACAGGATAGGCGGGAGACTGGGAAGCAAGAGCGTCAGCTTTTGTGGAGTCATTGTTGGGATACCGCCCTTAGGTTTCTGGAATTCTAACCTGCGACCGTGAATCCGGTCGGGGGACATTGTCAGGTGGGCAGTTTGACTGGGGCGGTCGCCTCCGAAAAGGTAACGGAGGCGCTCAAAGGTTGGCTCAGCACGGACGGAAACCGTGCCTCTGAGTGTAAACGCAAAAGCCAGCCTAACTGCGAGGATGACGGTCCGAGCAGTAACGAAAGTTGGAGTTAGTGATCCGGCGGTATGTGAATGGAAATGCCGTCGCTCAACGGATAAAAGCTACCCTGGGGATAACAGGCTGATCTCCCCCAAGAGTCCACATCGACGGGGAGGTTTGGCACCTCGATGTCGGCTCATCACATCCTGGGGCTGTATTCGGTCCCAAGGGTTCGGCTGTTCGCCGATTAAAGTGGTACGCGAGCTGGGTTCAGAACGTCGTGAGACAGTTCGGTCCCTATCTGTCGTGGGCGCAGGATATTTGAGGAGCTCTGTCCTTAGTACGAGAGGACCGGGATGGACGCACCGCTGGTGCACCAGTTGTCACGCCAGTGGCACAGCTGGGCAGCTATGTGCGGAACGGATAAACGCTGAAAGCATCTAAGCGTGAAGCCGGCTCCAAGATAAGATATCCCATCGAGTTAATCGAGTAAGACCCCTTGAAGACTACGAGGTTGATAGGCTGCGTGTGTAAGTGCCGTGAGGCATTCAGCTTGGCAGTACTAATAGGTCGAGGGCTTGACCACAGTTCTTTGGTCAGCATGCAATACTTCTTCTTTTCCAAATCTTTATTCAGTTTTCAGGGTGCTTAGCACTGAACTAAAATGATTTTTAAGCAGAGGATAAAACCTCTGCTTTTTTGTTATATCGCCGAATATTCTGAACATTCCAAGCCTCTTAAAACAACTCCAATAATTGACAAAAGTTGTGATAATCGCTATAATTAAATTATCCAATAAAATAGGAGGACTTGAAATGAATAGGTTAATCAAAAAGGCTGTCAGCGCAGTTTTGTCGCTTGTACTTGCGCTTTCGGCACTGACGGTCAGCGTAGGAGCCGTTACCACAGAGCATCAGGCTTCGGCATCAAAAACTTACCTCTATGGTGATGTAAATCTGGATCAGAAAATCTCTATGGCAGACGCCATTATCGTGCAGAAAAATGTATTAAAGGCTGTTACCTTTAGCGAACTGGAAACAAAAATTGCCGATGTTGATGCTTCCGGCGAGGTTACTATGCGCGATGCTATTCTGGTGCAGAAGTATACCATAAAGCTGTTAAGTGAATTTTCTGCAGGAATTTCTTTTGTAGTTGAGGATGACACAGACTGGCGTACATCTACAATTTCATACGAAATTTTCGTGCGCAGCTTCTGTGACAGTGACGGTGACGGAATAGGCGACTTCAGAGGTGTAGCGTCAAAGGCTTCTTACCTCAAAGAGCTTAATGTAGGCTGTGTATGGCTTATGCCGATACACGAATCTCCGTCATATCACGGCTACGATGTAATGGACTATTGTTCGACAAACGAGGACTACGGCACAATAGAAGATTTCTGCTATATGCTCGATGTTCTTCATCAAAACGGCATCAAGGTGCTTATCGACTTCGTTGCAAACCACACCTCATCTCAGCATCCGTGGTTTACCGAAGCACTCAGCAATCCCGACGGTCCTTACGGAGAATTCTATGAAATTTCCGATACTCAGGGCTCAGGTTCGGGCTGGATATATAACAGCCAGTACAAGAAATATTACAGAGCATATTTTGCTGCCTCTATGCCGGATTTGAACTACAAAAACAAGGCTGTCTGGGATGAAATGGAGAAGGAGGCAGGCTATTGGCTTGATTTGGGTGTTGACGGCTTCAGACTTGACGCTGCAATGCATATTGATACAGACGCATCGGTTACTCACGCTTGGTGGCAGGATTTTGAAAGATATGTCAAGGCGAAAAATCCTGATGCCTTTGTTGTAGGCGAAAACTGGGACAACAGCGTTGACAAGGTTGCATCATTCTTTGCGGATATGGATTCATCCTTTGACTTCCCGCTTCAAAGCCAGCTTATGGGTCTTGCAAGCGGCAATCAAATGGACATTGTAGGCTTCGTGAACACATCTCTTAACAAGTATGCAAAAAGCGCTGCAACAACTCCTGAAGTTGCAAAGACAAGCGTAATGACTACCTTCCTCAATAACCACGACCAGACAAGAACTGTGTCAACACTCGGCTCAGTCGAGAAAGCGAAGCTTGCTGCGGCAATTCAGTTTACTCTGCCGGGTATGCCGTTTATCTACTACGGCGAAGAGCTCGGGCAGAAGAGTGACGGCAATGACCCGAACAGACGCGAGCCTATGGACTGGTACGCTTCTGCTACAGGTGAGGGAATGTGCAAGATTGATTCCTCGTTCTGGGGTGCATCTGCAAGATATACCGTTGCAAACGACGGTATCTCATTGGAGGAAGAATCCGGCGACAGCGACAGTATTTATAATTACTACAAAAAGCTCACAAAGCTCAGAACAGATTACCCGATATTCTTCGTCGGTGATTATACAACAATAAGCACAAAGAGTATAAACTGCTACACAGTTACTGACGCAGGCTCGTCATACGGTATGTTTGTTGCTCATAATGTTACAGGCAGCGACATTTCACAAACTGTTATGACCGACTTTACAGATTTGCTCACAGGAAAGAGCTACAAGGCAGGAGATACAATTACGCTTGCTCCGTATTCAACGATTGTTTCAAAATATGACGGCAAGGATAAGACCTTCTCGCTGTTTGAGACTATTACGGCAAAGACCTACAGTATTACATTTAATGTTACATTGCCTGAAAATACACCGACCAATGATATTGTGTATATTGCAGGTCAGTTCCCTGACGCTAAATGGGATCCTGCAAATGCTGATTATGCTTTGACGAGAACCTCTGCTACAACAGCAACTATTACTAAAGAGGTAACAGGCTGTGCAGGAGATTCGTTCGAATTCAAGTTTACGCGCGGAAAATGGGATAACTGTGAAGTTGCCAAAGACGGCAGCAGCAACATAAGCGGCGCCGGCAATCAGAACCATGTCTATACGCTGACCTCCGATACTGCACCTGTTGTGGAAGTGACCGTTGCAAGATGGCGAGATTTGGGTTAAACGGTTAATGCTCACATTTTGCTTTTTGAAAATATAAAAAAGACTTCAAGGCGCAAGGCTCATAGTGGCTTTGCGCCTTTTGTTTTCGTTTAATAATGTCGCAGCATACAAATTAGAGGGATAAAAACTGTAAATACTACACAAAATTGCAAAATTTGTTTTTATTTCCTTTATTATATTTAGTGCATATGCTATAATTTACTTGTATTTTACTTCGAAAAAACTGCATATAATTCTATTAATGATGTGAAGAAAGGGATGTTACTATGTATCATTTGGGAATTGACCTCGGCGGCACCAATATTGTTGCCGGCATTGTTAGCGACAAGTGCGAAATTGTTGCCAAGGTGAGCTGCAAAACTGCCGTGCCAAGACCTGAGGATGAAATTTGTGATTCTATGGCGGCGTTGTGCAAGGATGTTGTGAAGAAAGCCGGACTTAAAATGGCTGATATCAAGGAAATCGGTATCGGTGTTCCGGGTGCTATCAATCCTGCAACCGGCGTTGTTGAATATTCGGCTAACCTGTTTTTCCATAACTGGAATCTCGGCGATATGATGGCGGAAAGACTTAATAAGACAATCCTTATTGAGAATGACGCTAACGCAGCCGCTTACGGCGAGTTCCTCGCTGGCTCAGCTAAGGGCGCTACAAATTCAATCACAATTACACTCGGTACAGGCGTTGGCGCAGGTATCATAATCGACGGAAAAATTTACAGCGGCTCAAACTATGCCGGCGCAGAAATGGGTCATATGGTAATTGTTATGGACGGCAGAGAGTGCAACTGCGGCAGAAAGGGCTGCTGGGAAACATATGCCTCCGCAACAGGTCTTATCAATATGACAAAGGAGGCTATCCTCAGTGAGAGAGCCGACTCCTCATATATGCTCAAGGCAGTTGACGGCGATATTTCAAAGGTAAACGGAATTACTGCGTTTGACGCAATGCGCAACGGTGACGCTACCGGCGCGGCTGTTGTTGACAAGTATATAAAATACCTTGGCTGCGGTATTGTTAATGCAATCAATATATTCCAGCCTGATATTTTAAGCATAGGCGGCGGCATAAGCCACGAGGGCGAAACTCTGCTTGCTCCGCTGAGAGCCTATGTTGAAAGAGAAAGATACACTAAGCACAATGACAAGCAGACAGTAATCTGCGCCGCTACACTCGGCAATGACGCCGGTATTATCGGTGCGGCTATGCTTAAGCCTGTTAAAAAATAAAAAGGGGAAGATAAAAAATGGGATTAATTAAAATTCTTACAGGAGCTGTCGGCGGCGCAATCAAGGAACAAACCCTTGAAGCCTTTCAGCCTGCTCCTATGAGCGACACAACCGTGTTTGCGCCTGCTGTTCCTCCGCACTCAAACAACAACCAGTATAGGAGCACAGAGGGCATCATCAGCAACGGCTCTATCATTCAGGTTTACGACAATCAGATGATGATTCTCGTTGACGGCGGCCGTGTTGTTGACTACACCGCAGAGCCGGGTTACTTTAAGGTTGAAAACTCCTCTGCACCGTCTATGTTTAACGGTCAGTTCAAGGATTCCTTGAAGGATGTCTGGACGAGAATTAAATTCGGCGGCTCTACTCCGCAGACTCAGAGAGCCTATTACATAAACCTGCAGGAGATTAAGGGTCTTAGATTCGGCTCGCCAAACCCTGTAAACTATTATGATAGCTTCTATAACGCGGAGCTTCGCTTGAGAATTCACGGCTTTTACTCGATCATAATCAGAAATCCGCTTCTCTTCTATGAAAATGTTGTTCCGAAGGAATATGTAACACAGAATAAGAGGCTCGATTACTCTGAGATCGCCTCTCAGTACACAGGCGAATTTATGACTGCGTTCAGTACGGCTATCGGTCAGATGTCAGCCGCAGGCGAGAGTATCCGATTTATAACCTCAAAGAGCGACCAGCTCAGCAAATATATGCAGACTGCTCTTGACGAAACCTGGCTTAAGCACAGAGGTATGGAGATATTCATGGTTGCTCCGGCTGCCCCGGTATATGACGAAAAATCGCAGGAGCTTATCGACAAGAGAAACGATATTGCTATGCAGGTTTCAGCTGTTTCAGACCCGGCTGCTCAGGCGGCTTTCATGGCAGCCTCAGCAGGTCAGGCTATGGTGAATGCAGGTCAAAATGAGGGCGGCAGCCTTGCCGGATTTATGGGCGTTGGTATGGCTATGAATCAGGGCGCAAATATCCTCGGCGGCTATCAACAGCAGCAGATGGCGGCGCAGCAGGCGGCAGCACAGCAACAAGCGGCGCAACAGCAGCAGGCAGCGGCTCAGGCTGCGGCAGGCGGCTGGAAGTGCGAATGCGGTGCAGAGAATACAGGCAAGTTCTGTCAGAACTGCGGTAAACAAAAGCCTGCTCCAAGCGGTGCGTGGAAGTGTGAATGCGGTGCAGAAAACACAGGCAAATTCTGCCAGAACTGCGGCAAGCCAAGACCGAGTGACGGTAAGTGGCAATGTGAGTGCGGTGCAGAAAATACAGGCAAATTCTGCCAGAACTGCGGTAAGCAAAGACCGTAAAAATAACCTGGATAAAAATATAATCTACAAAAAATTCAGGGGCGTACAAACGAGTACGCCCCTTTGTTTTTTATGTTGCTGATATTATGCTTTCAGGCTGTTCATCCATTTCTTTCTCTTTAAAACTATTAGTGATATTCCAAAACGCACACATTCTTCCAAGGAGAGAATGAAGTAAACATACGGAATCGAAAGATTTAATACAAATGCTGCAAGCAGTCCTAAGGGAACACCGAATATCCATGTCCCGATTAAGTCAATCATCATAACATATTTTGTTTTGCCGCCGCTGCGGATTATTCCGCCGCCTAAAATCATATTTTCTACCTTGAATGGCGCAATTATTGCATATGCGATTAATATTTGCTGTGTTAAAAGCTTAACAGTGTCCTCGATCTGATAGAGCTGAACATAAAATTGAGCAGTAAGTACAATCAACACTGACAGAATAACCGAGCCGATAAATCCATAGAATATAAGCTTTTTTGATGCTGAATACGCATCGTCGTAATCCTTGTTTCCGAGCTTTTTTCCGATAATTACACCGGCTGCCTGTGATAAACCGCACAACGCGCCTATCATCAAACCTTGAATTGGGTTTATCAGTGTCATTGCTGCACAGGCTTGTGTGCCGAGATGTCCGTAAATTCCTGCATATACATTTTCTCCAAGACTCCACATAAATTCGCAGACTAAGATAGGCAGCAGAATAACAGCATACTGTTTCCAGTTAAACGGTGTGTGTTCTTTTTGCTTGCTGTCGGATTTAAGGTGGACCTTATACTTAACGAGAAACAAAAGCATAATCAGAACATTGACAGCCTGTGAAATAACAGTTGCAAGAGCAGCGCCCTGAGCGCCCATTGGCGAAATACCAAGCTTTCCGAAAATTAAAATGTAGTTCAAGCCTGTATTCAGCACCGCGGCAATAATGCTGGCGTATAGAGGCAGAGACGCCTTTTCTATACAGCGGTATAAGGTTGACAACAGCGTTGCGCCTGCCATAGGAATAAAGGTGGCGGAGATAATGGTTAGATAATCGGCAGCCGCAATAATGGTGTCTGAATCCTGCGTATATAACCCCATTATCTGACGAGGAAAAGCGATGCAAAGCACGGTGAAAATTCCTGCAAGTCCTCCGGCGATGGCAAGATTAAGGAAAAAGCTCCTGCTTACCTCACGCTTGTTTTTCTGCCCCAGATATTGCGCAATCATAATTCCGGCGACTGCTCCGATAGCGGAAACCAGCACTGAAAAAACGGACGAAAATTTGCCCGCCAAGCCAACGCCTGCAACGCTTACGCTGCCGAGCTGACCTATCATTATCTGGTCTACAATGCTGAACGACGCCTGAAGCATTGATTGTAGTGCAACAGGAACAGCAAGAGCGCAGACTGTTTTGAAAAAGCTTTTTTCTTTTATCATACATTGACCTCCCGAGTATTGCGGAGCTTTGCTCCGCGATGATATAAATCCCTTGCAGGATTTATGAAATATCGTTATGCGATATGAAATAGTTTCGCTATGAAATATTTGCCTTTGGCAAATGTTAAGGTTGTCGCCGCTGTGCGGCTCAATTAAGAGTGGAGCTTTAAGGGTTGAGAGTGAAGTGGCGGTTGTCACAGTAGCGACACCGATTCTCTTCTCTGTTGATTTAATTATATCGTCAGTATAAGCGGTTTTCAAAGGTTAAACGCATAACCTATAACAAAAATAAAACGCTGTGTTTGTGCAAAATCACAATACAGCGTTTTGTGTTATTTTAAGTCAGCGATACCTTAATCGTTACTTAATTTTAAATGCGCAAGTGCTTTTTCGCTCAACAAGAGTTACAGGCAGCATTATAGTTGTGTCTGTTTCCTTTTTTTCCTTAAGCTCACGCAGCTTCTCAACGGCAATTTTTGCACGAAGCGCCGAATCCTGCCTTACTGAGGTCATTGTGGGAGAAACAAGGGAGCACATCGGAGTATCGTCAAACCCTGCAACAGAGATTTCATCTGGAACTGATATGCCGTTTTCCTGAAGAAAATGCATAAATTCGATTGCGTAAAAATCCGATACGGCAAAGACCGCTGAATATGAGCCAATCCGCTCTGCGTTGTTATGATAAAATTCCAGCCGCTCGGACTTTTTCATCGGAATGAGCATAAAGTCGCAGCGTTGCTTGCCGAAACCGTCAGAAAATCCGTCGTAGCGTTCCTTGTCCATACATATCTGATTGTCAGAGATGCATAGTACGCGCTTATGTCCGAGCTTTTTAAAATATTTTCCCACCTGAAAGCCGCCGCTGTAATTATCAATAGTTATGTTGTAAATGCGCTCCGCCTTGTCGCAGTAGCCGTCGTACACAACAAAAGGAATTCTCATATGATTCCTCAGATACATATAGTCCTGGTCGCAAAAGCCGATAAGAACCATTCCGTCAAGGTTCCACATTGAGGCGAATTTAATAATATCCTCAGGCGAGGTGGTTTTCTTGACCATCATAAACTGTCCGCTTTTTTCTATTTCCTCAGATAGAAAGTTAAGCGATGAGGCGATAAAAACATCGTCCAGCGTATGTGATTCATACTTTTCATGGTCGTTTACAACAACCCCGATAATTCGAGAGGAGTTCTGCGCCAACAAGATTCCCGCCATACTCGGAACATACTGCCTCTCCTCTAAAAGAGCCTGCACACGCCTGACTGTTTCGTCGGAAATTTTCTTCGTTTTTCCGTGTAAAACATTCGACACCGTTGCGGTGCTAAGCCCAAGCTCTTCTGCGATATCGCTTATTCTGACTCGTTTTTCTTCCATTTTATACCTCAGTAGTACAGAAACACCTCCGGTTACCCGGAGGTGTCAATTTTTATATAAGCTTATGTACCCGGATTAGTCAGCGTACTTGTCCTCGCCGTTCCATGAATACATCTTTCTCAGCTCTTCGCCAACCTTCTCAAGCTGGTGCTCTGCTGCGATTCTTCTGCATGAGTTGAAGTGTGCTCTGCCGTTCTTGTTCTCTGCAATCCACTTTGATGCGAATGTGCCGTCCTGAATCTCGGTGAGAACCTGCTTCATCTCTTTCTTGGTTTCCTCTGTGATAAGACGCTTGCCTGTCTCATAGTCACCGAACTCAGCAGTGTCAGAGATTGAATATCTCATCTTCTTGAAGCCGCCGCTATAGATAAGGTCAACGATGAGCTTCATCTCGTGGATACACTCAAAGTATGCATTCTCCGGAGCGTAGCCAGCCTCAACGAGAGTTTCAAAGCCAGCCTTCATCAAAGCTGTAACGCCGCCGCAAAGAACAGCCTGCTCGCCGAAGAGGTCGGTTTCTGTTTCGATCTTAAAGGTTGTTTCAAGAACACCTGCACGGCTGCCGCCGATACCTGCTGCATAAGCAAGACCGATTTCTGTTGCCTTGCCTGTTGCGTCCTGCTCAACAGCGATAAGACACGGAGTACCCTTGCCCTCAACATACTCGCTTCTTACTGTGTGACCCGGAGCCTTAGGAGCAATCATAAATACATCGACATTTGACGGAGGTGTGATTTGCTTATAATGAATGTTGAAGCCGTGTGCAAATGCAAGTGCCTTGCCCTCTGTGAGGTACGGCTCGATGTCCTTTTTGTAAAGGTCAGCCTGTCTTTCATCAGGAACAAGAATCATAATGATGTCTGCTGCCTTTGCAGCCTCAGCTGTTGTCATTACTGTAAGTCCTGCCTTTTCGGCTCTTGCGCGGCTCTTGCTGCCCTCGTAAAGACCTACAACAACATCAACGCCGCTGTCGTGAAGGTTAAGTGCGTGTGCGTGACCCTGGCTGCCGTAGCCGATGATAGCAACTTTTTTACCCTTTAAAAGATTGAGGTCACAGTCTGCTTGATAGTAAATTTTTGGCATAATAATTTTCCTCCTTGCCAATTTGGCATAAATGTATATGTTATTTCTGTAAAACCGCTTATGAGTTTGTGCCAGCCGCGCCCTTTTCTATGGCTACGGTGCCTGTCTTTACGATTTCACGGATACCATATGGCTTTAATAAATTAAGAAGTATCTCTGTTTTTTCCGATGTATCGGAAAATTCTAAAGTTACGGTTGACGCCGCAACATCACAAACCTTTGCGTGCATCATTTCGGCGATTTTTAAAAGCTCAGGTCTTTTGGGTGCAGGGCAGCATACCTTTATAAGCGAAAGCTCGCGGCTTATGTAGTTGCCATCCTCAAGGGCTTTAACCTTGATTACGGGGATAAGCTTGTTGAGCTGCTTCTCAAGCTGCTCCAGAACATAATCGTCGCCATCTGCAACAATGGTTATTCTTGAAAGCTTAGGGTCGTTTGTAACACCCACTGCAAGGCTGTCAATGTTAAAGCCTCGCCTTGAAAACAGTCCGGATATTTTACTCAAAACACCCGCCTGATTTTCAACCAGAACTGTCAATGTGTGTTTCATATAAAAAATCCTTTCTTAAATTGAGGGTGTTTCGGGGCTTACATTGCATACAAGCATAAATGAACGGTTGCTCTTAAGCATTTCTTCGGCAATTTTCTCAGCCTCTTCATTTGAGCTTGCACATGCCGATGGAATATTGTACGCCTCGGCAATTTTCATAAAGTCGGGTGCATTATCGTCAAGGAAGGTGGCGCTGTAGCGTCCCTTGTAAAGGTTCTTTTGCAGCTCCCTTACCATTCCGAGCCTTACATTTCGCATAATGATGATTTTAATGTTCAGGTCGTTCTGTGCTATTGTGCCAAGCTCGTTCATACCCATCTGGAACGAACCGTCACCGCAGACTACAACAACCTCACGGTCGGGGCGAGCAAACTTCGCGCCGATCGCGGCAGGGATTGAGTAGCCCATAGTCCCCATACCGCCTGTGGTGAGGAATCTGCCTTCCTTTATGCGGAAGTTGTTTGCGCACCAGATTTGGTTTTGCCCGACATCGGCAACAAGAATTGCCTTTGACGGCAGCATCTTTGAAAAGGTTGCGACAAAGTGTCTCGGCTCAACATAGCCCTCAAACTGCTGAGGAATGCGGAATAAATCTGTTTTCCAGCGTTCAACCGTGTCGTCCCACATCGGCGGAACATGGTAATTGCCGACCTCGGCGGCAAGCCTGCCCATAATGTCGCGCATATCGCCGACAATCGGAACGGTTGTCTTTATATTTTTGCCTATTTCGGCGGGGTCAATATCAATATGTATAATCTTTGAGCGCTCGGAAATCTGGTCAGGTGCGGCAACCGCTCTGTCACCAAGCCTTGCGCCGCACACGATAATCAAATCGGATTCGTGAATAACCCTGTTTGCAACGCCTTTGCCGTGACTGCCGAGCATACCGAGATACAGCCTGTGCTCGGACGGCATAACGCCGATGCCCATCATTGTTGAAACAACGGGGATTCCTGTTGTAACGGCAAAATCAACAAGCTGAAGCTTTACACCCGATGAAAGCACACCGCCGCCTGCAACAATAACAGGTCGAGACGAGGCCTTTATAAGCTGTGCTGCTTTCTTTATCTGAACAGCATGTCCCTTTATGTTCGGCTTGTAGCCGACAATGTTTGCTTCCTCAGGGTACTCAAAGCTTTCAAGTTTGTTTGTCTGCATATCAATAGGAACATCAATAAGTACAGGGCCGGGTCTGCCGGTTGTGGCTATATGAAAAGCCTCTTTAAAAATACGCGGCAAATCGGCGGTGTCCTTGACGAGATAGCTGTGCTTTACGAACGGCTCGCAAGCGCCCGTTATGTCAGCCTCCTGAAAAACATCGCGTCCCAAAAGGTCACTTCTTACCTGACCTGTAATTGCGATAATCGGAATTGAATCGGTATACGCCGTAGCAATACCTGTTATCATATTTGTAGCACCGGGACCTGAGGTTGCTACGCAAACACCCGGCTTGCCTATGGAGCGTGCATAACCGCTTGCCGCGTGTACGGCGTTTTGCTCCTGTCTGACAAGGATGTGATTTATATTTGAATCTAAAAGTACATCGTAAAATGGGCAGATAGCTGCTCCGGGATAACCAAAAATGACGGATACGCCCTCGTTTTCCAGACATTTTACCATAATTTCAGCACCGCTTATCATTTTTCCGTCACTCCATTCTAATTCACAAGCTTTTACCTATTATTATAGTATGACAGCTTCAATAGGTCAAGTTTTTGAGGCGTTTTTTTCGCAAATTCACTGATTATCAATGATTGTGACATACTCCGGATTGACGGATATGCCTGACTTTAGCAGTACACCGGCTGATTTCAGGGCGCAAATTACCTGCAAAAGCTCCTCTGTTATAACCTCACCCGGAGCGATGAGAGGTATTCCCGGAGGATAAGCAAACAGAAATTCACCGCTGATTTTGTCCTTGGCGGTGCTGAGAGGAACTGAGATTTTGTCAAGCTCCTCGGCTTCGGATATTTCCATTGCCTTTACATAGCTTGCAGGCATTGCGGCGGCTTTCGGTGAATATGTGCCGTATTTGCCGCTGTCAATTTCACGCAGTGCACAGATAAGGCGTTCAAAGCCCTCGTCATTGTCGCAGTAGGAGGTCATTGCGACGGCATAATTGAGAGATGACATTTCAAGCTGTATTTTATATTTGTCAAGCAAAATTGATGCAAGCTCAGCGCCCGAATACCCCTTTCTGACTGCGCTTATGATAAGCTTGCTTTTGTCAAAGGCAAATATATTGCCGTATTCGCTGTCTTTGTCGTTTCCGTAAAAGAGAATATCTATACTATCAAGCGATTTTGCTTTCTCGGAAAAATTATCAAGACGGTTTAAATATTCTGCAAAATATGAACTGCCGTTTTTTTGCAGAGTGTTAACCGCCCTGTCGATGTTCTCCATCAACAAATATGACGGAGAGCTTGTTTCAAAAACTGCAAGCTTTTGCGCTATTTTGTTGCTGTCAGCCAAATTGCCGCAAATGTGGAGCAGTGCGCTTTGAGTAAGGCAGGCAAGCGTTTTGTGAGTGCTTTGTATTACTATGTCAGCTCCGTTTTTTACAGCGCCTTGGGGAAAGCCGTCAAAAAGACCGAGGTGCGCGCCGTGTGCTTCATCGACAATAAGTACAACGCCGAAGCGGTGGCAGATGTCGCTTATTGTTTTTATGTCCGAGATAACTCCCTCATAGGTCGGGGAGGTGATGATTACAGCCGCTGTATCGGGGTGCTGAAATAAAAGCTGTTCAACCTCAGTTGGGTTTATCGAGCCGTAGCAGCCGAACGGCATTTTAATTGTATCGGGTGTTATATATTCCGCTTTAAGTCCGAGCAGGGAAATACCGTTGTAGACCGATTTGTGGCAGTTGCGTGCGCATACGACCCTGTCGCCGCGTTTTGTGCAGGCGGCAAGAGCGGCAAGAATACCGCAGGTGCTGCCGTTTACAAGAAAAAAGGTTCTGTCTGCACCGAAGAATTCGGCGGCGTTATCCATTGCATTCTTTAATATTCCGTCAGCACAGTGCAAATCGTCAAGGGAGTCAACCTCGGTCATATCGTGCGTGACTGATAAGGGTGCGACCATTTCGGCGTTTCTCTTGTGCCCGGGCATATGAAAGGGATAAATTCCCGATTTTGAGTATTGTTCAAATGTATCGTAAAGCATTGCTGTATTTCCTTGTTTTATTCTTCATCAAACAAATCTGCGTTGTCCGAACTGAACATATCGTCAAAGGATGAGAAAGCGGAGTCTGACGGCTTTTTGCTGCTGTCTGCTGCTTGTTCGTCATTATCGCTGTTGCCCTGTTTAGCCTTGCGCGTTTCTCCGTGCTTTCTGCCGACTAAGTAAATGCCTATAGCGGCACTGACAACGCAGAGTGTCGAGATAACGCTTAAGAAAATATATGGCAAATGTGACTGCGGATTTTCGCTTGAGCCGAGGCTTGTAAGCGTTCCTTGTGAGTACGAGGCTGAAGCATTTGTATGTTCCTGCCCCGCAACCTTGCTTGCACCTGAGCCTGAAATCTTTGATGAGGAGCTTTTTGAACTGTTCGGCGATGAGCTTACCTGTGTTCCGCTTGAGCGCGAAACGCTGCCGCTTACCTTTTCGGCAAGCTCAATCGGGTATTCTACACCGTAGCCGCAGGCAAGACGGGTTTCGTCATTGCTCACCGCCTGTTCACCGTAAAGGGTAATAAAGGCATTGCAGGGTGTAGACAGTGCGTTGAATTTTAGCGTGATAATTCCCTTTTCTGCTGATGACAGCGGCTCGCCTTTGATATTCAGAAAAACGAGAGTTGCCGTGTTACCGTTTGTATTGTATTCAAGCTTTCCGTCGATTCCGTCACTTAAGCTTGCGGATTTAAGCTCCATCACCGTTTGATCAAAGCATACCGTAAATATTGCAGCGGCAACATCGCCGCTTCCCAGCACATTAAGCTGAACCGTAAAGCTTTTGCCTGTCTGTACCTTGCTGTCGAGTGAGAGTGAATAATCGTAATCCAGGGCAAGGGCAGGCTGAATTGTAAAAACGACAATCAGCAGTGAGCTAAAGAGCGAAAGAAGCTTTTTCATATGGATATACCGTAGGTTGCGCAGGCGTTTTCAATGTTCTGACTCAGCAGCTCATCAACCGTAATTCCCCTGATTTCGGCTATTTTTTCAGCTGTGAATTTTATCATTCGTGAGTCACAGCGTTTTCCCCTGTACGGTACGGGGGTGAGATATGGCGCGTCTGTTTCAAGCATAAGGCGGTCAAGCGGAATTTCTTTGACCACATCAACACTGTGCCGTGCATTTTTGAAGGTTACAACTCCGCCTATGCTTATCGACATTCCAAGCTTCACAACCTCGCGTGAAAGCTCAACGCTGCCCGAAAAGCAGTGCACTATGCCCTTTGGTCGGTACTTACGAAGCAGCTCATAGGTATCGCCGTGAGCCTCACGGTCGTGTACTACAACAGGCAAATCAAGCTCCTTCGACAGCGCGAGCTGCTTTTCAAAAACATCGAGCTGAATTTGTCTCGGCACTTCCTTCCAGTAGTAGTCAAGGCCTATTTCACCGATTGCAACAACCTTGCGGTGCATTGCAAGCTCGGATATTTTTTCAATAAAGTTGTCGGGCGCGCTTTCAGCCTTTTCAGGGTGATAGCCTGCGCTTGTGTAAAAGCCTTTGTATTTTTCGGCTGCGCTTATCCCGAACAGCGTTGTTTCAAGGTCTGTAGCTCCGTTGACAATCCCTGCGATTTCGCCGCCGCACAGCATTGTATCAAGAAGCTCATATCTGTCATTGTCAAATGCCTTATCGTCATAATGTGCGTGAACATCAAAGATTTTTTGCATAATTTTCACCCGATAACAAGAAGATTTTTTACCTATTCCGACATCGATTTACAGAACTTCTTTTCTAAATTGTAAAATATTTTTCAGAAACTCAAAAACGAATGACGAAACGGAATTTATGTGTTAATATATTTCAGTAAGTGGTGCTTTAATTATACCCAAGAGCACAGGTTAAATCAATAAAAATGAGTGTTATGTGAATTATGCAGGGGTTTGAACTGAATTCAAAAAGTAAAAAAACAATCATAATTATTTTAGCGTTGTTCGTGCTGTTGGCGATTGTGTTTGTAATTTTCAGAGTTGTTTTTCCGATTGAAGATACAGCACCGGCAATGCAGAGCGTTCTTGTTGAAAAAAAGACGGTAGTTGATATGAGCGGCGCAAGCGGTACCGGCAGTGCAAAAACCGACATAGCAAATTCTGAGCCGTTTACCGACGAGAGCAAGCTCGATTTTGCACAGCAGGAGTACAGCGCAGAGGTGTTTTCAAGCGTGGAATTGAAACTTGAAATTAAATCCTCGTATATACCGTCGGCAAGCCTTGATTGGGCGTTGAGCGACAAAAGTGCAGGAGAGCTTTCCGTGAAAAACGGCACAAGAGCCACACTGACGCTCAAAAAAGCAGGCAGGTTTGAAATTATAGCAACCGCACCGTCAGGGCTTTATGCCGTTTGCAGCGTGATTTCTTTTGCGCCTGAGGAATACCTGATAGACGGTGTGCCGTTTATCTCGCAGAATAACGGGTATCCGTCGGGCTGTGAGTCGATAAGCACAACGATGCTGCTGAATTATTATAAATACGATATTACACCCGAAACTTTTATCGACGGGTATCTTCATACCGATTATCTTCGTGAAAGCGAAGATGGCACTGCGGTTGTAGGTCCGGACCCTTATACCGCGTTTATCGGTACTCCGTATGACGAAAATTCTCTCGGCTGTTATCCGCCTGTTATTGTTGATGCGCTTAACAAAATATTTGACGAAACTGATTCTAAAAATACAGCGGTTGACACAACAGGAATGAGCCTTGAGGAGCTGATTGATACATACATCGTTCAGGACGAGCCTGTGCTGGTGTGGTCAACTATGTATTTATGGGAGCCGATTGTAACCGACAGCTGGATTGTAGAGGGGGCAAGTGAGTTATCTCCTTACAATGACGGTGATTTATATGAATGGCTTGCAAATGAGCATTGCCTTGTGCTGATAGGCTATGACGAGGATTATTATTACTTCAACGACCCATTGTATTATAAAGAAACGGTGAAGTACGAAAAGTCGGCATTTGAGCATTACTTTGAGCAGATAGGAAAATGCTCGGCTGCGATAAACGGCGGAGTTCTCAGTAAAAAAATCAGCGTGGAGCTGCCGAAGAAGGAAGCGGAGTAACATTATCCTCACGCAAATCCCTTAATCTTGGATAGTACATAATATCACTCAATATAGTCCGGTTTTTCCGAGGTAAGAAACTCAACACTGCGCTCAATAGAATCCCTCGAATTGCCCCAGTCCTGACCGTTGCTTCTGTAATCAAACATTTTGCAGTAGTGTGAAATATCGTCCTTAAGCGAGCTTAAATATCCGCCCGCAAGCCTTGACGCGCTCTGATAAAACTCTGAAAGCTCAGAGCCTTTAAGACCGCCTTTTGACGATGCGGATTTTATCAGCATTGTGTAGTGCGGCAGGCAGATAAACGGCTGCTGCTCAAAAAGCTTTCTGAATTCGGGGTCATTTGTAAAGCTTGAAAAAACAGTTGCAAACATATGCTCCATTCCCCAGCTTATCTTGTCGCACACATAGCAGCTTTGCTGAAGCTGCTCAAGTGCGGCAATATTTTTTTTGTCGGGCTTGCCCTTGGCATTTTCGCTTATAAGCTCGTTCTTTATTTTGTCAAGGTGGGTTTCAAGGATTAGTGCGTTTTGCAGTCTGCGCCCCTTGCCGACCATCATATGAAAATGCTTTGTGCAAAAGCCCTTTTCATTTGTTTCAATTCTTACATCAGGCTCCATCATAGCCGCGCCTAAGATATAATCAACATAATTCTGCTCAAGCATATCGTGAAGCCTGCAAATCGGGCAACCGTCCTTCGGCCCGAACACATCGTTTATCGGAATAGTGCAAATCGTTTCTTTCATATCGCTTCGTCCTTTCGCAATTCTTATATATATTGTAGCACATAATTTGCAAATGTGATATACTGATAATCAAAAGTTAAGCAAAAATTATAACGGAGTGTCGGTATGAATTGCATAGAAACAGAAAACGGAATTTTATTTAAGAATGTAAGGGATTTCGACTTGGCGCAAACACTCGACTGCGGTCAGAGCTTTCGCTGGGAAGAGCTTGAAAACGGAGATTTCAAGGGTGTAGCCTTTGACCGAGAGGTGACAGTACACCTTGACGGCGGCGAGTTTTATATTTTTGGCGGCAAGGCAGAGGACGGCTCGCTCTGGGGCGATTATTTTGATCTGGATTTTGATTACGGCGTTATCAAAAACGAGCTGTCGGCGTTAAGCCCTGTGCTTAAAAGTGCCGCTGAATATGCGCCGGGCATAAGAATACTCAAGCAGGACAGCTGGGAGGCGCTTTGCTCGTTTATTATTTCGCAGAACAACAATATTCCACGAATCAAGGGGATAATAAAAAGGCTGTGTGAGAGCTTCGGCGATAAAACGCCTGACGGTGGGTTTACATTTCCAAGTGCGCAGCGGCTTTCACAGCTTACGGTTGAGGATTTAGCACCGCTTAAGAGCGGCTTTCGCGCGAAATACCTGATTGACGCTGCACTAAAGGTAAGCTCGGGAGAAATAAACCTCAATGAGGTTCGGATAATGCCGATTGACGAGGCAAGGCAGAGCCTTATGAAAATTAAGGGAGTAGGGCCTAAGGTTGCCGAATGCGCTTTGCTTTACGGTATGCACAGGCTTGAGTGCTTTCCGATGGATGTATGGATGAAACGGGCAATGGCTGTGCTGCTGCCCGAATTTACAATAGAGGACTTGGGTCAATACGCAGGAATTGCACAGCAGTATATTTTTCATTACAGCCGTATGCACCCTGAGCTTTTTGATTAATTTGTGCTGTTGCACTTTTTTACATAAATTGCTATAATAGAAAACAGTATAAATACAGCTCATTTGCTGAATTTAAGGAGGAATCACTCTATGTGTAAGAAAGAACCGTATTATATCACAACGCCGATTTATTATCCGTCGGGCAATCCGCATATAGGCCATTGTTATACCACTGTTGCCTGCGACAGTATTGCCCGTTACAGACGAATGCAGGGCTATGATGTTATGTTCCTTACAGGAACAGATGAACACGGTCTTAAAATAGAGCAGAAAGCTGCCGAAAAGGGAATAACCCCGAAGCAGTATGTTGATGAAATTGTCGAGATATTCAAAAACCTCTGGCAGTTTATGAACATAAGCTATGACAGATATATCCGCACGACCGACGATTATCACATTGAAACCGTACAGAAAATTTTCAAGGAGCTTTACGACAAGGGATATATCTATAAGGGCGAGTATAAGGGTAAATACTGTACTCCGTGCGAAAGCTTCTGGACCGACAGCCAGCTTGTTGACGGCAAATGCCCCGAGTGCGGCAGAGAGGTTGTCGAGGCAAAGGAGGAGGCTTATTTCTTCAAGATGTCGCCGTTTGCCGACAGAATTGAAAAGCTCCTGACCGAAACCGACTATCTCCAGCCGAAAACAAGAGCCGTTGAGCTTGTCAACAACTTTATAAAGCCCGGTCTTGAGGACTTGTGCGTGTCGAGAACCTCGTTTAAGTGGGGTATTCCCGTTACCTTTGACGAAAAGCATGTTGTGTATGTGTGGATTGACGCACTGTCAAACTATATCTCGGCTCTCGGCTTCTATAATGATAAATATGACGATTTCGATAAATTCTGGCCTGCGAATGTTCATATGGTTGCAAAGGATATTATGCGCTTCCACGCTATTATATGGCCTGCAATGCTTATGGCGCTTGATTTGCCGCTTCCGAAGCATCTTGCGGTTCACGGCTGGATTACCTTTAACGGACAGAAAATGTCAAAGTCGCTCGGCAATGTTGTTGACCCGCTTATACTCGGCAAGCGTTACGGTGCTGACGCTATCCGCTATCATATTCTGCGTGAAATGGCTTTGGGCGCAGACAGCTCGTTCTCAAACGAGATTATGATTAACAGAATCAACTCGGACCTTGCAAACGGACTCGGCAACCTTGTTTCAAGAACCGTTGCGATGGTTGAAAAATACTTCGGCGGCACACTGCCTGTTGAGCGTGAAAGCGGCGAGTTTGACGATGACCTTATCGCAAGTGCTACGGCATTAAAAGCGACAGTTGACGATTATATGGACAAGACTCAGCTCAACAATGCCCTTGCCGAGATTTTCAAGGTGGTATCCCGCGCTAACAAATATATTGACGAAACAATGCCTTGGGTGCTTGCAAAGGACGAGGGCAATAAAGCAAGACTTGCAACCGTTTTATATAATCTGCTCGACACAATCCGCATTGTCGCAACTCTGCTTTCTGCGTTTATGCCGACAACTATGCCGAAGGCTCTTGAGCAAATCGGCGCCTGCGAGAAGTGCGCAACCTACGATAACGCAGATAAGTTCGGCGTACTGCCGCTTGGCGTGACAGTTAAAAAGGGCGAGGCTCTGTTCCCGAGAATTGATGTTGACAAGGAAATTGAGGAGCTTAACAGCATAATCAGGAACAGCGAGGCTAAGGCAGAGGAAAAAGAGGAGAAAAAGGTCAAAATCGAGGGCTTGGCGCAGATCGGCATTGACGATTTTGCAAAGGTTGAGCTGAGAGTCGCAAAGATTATAGACTGCGAGCCTGTTAAAAAGGCGAAAAAGCTCTTGAAGCTCACGCTTGACGACGGCGAGGGCGAGAGAATCGTAGCCTCGGGAATTGCAAAGTATTACACCCCCGACGAATTAAAGGGTAAGAAGATTATTCTTGTTGCAAACTTAAAGCCTGCCGTATTGTGCGGCGTTGAAAGTTGCGGTATGATATTGGCTTCAGATGACGGCAACGGCGGCGTTAAGGTTATCTTTGTTGACGACAGTATCCCGTCAGGCTGCAAAATAAGATAATCGCCGTGTGCAGATATTGACATAAGCGCCAAAATAAGATAAAATAAATTCGGAATAACCTATACCCGAAAGAGGTGAATTCACAATGAAGAGAATTCAGACAGTTCAGACAAGAGATCTTGCAGAATCTGCAAAGAAGGGCGGCTGCGGCGAGTGCCAGACATCATGCCAGTCAGCTTGCAAGACATCATGCGGCATTGCAAACCAGCAGTGCGAGAAGAGCAAGAAATAATTGCTGATAAGGTGATAATCGCTGTACGGCAATCGCTGTGCGGCGATTTTTTCTGCAATAATAATGCATGGAAAGGGTAACAGTATGATTCATCAATATAAGCTTAACGGATACAATATTGTTTTAGATGTAAACAGCGGCAGCGTTCATCTTGTGGACGAGGCGGCTTATGATATAATTGCGCTTTACGGCAAAAAGAATGCCGATGAAATTGCACAGGAGATAACAGAAAAATACAGCGATATAACAATCGAAGAGGTTTTTGAGGTGCTTGACGATATAAAGTCGTTAAAGGAGCAGGGCAAGCTCTTTACTGAGGACAAGTACCTGCCGCTTGCCAAGGAGCTTCAGAATCGCCCGACTGTTCTGAAAGCGCTGTGTCTGCACATTGCGCACGACTGCAACCTTGCGTGCAAATACTGCTTTGCAGGCGAGGGCGAATACTGCGGCGACCGCTCGCTTATGAGCTTTGAGGTCGGCAAAAAGGCTCTTGATTACCTGATTGAACATTCGGGAACGAGAAAAAACCTTGAGGTTGATTTCTTCGGCGGCGAGCCGCTTATGAACTTTGAGGTTGTAAAGCAGCTTGTCGAGTATGCAAGAAAAAGAGAAAAGGAATGCGGCAAGAACTTCCGCTTTACTCTGACAACAAACGGTGTTCTTCTTGACGAGGAGGTAATGGATTTTGCCAACCGTGAGATGCACAATGTTGTACTGAGCATTGACGGCAGAAAAGAAACGAACGACAGAATGAGAGTGAGCCGCAACGGCAAGGGCAGCTATGACCTTATTTTGCCGAAGTTCCTTGAAATGGCTGAAAAGAGAAATCAGAAGGATTACTACATAAGAGGAACATACACGCACTACAACACCGACTTTTCAAACGATATTCTCCACCTTGCCGACTTGGGCTTCAAGCAGCTCGCAATGGAGCCTGTTGTGGCTTCTCCCGACGCCGATTATGCGCTTAAAGAGGAGGATGTGCCAGTATTATGCGAGCAGTATGAAAAGCTTGCTGTTGAAATGCTCAAACGCCACAGAAACGGAAACGGCTTTAACTTTTTCCATTATATGATAGATTTGACAGGCGGCCCGTGCATTTATAAACGAGTTGCAGGCTGCGGCGTAGGCACGGAATATATGGCGGTAACACCTTGGGGAGATTTTTACCCCTGCCACCAGTTTGTCGGCGACCCGAAGTATCTTATGGGTAATGTCTATGACGGCGTGACAAATACTGGTGTGTGCAACGAGTTTAAAAAATGCAATGTCTATGCGAGAAAAGAGTGTAACGACTGCTTCGCAAGGCTGTTCTGCAGCGGTGGCTGTGCGGCTAACGCTTACCATTCAACGGGAAGTGTAACAGGCATTTATGAGCTTGGCTGTGAGTTGCACCGCAAGAGAATTGAGTGCGCTATAATGCTCAATGCCGCTATCAGTATGGATAATGCTGAAAAAGCGGAATAAAACTTAATAATGATAAACACAAAACCGACTGTTAATTGGCAGTCGGTTTTGTGTTGAGGTTGGCTCTGCTGTATGTTGCAACGAGGTTGTAGGGAACACTCTTGAGTGTTCCGGTTCGAACCGCTGAATGTTATATTTATATAATTTTGTTTAACACCGCAGTAACTGCTCGCACCCGGAACGGTCAAGACCGTTCCCTACGAACATACAGCCTTGTTACGAGTAAATTCTTAATTCAAAGAGCCGCTTGCGGCGACAACCATTACTTCACTCTCCACTCTTCACTCTTAAAACTCCACTCTGTTCTATCTTGTCCTTGTAATTTTGCAGGCGATAATGTATAATGCTAATATGAATTTATAAATTAGGGTAATATACCCTCACGGAGGTAATGAATATGCTGCTTGATGCTATACGGGGCAATCTTTCGTTTGAAAGTGCAGTTGCAGGGATACTTGCCTGCCTTGTTATTATATTTTTAGTTTTGCCGTTTCATGAATGGGCGCACGGATTTACGGCAAACCTATTAGGTGACAGAACCGCAAAATACAGCGGCAGACTTTCCTTAAACCCTATGTCGCATATTGACCCTCTCGGTGCGGCGTGTATTTTACTTATTGGCTTCGGCTGGGCAAAGCCCGTTCCCGTAAATCCCTACAACTTCAAGCACCCGAAAATCGGTATGGCGATAACCGCCGCGGCAGGCCCTTTTTCAAACCTTGTGGCGGCTTTCGTAGGCGCGCTTATTTATAATCTTATTATTTTCTTAAATCCGCAGGGGTATTTTGCGGCGGCTTACTCAGGCTCGGGTGTTTTGTATTATGTGCTTTTGTTTTTAGGCTATTACATTTCAATCAATGTTGCGCTTGCGGCGTTTAACCTTATTCCGATTCCGCCGCTTGACGGCTCAAAGGTGCTGTTTGTGTGCCTGCCGACAAGAATTACCAATGTGATTTACCGCTATGAGCAGTTCTTTATTCTCGGAATTTATGTTCTTGTTTTTGCAGGATTTTTAGCAGGGCCTCTTGCTGTTGTGCAAAATGCTCTTTACAGCGGTGTTATGTGGCTTGCAAGGCTGCCGTTTCTGCCGTTTGTCTAAGGTGGATTATGCAACAGAGTACAAAACTGCAATACAAGCTTGAAGCCTTTGAGGGACCGCTTGACTTAATGCTCATCCTTATCGCAAAGCACAAGCTTGATATATATGACATACAGATTTCCGAGCTTTTAGAGCAATATATGATACAGATAAACGCCATGCAGGAAAATCAGATGGATATAGCCAGCGAGTTTCTTGAAATGGCGTCAAGGCTTGTGTATATCAAGTCGGTTATGCTGCTGCCAAAGCATGAGGAAGCAGAAGAGCTTAAAAAAGAGCTTGAGGGACAGCTCCTTGATTATCAGGAGTGCCGCAAAACCGCAAAGCTTCTGGGTGCGATGTCCTGCTTTGACATCTATGTAAGGCAGCCGACAAAGATTGAGTATGATATGACCTACACAAGACTGCACAAAACGCAGGATATTGCCGACGCATTTGTTTCGGCAGCCGGCAGAGGCAAGCGCCGTTTGCCGCCGCCTGTTGACGCTTTTTCGGGCATTGTGCAGAGAAAGGTAGTATCGGTAAATTCAAGAATAGTTTATGTGCTGCGAACACTGAGAAGCGGAGAAGAGGTTAAGTTTTACAGCCTTTTCCCAAACGGCAGTGAAAAGTCGGAGCTTGTCGCAACCTTTCTTGCACTTTTGGAGCTTATCAAGGGTAAGAGAGTGAGAGTAAACGGTGACGACGAGAACGCAACGGTAGTAATGATAAAGGAGGACGACGCTCTTGACGGACAAGGAGATTAAGGCGGCTTGCGAGGCTGTGCTTTTTGCCTGCGGCGAAAGTGTGAACGCCAAAAGAATAGCACAGGCGCTGGAGCTTGATGAAAAAAAGGTTGAGCCGCAGCTTGAAGCGCTTGTTAAGGATTATGAAAACGATAATCACGGCATAGCCGTTATCAAGCTCAACGACAGCTATCTAATGTGCAACAAAAAGCAGTACGGCGAAGCGATAAGGCGCGTTATGGATATTAAAAAGAACACTCCGCTGTCACAGGCGGCTTTAGAGGTTTTAGCAGTTGTGGCGTATAACCAGCCTGTAACAAAGGCTTTTGTTGAGCAGGTCAGGGGTGTTGACTGCTCGGGAGTTATCGGCAGCCTGACAACAAAGAATCTTATCGAGGAAAAGGGCAGGCTTGAGCTGCCGGGCCGTCCTCTCTTATACGGCACAACAGAGAATTTCTTAAAGTGCTTTCAGATTTCAAGCCTTGAGGAGCTGCCCGAGTTGCCGAAGCAGCAGGAGGAAAACAAAGACGAAACCCCTGAAGTTGAAAACACAGAAGAATCCGACAACGGCGACAACACCGTGAACGAATAAAAATTTGTAGGGAGGATGTATAATGACTGCGCTTATTGTTATTGCGGCAATAATCCTGTTTTTTGCATTTCTCCTGTTTATGCCGATAGTATTTTATGCCGATTTTAAGGACGAGCTTTTTTTGAGCGTTCGTTATCTATTAGTGAAAATCCGTCTTTTGCCCGAAAAACCGAAAAAGGCTAAAAAGCCAAAAAAGAAAAGAACTGCAAAAGAGGCTGAGAAAAAGTCAGAAGCTAAAAAGGAGAATGAAACCTCAAAAAAGATAAAAGAGATTCTTAGAAAGACAGGTGTCGGCGGCTTTATTGAAATAATTACCGAGTTTGCGAAAATAGCAGGCAGAGGCGCAATGGGAATTGTGCGGCATATAGTGATTTCAAGGCTTAATATAGAAATCAGAAACGGCGGCGAGGATGCGGCGCAGACTGCAATAAATTACGGCTATATTTCTGCGGCGCTTTATCCGGCAGTGTCGATTATTTTGAATAATGTGAAAAAATACAAACGCGCCTGTGTTCAGATTTTTCCCGACTACGACAGCCGCGATACAACGGTAAAATGCAGTGTAAAGCTCAAGGTAAAGCTGTGGTGGATATTGAGCGCTGCGCTGAAAACCTTATGGGCATTTATAAAAGAGCTTATGAAACTGAAAAAACAGGAAATACTATGAGAGAGTGGAGATAGTGCGGTTGTAACGAGGTCGTAGGGAACTGGCTTGCCTGTTCCGGTTCGAATTACTGAATGTTTTTCTCTATTCTGATTTTGTTTAAAGCCGTAGCAACTGCGACTATCCCGGAACAGTCAAGACCGTTCTCTACAAACTCACTGGCTTGTAACGAGTGTTTCTTAATTCAAAGAGCCGCTTGCGGCGACAACCATTTATCTTCACTCTCAATTTTACTTCACTAAAGGTTTTACTATAAAAATATACAATAACCAAAAATAAAATTATTAAAAAAGAAATTAAAAAAGGCGGTGCTTTTAAATGAGCGAACAGCAACATCATCCGATTGAAGGTCTTATGGACACCACACTGGAAAAAATCAAACAGCTGATTGATGTAGACACTATAGTCGGCTCACCGATAACAACTCAGGACGGCACAACGATTGTCCCTGTGTCAAAGGTCAGTTACGGCTTTGCCTCAGGCGGCAGTGATATTCCGTCAAAAAATGCTATCAACAAGCAGGTTTTCGGCGGCGGAAGCGGTGCAGGCGTGTCAATAACTCCGATTGCGTTTATAGTAGTCAATCAGGGCGACGCCAAGATATTGAGAGTTGACGGTGACAGCAACAACACTGCCGACAAGATTGCACAGGCTGTACCGCAGGTGGTTGACTCAATTACGGGGCTTTTCAAAAAGGATAAAAAGAAATCCGACAGTGACATTGTAGTTGACATACAAGAATAAATAAAATAAAAAGAGCATAATTATTGCTGTATAGAAATGCCCGTAAGCTTTGCGGCTTAAAGTAAAGGAGCTACTGCCTTGAAAAAAAGGATGACAGCATTAATTATCTCTTTTTCTATGATTTTTGTGTTTCCGCCAAGTGCGTCAGCCGAGGAAGAAATTGAGGTTTCCGCTAAGGCGGCGGCGGTGCTTTGTGTTGATACAGGCGAATTCCTGTTCCAAAAAAACAGCGATGAGCAGCTGCCTATGGCGAGTACCACAAAGATAATGACCTCCCTGCTTGCGCTTGAAGCGGCGAAAACGGACAATAAAACGGTGACCTTTACAAAAGAAATGATTGCCGAAGGCTCGTCAATGGGCTTAAAGCTCGGCTATAAGCTGAAGCTTTCCGAACTTGCCGCAGGAATGATGACGGTGTCGGGCAATGATTCGGCAAATGCCGCCGCTTTTGCGATAAGCGGCAGTCTTGAAAAATTCGCCGTATTGATGAACGAAAAAGCAAAGAGTATAGGACTTGATAATACAAGCTTTGTAACGCCGTCGGGTCTTGACGATGAAAACCACTATTCAACAGCCTGCGACATGGCGCGCTTAATGGAATGTGCAATGCAGAACAAGGATTTTGCCGCACTTGTAAAGCAGAAAAGCGTTAAGGTGGATTTTGAATATCCCGAGGACTTGTCGGTTACATACCAGTCACACAACAGGCTTTTGTCGCTTTATGAATACTGCACAGGCGGCAAAACCGGCTTTACAAAAAAAGCAGGGCGCTGTCTTGTTACAGCCGCCGAGCGTGACGGAAAGCATCTTATCGCAGTTACCCTCAGTGCACCCGACGACTGGAATGACCACATAAGAATGTTTGATTACGGCTTTTCAATGCTTCAAACAATGCATTACGATGATACAGTGTATCATACAAAGCTGAATGTTGTCGGCGGAGTCTGTGATGAAATAAGCGTAGGCGCATATTCTTCGTTTGAATGTGTGGTCAATCGTGCGGACAAGGACAAAATAGAGCGCGAAATCTACCTGCCGCAGTTTGTGTATGCTCCTGTCAGCAGCGGCGACACTGTGGGCAGGATAGTGTATAGACTGGGCGGCGAAATTATTGCCTCAAATGATTTGGTGGCGGAGGAGGGCTGTGCCCGCTTTGAGCCGAAAAAGGGACTTTTTGAGTTTATCGGCGACGCAATTAAAAGGATATTCGGATTTTAGATTAGATATTAAAAATAAGGATAAGGATGAATTATGGCGAAATATGAAAGGATAAGACTTCAGAAGCTGCTTGCCGACTGCGGTGTAGCATCAAGAAGAAAATCGGAGGAGCTGATTGCAGCCGGTGCGGTTAAGGTCAACGGCAGAATCGCAAAAATAGGCGACAAGGTTGACCCGTATAACGACAAGGTGCTTGTAAACGGACAGAAAATAACGGCAAGGGCAAAGCCAAAGCACTATTACATTATGCTGCACAAGCCGAGAGGCTATGTAACGACAATGAGCGACGAAATGGGCAGAAAATGTGTGGCTGAGCTTGTGAAAGATGTGCCGGGCAGGGTTTACCCTGTGGGCAGGCTTGACAGGGATAGCGAGGGCTTGCTGCTTATGACTAATGACGGCGACTTTGCAAACAAGGTTATGCATCCGGCAAAGCATGTTTACAAGGTGTACCGCGTTACAATCCGCCCCGGAATAACCGAGGAACAGCTCACGCAGATGTGCGTGGGTATGATGATTGACGGGCGAAAAACTGCGCCTGCCGAGGTAAGAGTAGTTACACGGCAGGAGGGAAGATGTGTTTTAGAGGTTGTACTTCGTGAGGGCAGAAACCGACAGATAAGAAAGATGTGCGAGCAGCTCGGTATGGAGGTTGCAAGGCTAAAGAGAATCGCAATCGGGCAGGTAAAGCTTGGTATGCTTCAGCCGGGCAAGTGGCGAGAGCTTTCTCAGGACGAGGTAAAGCGATTGATGGCTGAGCCGAACACTACGGTCAGATAGGGGAATTGATATGGCATTTTTGCCGGTGACAAAGGAAGATATGAACGCTCGAGGCTGGGAACAGGCGGATTTTGTGTATATAACAGGAGATGCGTATGTTGACCACCCAAGCTTCGGCGTTGCGATTATTTCAAGAGTGCTTGAGGCACACGGCTATAAGGTTGCGATAGTTTCACAGCCACAGTGCGATGAAGATTATAAGCGTTTCGGCAAGCCGAAGCTCGGCTTTATAATAACATCGGGCAACATTGACAGTATGGTGGCTCACTACACTGCGGCAAAGCGCAAAAGGAGCGATGATGCATATTCACCCGGTGGAAAAGCAGGACTGCGACCCGACAGAGCCGTAATCGTATACACAAAAAAGGTAAAGCAGCTCTACCCCGACAGCTTTGTTATGATTGGCGGCTTGGAGGCAAGCCTGCGGCGCTTTGCGCACTATGACTATTGGGATGACAGGGTAAGACCGTCAATCCTTATCGACAGCGGAGCTGATATATTAAGCTTCGGTATGGGAGAAAACCAGACGATTGAAATTGCGGACAAGCTGCGTGACGGCTGTGTTTTGGAGGAGCTTTACTCGGTAAGGGGAATCTGTTATTCCGTGTTGACAAAGGACTATGTTCCGATGAGCGTTACCGAATGCCCGTCATATGAGCAGGTGTGCGAGTCAAAGGAGGAATACGCTCTTGCGACAAAGCGGCAGATGGAGCAGCAGGACGCAGTAAGAGGTAAGGTGATAATTCAGCGGCACGGTGACAGAATTTTAGTGCAGAACAAGCCTATGCCACCGCTGACAACGGACGAGCTTGATTTTGTATATTCTCTGCCGTATGAAAGATATTATCATCCGATGTATGAAAAGGACGGCGGCGTTCCGGGTATAACCGAGGTTGAGTTTTCAATCACCCACAACAGAGGGTGCTTCGGCGCCTGCAACTTCTGCTCAATAGCCTTTCATCAGGGCAGAGCAATCACTGTAAGAAGTAAGGAATCGGTGCTTAAGGAGGCGAAAATGCTCTCCGAAAACCCGAGATTCAAAGGATATATACACGATGTGGGCGGCCCTACGGCAAACTTCCGCCTACCGTCGTGCAAAATACAGGAGAAGGCAGGACTTTGCAAAAACAGAAAGTGCCTTGCCCCAAAGCCATGCAAAAGCCTGCAGGTTGACCACAGCGAATACCTTGATATTCTGCGTGAGATGAGGAAAATCAAGGGTGTCAAAAGGGTGTTTATCCGTTCGGGAATACGCTTTGACTACCTGATGGAGGATAAGGACAAGGAATTCTTCAAGGAGCTTGTTGAGCACCATGTCAGCGGACAGCTCAAGGTAGCGCCCGAGCATTGTTCGGCGGCGGTTCTTGACCAGATGGGCAAGCCGCATATTGAAAGCTATATCCGCTTTGCGCGCGAGTTTTACAAAACGACAAAGCAAATTGGCAAGGAACAGTACCTTGTGCCGTACCTTATGTCGTCGCATCCCGGCTCAACTCTCAAGGATGCGGTTGAGCTTGCGCTGTTCCTGAAAAAAGAGAAAATCCGCCCCGAACAGGTGCAGGACTTTTATCCGACTCCGGGTACGGTTTCAACCTGTATGTTCTACACAGGGATAAATCCAATAACTATGGAAAAGGTCTTCGTGCCGAAAACGCCTAAGGAAAAGGCGATGCAAAGGGCGCTTTTGCAGTACTTTAACCCTAAAAACAGGGATATGGTCATAGATGCACTCATAGCCGCAGGACGGGAGGATTTGATAGGAACCTCGCCGTCGTGTCTTGTGCCTCCGAACGCAAAATACAGGGCAATGCAGATGAAAAAACAGCAGAGCAGGACAAACAGCGGCAAGCGCAGACAGATGCAAAACGGTAAGCAAAGAAATGGAAAAAAGAAAAGGTAAGCGAGTGCCGACAGCGGTAAAGCTTGTGATTGCTGTAGCTTTGGTGGTGTCAATCGTTATAACCGCCTTTGGCGGCTGGAACGGTATATATCAGCTTGTCGGGCTTAAAAACAATCTTGACGATGAAAATTCGCTTACCGCTGAGTTTTTCAGCGTGGGCTGCGCTGACTGCTGTATAATAAGCAGTGGCGGCAGGCATATTTTAATTGATGCAGGCGAAAACAGCGAAAAAAACAGCGCCCTGCATTACATACGCCAAAACGGAATAGACAAGATAGATTTAGCTGTGATAACGCATTTTGACAGCGACCACTGCAACAATTTCCTGAGTATTTTAAATGAAATCAGGGTTGACAGGCTTGTTACAAGCTTTGCGTTTGAAGGCAGCGAGGACAGTGCAGATATAATAACGGCGGCGACAAAGGGCGGAACTGCGGTTGAATATATGAGCGCAGGCGGAAAAATTGAAGTCGGCAATATGAGCGTTTCGGCTTTATCGCCCAAAGCGCTGTATTCAACCGATAACGACAACAGCCTTGTTATAAAGCTTGAAGCCTTTGGTAAGTCAATGCTTTTTATGGCTGACTGCGGAAGCAAGGCTGAGCAGGATATACTTCAATACGGTGACAGTCTGAAATGCGATGTACTCAAGGTGTCGCATCACGGCAGCGGCACTGCAACAGGCAAGGAGTTTTTATCATTGGCACAGCCGAAATATGCAGTTATATCAGTCGGAATGAATAAATACGCCTTGCCGTCGATAGAGGTTATATCAAGGCTTGAAGCTGTAGGCGCGCAGGTGTTCAGAACCGATAAGGCGGGTACAATTTTATTTAAAATAACACAGGAAGAAATAAGCGTTAAAACGGATAATTAAGGAGAGAAGCTTATGAAAAGCCTTAAAATAGAAAATTTTGAAAGAGAGTTTGCAATTTGCACCGATAAGGAAAAGTCCTTTTTCGCCATTGAGCAAAAGGAGCTGCCGAGCGGCGCTAAAAAGGGTGATATAATTTTCATTGACGATGACGGCAAAATTACACTTAAAAGTAAGGCTAAAGGATAATACTATGAAAAGCTACGATGAATTCGTTGATTGGATTCCGGTTTTGAGGAGCATCCGCTGAATGGTCAGAGCAATCAAGAGTTCAAGAGCCAAATGATAATATATCTGCTAAGGTTGATGACAGCGCTCTTGATAAGCTTGTACATACCGCAAATGAGCTTAGCAACAACAAGCTTGAAATCGTCCTGCGGACAGATATGCTTTATTATCAGTACTTTACGGATATGAACAGCTATACAAATGTTTTTTCACTTGCAAAAACGGAGGCATAATTTCCTGCCTCCGTTTTATCGTGTATATTAGAATGAATTATCGTAATTCATTTGAATTGAAAAATTCACTTATTTTATATTTCAAGCTCTTTTTCTTCCGACTCCTTGACAAAACGCAGGCTTTTATTTATACTTAGCTTATAAAGGCTGTGAAGAGAAGAAGTAAACCTGCAAAAACGGTGCAGAGAAACCGTGTGTTGGTGAAAACGGGAGCGTTTTTCGGTTGAAATACATCTTGGAGCTGCCCGGCTGAACAATGCAGTTTAAGTAGGTTGGGACGGGATTTCCCGTTACAGAAAAGGGTAATGCAAGTTACCCGTCAAGGTCTGTGCCGTGAGGCGCGGATAAACTGAGGTGGTACCACGGACCAAATCCGTCCTCTTTTTTGAGGGCGGTTTTTATATTTTTGCCCTCTAAATAATTTATACGGAGGAGATAAAATGGGAGTTTATGAAGAACTTCAGGAGCGAGGACTTATCGCTCAGACTACTAATGAAGAAGAAATCAGAAAGCTTGTAAATAACGGCGAGGCTGTTTTTTACATAGGTTTTGACCCAACGGCAGACAGTCTGCATGTTGGACACTTTATGGCGCTTTGTCTTATGAAAAGACTGCAAATGGCAGGCAACAAGCCGATTGCTCTTATCGGCGGCGGTACGGCTATGATAGGCGACCCGTCAGGCAAAACCGATATGAGAAAGATGATGACCAAGGAGACAATCGAGCACAACTGCGAATGCTTCAAAAAGCAGATGAGCCGTTTCATCGAGTTCGGCGAGGACAAGGCTATTATGGTAAATAATGCCGACTGGCTGCTCGATTTAAACTATGTAGAGCTTTTGCGTGAGGTTGGCGCACATTTCAGCGTTAACCGTATGCTTGCGGCTGAGTGCTATAAGCAGCGTATGGAGAGGGGTTTGAGCTTCCTCGAATTCAACTATATGATAATGCAGAGCTATGACTTCTATACCCTGTTCAATAAATACGGCTGTAATCTGCAATTCGGCGGCGACGACCAGTGGAGCAATATGCTCGGCGGTACTGAGCTTATAAGAAGGAAGCTCGGCAAGGATTCGCACGCAATGACAATCAAGCTTCTGCTCAACTCTGAGGGTAAGAAAATGGGCAAGACAGAAAAGGGTGCCGTATGGCTTGACCCTGACAAGACAAGCCCGTACGATTTTTACCAGTATTGGAGAAATGTTGATGACGGCGATGTTATCAAGTGCCTTAAGATGCTGACATTTTTGCCGCTTGAGCAGATTTATGAGCTTGAAAAGCTTGAGGGCAGTCAGCTTAATAAAGCTAAAGAAATTCTTGCCTACGAGGTAACAAAGCTTATCCACGGACAGGAAGAAGCCGACAAGGCGCAAGCTGCGGCTAAGTCTATTTTCGGTGCAGGCGGCAGCGAAAATATGCCTGAAACAAAGCTTGAAGACTCAGATTTCACAGACGGAGAAATTACGGTTTTAGACGCAATGGTTAAAGCAAAGCTTGCAGCCTCAAAAAGCGAAGCAAGGCGTTTGGTGGTTCAGGGAGGCGTCAGCGTTGACGACAGCAAGGTGACCGACCCGACACAGACTATTTCTAAGGCAACGCTTGAGGAAAACGGCTTTGTTGTAATAAAGAAGGGCAAAAAAGCCTTTAACAAAATAATAATTTAATTTTAAGAAAGGTAGGGTGAACGGTTATGAAGAAGTTTTTTAACGAGTTCAAAGCGTTTATAATGAGGGGCAATGTTCTTGACCTCGCCGTAGCGGTTATCATCGGTGCTGCGTTTCAGGCTATAATCAGTTCTCTTGTTGATGATATTATCTCGCCGATTCTCGGTTTGTTCGGCGGAATTGACTTCAAGAGCTTTGTGCTTGACATTAACGGCGTCCAGATTAAGTACGGCTCGTTTATTACGGCTGTTATAAACTTCCTGATTATGGCATTTGTAATTTTCCTTATCATCAAGGGCATTGCAAAGGTTTCGGAGCTTGGTAAAAAGCTTGCCAAAAAAGAAGAAGAGGAAGAAGCGCCTACAACAAAGAAATGTCCTTATTGCTGCAGCGAAATAGACATAAAGGCTACACGCTGCCCGCACTGCACATCTGTTATTGAAGAAGAAAAGAACTGATACCTATTGGATTTGCTGATATTTCGGTGAAAGCGAGGTGACATAATGGACGGATTTGAGGATTACTTCGGATTAGATGACACACAGAGCGTTGAGCGTCAGCCGCGTCAAAGGCAATGCGAGCGGCCGCGTGAAAATGTGCGCAGAGCAAAAGAAAGCGGAAAACGCAGAAGTTTCGGCTTGCTCAAAAGCCGTGCGTTCCTTATTTCTGTTGTATTTGTTATTTATGTCGCTGCTACTGTAATGCTGCTCGCTTTCAGTAAGGATTTGGGCGTGCGCATAAAGGAGGATCAGGAGGCTACGGTAGCCGTTAATGTTCTTGAAAACCCTGTGTACCCCGATGACTATGAAACAGTGAAGCTTAGCCAATCTGAGGTGAATAAAGGCTTTTTGTTGCTTATCAACAACGAGTATGCCTGTGGTCAGGACGGAATTGACCTTGCTAATGTAAGCGAGAACTATAACAAAACCTATCAGGTTACCGACTACTCAGTTGAGGCAAATAAAACCACAATAGAGCATATGAACCTGATGTTTGCCGATTTTAAAAAGGCAGTGGGCGAAAATGACCTTATGATTTCCTGTGCCTATCGCAGTATGGCTTTGCAAGCGCAGCTGTATAACGAGGAAATTGAGGAAAAGGGCGAAGAAGAAGGCTCAAAATGGGTAGCAAAGCCGGGACACAGCGAGCATCAGTCGGGATATGCTTTTGACCTGACGCTTCGTGATAAAAACGGAATTATCACCGAGTTCGACGGAGAGGGAAGGTATTCGTGGATTGAGGAAAACTGCGAAAAATACGGATTTATTATCCGCTATCCCTCTGATAAGACCGAGCTAACGGGCATATATCACGAGCCTTGGCATATTCGCTATGTCGGATTGGCTCATGCGTGCTATATCAAGGAGAATAACCTCTCGCTTGAGGAATATATATCGCGGCTCAAAGGCTACAGTGTGCAAAAGCCGCTGGAATATCAGGATTGCGAGATGAACCGTTGGTGTATTTATTATGTAGCGGCTCAAGGAGATAATACCGATATTCCTGTGCCGAAGGACAGGCAGTATGAGATAAGCGGAAATAATGTTGACGGATTTATCGTCAGTATAAAAATGAATTGATTTTTTAAGGCGGCTTCTGCGTTTTTGCGAAAGCCGCCTGTTTTTTACGGTTCTTTAAAAGGAACGCCTAAAAATTCGGTAACGGACAGCGCGAGATTTCTTGCAATCTCGCCTATATTTTCCCTTATCCACTGTGCGTCCTGAGGGTTATCGTGGTATGCAATTTCAATAAGCACGGCAGGTGCTTTTGTTTTTTTTAGCTCTGCAAGGCTTGTGCTTGAAATCGTTTTGACAAGATTAGGGTTGGGGTAAATCGCTTTGAAATTGTCGGCTATAATCTGCGCCGCTTCCTTTCCGCGGCTGCTTGTAGGGTAGTAGTAAACATCTGTACCGCTGAGCTTGCCGGCGAGATTCGGAGGCGCGGCGTTTGAATGAAGTGCAAGGTGTAAATTATAGTTTCCCTCGTTCGACAGTGCAATCGCCCTGCTTAAGCTTTCGTCAGGATTATTGCGGTTTACGGTTATTCCGCTTGCCTCGAGATAGGGGATAAGCTCGTCGGCAACCAGATTCATATAATATTCCTCGTTGCCGCCGTCAACATAAGGGTTGAATTCCTGTGTTGACGGGCTGATGAAAACTGATGGCAAAATATCATCTCCATAATTGTATAATAATTAATATATGATGCCAACAGCATAATGTTGACTAATCGGGAAGGATTTTATCAAGAAAAACCTTGCTTGAATCCGTATTGTTTCTTAAATATCTGCCTATGCAGTAAAGAGAATCGGGATTACCTGCCTCTATAGTGTTTAGTTTTTCCTCACAGGAAAACGAAAGCTTAAAGCCCATATCCTTTATTACCTGCTCCGCTTCATCGCAAACCGCGCCGAACGGATATGTAAACCCTATCGGCGTAACTCCAACCTCGTTTTTGAACAGCTCCTGTGCTTTTGTCAGATCTGTAAGCAGTGTTGTTTTATAGCTGTCTGTACTTTCGCCCGACATTATTTTTGTTCCCTTGCGGCTTGTGTTTTTATGCATATCGTAGGAGTGATTCATCAGTTCAACGCGACCTGAGTTTACCATTTCTTTAAGCTGCGCCCATGTGCAGTGTGAGTATGACGGAGAGAGGTGCTCGCCTTCTGTTTGAATTTCGCTGTTAATTCCTATGGGCGATAAGATAAACTTTATGTTCTCTTCCTTTGCAATCTGATAGGCATAGAGATAGTTGTTGTAATAGCCGTCGTCAAAGGTGAGCATAACGCATTTTTCGGGCAGCTTGAGCTTGCCGTTTGTGTAATCTATCAACTCCTGTGCGCCGATTATTTTATATCCCTTTTCTTTTAAATATTTGATGTCGCTTTGAAAAAGCTCGGGTGAGATGACATAGTTACCCTGAAGCTGTTTGTCTTTTAAAAGTGAATGATACATTAAGACCGGCAGAGTAATGCTCTTTGAACTGTAATCAGCGTTTGCGCTGACCGTTGCTGTTCCCGAATAAGCAATACAGCTCAGAATTAAAAATGAAAATAAAAGCACAACAGCGATGAATGATTTTGAAATTTTAAAATTAAAAAACATAACAATTCCCCCGTGTGTGGCTAAATAATTATTAACTATTTTATAATTTTACAATTTGAGTCTTTACTTTTGGGTGATGATGTGTTATTTTATATACAGAAACAAGGATGATTATTGTTTTTGAAAAAATTTATTCGGATTGAGGTGTAAGATGAGAAAACTGAATTTCAGCAAAAAGCGTGACGCAGTGCTTAAGGTTCTGCGTTCAACCAACACTCATCCTACGGCTGAATGGATTTATCAAAGACTTAAGGGTGACTATCCCGATTTCAGCCTCGGCACGGTTTATCGTAATCTTGCTCTGTTTAAGGAGCAGGGACTTGTTGTTTCTGTTGCCAATGTCAACGGTCAGGAACGCTATGACGGCGTAACCTCTTCTCATCCGCACTTTGTATGTAAAAATTGCGGCACGATATTTGACATTGATTGTATGGGAGACAGCAAAAGCTTTGATCAGCAAATCGCAAGGCTGTATAACTGTGAGGTTGAACGCCATAGCCTTTGTTTCTACGGTACCTGTGAAAAATGCAGGAATGAGCTTGCCTTAAATAAAGCTCAGATATAAAATACTATCAGTTTAATTTCTGATAAATTTATTAACAAGTGAGGAGATTTAAAATGAAAAAATTTGTTTGTCAGGTATGTGGTTACATTTATGAGGGAGAAACTGCACCTGAGTTCTGCCCGCAGTGTAAGGCTCCTGCCGATAAGTTCAAGGAGGCTAAGAGCACAGGCAACTATGCAACAGTTCACGAGGTGGGTGTGGCTCAGGGCGTAGATCAGGAAATCTACGAGGGCTTGCAGGCTAACTTTACAGGCGAGTGCACAGAGGTTGGTATGTATCTTGCGATGGCAAGAGTTGCCGACAGAGAGGGCTATCCTGAGATTTCAGCAGCATTCACAAAGTATGCTTTTGAAGAGGCAGAGCACGCTGCAAAGTTTGCAGAGCTTCTTGGCGAGGTTATTACAGACAGCACTGAGAAGAACCTCCAGCTCAGAGCAGATGCAGAAGAGGGCGCTTGTGCAGGCAAGTTTGAGCTTGCTAAGAAGGCAAAGGCTCTTAACTATGACGCTATCCACGACACAGTTCACGAGATGGCTAAGGACGAGGCTCGTCACGGCGCAGGCTTTGCAGGTCTTTTGAAGAGATATTTCGGTAAATAATGATACTTGTTTTGGTATCAGAAAAATAATCTTTCCATTATTTTATACTGATATTAGTATTACGAAAATATCGCAGGATTTATGACTGAAAAACAGCATAAAAAATTAAGGGTATGCCGCACGGCATACCCTTTTTGTTGTTTGGTGTGATAAAGTGTGTGTTCAGAAATTCCCGCCGTTCCAGCCCCAGTTGGACACAGCCTCGTATTTTACATAGATTCTGTCGGGTGAAATTCCAAGCACACTGTTGTAAATTTCGCACAGCTTTGCGGTAAGCTCTGAAAAAGCCTTCGGGTTTTCGCTGCCGAACACACTTACCTCAATAAAAGCACTCGGCCGGCTGTTGTCGCCTGCGAAATAAAGTGAATATTCGTCCTCAAAGCCGACCATAAGCCACCTTTCGCTCTTGCCCGGAATAATTGAGATTGCCTGACCAAGCTGAGTTTTTAGCTGTGTTTCCTGATCCTTTGTGATTTTTGTGCTGATTTTTGAATTAATATACGGCATAGTATACTCCTCCTTTTAAGATGTGTTTATATTATTTCCGTTTAAGCTCCAGCATTGCTGCGTAATGCTTGACAGAAAATTCCTGCGGTGCAATTTCTTGAAGCAGAGCTTTGTGCTCTTTTTCCCATTTTAAGATTTCTTCGGGTGATAATGACGCGCCTACTCCTCGGCAAGCCTTCATTCTGCCGTTTCAGCTTTCCCTTGTGAACGGAATATCAACCCTGTATTCCTCATGATATACAGGTTCAAAATACTCGTATACGCAGTCAGGTACGCCTATCGGGTGTATTGTTTCGCCTGCCCCCGACCAGCTTGGGTTGTATTTCAGCACCAGCTCCTCGCTCTTGCCTGCGATTTCGTCCTCGTAAGGCAGCCACGCCATATATAACAGCAGCAGTCGTCCGCCGCTTTTCAGCATATGCGCAAGCTTTGGCGTAACCCTTTTGTGGTCAAAGTACCAGAAGCACTGACAGGCGGTTATAATGTCAAAGGAATTGTCGGGGAAATCAATGTCCTCCGTTGATGAAGTCAGGTACTCAATATTCAAGCCTGCTTTTTCTGACAGCGCTTTTGCCTGAGCAATCTGTTCTTTGGAAATATCTGCGCCGACCCACTTCGCACCGTAGTGGTACATATTTCTCGGCAGAACTCCTGTGCCTGTGCCTAAATCGAGAACTTTCTGACCGTTTATGCAGAGATTTCTCTCTGTGATTTTTTGGTAGAATATATCGGGGTAAATATCACGGTATAGGGCGTAGTCGGCAGAGGTTTTGCCCCAGTCAAACGCCTTGCCTGCGTCTATTCTTTTGTCTGTGATTTCCATTTGTTACAGCTCCCTTTCTCTCCATATTTCTGCTTCGAGCAACGGTTTTTTTAACTAACGCTCTTTTGCTGGAATGTCATCAACTTAAGCTCGAAAGCGATAAAGAGGTTGTAGGGAACTGGCTTGCCTGTTACGGCTCGTTTTGCTGAAACTTGCATATATTTCGTAGGGATGAATCAAAATCCATAAGAGCAAAACGGAACGGTCAAGATCGTTTTCTACGAGCTTTTTCGGACTACAATTTCTTAAGTTAATGACATTGACTTTTGCCGTAGGATAATTATAACATAAAAAAACCTGCCGTAA
The DNA here is from genome assembly GCA_051880615.1 of Acutalibacteraceae bacterium. Classification (GTDB taxonomy): domain Bacteria; phylum Bacillota; class Clostridia; order Oscillospirales; family Acutalibacteraceae; genus UBA7067. The sequence goes on from JBJEOH010000038.1 coordinate 39,151, forward strand.
CATAAAAACCGAAAATTAGGATGGTTGTTATGTTTGACAGGTCAAAAAATTACAATCTTGTAATTGAATTTATTTCTTATGAGGTGTTGACAAGCGAAAAATTACAAATTGTTTAAAAATTTTGCAGGATTTTTACTTGGCAACAACTGTTAACAAGTAGTAAATGTTAATAACTTCGTTTTATTGCTTAAAATAGGGTGTTTTTCCGCGAGTTTTACTCATTGTTAACATAGTTATCCACATTTTTGTTGATTAAAAAGAATTTACTAACCGTATAATGTTAAATTGGAAAAAAGAGCGTGAAAAATATGTTGAAAAAAAGCGAAAAATTTTGCAAAATATTGTCTGAAATTTTTTCGGGGTTTATTTTGTCGGTTGCATATTTTCTGTTTTTTTTGTCAAACATCATTTTGAAGCTTGATTTCAAGGGAAAATAAAACAAAACTGTAACAAAAAGGAGAAAATATGATTAAGGGAATAAACAGACAGATAATAGAAATTAATCAGACCGGCAGCCTGTACTATGAAAAGGCGCTGCTTATCGTAAAGCCTGAGTTTGCCTCGGCTCAGCAGCAGGTGCTGGAGCGTGAGGCGTTGCGGATTCTCAAAAAAATGGACGCACCGTCAAGCTACAAGAGAAAAAGCAGGCTTGCCGTAAAAATAATATTTGCGCTCGCCTGCTCGTTGTGCGGCGGTCTGCTTGCGTATTTTATGTTCAAGTCGGGAATGATAGGGTGAGTGCTGTGTCTAATTCAGATAAAGGCGGCATTATCAAGTGAAGAAGCCTCCAAGCTGCTGCCGGGGATACCGTAGTTGCCTGTGATAGGGTCTAAAAACAGCAGTGCTTTGGGCGGAACAGCTGTAAAGGAGAAGTACATCACAGCCATTAATACAAGTGCAATAAGCGACGGAGCAAACCACCTTGCTGCAGCACTGCCAAAGGAGTAAACCGTTTGGGAGATGTACTGTGAAAGTGCACAGACAACCAGTGATATAAGTATGTCCGCCCACAAGTAATTTGTTCCTGCTATTGCAGTGTATGAATAGAACAGCGAGATTATACCTATCGGAATAACATAAAGTCCGACAACCTTGCCGACGACAAATGCCTTGAAGCTCGGACGAAGATAGGCGAGCTCAAGAATTCCCCACACTATGTACGGCGCAATGAATATTTTGATATGTTCCCATGTGCTTTCGTTTACTGCCCCGAAAAGCACCGACAAAACATGACCGCCGCTCTGGTCGTAAAAAAAGTGAAGCTCCGACCCGAGCAGAAACATAAAAACAGTGCCGATAATACCCGACAGCTTGTATGATTTGGTGTTCACGCACTTCCCTCACATTCGTATAGGTTTAGTGTTTATTATGTCAAACACAAATTCATTATAATAATATATATTGCGTATTGTGCGTGATAATACCAAAAATAAAACGACCGAACAAAACGAAATCTAATGTTTTGCTCGGTCGTGTTTGATATAAAAATATGGGAGATTTATCCCGCTATCATGCTCAAGGCAAATTTCTGTACCATTATTGCATCATACAGAGTAACGCTGCCGCTTTCGTCGATATCGGCTACATACTCCTTAATGTCGCTGTCGAGAGAAATTAAATTGACAGCCTGCTTCTGAACCATAATTGCGTCTGACAGTTTTATACTGCCGTCACGGTTGATGTCACCCTTACGAACATTGGTAACAGCCCTGATTGTGAAGTTGCCGCCGATAGTGTCGTCTACTGAGCTGTAAAAGTCGGTAAGGCTGAAGCTGTAGTCATTGGTCACAACAAATGAGCGGTTGTCAAGCGTTCTCGGGAGCATATCGAATTTGCCTGCTTCATAGTCTCCCAGCCATTCGCAGCAGCCTATTGAAGCGGCAGAGTTGTCCCTTGTGGTGATTTTAACGCCGATTGCACCCTGAGCGTCGGGAACGGTGTAGGGCTTAAATGAGATGTTATGTGTTCCCGCATAGGAAATTGTTCCGCTTGTAAGCTTTGTCCATTGGTTTTCGTCGTCGGTTGGAGTGCCGTCTGCTGTCGGAATATAGTAAATCGTATAGTCAGCGCCGATGTTGGAGCTTGAAAATTCAACGCTGCTGATTGAGGGCATTTCCTTACTGAAGGTGAATGTGTTTATAAATACGGCTTCTGTGATATTATTGTAATTATCATCATAGAATTCCATATTGTATATCGTGCCGTAAGAATCGACCTTAAGAAGCTCGTTGCAGGTGTGGTTTTTGATTATGTCATTTATTGCATAGTTGCCGCCGAATATTTCAGCACCCAGATATTTGTCCTCGTATGAAACCCAGATATAGCTTAATGTATTACCCCAGGAGTTCTTTATGAGCCATGCGCCGTTGTTTTGCGGCTGAGAGCCTGATTTGAAATTTTCCTTCGGATAATTATTGTCCCAGCCGACAACGAAAACCGAATGAGCAGATGCAGCTATTTCACTGTCAGAAAGCGTGTCACCGCAGAAAAAAGAATTTGTGTTTCGGTTCTGGTGAGTATCGGTTAATGCAAACGAAGCTACAACACCGCCGTTTTCCATAATGGCTGTTTTGAAAGCAGCCGCGTCCAAATCAGGGCCGGATAAAAGCTTTATGCCGCCTGCGTAAAACAACGGCTCAATGGGATTAAGCTCCTCAAAATATTTTTCGCTGCGGCTCATATACGGCAAATCGCTTTCAGCCGCAACGCCGCCTGTCGTAAGATAGCCGTAGGCTGTGTACGGATATGCGCCGTCGTTTACACGGTCTCTCTGCCAGCCTGTACCGTCATTTCTTTTTGAAGCCCAGTAGTTGGCGTGTTCCTCCGATAAATCGTATTCACCGTATCCGTTTCTAAGCAGAGCGGTCTCCATAGCCGCAATGCCGGAGAAAAATATGCAGGTGTTTTGTTTACCCTGATTCTTTACTGGGGTTACATAACCCATTTCAACGCTGCTGTAGGCTTGTGGAAGCAACGAGGACTCGCCTGCTGATTTTACGAGGTAGTTTTCGCTTGACGCACTCTGACTTAAGATTACTCCGCCTGTTTTTCCCGACGGTGCGCTTTCTGTGCCTTTTGCAAATGCCGTCGTAAACGGGCAGGCAATCAAAGCCGCTGCAAGCACTGCTGCTATTAATTTTTTCAAGAAATTCAATCCCTTCATAAGTGTTGATAAGATTTGGATAACCTGACTGCATTTTAACATAATAAACATATATATGTAAAGGAAGTGTTGAAATTTTGCAGATAAGAACTGACCTTGCAATGGAAGCGAGAGAGCTTGCCGGCGATGATACCGAGGGAATAGAGCTTACAAAAAGGGATTACGGTGATGTTGTTATTTCATCACTGCTTGTCAAGACGGATAAGGCGGCGAAAAGCATCGGAAAGGACAGGGGCAGCTATATAACAGCCGAGATGAATACGCTCACCGATGAATTCAAGGAAACGGACAAGCGCCTTGAGCTGATAGCAAAGAGTATCAGACAGCTGCTGCCGCAAAAGGGGCTTGTGCTTGTTGCGGGACTTGGAAACGACAATATAACACCCGACGCTTTAGGCCCGAAGGCGGCACGAGGAGTGCTTGCAACACGCCACATAAGAGGAGAGCTTGCGCGAAGTACGGGTCTTGACAGGCTCAGGGGCGTTGCAGTGCTTACTCCGGGCGTGACGGGACAAACGGGTATCGAAACCGGCGAGCTTATATTGAGTGTAGCGCAGAGGATAAAGCCTGCGGCGATTATTGTAATAGACGCTCTCGCTTCGCGCCGGCTTGAGCGTCTCGGCTGTACGGTGCAGATTTCGGATACAGGTATTTCGCCGGGTGACGGAGTGGGCAATCACCGCGCAAAAATAAACCGAGAAACAGTCGGCGTTCCTGTTGTGTCAATCGGAATACCGACGGTTGTTGACGCTTTTACCCTTGCCGCCGATTTGCTGCTCGACAGCGAAGAAGCATCTCCGGAGCTTATTAAGCGCAGCGTTTACCCGAACGGTCAGAAAATGGTTGTAACTCCCGGTGAGATAGATTTGCTCGTTGAGAGAGGCTCGCGCCTTATTTCAATGGCGATAAATGTTGCCCTGCAACCGAGCCTGAGCCTTGCCGATCTTATTTCGCTTGTCCGTTAGTCATACGCTTTTTCGGCACAGCATAAACTTCTACTAAGAAGAAAAAGAGGTTGTTGTGCAATGAAAGATAAATCGGGTAAAAAAACGGCGGCAATGGCTATGGCGGCTGTTGTGTTTATAATGTCCTTATACTGCACAATTTCACGCCTGCCGCAGGCTTTTTCGCGCGAGGAAAGCCTTTATATGGCGGCAGGTCTTGCCATGCCCGTTTCAAATACTGTATCTGACGAGGGTGAAAAGACGGATAATCAAGGCGGTAAAGCGAACGGTGCTAAGCCCGAGAGTGCGACAAAACCCGAAAGCGATAAAGCAGCGGCGAAAAAGACAACACAGCCTAAGGACTACGGCGGTGAGGCATATCCTGTTATAGAAAATCAATACGGCACTGCCGGTGAGATAACAATAAAGAACACCACCGATTTTGACATAGACATTGATTATGAGCTGTCGCAGCCGCTTGGCTTTGATGTTGAGAATACCGATGAGCCGCAGGTGCTTATAGTACACACCCACACTACCGAGGCATATTTGCAGCAGGACGACGGTGTTTATTACTCGGAATATACGGGAAGAAGTACCGACGACAGCGAAAACATAACCTCGGCAGGCAAGGCAATGGCAGACAGTCTTACAAAAAACGGAATAAAGGCATTGCACAGCGCGGTCCATCACGACGACCCAAGCTACAACGGCTCATACGACAGAAGCGCACAAACAATTTATGAATTCCTTGAAAAATACCCCTCAATTAAGGTGATAATCGACTTCCACCGTGACTCGCTCGGTTACGGCGGCGAGGATGGCAAAATCAAGCCGACATTTGAGGTGGGCGGGAAAAAGGCGGCACAGATTATGATTATGAGCGGCTATGACCCTACGGGGGATTATGACTTTGCCCATTGGGAGGAGAATTTGCGCTTGGCGCTTAGAATTGATCAAAAGGCGGAGGAGTTATATCCCGGTATGACACGACCGCTTTACTTCGGCGACTTCGCATATAATATGAACATAAATTCAGGCTCGCTGCTTATTGAGGTCGGCACAGAGGTGAACACACTTGAAGAAGCTTGCCGGACGGGACAGCTGCTCGGAAATGTTCTGGCACAGGTGCTGAATGAAGCTAAGAGAGAATAGAGAAAAGAGAAGAGAATCGGTAGTCGCCGCAAGCGGCTCTTCAATTAAGAATTTTCTTGTTTCGGAAATCATCAATCCGAGCAGGAAGCACAATCGTTTATAAAACTTTACTGTGAAAATAGCTTCAAGGCGGATTCAAAGCAACAGGTGCAAATGTTAAATTTTTTCTTCGGTATAGACAAGTGAGCGTCTTGCGGATATAATGTAAAGTGATATTTCGCAAATTCTGTAAGGAATTATTTCGTTGTTGAACGGTCTAATCGTTCAACAGGACGGAGGAAAAATGAAGTTCAAAGTGCTTTTGACCGCTGGTTGCTGCGCGCTTTTACTTGTACTTTCAACTGTTACAGCCTTTGCAGCACCTGAGGACAGCGACTACCTTGACGATATATACAACTGGGTCAGCAGTACCGTAAGCGATATTGCCGACGATTATAACGGTGACAACAGCTCCGATAATAATGACGATATGCCGGCTGATGATACATCGTCAGACAATACCTCTCACGAGGACGAAACCGGATATTATGAAGAAACCGAGCCGAATTACGAGGAAACCGTACCAACGGAGGATTACGCCTCGTCTGATACAAGCAGCAACTGGTATGACTGGTTTTCTGTTTCGCAAGTGGAAACAGAGCCGCAGACCGAAACCTTGCCGCAGCTTGACAATACCTCGTCAAGCGCAGGTACAACGGAGTATGTCGGTTACGGGCTGTTTATGTGGGCGGTGATTATTGTCGGGGTTTTGCTGACTCTCGGAATACTGACAAATACACACATACGCAAAAAGTCATAAAAGAAGTCTGAAAATGGAGCGGAAAAATGAAAAGGGAAGCAATCTTTCATAACTCAAGGGATAATATGTGCTATCAGGCGAACAACGATGAAATTGTTGTTTCGATAATGACCGGCAAGGATGTTTCCTCCGTTGAAATTCAATGGGGCGATCCGTTCAGCGCGGGAATAATGGGCGGAACAGAGGCTTGGAGCGGACAGGCAGAGCTGATGAGCGATGTACTGGAGCTTGAAAATCACCTGTGGTGGTCAACCCGCCTTAAGCCGAAATATAAAAGATGCAAGTATTTCTTTAAAATTACAAGCGACGATGAATGCCTGTATTTGTTTGAGGATGGCTTTTACCGTGAAAGTGAGCTTAATATTCCCGGCAAGCGTATGCAGTATTTCTTCTTTCCGTGGATGAACAGCGCCGACCTTTTTGAAACGCCGAGCTGGGTTGAGGATGCGGTGTGGTATCAAATTTTTCCCGAACGCTTTGCGCGTGACGGAGAGCATAAGCCGGAGCTTAAGCCGTGGAAGAGCGAGCCGATAAAGGGCTTTAACATAAAGCTTCGCTACGGCGGAAATCTTAAGGGCGTTACAAGCCGTCTTGAATATCTGCACGATTTGGGTATAACCGCTATCTATTTTAACCCCATATTCAAGTCGCCTACAGACCACAAATATAATATTGACGATTATTATGAAATTGATGAGGACTTTGGCACAAAGGAGGATTTCAGAGAGCTTTGTGAAAAGGCACATTCAATGGGCATAAAAATAATGCTCGATATGGTGATGAACCACAGCGGCATTTACTTTCCGCCTTTTGTCGATGTAATGAAAAATGGCGAGCAATCAAAGTACCGTGATTGGTATATGATAAATAAATTCCCGGTCACTCTTGACAAAAGCACAAGGGACGGCAGATTTTATTCATTCGCGTTTACTCAGTTTATGCCGAAGCTCAACACCAACAACCCGGAGGTTATGGATTATTTTACTCGGGTCTGTGAATACTGGGTTGGTGAATTCGGCGTGGACGGACTGCGCTTTGATGTTGCAAACGAGGTTTCGCACAGGTTTTTAAAGCTTTTGCGCAGCAGGGTTAAGGCGATTAATCCCGATGTTTACCTTCTGGCTGAGATATGGCACGATTCAACACAATGGCTGCGCGGAGATGAGTTTGACGCAATAATGAACTATCCGCTGACAGAAACAATATCGGGATTCTGGCATAATCCGAAGATGAACTCAAAGCAGCTTGAGCAGGGGGTTAACCGTTGTACAACGATGTATCCCGAGCAATCGTCAAGGGTGATGTTCAATCTGCTCGACTCGCACGACACCGAGCGGCTTTATTACCGCTGCAAGCACAATGAGGATGTGTTCTTTCAGCAGCTCACCCTGCTTTTTTCGCTTTACGGCAGTCCGTGCATTTACTACGGAACAGAAATTATGCTTGACGGTGCGCACGACCCCGACTGCCGTAGGTGTATGCCTTGGGACGAGATTGACAGCGGCAAATTTGAAGGCATAGTGCAGCAAATTAAGGCTCTGATAAGGGCGAGAAAGGAAAATCCCGCGCTTAAGAGTATGAAGGCTGAATTTATCGGCAGCGGTGAGAACAGGCATATCAGAATTATAAAGGACAAGGCACTGCTTGTTGCAATAAATGCAGACAGTACGCCTATGCGCCTTGAATACAAGAGCATTATTTTTGCAAGAAAGCTTGACGGCGATACGCTTAAGTGCGGAGGCTGCGCGATTTGCAGATTATAAAGGTGCTGTTTTAAGAATTTTGGCACAACAGCTTGTGGCTTTGAAGCTACAAAGCACAAGACAAAATTTATTTTCAAAAAAATCAAAAAATTGCTTGCAATCCGACGATAAATCTGTTATCATAACTAATGTTGCATTATAAATAATAAACTCTAATCAGCATCAAGGAGGTGCAGACACATGGCAAAATGTGATATCTGTGGCAAGGATGTTGCTTTCGGCATCAAAGTTTCCCACTCACACAAGCGTTCAAACAGAACATGGAAGCCAAATGTACAGCGTGTAAGAGCTATCGTTAACGGCACACCAAAGCGTATCAACGCTTGCACCCGTTGCCTGCGTTCAGGTAAGGTTACAAGAGCTGTTTGATAACATTTTATTTGACATTTAGGAGCCGTTCGGCTCCTTTTTGTTTTTTGTTTTGATTCAAAGGGGTGAAGGCTTTGAGCCTTTTAAAACAAAAGTCAGGTAATATGCGCGAATCAGGCATTGAGCTTTTGCGCATAATTTTGATGTTTCAGGTGGTTTTTCTGCATATATGCAGCTACGGCGGTTATTATCATCATGTATACAAATTCGGCGATTTTCAAACATGGCTTTACTGGTTTATGATGTTTTTAAGCAGAACGCCTGTGTATGTGTATATTGTTATTCTGGGTTATTTTTCGATCAGCTCAAAATCAAATCAAAGCATCAAGGGCGTGCTGCCGAAGATTAAAAAGATGTATATTCCGATGCTGTTCTTTTCGCTGACGATACCTACCGTATTAATGAGCACCGGCGCGGCTGAGGTTACACCTGAGAATATAATTAGAGCTTTCTTTCCGGTGCTTTCACGAACTTGGTCTTTTATGACCTTGTATCTTGTCGTTATACTGTTAAGTCCGTTTGTAAACAGATGTCTTAACAATATATCGAAAAAAGAGTTCACAATTTTGCTTGGCATTTTATTTTTCATCTTTTCTGTATGGAATATGCTCGGGCATCTGCCGAATGTAAATAAGGTGATAAGTGTTTCAAACATTGTAAACACTGACGGAGGCAAGGGCTTGTACGGCTATTTGTTTATGTACATACTCGGTGCGTATATTCGTCTGTATGTTAAAAAGCATGATAAAGCTAAGTGGCGTTATCTCGCGGTGTTTGCAGGTCTTGCCCTTATAAATACGGTTTTAGTGGTTTTAATTCCGCAATATATCTATGCTTCAATGTTCAATGATAACCCTGCAAGCGTCATTCAAGGCGTGTGTCTGCTGCTGTTCTTCAGGGATTTGAAATTCAAGTCAAGGATTGTAAACCATATTGCGCTATTAAATCTGGGCATATATATGATTCACGAGCATCCGCTCATGCGAAATTTTATCTGGAAAAACCTGCTTTGGTTTACGAACGATGATAGCTTCTATACCGTCTTTCCTCTTTATGTGTTTGAGGCTATCGGTATCTGTGCGTTGGTGTTTATCAGTTGCGCGATTATTGAACAGCTGCGGCGGGGCTTGTTTGCGATTGCGCCTGTAGCTTTAAATAAGCTGCGGCGAACAAAAAACAGAGCATAAAAAAGTATCAAAGGTGTGCCGAATCGGCGCACCTTTTGTCACTAAATTGTTAATTTACCTATATTTACCGACTTTTTGTTGACCTATCGCAAAGCTTAATTTATAATAAGAATATAATTGCTTAAACTAATACAGTAGCAAAGTATTGCCGTATTTTCTTTTGCTGAAAGGAATGGAGCTTTAAATGAAAAAAGCTGCAATTATTATATCTTTGGTTGTTGTTCTGCTCGCCGTAGGCACAGCCGCACTTTTGTACTTCAACCCCTCTGTTGCGGCGCAAATTGCGTTCTGGTCACAGCCGACCGAGCCTGAAACCGAGCCAACCGAGCCGCCTACGGAAACACAGCCGCCTGTTACAACAATAACTTTGAGCGGCAAGGACAAGCTGAAAAAAGGCGCTACAGCCGAGCTTGCCGTTAAATATTCGCCGCAGGATGCCGCTGTTCCGAAAATAACCTGGAGCAGCTCAGACGAAAATGTTGCAATGGTTGATGTAACGGGGCTTGTAAAGGCAGTTGCAAAGGGTGAGTGTGAGATTACCGCTGAAACGGATAACGATGTAAAGGCGGTTATGAAAATCACGGTTGAGGATGAAGAACTTGAAAAAATAAACATACTCAACAATTATCTTATAAAAATTCCCGACAGCCGTCTTGAAAAATACGGAACGAATTCCACAATGCTCCTGACGCTTGAAAGTGCTGAAATCGGTGATTTCAACGGCGATAAAACAAATGAGCTGCTTCTGACGCTTAAGAGTGCCTCGGGCTGCGAATTTGCCGAGATAGTTGCTATTAACAGTGTGGACAATGCGTATGAGATAAAGAATTTTTCGTCGTTTGCAAATGTATTTGAAAGAAAATACGACAGCTACAAGGAAAGCATTATGAGCAGCGACGATACAGTATTAATCAAGTCGGTTGCAATATCGAGCGATAAGAGTAAAAAAACAAAAACAAGAGAGGTAACCGTCACAAGCTTTTCGTCGGGCGGCACATCGTCAACATCAAGCTTCAAGGATGTGTATAAATATAAAGACGACGATATGAAGAAGCTTGACAGCGGCGAATTTACGATAGACGGTCAGTCATATGAAGAAGCGCAGTATCTTTCAAAGCTGTCATCGGCAACAAACGGCTGCACTGAGATTGGCAGTACACTGAAAAGCAGGAACGAAACTCTGCCGATGGGTAGATTTGTAAAGGCTGAAACAGTCTGCCGGCTTGATAATGTGTATTTGTCGCAAATCGAATGGAAATGTGACAAGCCTGAAATTGCAAAGGTAAACGACAGCGGCGTTGTTACGGGAATACGCTCAGGCTCCTGTGTTGTAACAGGTGTGCTTAAGGGGATGGACAGCGCTGTTGCAAGGGTCGTAATAAATGTTCGCGAAAGCTCGGAAGCTCTGTCAAAATATCTGACAGAAGAAAAGGGCAAGGCGATAACGGGCGAGAACGGCGCAACGCTGAGCTATAAAGGTGCGCTGACAGCGGATATTGACAGCGACGGTGCGAAAGAGCTTTTGCTGTATTATAAAAGCGGTACAAGCGTTCAGGTTGATGTGTGCGAGGATAGAAACGGAACAGTCGAGCGTATATCCGGAGCATTCGCTGAGAGCCTGAAAGGCGGAGATGTTGATGTTCAGGTGTTCATAAATAACGCAAACGATGAGCCGGTTCTGAGCGCAAATAATTATATCAGCGGCAGCAGCGAAAGTCTTGAGTTCAGCTTTTATCAGTATAAAGCCGGAAAATTTGAAAGTTGCAGCAGCACCTATAAAATTGTAAACGGCAGCAAGAAATCATACTATCAGGACGGAAACAGTATAACTCAGGCAGAGTTTGAACGCCAGACCGGCCACTACAGTAAGTATTTGGAGTTTGAATAATATGGAAAAATTAAAGCAATTTTTAACACTGATGTCTTTTGTAGGAGCGTTTTTTGCAGGTGTATTTATGGCTATTAAATGCAAAAAACCTCAGGGAATGACGAATATCGGCGCGATTGCTACTGAAACAACGCGTATGCTTTGCCGCACGCCTACAATGCGCGATGGCGGATTGGTGCAGTACGGCAGGCGTGAATCCTTCAAGCCGTCAAAATGGAAGGCGCCGAAAGGTTACAATCTGAAAAAGCTGAATGTCGGCGGAACTCTGCCGGCTGAACTGCTTGTTGACAGCAAAAGTGAGCATAAGGATAAGGTTATTTATCAGATTCACGGCGGTGCATTTTTGATGAAATTCAACGATTGCTACAGGGGTGTTGCCGTTAAGCTCTCAAAGCTCAGCGGAGGCGCGTCGGTATTCTCGATAGATTACCGTATAGCGCCCGAGAACAAGCACCCTGCGGCGCTTGAAGATGCTCTTGCCGGTTGGGAATGGCTTTTGGATCATGGCTACAAGCCGGAGAATATAATATTGTTCGGCGACAGTGCAGGGGCAAATTTGTCGATAGCTCTTACCGAAAAGCTGCTTGAGCAGGGCAGACCGATTGCAAACTCAATCGTCTGTATGTCGCCTTGGTGCGATTTGGCAGGAGAGGGCGAGGCGTTCAGCTACAACATCTACAACGACCCGATGTTCGGCAGAAAAAAGGGTGCGCTTTCCGGCAGCTACATAGATAATCCTGAATTTATTCTCTCTTATGTCGGCGACAGCGACCCGCACGACAAGTATTTAAGTCCCGTTCACTGCGATTTCAAGGATTTTCCGCCGATGCTTATTCAGGTTGGTACATATGAGGTTCTTGAAAGCGATGCTATAACGATATTTGAGAAGATGAAACGCTGCGGAAACAGTGTTGTTCTCACAAGATACCCGGGAATGTTCCATATGTTCCAGATGATTGGGGATATAATTCCCGAAGCGAAAAAATCTTGGGCAGAAATCGGCGGCTTTTTACGCAGACAGTATAACGACGAGCTGTTTCAATAATGTTATTTTGAGAGCTTCCTTAACAGGAGGCTCTTAATTTATTTATCTTTAGTTCATAGATTTGGGCTTCAGTTATGATATAATAGTGAAATTAATAAACAAAACCATAAAGGATAGGTGATAAGAATGAAGGAGAAAATTTCACAGCTCCAGCAATTCATTGATTCGGCTACCGACAAATACATTGAGAATGATAAAATCGACCAGCAGCTTTTTAATGAGCTTAATGTAAAGAGAGGACTTCGTGATAAAAACGGAGTGGGCGTTCTTGCAGGACTTACAACCGTATCGTCGATTGTTTCCTCTAAAATCGTTGACGGCGAAAAGGTTCCGTGTGACGGCGAGCTTTCGTTCCGCGGATACAACATAAACGACCTTGTAAACGGAGCGTCAACAGAAAAACGCTTCGGTTTTGAGGAGGCAACATATCTTTTGCTGTTCGGCGAACTTCCGACGGCTGAAGAGCTTGACGATTTTACAACTCTTTTGGGTCAGCTCAGATGCTTGCCGACAAATTTTGTGCGTGATGTTGTAATGAAGGCGCCAAGCAAGGATATTATGAATTCGATAACACGCAGTATACTCACTCTTGCGTCATATGATTCTCACGCCAATGACACATCAAAGGAAAATGTTTTGTTCCAGTGCCTGAAGCTGATTGCAGAAATGCCTATGCTTGCGGTTTACGGCTACCACGCCTACAATCACTATGAGCTTGACGGCAGTATGTATATTCACCGCCCGGACCCAAAGCTGTCAACAGCCGAGAATATTCTGCGTATGCTCAGACCCGATATGCAGTACACTGAGCTTGAGGCAAGAGTGCTTGACATTGCACTTATGCTTCATATGGAGCATGGCGGCGGCAACAACTCCACCTTTACGACACATGTTGTAACCTCGTCGGGTTCGGACACATATTCGGTTATGGCGGCGGCTTTGTCATCTCTTAAAGGACCGAAGCATGGCGGGGCAAACATTAAAGTAATTGAAATGATGGACGACCTTAAGGAGAATGTCAGCGACACCAAGGACGAGGAGCAGGTGAGAGATTACCTCAAAAAGCTTCTGCACAAAGAGGCATTCGACAAAAAGGGTCTTATATACGGTATGGGTCACGCTGTTTATTCTCTGTCAGACCCGAGAGAGCGTGTACTGAAAGGCTTTGTCGGCGGTCTTGCAAAGGAAAAGGGCAGAGAGGATGACTTTGCGCTTTACGCACTTGTGGAGAGATTGGCACCGGAGGTTATCGCCGAGGAGCGCAAAATATATAAGGGCGTTTGTCCGAATGTTGATTTTTACAGCGGCTTTGTATACAGTATGCTGGGTATACCGCACGAGCTTTATACTCCTATTTTTGCGATAGCAAGAGTTGTCGGCTGGAGCGCACACCGTATGGAGGAGCTTGTGAATGTAGACAAGATTATCCGCCCTGCGTATAAGAGTGTTGCCGAGCCGAGAGAATATAAGCCGCTTGGCGAGCGAAAATAAATAATGAATAATTGCGGCAGTCGCAGTTTTATAAATAAAGAATTTCGAACAGGAAAACGGAATAAACGACAAAAAACGGAGCGTTGATTTGTAACGCTCCGTTTTTAGCTTTGGCGATTAATCATTCTTATTTTCAAGATACTTTTCAAGTATCTCCGCCGCATCGTACACAAGTAATGCGCAAGGGCGCTTTTTGTAATACTGCGGCGTTCTTTTTTCGGGGGTCGGAGGAGTTGCGGAATTTTTGTCAAGTCCCAGAAGCTCACGGCAGATTATAGAGCCGTTCTTGCTGCGGAATTCGCCTGCAAGCTCCTGAATTGTGCTGTAGATTTCTTTTTTCTTTTCGGCATTTTTCGGGTTGTTGCTGCCGAAAAGCATTGACGCTGCCATTGACATTCCGCTTACAGCTCCGCAGACCTCTCTCATTCTGCCGAGTCCTCCGCCGAAGCCGCTTGAAATAAGCGCGGCGGTTTCCTTTTCAATCCCACATTCCTGCGCGAATGCGATAAAAACAGCCTGAGCACAGTTATAGCCCTCGGTGAAAAGCTGCTTTGCCTGTTCTGCCTTAGTCATAAAATCACTCCAAAAAATATCTTGTCCTTATTATACCGCAAAAAAATGATATTGAAAAGCCACCGACCTTGGATTATAATATAAGAACACGAAATTAATCGGGGGTTCATTATGGATATAAGAAGAATTAAAGCCCGTACAGTTACCGATGCGGTAAAAAAGCTGTTTATGGACTGTAATTATTATATAGGCGACGATATTACAGCCGCTTTGAAAAAGGGACTTGAATGTGAACAATCGCCTGTCGGCAGGAGCGTTTTGTCGCAGCTTTTAGAGAATAACGAGATTGCGGCGAAAGAGCAGATTCCGCTTTGTCAGGACACAGGTATGGCGGTGCTGTTTGTTGAGTACGGCGACAAGCTTGTGATTGAGGACGGCGGCTTTGAGGACGCAGTTATGCAGGGTGTGAGAGAGGCGTATGACGAGGGTTATCTGCGCAAAAGCGTTGTCAGCGACCCTGTGTTTGACCGTAAAAACACGGGTGACAACACTCCTGCAGTTATTCACACAAGAATAGTAAGCGGCGATAAAATAAAAATACTTGCAGGCGGCAAGGGCTTCGGCAGCGAGAATATGTCGGCGATTGCAATGCTCACTCCGTCAAAGGGCGTTGAGGGTGTAAAGGCTTTTGTGCTTGATACAGTCAGAAAGGCAGGCCCTAACCCATGTCCGCCGATGGTTGTTGGCGTGGGAATAGGCGGCACATTTGAAAAGGCGGCTCAGCTTGCAAAAAAGGCGACACTGCGCGCTATCGACACAAGCAACGAAGATGAGCGTTACGCAAAGCTGGAGGAAGAGCTGCTCGAATCTATCAACAAAATGGGCTTTGGGCCTGCCGGTCTTGGCGGAAGCACAACTGCGATTGGCGTGAATATTGAAACCTACCCGACGCATATAGCAGGAATGCCTGTTGCGGTCAACATATGCTGTCATGCGGCTCGGCATAAGAGTACGGTTATTTGATTTATGCTTGAAAGGATTTGAAATATATGAAGAAACTGAACCTTCCTCTTACTGAGGAGGATATACTCGGCTTGAGAGCAGGCGACAGTGTTCTGCTCTCTGGTACAATGCTGACAGGGCGTGATGCGGCGCATAAAAGGCTTTATGAGCTTATACAAAACGGCGAGGAGCTGCCGGTTGACATCAAGGGCGAGCTGATATATTATGTCGGCCCTGCTCCTGCAAAGCCCGGATATGCCGTTGGCCCGGCAGGCCCTACATCAAGCTACCGTATGGATAAATACGCTCCGTCACTGATGGATTTGGGACTGCGCGGTATGATAGGCAAGGGCGCACGCTCACAGGAGGTTATCGACTCTATTGTAAGGAACAAGGGCGTGTACTTTGCCTGTATCGGCGGTGCGGCGGCTTTGATTGCAAAGAGCATTAAAAGCGAGGAAATCCTCTGCTATGAGGATCTGGAAACAGAGGCAATAAGGCGATATACCGTTGAGGATTTTCCGTGCATCGTTGCGGTTGATTGCTACGGCGGCAACGCATATGAGGACGGAGTTAAGAAGTATTCGCAGGAATAAAGCGATAAATCGGAGGTAATGTATATGCAGCTTATTGAGGCTGTCAGAAACCGTCACAGTGTTCGCAGGTACAAGGATAAGCCTGTTGATGCTGAAATTCTGAATGCGCTGCGCGGTGAAATAGACGCTTGCAATAAAGAGGGTAATCTGCACATTCAGCTTGTCACAGATGAGCCGAAAGCGTTTGACAGCTTTATGGCGCATTACGGCAAGTTCAGCGGCGTTAAAAACTATATTGCGCTTATCGGGAAAAAGAGCGACAGGCTTGACGAGCTGTGCGGATATTACGGCGAGAGATTGGTGCTGAAAGCACAGCAGCTCGGGCTTAACACCTGCTGGGTGGCGATGAGCTATAAGAAAATACCGACCGCCTTTAAAATAGGCAGCGGCGAAAAGCTGACGGTTGTTATTGCGCTCGGCTATGGGGAAACACAGGGCGTTAAGCATAAATCAAAATCAGCTGAGGCAGTCAGCAATATAAGCGACAGTACCCCGGATTGGTTTAAATCGGGTGTTGAGGCGGCTCTGCTTGCGCCTACTGCGATGAATCAGCAGAAATTCACATTGACCTATGCAGACGGAAAGGTAGCCGCCAAGGCAGGCTTCGGCTTTTACACAAAGCTTGACCTCGGTATTGTAAAATATCATTTTGAAATCGGCGCAGGCAAGGAAAGCTTTGAGTGGCAATAAAATACAATACAAAACTCAGGCGGCAGGGAAAATCCCTGCCGCCTTTTATGTATGCTTTGGTTTATTGCTTTATTAATCAGCCTTTGCCGCTGTTATTAATCCGTTCAATTATATCAATAACCTCGAACAAATCATCTGCAACGGCGTAGACCTTTTGCAGGATTTCGTCATTCGGCGGCAGTATATCGGGCACCATAACGGTTACCATTCCTGCGCTGTGTCCTGCTCTTATTCCGTTGTGGCTGTCCTCAAGGCACATACATTCACAGCAGGGTATGTCAAGCTGTTTTGCCGCTTCGATAAAAATATCCGGAGCAGGCTTGCCGTTTGCCACCATATTGCCAAAAACTCCGGCAGAGAAATACTTGTATATATCGGCTCGTTTAAGCAAATCCTCGGCTACCGCCTTGCTTGTTGAGGAGGCAACCGCGCATTTTATGTCGTTATCTTTGAGATATGTCAGAAGCTCGTCTATGCCCGGCTTTTTCGGAACGCCGTTTTCATCAACCAACTTTAGAAAGCCGTCAAGATTCATCTGTCGCAGTCTGTCAAAGTCAAATTCATCGCCGAATATTGACTTGTAGAAAAGCTTTGTGTCGGGTGAGCGTTTGCCGACTGTCTGCTTGAATATGTCAAGTGTAATATCATAACCCATTATTGCGGCATTCTCTCTTGACAGCCTGTATGTAGTCCATTCGGTGTCGAGCATCAGTCCGTCCATATCGAAAACTACTGCGTTAATTTTCATATCTTCCTCCAGAATACATAATTATAAGATATAAAGAAATCGGTCTGCTCATCACAGACCGATTTTGCATTATTCCTTTACAAACTCTTCTTTGCCTGCTCCGCAGATAGGGCAGACAAAATCGTCCGGCAAGTCCTCAAATGCTGTGCCCGGAGCAATGCCCTGCTCCTCGCAACCCTCTTCGGGATCATAAGTCCAGCCGCACGGCTCGCAAACATATTTATCCATAGCGATTCTCCTTTATAATTTGATAGTATCATTATACTATCTTTGAGACAGGATTTAAAGTGGTTTATATGAAAAATTTTTATGAATAAGTCTTGTGTTTAGTACCGCTAAAAAAGAGAGTTAAGAGTTAAGAGTGGAGATGTGGTTGTCGCCGCAAGCGGCTCTTTAAAATAAGAAGAACTCGTAACAGGTTTGTTAATCTGTAGGGAACGGTTTTGACCGTTCCGGGATAGACAAATATACTACGGTTTATACAAAATCAGAATAGAGTATAACATCCATTAGAACGAACCGGAACACTCAAGAGTGTTCCCTACAACCTTCGTTACGGGTTTCAGCTAAAACGGTATATTTCTTTACTCAAAGAGTAGCACAGCTGCGATAACCGACTCTTCACTCTCCACTCTCAACTCTGCGGTGCTTGCACCGCCGGCGATTACATAGTTAAAATTCCGTTGTCTGATTTCATAAGAATGAGAATTTGCTCTTCAAGTCCTGTTTCGCAGTTGATATACACAAGTATTTCCTCATTCTCAACACCCTTGCATAAAAATTCATAGCAGAGATATTCAATGCCGTCGTGAATAGGGATAACTGCGAGGCGCGATTTTTCCTCGGTGAGATAAGGGCTCAGGCTTCGGCGTGCGGAACTTAGCGAGAGATAAGGCTTTACATTGCGCAGACAGTGATTCATCAGGTAGTTCTCGGCGTTGTAGGAAACGATTTCGCCGTTTTCAAGAGATACGCCGACTTTTATTAAATCGCCGTAGCACACAACGCCGTCCTGCGAGTAGGCAAAGTTAATAACGCATATATTGTCGTTGATTGCGTAATAGCTCTCGGTCATATTATTTATTCCGTTTTTCTCAAGAAACGCCGACGCTTTTTCAAGGGCGTCCTTATACTCAAGTGATTTGTCGTTTGGTGAGTTGCTTTTCGTCATCTCGGCAATAAAGCCGCCCTGCTTTGAAACGGTGATATATTCGTTTTTGTCGGTTGAGAAAACATATGTGGGAATTTTACCGTCAGTCGGCGAAAGGCTTGTAAGAGTATCGGCGGTAATTGACAAAAAGGCGGCGGCTTTTTCGGCGGCTTCCTGCTCGCTTATCTCGTTATAGTTCTCAAGAAAAATACTTTTTTTGTTTTGGGTGCTGTCAGCAAACGGTCCGTCATATATTAAGGTGGGGTAGCTTGCAAAGCTCTCGTTTATTTCTCCGAAATCTCCGTCAAGTACAAACTCCGGCGGTGCTTGCTCGGTTATGTTGCCGTTGATAGTCTGCGTAATACCAAGCTGTGTGTCACCGTCGCCGTATTTAGCGGAAAGTTCCTCTAACACAGGGGAGAGCTTGTCGGCATATTCAGACAGGCTTACAAGGGTGTCGCGGTTTTGCGACGAAAAAGCATAGCCTCTTGACGACGCATTGATTATGCTGAGCGAGTAATCGCCGACCTGCGATAGGAATTTATGCAGCTTTTCGCTCTCGGAAGTGGTGACCGGTAAACGGGACAGTACTGATTTTGCGCCGGCACTATCTGAGCAAAGCTTCGCGGCAAGTGAAAGTCTGCCGGTGCTTGTGTTGGCGTAAATTCCCTTTGACAGCGATGATTTTATGCTTGTCATATAGTCCGAAAGCTCGGACAGTGCCATCTGATAGCCCTGTTCAATGGAGGTGCGGTATCGGCTTGCTATTGAAAACCCTGCAATACACGCGCCTGATACAAGCAGCAAAAGTGCTGTGGCAAAGCTTATAAAACGCACTATCTGTCGTTTTGTCAATTTTACCATTTTATCACTGTCCTTTTTTCTGTACCTCTTTCGATTTATTATTTCCATTTAATTTTTATAATACACTAATTCCAAAAAATTCATATTACCATTTTACAAACCTTTTACTCGTTTGTGTGTTTTCTTTTTACACCTCGGGTTTATATTCATAGGCGTACCAAAGAGGTAACTTATACTAATACCTAATAAAAAGCAGACAATCTTTGCGGTCTAATTTCCGCAATACTGCGTTGTCGTCCTTGCAAGGCGTCAGCCTTGCGGCGTCCTCCGCCTTGTCTTGCGATAATTATCCTCGCAAATATAAGTCTACTTTCTATCAGGGATTAGCATTAATCAACTCAGAAGAGGAGAAAAGAAAACTATGAAAAAGACATCAAGAGTATTAACCATGGCAGTAGCAGCACTGATGGCTGTATCGGCATTTGCAGGTTGCGGCAACAATTCATCAAGCAGTTCTAACGACTCAGGCTCGGCTGCAACATTCGACACAAGTAAGGAAATTTCAGTTATCACAAGAGAGCAGGGCTCAGGCACAAGAGACGCTTTTGTTGAGCTGACAGGCGTTCTTGTTAAGGACGGCGACACAAAGACAGACAATACAGCGGCAAGCGCAGTAACGGTTAACGGCACAGAGGCTGTTATTACAAATGTTAAGGGCAATGACGCGGCAATCGGCTACATATCACTCGGCTCACTTAACGATTCTGTTAAGGCCGCAAAGATTGAGGGCGTTGAAGCAACTGCGGAGAATGTAAAATCGGGCGATTACAAAATCAGCCGTCCGTTCAACATCGCTTACAAGGGTGAGCTTGAGGGACTTGCAAAGGATTTTGTTGACTTCATTATGAGCGCAGACGGTCAGAAGGTTGTTTCGGACAACGGATATGTAACGGTATCAGAAAACGCTGCATACAGCGGTTCAAAGCCGAGCGGCAAGATTGTTGTAGCAGGCTCTTCATCGGTATCCCCTGTAATGGAAAAGCTCATAGAGGCTTACAAGGCTATCAACACAGGCGCAGACATTGAGCTTCAGACAAACGACTCATCAGCAGGTATGACAGCCGCTATTGAGGGCACCTGCGACATCGGTATGGCTTCCCGTGAGCTTAAGGACAAGGAAGCGGCTGAGCTTAAGTCACAGGCAATCGCAAAAGACGGTATCGCAGTAATTGTAAATACAAACAATACCCTCGAAAGCCTTACACTCGACCAGGTAAAGGCTATCTACACAGGCGAAACAAAGGTTTGGAGCGACATAATTAAATGAGATTAAACAGAATAAAAGAAAAGGCTATGCAGGGAGTTTTCTTCCTGACAGCCATAACAAGTATAGCGGCGGTAGTCCTTATTTGTGTCTTCTTATTCTATAACGGCGTTCCGGCAATAGCGGAAATCGGATTATTTGACTTTGTAGGCGGCCAGAAATGGGCGCCTACAAACGAACCTGCAAGTTATGGAATATTATGTATGATAGTAGGAAGTATCTATATTACTGCCGGAGCTATAATAATCGGTGTTCCGATAGGTATTCTTACGGCGGTATTCCTCGCCAGATTCTGCACGCCAGCACTCTATAAGATTATAAAGCCGGCAACCGAGCTTTTAGCCGGTATTCCGTCAATCGTCTACGGCTTCTTCGGTCTTATGGTTATCGTGCCGTTTATCCGCGAAAACTTCGGCGGCGACGGCTCAAGCCTTCTGGCGGCTTCAATAGTGTTGGGAATTATGATATTGCCGACAATCATCGGCGTGTCAGAGTCGGCTATCCGTGCCGTTCCCGAAAGCTACTACGAGGGCTCGCTTGCTCTTGGTGCAACAAGAGAGCGAAGTGTTTTCAAGACGATTCTGCCTGCTTCAAAGTCAGGTATACTTGCAGGCGTTGTGCTCGGCATAGGTAGAGCTATCGGCGAAACAATGGCTGTTATTCTTATAGCCGGTAATCAGGTGCAAATTCCCGATTCTCTTACAGACGGCGTAAGAACACTTACGGCAAACATTGTTCTTGAAATGGGTTATTCAACGGGACTTCACCGCCAGGCTCTTATAGCAAC
The DNA here is from genome assembly GCA_051880615.1 of Acutalibacteraceae bacterium. Taxonomy (GTDB): domain Bacteria; phylum Bacillota; class Clostridia; order Oscillospirales; family Acutalibacteraceae; genus UBA7067. The sequence goes on from JBJEOH010000038.1 coordinate 60,569, forward strand.
AGGTGTGGTGCTTTTTGTGTTTATTCTTTTAATAACCATTTCAATGCAGGCTATAAAGAGTAGGAGTGAGAAGAATGGCTGATAATACAAAGGTGAGTGAGCCTGAGATTAAGGCTGTGAATAAAATTACTCTTGCACAAAGGCTGAAGGAATATAAAAGAAAGCCGCTGTCGCTTGTTATGTACCTTGTCGTTATTCTTGCGGCGGCTCTTTCTGTTCTCGCGTTGGTGTTTCTTATAGTATACATACTCGTAATGGGCGTTCCGAACCTTACGCCAGACCTTTTCGCTTGGGAATATAACAGCGACAATGTATCGTGTATGCCTGCGATTATTAATACGGTTATTATTACATTGCTGACTCTTGTTATCGCTGTGCCGTTCGGAATCGGCGCGGCAATTTATCTTGCCGAATACGCAAAGAGGGGAAACAAGCTTGTAAAGGTAATCAGAACAATGGCTGAAACACTGTCGGGTATTCCGTCAATCGTTTACGGCTTGTTCGGTATGCTGTGCTTTGTTACCGCGTTCCACTGGGGTTATTCAATTCTTGCAGGCGCGTTCACGCTTTCTATAATGGTTCTTCCGACCATTATGCGTACAACCGAGGAGGCGCTCATCGCTGTTCCCGATTCATACCGAGAGGGCAGCTTTGGTCTGGGAGCAGGAAAGCTCAGAACAATAGTAAAAACAATTCTTCCCAGTGCAATGCCGGGTATCCTTGCAGGAGTAATTCTTGCAATAGGCAGAATTGTCGGCGAAACAGCGGCTTTGATATATACCGCAGGCTCAACAACGGGACTTGTTGATGGCGTTATGGCATCGGGCAGAACGCTTGCGATTCATATGTATATGCTTGCAAACGAGGGATTGCACACCAATCAGGCGTGGGGAACTGCGGTTGTATTGCTTGTGCTTGTGCTTGGGATAAACACCCTATCAAGCTTTATAGCAAAGAAGCTTAGCAGCAAAAAATAAAACCGCCGAATCAAGAAAGGATAATAGGCATAGATGGATAAATTCACGATAAGAGATATGAATTTGTATTACGGCAAATTTCACGCTTTAAAGAGCGTGAACCTCAATATGCCGGAAAATAAAATAACAGCGTTTATAGGTCCGTCGGGCTGCGGAAAATCAACGCTTTTAAAGTCGCTCAACAGAATGAACGACCTTGTTGAGGGCTGTAAGATTACAGGCGATATAAGGCTTGACGGAGAGGATGTTTACGGCAATATAGATGTAAATATCCTCAGAAAAAGAGTAGGTATGGTGTTCCAAAAGGCTAACCCATTCCCGATGAGCGTGTATGACAACATTGCATACGGTCCTCGCACACACGGAATAAAGAGCAAGGCAAAGCTTGACGAGATTGTTGAAAGCTCGCTTAAGGACGCCGCAATCTGGGATGAGCTTAAGGACAGACTTAAAAAGAGTGCGCTCGGTCTTTCGGGCGGTCAGCAGCAGCGTTTGTGCATTGCAAGAGCTTTGGCAGTTAAGCCTGAGGTTTTGCTGATGGACGAGGCGACCTCTGCTCTTGACCCTATATCTACGGGTAAAATAGAGGAGCTTTGCTTAAAGCTTAAGGATCAGTACACAATAATAATGGTTACTCACAATATGCAGCAGGCGCTGAGAATTGCAGACTGCACTGCGTTCTTCCTGCTTGGTGAAATGGTTGAATTCGGGGATACAAACCGAATTTTCTCAAATCCGCAAAAGAGGGAAACCGAGGAGTACATTACGGGGAGGTTCGGATAATGAGAGAGTATTACGATTTGCAGCTTAAGGATTTGAACAACCAGATTATCGAGATGGGCGGTCTTGTTGAAAAGTCAGTTGCTTACAGCGCGATGACGCTTGTTGAGTCTGACATAGAGAAGATTAAAAAGGTAAGCGAATACGAAAATGCAATAAACAGAAAGGAAAAGGACATTGAAAGCCTTTGCGTTAATCTTATAATGCACAATCAGCCGGTTGCAAAGGATTTAAGATTTATTTCCGCTGTTTTAAAGCTTGTGACTGACCTTGAAAGAATAGGCGATCACGCCGAGGATATAGCTGAGATCGCAAGATTTATAAGCTCACAGGAGCCGCAGCTTGACAAGAGCGTATTCTCCGAGATTGCAAAAACAGCCGTTGATATGGTGAACATCGGCGTTGATGCATTTGTAAAGCGTGATCTGCGCCTTGCACAAAAGGTAGCCGAGATGGACAACACGGTTGACCGCTTGTTTGTTGAGATAAGAGATAGGCTTGTTTCGGGGCTTAAGTCGGGAGAATATGATTCTGCTCCTGCGCTTGATTTGTTCCTTGCGACAAAGTATTTTGAGAGAATAGGCGACCATGCGGTTAACATAGCCGAGTGGGTTGTTTATTCGCTTACGGGCAAGCTTGAAAATCTTGATGATTACGGCATTGAGCAGTAATCGTTAATAAGCTGTTTACTTAAATTTGATATACCCGAAAGAGGCACGGAAAAGCTCCGTGCCTCTTTTGCGGCGCATTTAAGAGAGTTGAGTTTTAAGAGTTGAGAGTGGAGAGATGGTTGTCGCCGCAGCCGCTCCACTCTCCAATCTTCAAAACAAAAGCTCCCCTGATTTCTCAGGAGAGCTTTATTTGCAGCTTGCTGCTTATGAAATTTTAAGGTTCGCTTTCGGATCCTTTATCTTGTTCGATACATTGCCCGGGTCGCCTGCAACGACATAGTGACCGTTCTTTAAGCTGTATGCGGAGTCGGGCATATCCTCGCGCTTAACCTCTTTGCCGTTCTTGTAATATACTCTGTCGGCTTCAAAACCAAAGTATTCGCTGCCAATCCAGGAGCATTCCGACTCGGTTCTTATCTCGTCCCATTCGCTCGGCTGGAAGCCGTAAATTTCACAGTGGAGAGTTACGCCGTCCATCCATGTGTGAACAAAAATCTGATAGTCGGAGTTGTTCTTCATCTTGAGGTCGAGGTTCGGGTAGTCGATTGTTGCGTCAAGTCCGCCGTATACATACACTGAGGTGTAGAAATGGTTTGCTCTCTCCTCAATGCCCATATCTGACAGCACCATTGCATTATATATTGTGGTTGCCGCCTGGCATATGCCGCCGCCGATGCCTGTAACATACTGCTCGTTCTGGATAACGCTTGCCGGCAGATAGCCGTTTTCGGTAAGGTTGCTGTCGCCTGTACATTCGTTAAATGAGAATATCTTGCCGGGGTCTACTATTGTGCCGTCAATAGCGGCAAGTGCAGTTGCCATATTGTAGTTTGCGTTATAGCCGTTTGTAGATACGGTGCTGAACTGACCGATAAGCTGAACGCTGTTCTTGACCTCGTCCATTGAGTGCTTTGGCTTTTCTGTCGTGGTCTTTACTGTAACATCTCCGCTTTTAGCCCCGTTTTTGAAAAGCTCGTTAATATCCTCGGTCAATGCCTTCTGATCGATTATGGTGCCGTTGCTGCCCTCAACCCATTTGAACATTTTGTCAAAGCTCTTAGCATACGGGTCATACTTAGTTGCGTGCGGCTCAACTGCTTTTTTATCAATCTTAGCGGCGCTTCTGTTTACAACCTTGTCAATCGAAGAGTCGCTGATGATACACGAAACGCCAAAATCTATCGTGTCGTTTTTCTCGTCTACAGTTACATTGAATTTGTCGGGCGGAACAAGCTGGTCAAGTGTACCCTGCTGAATAGCTGTGTTTACATCGCGGCTGTACTGAACAGCCTGCTCGAATACCTCGTCGGTGTTAAAGGAGTAGGTGAAGTCGTTCTGTGTGAACGAAAGCTTTTTGCCGTCGCCGTAATTTACATTTAAAGTGAATTCCTCTTTAAAGTCGCTCTCCTTAATTTTTATAAGAGCTTTTGCTTCCTTAAGATTTTTTCCGCCGATGTCAATGCCGGAAATGGAAACGCCTTTAGCAAAAACGAACTCGTTGGCATTTGTCTGCGTTGCGCCTGTTACCTCGGGAATAGGCGCTGCCGCCGGTACGCTTTCCGGTGTAAGAGCAAGTGCTGCGAAGAACGAACAGCCAAGAAGCACAAGGACTGCGGCTACACCGCCGATGACAAAGCCTTTTTTGCCTTTTTTCTTTTCCTTTGCCGGCTGAGGGGCTGTTGCAATTTGAGCAGCCTGAGCGGTTAAAGAGTTGTTTTTTTCAGTGCCGTCGGCTATAAGAGAGGGAAGCTCGGAAATGATTTTGTCAGCTTCGCTGTCGGCAGAGCTTTCATTATTGCCGTTTGCAGTGGTATCGACACTCTGATCGCCGTCATTTTTCTGCTCAAGAGTGATTACATTGCTTGCGCTGTTTTCTGCCTGCTTGGTTTTTTCAGCCTTTTTAGCAGCCTTCTTCTTTTCTTTTTTGCTCGGCTGGTCAGGCTCGCTTTCAGAAACCTGTTGCTGCGCGGCTGCAAAGGCAGGTGAGCTTATGTCAACAAACTCCTCCTCTTCGGGCTGCTGCGCGGCTGTTGCCTGCTCGGGGCTATTTTGTTCAGCGACAGCTGGAGCTTCAGCTTTGTCACTGCTGATTTTGTCGTGCTGTTGTCTTATTTCATTTAAAATATCATCTATTTGAGAGTTAATGTCTTTTTTGTTGTTGTCATTACTCATTTATATACCTCCGGAAATTTGCCGGTACAAATATTATTTGTACTTATTGGGTGTCTGGATGCTAATATTATAACTGTATATATTCTACTACATTCCGCCAATAAAAGCAAAGAAAACCGATTAAAAAAATCAAACAAATATAGTAAATTTACAGTTTGTTTTTTTGTATGTCATAAATGTTTTACGATTAGTGCATCATCCTGTCTTGTGCAGAAAGGTGTTGAATTTTTTGTTTGTTTTGGTATAATTAATAAGATAGGTATTAGTGTATAATGGGTAACTGTAGAATTCTGAAAGAGAAATGAAAGGATAATGATAGATGCGTGTACTGATTTTCACTGCCTCAACAGGGGGAGGACACAAAAAGGCGTCGGCTGCTCTTGAAAGCTACATAAAATCCCGTGACAGCGAGGCTGTTGTAAAGACTGTTGATGCGCTTAAGGCGGTCGGAAAGGCTTTTGACAAGCTGATAAGCGGTGGCTATGTTTTTCTGGCTAAACACGCGCCGAGGGTTTACGGCAAAATGTACCGTCACTCCGATAAGGACACAAAGCTCAATTCGCTTGTTGACAATGTGACGGGCGTTGCCTCAAAAAAGTTATTTCCGATGATTGAAGAGTTCAAGCCCGATGTGATAGTAACCACTCATCCGTTTGCGGCGGAGATGGTGTCGGCAATAAAAGGCAAACACGAGCTGAGCGTTCCGCTTATTTCAATAGTGACGGACTTTGCGCCGCACAAAACCTATATTCAGCCGAATGTTGACTTTCTTGTTGTTTCAAGCAATGAGATGAAGTACCAGCTTGAAAACTTAGGCATAAAGAGCGACTCAATACGCACGCTGGGAATTCCGGTTGACCCGGTGTTCTATAAAAAGCAGGATAAAAACGCTCTGCTCGAAGAAATGGATCTTGAGCGCGATGTTCCGACTATTTTGATGATGGCGGGAAGCTTTGGTGTTTCCGATGTGTTTGATATTTATGAGGGAATTCTGAATATCTCCGAGAAATTCCAGCTGATTATTATTACCGGCAACAACAAGAAGCTATATAGCGAGTTTGAGCGAAGGATTGAAAAGCTCGGTGACGGCGGAAAGAGAACTAAGCTTAACTTTTTTGTCAACGATGTTTACAGATATATGCACGCAAGCGACCTTCTTATTACAAAGCCGGGCGGCTTAACCGTTACCGAGGCGCTTGCATCGTGTCTGCCGATGGCTATATTCAAGGCGTATCCCGGTCAGGAGGCGGATAACGAGGACTATCTGATAAGAAATAATATGGCGATTCAGCTGCCGAAGGGCAAAAAATGTGCGCCTGTGCTTGAAAGACTTATTTCGGATAAAGATAAGCTGGCCTCAATGAAGCAATCGTGCGGTGATTTTTTTAAGGGCAAGTCTGTTGAAACAATTTATGAACTGATTGTTGAGGCCTGTGAAAAAAATTGCAGTAAAAACTGACATAAAACTGAAGATAATGCGGCAAATAACAAATAAAATACCGATTGATTTTGTATGGATAATAATGTTATAATATCCCACGAATTACACAAGTGAATTTTCCCGCTTCTGTTTTAAGGAGGAAAGCTTTGGAAACTAAAAAGAAGTCTAAAATCAGCTTCAGTCTGATTTTGAATATTTTTGTTATTTTAATGTCTGTCGGTCTTGTGATATACTTTTTCGTATCTCCCGACGGCTTGATGGACTTGCTCAAAAATTCACCCGGATCGATACAGTGGGGTTGGGTTTTTGTCGCGTTTGTTGCTTTTATGATGAACATAGTAATGGATGTGTTCGTTACATATCTTTTTGTCAGAACAGAGCATAAGAGCTTTACACTGTGGGACGCAGTCAAGACAAGCTGCGTAGGACAGTTTTTCAGTGCTATTACACCGTCGTCAACAGGCGGACAGCCAATGCAGGTTTATCTTTTATCAAAAATGGGTATAAGCGCAGGCTTTTCGACCTCGTGTATGACGCAGAAGTTTATTGTTTATCAGATAACCACAACGGCGGTAAGTGTTTTTGCGATTTTTCTGCGCTTTGATTATTTTGTAAATACAATGAACACGCCATATAAATGGGGTCTTGTTATTCTCGGCTTTATCTCGCAGATTAGCATAACCTCAATTTTGCTCATTGTTTCTTTCAGTAAGGGGCTTTCAAGGAAGCTTCTTAAGCTTGTGAGCAAGATTATGCACAAGTTTAAGTTCATAAAAAATCCCGATGAGAAAGCGCAGTCGTTTGAAAATCAGATTCATAATTTTCACGAAGCTAACAGAAATGTATTTAAGTACAAGAAGAGAATGGTAGCCTACTATTGCCTTGTGTTTCTTCAGGTGATCTTTATTCTCAGCTGTCCTTATCTTCTTTACAGAGCATTTAACTTCAACGGTGCCAATCCTGTTGATATGATTTGTGCGCAGGCTTATGTAAACCTAACCTCAAGCCTCATACCTATGCCCGGTTCATCGGGAATTGCAGAGATTGCATACAATATGTTTATGTCGGCTTATTTTGCTAACGGCACACTTAAATCGGCAATTTTAATCTGGAGATTTATAACCTACTATGCCGTAATAGTATGTACAGCGCCGTTTTCACGCTTTACAAGCGGCAAGAATAAGGATGGCAAAAGAAAGAGCATTGACGATCGTCTTTATGACAGCGTCAACCACGAAATGTTTAATGAAAGCAGCGATTAATAACTCAATTTAACTTCAGAATAATGGTGAGTTCATGAATGAAACTGTAAAAAATAAATTTTATCAATCTGCTCAGTCGGCAGGGCGCGAAGCGGGGAATGTACCAGATGTCAGCGTTATAGTTCCGATATATAATGTCGATATGTACCTTAAAAGATGTATAGACAGCATATTAAACCAAATTTTTACAAATATTGAAATAATACTTGTAAACGACGGTTCTCTTGATAACAGTCCGCAGATATGCGATGATTACGCAAGGCATGACAGCAGAATAAAGGTTATACATAAGGAAAACGGAGGCCTTTCTGACGCAAGAAACGCAGGCATAGCCGTCTCCACCGGCAGATATCTTGCTTTTGTTGACAGCGATGATTACCTTGACCCGAGCTATCTTGCTGTTTTGTATTATGCGGCTGAGCGCAATAACTGTGAAATATCATACTGCAACTATGCAATTTACAGGCAGGAAAAGGGTACGCATAAGTCTATTAATGTGAGAAAGCCGCTGCCGGGAATTACAACAGGCAAAAAGATTGCCAGACTTACAATCCGCGATTTCAGAAGCCGTGCATATGTGTGGAATAAGCTTTATAAGCGTGAGCTGTTTTTTAACGAGGATAAGATACGCTTTCCGAAGATGTACTTTGAGGATACCGCGACAACGCCAAGGCTTATGTATCATGCAAAGAGGGTAGTTGTTGTTGACAAATGTCTTTATTATTACACCAAGAGAAAGGGCAGTATAGTATCTCACCTTGATGTAAAGAAAATGAGCGACTATATAAATGCGCTCGGTGCGCTGAGAAGCTTTTTTGAAAAGCACGGCTGCTATAAAGATTTCAAGTGGTCGCACAGATGGCTTGGATTCTTAATGACGCTTGCTATGCCGTTTAATATTATCAGGGCGTTTCTGCTTGAGAAAAATCCTGACAACCTTTTTAAAAACAGCATAAGAGGAATAATTAACGGCTGGAAATGTATCTGGTGCTTTGTGTCAAAGCGATTTAACATGACGGACGAGGTCGTGCCGGAGATGCCCTTTCCGCTTATGCAGAATGGCAAAAAATAAAACAGGATAAAAATTAAAGGGAACGACCGATGTGCCGTTCCCTTTGTGTTTGCTCAGATTTATTTACCTTGCTTTAACAGATAATTCGCGCGGTTGATTGCGTTGAGCAGACCGTAGATTGAAGCCATATTGATGTTGCTGCCGATTCCGACTCCGAAAATGCCCTTGCCGTTTTTGCGAAGCAGCTCGATATATGCGATAGCTTTTGAGTCACTGCCCTCGCTAATAGCGTGTTCACTGTAGGAGAGGAACTTGTAGCAGTCAACGCCGATAGATTTCATTGCGTTGAAGAACGCGTCAATCGGGCCGTTGCCTGTGCCGTTAATCGGCTTTTGCGAAATATCTCCGTCAATATTAACCGATAAAACGCCGTCAAATGTAACGAGGTCATCTCCCTCAGAGCCGCTTTGAGTTATCTGATGCTTAACCAAATCGTACTTTTTGGGAATATAAAGATATTCCTTTTCAAATACATGCAGAAGCTCCTTTGGCATAAGCTCGCGTCCGAGCTTGTCGCACTCAGCCTGAACAAGAGCGCCGAATTCGGGGTGCATTTTCTTAGGCAGATGATAGCCGAAGGTGTGCGCCATAACAAAGGCTGCGCCGCCCTTGCCCGACTGTGAGTTGATTCTGATAATCGGCTCATACTCTCTGCCTACATCGGCAGGGTCAATCGGAAGATACGGAACCTCCCAGTATTCGGAATGTGTATTATCCATATACTGTGTGCCCTTGTTTATTGCGTCCTGATGAGAGCCTGAGAATGCGGTGAACACAAGCTCGCCTGCATACGGTGTTCTCTCGTGAATTTTCATCTTTGTGCAGCGTTCGTAAACCTCCTTGAGCTTCGGAATATTGCTGAAGTCAAGCTTCGGGTCAACGCCCTGTGTGAACATATTAAGACCGACTGTTACAATGTCGAGGTTGCCTGTTCTCTCACCGTTGCCAAACAATGTGCCCTCAATTCTGTCAGCTCCCGCAAGCAGAGAAAGCTCGGCTGCCGCAACGGCACAGCCGCGGTCATTGTGCGGATGAACGCTGATTATTGCCGCCTCGCGGTTCGGAAGATGCTTGATGAAGTACTCAACCTGATCGGCAAAGGTGTTTGGAGTGCACATTTCCACGGTGTTCGGCAGGTTGAGGATAACCGGATTTTCCTTTGTGCTGCCCAGAGCCTCCATTACTGCACGGCAAATATCAACCGAGAAGTCAACCTCGGTGCCGCTGAAGCTTTCGGGTGAATATTCAAAGCGGATGTTTGTGTCGCCGTCATAGCTGTCGGTAAGCTCCTTGATAAGCTTTGCGCCCTCAACTGCAATCTTGGTTATGCCCTCCATATCCTGATGGAAAACAACCTTTCTTTGCAGCGTAGAGGTGGAATTATAGAAGTGAACGATTACATTCTTTGCTCCCTTTATTGCGTCAAAGGTCTTTCTGATAAGATGTTCTCTTGCCTGAACAAGAACCTGAATAGTAACATCGTCGGGAATATGACCGCCCTCGATAAGCTCACGGCAGATTTCATATTCGGTCTCTGATGCTGACGGAAAACCGATTTCAATTTCCTTGAAGCCGACATCGCACAGAAGCTTGAAGAATTCGAGCTTTTCCTGTAAATTCATCGGGTCGATAAGCGCCTGATTGCCGTCGCGCAAATCAACACTGCACCATATAGGCGCTTTGGTAATGGTGTTGTTCGGCCATTGTCTGTCCTCAAGCGGAATTTGCTTGAATGGAATATACTTTTTGTATGAGTCTAACATAAAAATTCCTCCCATAAAGTTCTTTCTAATTCACAAATTACTTCGCAAACAAAAACGCCCTTTTGCAAAAAGCGCAAAAGGGACGAATATAATCCGTGGTACCACCCTGATTCAAGCATAAATATGCTCCTTAGCAAGCTTCCAACAAAGCTCCGGCCGATAACGCAGCCTGGCGTTCTGCCCTGTTATCGGACAGACAACTCCGGAATGAGCTATACATACGAACGCAAACGCCGCCTTACACCAACCGCCGGCTCTCTTTGCAGTGCATTTCGCATCTTGTTTCCTTCACAGTCTTTAAGTGATGGATTTAATTGTTAATCCTATTATATGGATAAAATATGCAGTTGTCAACAATTTTTGAGGAATTTTTTGTTTTGTGTTTCTGCTTTGTGTACCGTTGTGTACTCGGCGGAAATACGGTGAGATTATTATATATAAAAGGAGGCAGAAGCTGATTCGCTGGAAAGGGGTGACCCGTAAGAGAGAGAAAGCCGGAGCTGTCAACTCTCAGACTTTCCTTTTCAAGACCAAAGTTGCCGTCAAACATATATTTTTTGACATTCGCGTCCTCAAAATTAATACTCATACAAGTCTCTCCTTCCTTTCATTAACATATTATTATATGTGTGACGGGGTGTGCTTATCACAACAATAATAATGCAAAACCTATGTAAATAATATGAATTAAAAACTGATGATACACTTTTTGACGCGGTTTGTCAATACCTTCGTGAAAGAGTGCAATATATAATGCTGAAGGTGATGCCGTCAAATGACAAATCGCAGTGCCGATGATTGACTTTGAATTTGTACTGTGTTAGTATAGCGTTATAACGCATATATTGGTAATATGCCATCTTTTGTGATAGTGTGAGTTTGAAAGGAGTTGATTGTCATAATTATGGACAACAAAGAAAATAAAACCGATCAGCTTGTTGACATTATTCTTGAAAGCTATGACAAGTATGAGCTTACAAGCAGAATTGACGCTGACAACATTATTAATAAGGACATTGTAATTCGTGTGCTTGAGGAAATAAGGAAGCTCCTGTTTCCGGGTTATTTTGACACGAATAAGGTTCGTTCCGATTATATCAGATACCTTGTAGGGCAAAGGCTTGAGTTTGTGCGGTACAACCTTAAAAAGCAGATAGGCAAGGCGCTTGGTAACCGTGAGGTTTGCGAGGATTGCGGCCGTTCACTTGTTTTAAAGGAAGCCGAGAAAATAGTAAACAAGTTTTTGGAGAGAATACCTTTGCTGCGTGAATACCTGAATACCGATATTCAGGCGGCGTTCAATGGTGACCCTGCCGCCTATAGCACAGATGAGGTTATCTTCTCTTACCCCGGTGTGTTTGCCGTTACGGTTTACAGAATAGCCCACGAGCTTTTGGTTCTTGGTGTGCCGATGATACCGAGAATGATGACGGAATATGCCCATAGTATAACGGGAATTGACATTCACCCCGGTGCAACAATAGGAAAGTATTTCTTTATTGATCACGGAACGGGAATCGTAATAGGTGAAACCACCATTATCGGCGATAATGTGAAGATTTATCAGGGCGTTACTCTTGGTGCACTTTCTACGAGAAAGGGTCAGCAGCTCAAGGGAATAAAAAGACACCCGACAATCGGTGATAATGTTACGATTTATTCGGGCACTACAATACTCGGCGGCGAAACCGTTATCGGCAACGGTGCGACAATCGGCGGCAATGCGTTTATAGTTAATTCCGTATCCGAGGGAATGAAAGTAAGCGTTAAAAACCCGGAGCTGCAGTTCAGCGTAAGTCAGCCGAACGATATGAAGCCGGGAGAATTCTGGGATTGGGTAATTTAATTCAGTCGGTAAAAATTAACGGGTCACCGTGCGGTGACCCGTTTTTTCTTGGGTTTTATTCAGCTGTGTTCCGGATGCTTGCCGGTGAGATCGTTTATTATTTCTCCTGCTATAATCAGCCCGACCACCGACGGCACGAAAGCGTTGCTGCCAGGTACCTGACGACGCTGAGTGCATTTTCTTGCCGTTCCCGGAGGGCAAATACAGTTCGTGCGGCTGCTTGTTGACATATCGTCAATCGGTGTAAGCGGTTTTTCCTTTGAGTAAACCACCTTAAGCTTCTTAATGCCTCTTTTTTTTAGCTCGTTTCTCATAACTCTGGCTAACGGGCATACCGAGGTCCTGAAAATGTCGCTGACCTCAAAGGCTGAGGGGTCAAGCTTGTTGCCTGCACCCATTGAGCTTATTATCGGTGTTCCCGATTCATTAGCTTTCATAACAAGTTCAATTTTGCCGCTTACGGTGTCGATGGCGTCTACTATATAATCATACTCGGAGAAGTCAAATTGTGCCGAGGTTTCGGGCGTGTAAAAGGTCTTATAGGTTTTAACAATAGCATCGGGGTTGATTTCGGCAATTCGCTCGGCGGCAACATCAACCTTGTATCTGCCGACGGTCTTTCTTGTTGCGACAATCTGTCGGTTTATATTTGTAAGGCATACCTTGTCGTCGTCGATAAGATCAATCGCACCTATGCCGCTTCTTACAAGCGCCTCAACGGTGTAGCCGCCTACTCCGCCGATGCCAAACACTGCGACCCTTGACTGTGCAAGCTTATCCATAGCTTCTTTACCATACAGCAGTTGAGTTCTTGAAAACTGATTAAGCATAGCCGACCTCCCATAATTTTGCCCTTTATAGCTGCCTGCGCAGTATTAGCGCAACAGACGATATAGATGAAATAAATCCGCGTCAATGAATTGCGGCATTTTTTTATTCATTACAAAGATTAACGCGAATTGATTGTGTCATTCCGACTTAATCCTTTAGCTTTACGGCGTTTGCGCTGAATACAATACCTCTTGAACCGTCAAGCTTAACGGTTGTACCTGTTTTAAGCAGTTCTACGGCGTTCTTTGCGCCGACGATAACAGGCTTGTCGAGCGCTGAGGCGACAATCGCAGCGTGAGAGTTAAGACCGTCCTGCTCGGTTATTATACCGCCTGCTTTCTTAAGCTGCGGCAGCATTTCGTTGGTTGTTTTAGGTGCAACAATAATATCGCCGTTTTTAAACTTGTCGCTTACCTTGCCCTCAGTTTTGCAAACGCATATTCTGCCGATAATGCTTTGGTGGGTGACAGCAGTGCCTGATACAAGAACATGACCGACAAGATGAACTTTAAGCATATTTGTAGTACCTGAAACTCCCAGAGGAATACCGGCGGTGATTACGGCGAGGTCACCGTTTTTAACAAGGTTGTGCTTTTCCGCAACATCAACAACATGCTCGAACAGCTCATCGGTGTTTGTCTTTTCCTCGACAAGAATAGGGATAACGCCCCAGGAGAGATTCATCTGGCGCAGTACCTTTTCGCTTGTTGAGCCGCTGATTATCGGGCAATCCGGGCGGTACTTGGAAATCATTCTTGCGGTCTGACCTGTCTTTGATACGGTGATGATTGCAACAGCACCGAGGTCATGAGCAGTTGTGCAGGTTGCGTGGGAGATAGCCGAGGTTACATCGGGCTGCTCGGTGAGCTGACGCTTTCTGAAGCGGCCGACATAGTCAATGTCGTTTTCGGTGCGCTCTGCGATTTTAGCCATAGTTTTCAAAGCCTGAACGGGGTATTTGCCTGCGGCTGTTTCTCCGCTGAGCATAATTGCACTTGTACCGTCGTAAATAGCGTTTGCAACATCGGTCGCCTCGGCTCTTGTCGGGCGCGGATTTACCATCATAGAGTCGAGCATCTGTGTTGCGGTTATAACCTGCTTGCCTGCCTTATAGGCTTTGGTGATAAGCTTTTTCTGAAGAATAGGAATATCCTCCATCGGGATTTCAACACCCAAATCTCCTCTGGCAACCATTATGCCGTCCGACACCCTGATTATATCGTCTATGTTTTCAACGCCCTCAGCGTTTTCAATCTTTGCGATAATTCTTATATTGTTGCAGTTGTTTTTGTCAAGCTCTGCTCTGAGCTGTAAAATATCGTCGCTTGAACGCGTGAAGCTTGCTGCGATGAAGTCGAGGTCCTGCTCAACGGCAAAGGCGATGTCCTTTTTGTCCTGCTCGCTTATAAAGGGGAGTGAAAGGCGTGTGCCCGGTACATTGATACCCTTGTGAGAGGCAATTTTGCCGCCGTTTAAAACCTCGCAAACAATGTCCTTTTTGGTGGTTGAGGTGACGAGCATTTCGATAAGGCCGTCGTCAACAAGAATTCTGTCGCCGCGTCTTACATCCTTTGGCAAATCGGCAAAGGTGATTGAGCAGTGGTTGCGGTCACCGTCTATGTCATCGGTTGTGAAAGTGAAGGTCTGACCCGACTCAAGAATTTCGCTGCCGTTTTTGAAGTTCTTTGTTCTTATTTCCGGACCCTTTGTGTCAAGCAGCAGGGCTACGGGCATATCAAGCTCTGTCCTGATTCTTTTTACCACATCGGCTCTTTTCTTATGATCCTCGTGCGTGCCGTGCGACATATTCATTCTTGCAACAGCCATACCGTTGAGTATAAGCTCGCGCATTACATTTTCGTCGTCAGTTGCCGGACCGAGTGTGCATATGATTTTAGTCTTTCTCATTGTCGTCCCCCATTTACAGTAGTATTAATACAGAATTACATAATAATTATATCTCAATTTTTCCCTATAAACAAGGAATAAAAGTAAAACTTATGAAAAAGAATGAATGAGGTTAAAGTATTAGCATTTTGCCGTATAATATGATTAATATAAAGGGATAATAGCGTTATTTTTACAAATTTTTTTAAAAGCCAAAAAAGTTCTTGATTTTTTGCTTGTTATGTGATAAAATCCAAATGTTATCACGGTTTCAGCGAAAGAGGTGAAAAGAAATGAAAAAGGACATTCATCCGAATTATGAACAAACTACAATCACTTGTGCTTGCGGCAATGTAATTGAAACAGGCTCGACAAAGAAGAATATCCGTGTTGAAATTTGCTCAAAGTGCCACCCGTTCTTTACTGGCAAACAAAAGCTCGTTGATACCGGCGGACGTGTTGACAGATTTAAGAAGCGTTACGGTATGGGAAAATAATATGGATTATCAGGCAGGTGGCACTTTGGTGTCGCCTGCTTTTTTTATTTTAATTACGGTTTCGGAGATTTAAAATGGCTGACTATAAAACTGTAAGCCTTGAGGCTTCTGATGAGTTTGTTGAAAAACGCTCGCGCTTTATTGGCTACTGTGCGCCCGTTACAACGCAGGAGCAGGCGCTTGAGTTCATTGAAAAAATCAAATCAAAGCATTGGGACGCAAAGCACAATGTTTATGCCTATATTCTGCGTGACGGAGGTATAAAGCGCTACAGTGACGACGGCGAGCCGCAGGGCACCGCAGGTGTTCCTGTGCTTGAGGTTATACAGAAAATGGGTATAACCGATGCTGTCGTTGTCGTGACGAGATATTTCGGCGGCATACTGCTCGGCGCAGGAGGACTTGTGAGAGCGTATTCACACGGCGCAAAAATAGCTGTCGAGGCGGCTTGTCCTGTGATAATGCAGCTTTGTGACAACTGTGAGCTTAAATGCAGCTACAATCAATACGGAAGGGTATCGTCGGTTGTGCAAAACGGCGGAGGTGTGGTTGATGACAGCGCCTTTACCGACGAGGTGGAGATAAAATTCCATATAAAAAAGGGCTGTATTGATAAAATAAACAAGGAGCTTGCAGCGGCAACCTGCGGCGAAATAGAAGCAAATTTACTTGATGAAGGCTACTATATGCAGAAAATTTAAGTTTTTTAAAAATAAAAAGAGGATTTTTTGAGCTTTTGCGGTAAATTATATTGACAGGTTTTATAAGATTGTGGCGGATTAGAAAGCCGCACTGCCGAAAGGGAGTGGTGTTTTGACGATTAACGAGAAGATTTGCTACTGGGAGGAACAGCGTTTTTCACCGCTTGCGTGTCTTGCAAAAAACACCAAGGGCAGGCTTGTTTATGAAGAGCCGTCATCTATGCGTACCGAGTTTCAGCGTGACCGCGATAGGATAATTCACTGTAAATCGTTCAGGCGGTTAAAGCACAAGACGCAGGTGTTTTTATCGCCTGAGGGCGACCACTACAGAACAAGACTTACGCATACGCTTGAGGTGTCGCAGATTGCAAGAACGATTGCAAGGGCGCTTGACCTGAACGAGGACCTGACCGAGGCGATAGCCTTGGGACACGATTTAGGGCATACTCCATTCGGACACGCAGGCGAGCGTGCGCTCAACGAGCTCTATCCCGACGGATTCCGCCATTTTGAGCAGAGTGTGAGAGTTGTTGATTTGCTTGAAAAAGAGGGCAGAGGTCTTAACCTTACATACGAGGTGCGCAACGGAATTCTGTGCCACACAAGGGGCAAGGAGGCTGACACGCTTGAGGGCAGAGTGGTGAGGATAGCCGACAGGATAGCGTACATAAATCACGATATTGACGACGCAGTAAGAGCAGGCGCGATAAGCGAAAGCGATTTGCCCAAGGAATATGTCGAGCGGTTCGGCAGCACGACAAGCGAGCGCATTAACTCGATGGTGTCAAATGTTGTTGAAAACAGTCAAAACGGCGAGATAAAAATGGAGGAAAGCTTTTTCAAAAGCTTTAATTCGCTGCACAAGTTTATGTTTGACTATGTTTATAAAAGCGAGTACGCAAAGTCAGAGGAGAAGAAGGTGCCGCACCTTGTTGAGGGTCTTTATACATATTTTGTCAAGCATCCTGACAGGCTTGTCGGTGAAATAAGGAAGATTGCCGACAGCGAGGGTGTTGAAAGAGCTGTGTGCGATTATATAGCTGGAATGACCGACCACTATGCGGTGTTGGTATATGAAAATTTGTTTATACCAAAATTTTGGCAGAAAATGTAGGCAGTTTAATTTTATGAAAAGCAGGGGGTGATTTTTTGCCGTTACCGGACGAATTTCTGGACGAGCTTAAGGCGAGGAGCGATATATCGGATATAGCGTCATCGTATGTGAGCTTAAAAAGGCGTGGACGAAACCTTGTCGGGCTTTGTCCGTTCCACGGCGAAAAAACGCCTTCATTTAATATATACCCTGAAAACGGGTCGTTTTATTGCTTCGGATGCGGAGCAGGCGGAGATGTAATAACCTTTGTGCGAAAGATTGAGAACCTTGATTATATTGACGCAGTTAAATTTCTTGCACAAAGGGCAGGAATGGATATGCCCGAGAACTCATATGACAGCAGTATGAGTGAGCTTCGGCGGCGAATTTTTGAAGCAAACCGCGAGGCAGGCAGGTTTTATTATTCAACGCTCTACACAGCCGCGGGGAAATCGGGACTTGATTATCTCAGGGGCAGGGGACTGAGCGAAAGAACGATAAAGCGTTTCGGGCTGGGCTTCAGTCCCGACAACCGTTTTGCCCTTGTTGACCACCTGAGATCAAAGGGCTTCAAGCCGCAGGAGCTTGTGGCGGCAAACCTTGTTTATCAGAACAGCAACGGAAATATCTCGGACAGGTTTTATAACCGCGTGATGTTTCCGATAATAGACTTAAGGGGCAATGTGATTGCCTTCGGCGGAAGAATAATGACCGACCAGAAGCCGAAGTATCTGAACACCTCGGATACGCCTGTGTTTAAAAAGAGCACAAATCTTTTTGCGCTCAACTTTGCGAAAAATGCCGGAAAACGCAGTCTTATCCTCTGCGAGGGATATATGGATGTTATTGCATTACATCAGGCAGGCTTTACATCGGCGGTGGCAACGCTTGGCACTGCGCTTACTCAGGAGCAGGCGATGCTTATGAAGCGCTATGCCGATGAGGTTTATATATGCTACGATTCAGACGAAGCAGGTCAGAAGGCGGCTCAAAGGGCGATAGGCTTTCTGCGTAACGCAGGAATTGATATAAGGGTGATTGCTGTTCCGGGCGCTAAGGACCCCGATGAATTTATAAGAGAAAACGGCGACAAGGGTCGTGATAAATTTGCACAGCTTCTTGAAAAAAGCGGAAATGACATTGAATACAGAATTTCAAAAATAAAGCAGAAATATATTCTGACCGAGCAGAGTCAGGTTGTCGCTTACCTTACCGAATGTGCAAAGCTGCTTGCGACCGTTGAAAACCCCATTGAGGCGGATGTTTACGCAGGGCATTTAAGCGAAGAAACGGGCGTTCGTAAAGACGCTGTTCTTCAGCAGATAAACGGCTTGCGCAAGAAAAGCGGCAGAGAAAAGAAGAAAAGGCAGTTTCGGGAAATCCAGACGGGTCTTTCGGGCAGAGATGACAGAATAAACTCGGAAAAAGCAGGAAATCTGCGCGCGGCAAGAGCAGAAGAGGCTTTAATTGCATATATTATAAATAATCAGGATATGGCTATTAAGGTAAATTCGCTTTTACCGCCGGAAAAGATGGTAACCTCGTTTAACAGGCGTGTGTATAAAATAATTGTTGAACGCGCTTTGCAGGGAAGGGGAATAATGCCGGCAGATATTTCGGGCGAGTTCACGGTTGACGAAAATGCTAAAATCGCCGGAATGCTTGCAACCCTCGGCGGAGAGATAACCTCGTTTGACGCTTGCAGGGACTGCGTTAATGTGATTTTGTCAGAGGGAGAAAAAATTACAGCCAAAAATGCGGCTGACGCTGATATTGACGATATAGAAAAATATCTTGAAAAGCTTAAAAAGCAGAAAAAATAAATAAGGATTTGGGAAAAGAAAGGAAAGATGAAAATGGCTATGTTACAGGCGACCCCGGATAAGAAGACGATTGTAAGGGAAATACTGGAGATTGGTAAGTCGAAGGGAGAGATTAGCACAAAGGAAATTTTTGATGTAATGGGCGAGGTTGTGTTTGAGCCTGATCAGATTGAAAAAATCTATGACAGCCTTGAGCAGATGAATGTGACTATCGTCGAGGACTTTGACGATATGCCGATTGACGACATCAAGCTTGACGAGAAGGACGATGATGATGATACTATTGAGGAGGTAAGCTCCGACAGTATAGCGATTGACGACCCTGTCAAGGTGTATCTCAAGGAAATCGGCAGAGTGCCGCTGCTTACACCTGACGAGGAAATTGAGCTTGCGATAAAGATAAAGCAGGGTGACAGCGCGGCTAAAAAGCGTTTGTCAGAGGCAAACCTAAGGCTTGTTGTAAGCATAGCAAAGCGTTACCTCGGCAGAGGAATGCAGTTCCTTGATCTGATTCAGGAGGGCAATCTGGGACTTATCAAGGCGGTTGAAAAGTTTGACTATACAAAGGGCTTTAAGTTTTCAACCTATGCAACATGGTGGATAAGACAGGCTATTACAAGAGCCATTGCCGACCAGGCAAGAACTATAAGAATTCCTGTGCATATGGTTGAAACAATTAACAAGGTCAAAAAGGTTTCAAGCCAGCTTCTGCACACAAACGGTCACGAGCCGACGGCAGACGAGATTGCCGATGTGCTGGGTATGCCGGTTGATAAGGTGCGCGAGATTATGAGAGTTGCACAGGAGCCTGTGTCGCTTGAAACTCCGATAGGCGAGGAGGAGGACAGCCACTTAGGCGACTTTATACCCGACGATGACGCTCCTGCTCCGGCTGACGCAGCGTCGCACACTTTGCTTAAAGAGCAGCTGTCTGAGGTGCTCGACACGCTCACCCCGAGAGAGGAAAAGGTTTTAAGACTCCGCTTCGGCCTTGAGGACGGGCGTTCACGCACACTTGAAGAGGTGGGCAAGGAGTTTGATGTTACAAGGGAGAGAATAAGACAGATTGAGGCAAAGGCACTGAGGAAGCTCAGACACCCCAGCCGCAGCAAGAAGCTTAAGGACTTCCTTGATTGAGGGTAGACAATGTTCACTATTGATGAAACAAATGAGATGCTCGACGAAATAGTCGATACTCTGCCCGAACCGCTGTTTAGGGAACTGAGCGGCGGCGTGATTATTCTGCCGCAGCTCAAAATTCACCCCAAGGCTGTTGATAACGACCTTTACATAATGGGCGAGTATTCGCGCTCGTCCATTGGCACTCTGATAAAGATATACTACGGCTCGTTTGCAAAAATCTACGGCAATGCCTCGCGTGAGGTTTATTACGAACAGCTCAGGCGCGTGCTTGTGCATGAGCTGAGGCACCACAACGAAACGCTTGCCGGATATAGAGATTTGATTTTGTATGATGAAATGCAGATAGCCGAGTATCTGAGGAAGAAGCAACAGCAAAAGACGAACTGAATTTAGGTTCAGTAAATTCGACAGGATAAAATAAATTTGCACAATAAAATGATTGACATTGAGTTATTTATGTGTTATTATTAGCTACAATAATAAAACCGTTGATAAGGAAGTAAAGCCTTCAGCGAGCGCACAGAGAGCCCTTGGCGGTGGGAATAGGGCGGCTATCGGGCTGGCAAATGGACCTTTGAGGGTGCGGCGGATAATGCCGCAACGCGTGCTTGCGTTACAAGGCGGGAGCGTGTCAGCGCTTCGTGAGAGGGCGATTTTTCGTCAATCAAGGTGGTACCGCAGAGTATATTCTGTCCTTGGATTACATTAAGTAATCCAAGGACTTTTTGTTTTTGGGGGAATAAAAATGAAGCTGTATACAAAACGATGGCGATGCTGAGTTTGCAGGCGTGGTAGGAAATTTCAGTCAGACAATAAAAATATAAATTTGTAAATTCAGAAAGAGGTAATTCAAATGAAAAAGATTTTATGCCTACTTATGGCAATTTTAACCTGTGCTGTTGTTTTTGCAGGCTGTGCAGGCGGCTCAGGCTCAGGTTCCAACGCTTCTTCAGGCAAGGAAAGCTCAAACACGGACAAGGTAAAGATTGGTATTATCAAAATTGTTGAGCACACATCACTTAACACAATAGAAGAATCGATAATCGCAGGCTTAAAAGATCAGGGCTATGTTGACGGTGAGAACGCAGAAATCACAGCGTTGTCGGCTCAGAACGACCCGTCAAATGTTCCGGCTATGATGGACAAATTTGTAGCAGACGGTACTGATATTGTTATTGCAATAACAACTCCTGTTGCCTGTGCTGCACTGAAATACGCCGACCAGATTCCCGTTCTTTTCTCGGCTGTTTCAAGCCCTATTGAGGCAGGACTTACAACAAGCCTTGACAAACCTGACAAAAATGTAACAGGTACCTGCGACGCTGTACCTGTTGATAAAATCTTTGATATGGCACTTGAACTTACACCGGATATCAAGACAGTAGGTCTTATTTATAACTCTGCTGAGGACAGCTCGGTTGCAAACATTGAAAGTGCAAAGAAATACTGTGATAAAATAGGTCTTAAGTATGTTGAGGCTAATGTTGAGAACAGCTCAGCTATACAGCAAGCGGCAGAGTCACTCGTGACAAAGTGTGACGCAGTGTTCTCACCGACAGACAACACTGTTGCTGAAGGTATGGCTGTACTCTCACAGGTTTGCAATGACGTAAAAATTCCGTGCTATGTAGGCGCTGACTCAATGGTTAAGGACGGCGGCTTTGCAACAATCGGAATAAAATATGAGGATTTGGGTATTGAAACAGCCAATATGGCAGTTAAGGTGCTTAACGGTACAAAGGTCTCCGACATTCCGGTTCTTGTTTTTGATGACCTTTCAACATATGTTAATACAACAACTGCCGAGAAAATCGGCGTGACAATTCCGCAGTCGCTTCTTGACAACGAAAAAACGGTTGTTTTTGAATAATCCTACCTGAGAAAAGGATAGATTGATTTATGCAGTTTTTAACTTTAGGCTTAG
Organism: Acutalibacteraceae bacterium; assembly: GCA_051880615.1. Classification (GTDB taxonomy): domain Bacteria; phylum Bacillota; class Clostridia; order Oscillospirales; family Acutalibacteraceae; genus UBA7067. Next base: position 82,452 of record JBJEOH010000038.1, read on the forward strand.
GCTCGCTTGAGCAGGGGCTTATATATGCGATTATGGCTATCGGCGTGTTTGTGTCGTTGCGAATACTCGATATACCCGACCTCACCGTCGACGGCTCGTTCATAACGGGTGCTGCGGTGTCTGTTATGATAACAAATATGCAGCCGTCAAATGATAGTGGCTTGCTGTTTGCGATACTCTCGCTTGTGCTGGCGCTTCTTGCAGGAGCAGTTGCCGGTATGATAACGGGTATATTACAGACAAAGCTGAAGGTTCAGCCTCTTCTTGCGGGAATACTGACAATGACCGGATTATATTCAATAAACCTTATGATTATGGGTGAAAAGCCGACGGTCAACATCAACGGTAAAACAAGCATTTTCTCGGACGCACAGGCGTTTGGGGTGCAGCTTCTCGGCGATTTGGATATAAGCGTAGCGAAGAAGCTGGCGGTTATTCCGATACTCCTTTTGATTGTCGTTATAGTTGCCGTTGTGCTTTATTGGTTTTTAAGAACACAGATAGGAATGTCAATAAGGGCAACCGGCGACAATGTTGAAATGGTAAACGCAAGCTCGATTAACTCAGACGCTATGAAAATACTGGGTCTTGCGATAGCAAACGGCATTGTTGCGCTGTCGGGTGCGGCTCTGGCGCAGAACCAGAGCTTTGCAGATGCCAAGGCTGGCACAGGTATGGTTGTTGTCGGAATAGCATCAATAATTATCGGTGAAACGATATTCGGCAGGCGGTCGGTGCTCAACAATCTGATTTCCGCAATTCTGGGCGCGGTGGTTTACAGAGTGTTTATTACTATTGTATTCCAGCTCGGGCTTCCCGCGTCATACTTTAAGCTGTTGTCGGCAATAATTGTTATTATTGCTATAAGCGTACCTATAATAAGCGAGAAGATTGTCAGAAGAAATGCAAGGAGGGCGAAAAACGACAATGCTAAGACTTGAAAATGCGTGTATCACCTTCCATGCAAATACCGTAAACGAACGCAAGGCGCTTGATAATGTAAATCTTCACCTTAAAAAGGGTGATTTTGTCACCGTAATAGGCAGTAACGGCGCAGGAAAATCAACGATGCTTAATGCGATTTCGGGAACATATATAATCGACAGCGGCTATGTGTATCTTGATAATCAGGATGTAACAATGCAAAAAAGCTATAAGCGCGCAAAGTACATTGGCAGGCTGTTTCAGGACCCGTTAAAGGGAACCGCCCCGAATATGACGATTGAAGAGAACCTTGCCCTTGCCTACAGCAGAGGCTCAAGGCGAGGATTGTCGAGAGGAATCAAGAAGTCTGATGAACAGCTGTTTAAAAACCAGCTTTCACGCCTTGGGCTTGGTCTTGAGGAAAGGCTGAAATCAAAGGTGGGTTTGCTGTCAGGCGGACAGCGGCAGGCTTTGACGCTTTTAATGGCGACTATAGTTACACCGAAAATCCTCCTGCTTGATGAGCATACTGCGGCGCTTGACCCGAAAACTGCAAAGCAGGTTATGGATATTACAAATGAAATTGTAAAGGAAAACAACATAACAACGCTGATGGTTACTCACAACATCAAGGATGCGCTGAGTACAGGCAACAAAACGCTTGTGATGTCGAACGGAAAAATAATCACCGTTTTAGAGGGTGAGCAGCGGAAGAATATGACGGTTGAAAAGCTGATGAAGCTTTATTCTGACGCGGCAGGCGATACCTTCTCTGATAAAAATCTGTTGGATTAAAGTAAATTTAATATGCGTTGTATAGATGCGATGCGCATTGTGAAAAGAGCAGTCACTTTTGAGTCAAAAAGCGGCTGCTTTTTTGCAGGGTGTTTTTCTTTTTGACAATATGCGACAAATAGCTATGTACTGTTCAAAAAATGTGCTATAATTAATCTGTATAGAATAAAATGAAAAGTAAAGAACTGACAAAATGAGGGGAACGATTGGTATGAGACTAAATGAATTGAAATCAGGTGAAAGCGCTGTCGTTACTTCTGTGGGCGGTCAGGGTGCTCTGCGTCAGCATTTTCTTGATATGGGGCTTATACCCGGTGCGTTGGTTACGATGGTAAAGCTTGCGCCTATGGGAGACCCGATGGAGCTGCAAATTCACGGGTATGAGCTTACACTCAGGCTTGAGGATGCAAAGAAAATTGAAATAGACAGTACGGACAAACCGGTTAAGGCTCAGAAATCAAGGCTCAGGGCAGTAGATTCTTCTGTGCATCCCGGATTGGGAGAGGGCGGAATATACCACACGAAGTCGAGCGGTGCGCCTTTGCCGTCCGGCGAGTGCCTGACCTTTGCTCTTGCCGGAAACCAGAACTGCGGCAAGACTACTCTGTTTAATCAGCTTACCGGTTCAAACCAGCATGTCGGGAATTTTCCCGGTGTTACGGTTGACAGAAAGGACGGTTCGATAAGGGGCAAGTCGAACACTCTTGTGACGGATTTGCCGGGTATATATTCGATGTCGCCGTATTCAAGTGAGGAGCTTGTGACAAGGGAATTTCTGCTTGAAGAAAGACCGAGGGGAATTATAAATATAGTTGACGCCACAAATATTGAGAGAAATATGTATCTTACAATGCAGCTTATGGAGCTTAATATTCCAATGGTTCTGGCGCTGAATATGATGGACGAGGTCAGAGAAAACGGCGGTTCGATACTCGTAAACGAGATGGAAAAAATGCTCGGCATACCCATTGTGCCGATTTCGGCAGCTAAAAACGAGGGTATAGATGAGCTTGTCAGCCACGCAATACATGTGGCAAAATATCGCGAGCGTCCCGGAAGAACGGATTTCTGTTCTCCTGATGAACACGGCGGAGCAGTACATAGATGCCTGCACGCGATAATGCACCTTATTGAGGATCACGCAAAGCAGGCGGGAATTCCTGTTCGTTTTGCGGCGGCAAAGCTTGTTGAGGGTGATGAGCTCATTCTTGAAAGACTGAGTCTTGATAAAAATGAAAAGGAAACTCTTGAGCACATAATAGTGCAGATGGAGGAGGAGAGAGGTCTTGACAGAGCCGCCGCCATTGCCGATATGCGCTTCGGCTTTATTGAATCGGTCTGTGAGGCGACGGTTGTCAAGCCGAAAGAGAGCCGCGAGCACGCGAGAAGCGCATCTATTGACAGGATACTTACAGGTAAATTCACTGCTATTCCTGCGTTTGTCTGTATAATGGCGCTTGTTTTCTGGCTTACATTCGGACTTATCGGTTCAGGTTTGTCGGAGCTTCTGAATATGGGCATAGAGTGGCTGACCGGTGTTGTGGACGGCGCTTTGACCGCATACGGAATAAACGAGGTTGTTCATTCGCTGATTATTGACGGCATCTTTGCCGGCGTAGGCAGTGTTCTCAGCTTCCTGCCGACCATTATTACGCTGTTTTTCTTTTTGTCAATCCTTGAGGACAGCGGATATATGGCGAGGGTTGCGTTTGTTATGGATAAGCTTTTGCGAAAAATCGGTCTGTCGGGCAGAAGTATTGTTCCGATGCTTATCGGATTCGGGTGTACTGTTCCGGGCGTTATGGCAAGCCGAACTCTTCCGTCTGAGCGTGACAGAAAGATGACGATTCTGCTCACGCCGTTTATGAGCTGTTCGGCAAAGCTGCCGATTTATGCCCTGTTCACCGCCGTGTTCTTCCCCGATAACGGCGCACTTGTGATGATAGGTCTTTATTTTACAGGAATAATCGTGGGAATATTATACGCATTTCTGCTTAAGGGTACAATGTTTAAGGGTGAGGCTGTGCCGTTTGTTATGGAACTGCCGAACTACAGAATGCCGGGAGCAAAAAATGTGTGGCTGCTTTTGTGGGATAAGGCGAAGGACTTTATATCAAGAGCCTTCACGGTTATTTTTGTTGCGACAATTATTATCTGGTTTTTGCAGAGCTTTGACACAAGGCTCAACATTGTTACACGCTCGCAGGACAGCCTGCTTGCGGCTCTTGCAGGGCTGATTTCGCCGCTGTTTGCGCCGCTCGGACTCGGCGACTGGAGAATTTCTACTGCGCTTATCACAGGCTTTACAGCAAAGGAAAGCGTTGTGTCAACGCTCACCGTTTTGTTCGGCGGTCAGACAGGCGCAATAACAAGCTTGTTCACGCCGTTTTCGGCATTGGTATTTCTGGTGTTTACACTGCTGTATACTCCGTGTGTTGCGGCGATAACATCTGTAAAGCGTGAGCTTGGCGGAAAATGGGCGGTCGGCGTTGTCGGCGTTCAGTGCGTTATAGCGTGGATAGCGGCTTTTTTACTGCACACAATAGGACTTGTAGCAGGGTGGGTGTGATATGAACGCATTAAGTATAATTTTGCTGATTGCCATTGCTGTCGCATTCGTTTTAGCGATAAGGCACATTTGGCGCAGAAAAGGCTCCGCTTGCGGCTGCAGCGGAGATTGCAGCAGATGCCGCAGAAACTGTGAAAAGTGAAAGAAAATTTGCTTGCCATATCTTCAAATTCAAAAATTCTCTGTCATATTAAATTATTTGACTTTTTATCAACAAAATATTATAATCATCTTAAAATTGCCCTGTGGTATGGGCGTGTGGATTGTATAATTTGCCCTTGTTAAAAGAAGAGGTAATGATATAGATGAAAAATATTTCACCGAGAAAGCTTGTGCTTTGTCTTGCCGATATGTTTGTCGCGTGTATAGGCTGCTTTTTGACAAACTACTTGCTTTTAATTGTAACAAACGGCCAGCGTTCATTGAACAACGCTGAGCTTGTTGTATTTACAACGCTTTATATTGTTCTTACAGCCGCAGGACTTATGCTCAGCGGCGCATACAATAAATATTGGCGGTATTTTAAGCTTAAGGACTATTTGTCGTGTATTCTTGGTACAGGAATAAGCAGTGTTTTTGTGCTGCTTATAACCTATCTTATATATCTGCCGAAGAATCCGGCGATTTCGTTTACTATTATGTCGTTCATAATTATAACGGGCGGAATAATCGCATTCCGCTTTTGCTTCAGGCGCACATTCCTGCTGCTTACCGACCACGGTCAGATAGAAATGAAAAAGCGCACAATGATTGTGGGTGCAGGCGAGGCGTGCAGGATTATTCTGCGTGAGATTGAAAGCGCAAGGCTTGACCCTAATAACCCGTCAAACCAGTACCTCCCTGTCGGAATTGTCGATGACGACCCCAAAAAGCTCAAAACAGAGGTTATGGGCGTTGAGGTTATGGGCAACTGCGAGGATATAATTGCCCTTTGCAAAAAGGAGGATATTGAGGTTGTCCTCTTTGCCATTCCGTCTTGCACAGAGGCTCAGAGAAGATATATTCTTGACCTTTGCTCTGAAACAAGCTGCGTAGTCAAGGTCGTGCCGTATTTGAGCGAGCTGTTTCTCGATGAGGAGCAGCCGAAGCTTATGCATCAGATTGCGGATATAAAGGTAGAAGACCTGCTTGGACGCGACCCTGTGACCTTTGACAAGGACGACATCAAGCAGATTATCAAGGATAAGATTTGTATGATAACGGGCGGCGGCGGCTCAATCGGCAGTGAGCTGACAAGACAGATTGCCGCATATTGTCCGAAGCAGATTATTATTGTTGATATATACGAAAACAACGCCTATGACATTCAGCAGGAGCTGATGATGGATTACGGCGACAAGCTTGACCTTGTTACGCTGATAGCGTCTGTTCGTGACAAGGAAAAAATGAAGATAATTTTTGAGAAGTACAAGCCTCAGCTTGTATTCCATGCCGCTGCGCATAAGCATGTTCCGCTTATGGAAACCTCACCTGAGGAGGCGGTTAAAAACAATGTTATCGGCACATATAATGTAGCGTCGCTTTCGGAGTTTTACGGCGTTGAGAAATTTATGATGATTTCGACAGACAAGGCTGTAAACCCGACAAACATTATGGGTGCTACAAAGCGCTGCTGCGAGATGATTGTGCAGTATATGGCACAGTTCAGCACCTCTAAAACAGCGTTTATCACAACGCGCTTCGGTAATGTACTGGGCTCGAACGGCTCTGTTATACCGCTGTTTAAAAGACAGATTGAAAGCGGCAGACCTGTAACTGTTACCCACCCTGAGGTTATCCGCTATTTTATGACTATCCCCGAGGCTGTGTCGCTTGTTCTGCAGGCGGCGGCAATGGCTAAAGGCGGCGAGATTTTTGTGCTTGATATGGGTTTGCCTGTTAAGATTACTACGCTTGCAGAGAACCTTATAAGAATGTACGGTAAGGTGCCGTATAAGGATGTTGAGATTAAGTTCACCGGACTGCGCCCCGGCGAAAAGCTTTTTGAAGAGCTTTTGATGAGCGAAGAGGGACTTAAGGCGACGGAGAACAAAAAGATATTTATCGGCAATCAGATTCCGATAAATTCAGAGGATTTCATTGAAAAGCTTGAAAAGCTTGAGGAATGCGCAATCGCAAACGAGCCTGAAAAAACGATTGAGGCTTTGCATGAGATTGTGCCGACATTTATTCACGAATAACGATGATTGAAAATATAATAGCTGTGTCGAAGTTTATTACGCATAGGGATCACAGCGAAATTTATTATGATACGGAGGTAATGGTATGTGTGGAATAGTCGGATATGCAGGCTACAGGGATTGCAGCGATGTTCTTGTTGATTCGCTGTCGAAGCTTGAATACCGAGGATATGATTCTGCCGGAATAGCCGTTTTTGAGAATGGCGAAATCAAGGTGTGCAAGGCTCAGGGCAAGCTTGAAAAGCTCAGAGAAAAAATGGAGGTTGAGGGTAAGCCGCAGGGCCGCGTCGGTATAGGTCATACACGCTGGGCAACTCACGGCGAGCCGTCTGATATAAATTCACATCCGCACAGCGGCGCAAAGGTTACTGTTGTACATAACGGTATTATTGAGAATTACAGGGATCTTAAGGAGTTCCTCGCAAATAAAGGCGTTAATTTTGTAAGCGAAACCGACACCGAGGTTGTGGCTCAGCTGTTGAACTATTACTACAACGGTGAACCTATTGATACTATTATCAAAACTATAGGCGAGCTTGAAGGCTCGTTTGCACTCGGCATAGTTTTTGCCGATTTTCCGAATGTTATTTACGCTGTGCGCCGCGAAAGTCCGCTTATTGTCGGCGTTGGCAAGGGTGAAAATTATATAGCCTCGGATGTTCCTGCTATTTTGAAATATACAAGGGACTATTATCTGCTTGATCACGATGAAATTGCAGTGCTGTCAAAGGACGAGGTAAAGATTTATGACGAGCACAAGGAGCTTGTAGAAAAGCAGCTTCTTACAGCTGACTGGGACGAAAGTGCGGCTGAAAAGGGCGGCTATGAGCATTTTATGATAAAGGAAATTCACGAGCAGCCGAACGCCATAAATATGACGGTGAAGCCGAGAGTTGAAAACGAGCTGCCGAACCTTGAGGAGTGCGGAATTACACACGACAATATAAAGAACTTCAAGAACATTTTTATTGTTGCCTGCGGTACTGCCATGCACGCCGGATTGGTTGCAAAATATGTTATTGAAAAGCTTGCGAGAGTGCCTGTAACGGTTGATATTGCAAGCGAATTCCGTTATCGCAGTCCGATAGTAGGGCAGGGCGATTTAGTTATTATAATTTCACAGTCGGGTGAAACGGCTGACAGCTTGGCGGCAATGCGCCTTGCAAAGTCGCTCGGTGCGAAAACACTTGCTATTGTAAACGCCAAGGGCTCGTCGATTGCGCGAGAGGCTGATATGCTTATATATACTCACGCAGGTCCTGAAATTGCCGTTGCCTCTACAAAGGCTTATATAGTTCAGCTGGCGGTTATGTATTTGTTTGCCTTTGAGCTTGCGTTTGCAAAAGGTATGATAGACGAGAGCGAATGTAAAAAGCTGACTGCGGCGTTGCTCGGAACACCTGAGCTTATTGAAAAAATACTTGAGTCCGACCTTGAAACAGCTCAGTACATCTCAACTCAGCTGATTACTGCCGATAGTCTGCTTTATATCGGCAGAGGACTTGATTATGCGCTGAGTATGGAGGGTTCACTTAAGCTTAAGGAAATATCGTATATTCATTCCGAATCGTATGCGGCAGGCGAGCTTAAGCACGGCACAATTTCGCTTATCACTGACGGTATGCCTGTTATAGCCGTTGCAACTCAGTCTGATTTGCTTGAAAAGACGGTCAGCAATATTGTTGAGGTGAAGTCAAGAGGAGCAAAGGTTATTGTTATAACCAGAGAGGACTTCCGTATTGACGAGAAGGCTTATGATTTCCGAATCAATATCCCCGTAACCGACGATATGCTTATGCCTATGCTTGCGGCTGTGCCGATGCAGCTTGTGGCTTACTATACCTCGGTTCTCAGAGGCAACGATGTCGATAAGCCGAGGAATCTTGCGAAATCTGTAACCGTTGAATAATTTTGATTCTATCAACTGCGGCAAGCTGTTTGCCGCAGTTTTGTTGCGCTTAGGAATATTAAAAATTTCTGAAAACTTTGTTAAATTTTATTATTTCCTTTTCTATTGCGATTGTTTCGTGTATAATGTAAAGTAAGGTATATTCTAAAGACTGTCAGGAGTACTTCAGATGCAGGTTTATTTTGACAACAGTGCGACAACCAAAGTGAGCAAACGAGCGGCGGACAAGGCGTATGAAATGATGATTGAATGCTTCGGCAACCCATCCTCACTGCATAGCCTCGGTATAAAGGCTGAAGCGGAGCTTACAGCGGCGAGAAGAAGCGTTGCAAAAAGTCTTGGTGCTGACGAACGCGAGATTTTTTTCACAAGCGGTGCGACAGAGGCAAATAATCTTGCTCTGTTCGGCGCAGCGGAAAGCCGCAGGCGCACGGGCAATAAAATAGTGACCTCGGCTGTTGAACACTCCTCGGTTATTGAAGCCTGCAAGCGTCTTGAAAATACAGGCTATGAGGTTGTTTACTTAAAGCCCGATGAAAGCGGAAAAATAAGCGAAAACGATTTGAAAGAAGCAATAGGCGAAAAGACAATTCTTGTAAGCCTTATGGCTGTCAACAACGAAACAGGGGCAATTCAGCCGTATAATGCGGTTAAGAGAATAATAAAGCAAAACAATTCACCTGCGCTTTTTCACTGTGACTGCGTTCAGGCTTTCGGCAAGATACCGATTAAGGCTGAAAAAATCGGCGCCGACTTGCTGAGCATTACAGCGCATAAAATTCACGGACCAAAGGGTGTAGGCGCAATTTACATAAAAAAGGGAACAAGAATAATTCCGCAGCACTACGGCGGTGAGCAGGAGTGTAAAATAAGACCGGGCACACAGGCTGCGTCGCTCATAGCTGCGTTTGGCTGTGCCGTTAATGAAATTGACTATTCGGCTGTTCAGCGCATAGCCGAAATAAGGGATTATATTAAAGTCTTTGTCCAAAAGCTGGACAGAGTGTTTATAAACTCGCCCATTGATGCTTTGCCGTATATCCTTAACTTCTCGGTAGAGGGGATAAGGAGCGAGACTATGATGCATTTTCTTGCAGGAGAGGGCATATATGTTTCAAGCGGCTCTGCCTGTGCAAAGGGAAAGCAAAGTCATGTGCTTGACGCGATGGGTCTTTCAAGGCAGAGAACCGACTCTGCTTTACGCCTGAGCTTTTCAAAGTACAGCACAATGGAGGAAGCTCAGTATTTTTGCGAAGCACTTAAGGCCGGTACAGAGAAAATAGTTAGAAAGTAAGATTATTGCCGAAAGGATTTATATATGAACGAACTTATACTGATAAAGCTTGGAGAGATAGCGTTAAAGGGGCTTAACCGCAAGACCTTTGAAACGGCTCTTGTAAAGAATATTAAGCACAGGATTTCATCGCTCGGGGGCTTCAGCGTTAAAATAGCGCAGTCTACAATTTATGTTACTCCGGCAAACGAATATTCCGATATTGATGAGGCGGAAGAAAGAATTAAGACGGTGTTCGGCATAGCCGCATATTCACGCGCGGCAAGAGCCGAAAAGGATATGGAAGATATAATGAAGGTCGCGGCGGAATATCTTGCCGATGAGCTTTCGCAGTGCAGAACCTTCAAGGTTGAGGCTAAGCGATCGGACAAGAAGTTTCCGCTTAAATCGCCTGAAATCTGCCGAGAGCTGGGTGGATATATACTTGAACAATTCCCGCATTTAAGCGTTGATGTGCATAATCCCGATATAACCGTAAATGTAGAAATCAGGGATTTCGGCGCGTATGTTCACGGTCCTGCTAAAAAGGGTGTCGGCGGAATTCCTGTAGGAACAGGCGGCAAAGCGGCAATCCTGATAAGCGGCGGTATTGACAGCCCTGTGGCGGCATATATGATGGCTAAAAGAGGCGTTGAGCTTACAGCCGTTCACTTTGCTTCTCCTCCGTATACAAGCGAGAGAGCCGAGCTGAAGGTTCAGAAATTGTTGGAGCTTGTGTCGCGCTACAGCGGCAGAATGACAATGTATACGGTTCCATTTACAAGAATTCAGGAGGAAATCCAGAGTAAATGCCCAGAGGAGCTTTTCACGATAATAATGCGCCGCTTTATGATGCAGATAGCGCAGAGGGTAGCCGAGCAAAACGACTGTGCGGCTTTAATTACGGGTGAGAGCCTGGGGCAGGTTGCAAGCCAGACGATAAGCGCAATAGCCTGTACCGACGAAGCCTGCACTATGCCTGTGTTCAGACCGCTTATCGGTATGGACAAGGAGGAGATTATAACAATCTCGCGAAAAATTGATACATTTGAAACCTCAATAGAACCGTATGAGGACTGCTGCACAGTGTTTACACCGAAGCATCCGCGTACCCGCCCTATACTGAAATATGTCAAGCTTGCTCAGGATGAGCTTGACTGTGACTCCCTTATCAGCGAGGCTCTTGAAAACCTCAAGGTGACAAAAATCGGATACGATTTATACAAGGAGAACTGAAATGAATATAGAAATTTACTCATTAAATAAAGGGAAAAGCGACAGACGCTTCAAGGAAAATCTGCCCGTGCTTATAACCCGTCTTAACCGCAGGAATATGCATGTTCTTAACAGTATATCAATAGATGATGATGCTGAAAGTCTGTTGAAGGCTATAAGAGAAAGCGAAAAATCACAGGACGATATTGATACGGTTATTATCTTAAATGCCTATGACAGCAGCAAAAGCAAAACGGTGCACAATATACTCTGCCAGCTTTGCAGCTGCGATTATACTCCAGCCAAAAAGCTGATGAACGAGCTTAAAAATAGTGATAAGGAAGATGATGCTTCATCATCTCTGCGGCAGCTTATTGAAAGCGGTCAGAGCAGGGCAAACGCCTTTTCACTTGGGGATGCAGGCAAGGGGAATGAGTCCTTCTGCTTTTTCTATAACAATCTGCGTATTGTCGCACTGCCCGATGAATCGCTCACAGGCATAGATACAGTGGATATGATAAAAGAAGCTATTGAATCGGCGGCACTGAGAACTGCTCTGCCGCAGGATACGGTTGACGAGCTTGGACTTGAGTTTGTCATTGAGCCGATAGACGCCGTAAAAAAGAAGAAAAAGCGCGGATTTATCAGGAGTGTTATCCCGATGAAGGGCGACCGTCCTGCCGAGGTAATAAGAAAGCTTGTTCTGATTGCGGCAAGTCTCACATTTATAATAACGGCAGGGTATCTGATAAACTATCTTTTTATAGCTCCGATGCTCAATGCAAATTTAGTTAATGACCTCATCGCTACATCATCGACAGAGGAGACAAGACCGACGGTTGCTCCGATCGAGGACAATCCTGATGATAAGCCTGTGAGCAGCAGAAACTGGAAGGCGCTGAAAGAGAAAAATAAAGAAATTGCCGCGTGGCTTGAAATTCCCGGAACCGATTACATAAACTACCCTGTGTTGTCGCATGACGGAGATGATATAAACAATCAGTACTATCTTTACAGAGATATTTACGGAAATTACTCGGGTTACGGAAGCCTCTTTATTGATTACCGCAGCAAGGGCGTCGTAGACGCAAAGAATGTTATCATTCACGGCCACCATATGCAGAATGGCCAGATGTTCCAAAACCTTATGAACTACGGCACATATTCGGGCAACCTCGACTTCTACAAGAAAAATCCGATTGTTTACTTTGATACGCCTAAGGGTGACGCAGACTGGAAGATTATTTCAATTTATAAGACAAACACCCTCGATGCTCACGGCGACTACTTTGACTATCTGACAGGCTCGTTTAACAGCGACGCCGAGTTTATGAACTATGTTTATTTAATCAGAGAGCGTTCGCTTATCGACTGCCCCGTTGATGTAAACGAGGACGACCAGCTGCTTTCTCTTTCAACCTGCTCGTATGAGTTCAGCGAATTCAGAACGGTTGTTGTTGCAAGAAAGTGCCGTCCGGGCGAGAGCAGCGATGTTGATGTTAAGAAGGCAAAAATCAATTCCGATGCTTTGTGGCCTGATGTTTATTACAACTCATACGGCGGCACAAAACCGAAGGTTACAAGCTTTTCAAAGGCGTTGAAGGCAGGCGATATTGACTGGTATGACGGTGAGGGCAACTTGAAGGGCAAGGAGCGCGCATTTACTCTGCACGATGCGGCAGACGCAGCAGGTAGCAGCTCTTCTTCATCAAGCTCAGAGTCAAAGATAAAGGAAAAGGGCATCAGCTTTACCAGCAATGAAATTACGCTTGAAAACGGCTCAAGCAGCCGCCTGACGGTTGTGTGGAATCCCGATAATGTTGCAGATAAGACGCTTGAATGGACTTCAACGAATACAGGCGTTGCCGACATTGACAACGACGGTGTTGTTTACGCTATGTCGGCTGGTACTGCTGTGATAACCGCAAAGAGCAAAAACGGTTATGTGGCGCAGTGCGAGGTTACGGTGCTTCAGCCTGTTACAACTATGAGCATAAATTACTCGGGCTATGATTTTTATCAGGGAAGCTCCATTCAGCTTTCGGCAACGGTGGGCCCTGACAACGCCTCGGATAAAAAGCTGCGTTGGAGCAGCAGCGACCCGAGCGTTGCTTCTGTTGACCAAAACGGTTTGGTTAAGGGCATTGCGCCGGGACAGGCGATTATCACGGTTAAATCGAGCAACGATCTTGAGCTTACCTGCGTTGTCAATATAATGCCGCTTCAGTAGTTAAAATGGTGAATTTATGGATTGTAATTTGATATTTTATTCGGCACGAAAAACGGGATACTGCGAAACGGCGTTGAAGGCTGTGCTTAAAAACGGGAAATATAGGATAGCTCGTGTGCTGTCGGCGTTTGACCCCGAGATGCTCGGCGATAAAATCAACGAAAGCCTTTCGGAGTGCAATGTGATATTCATTATCGGCGGTATCAGCCGCGATGACGAGCTGTCGACGCCCGATTTGCTTTCAAAAGCGTTTTCAAAGAACAAGCCGCTGCCAAAAAGCGAAAAGCTTTTGCTTGACGGTGAGGTCGCAGGCTATAAGCTGAGCTGCTTAAAGCAAACGATTTATCTTTTGCCGGACGAACCGGAGAAGATAACACAGCTTGCAGCGACTATAGTTAAATAAAGCAGGTATAAATATACATAAACAGCCGTCTCCTGATGAGGCGGCTGTTTTGTTGTTGAAAATTATGAATCATATGTTATACTGGGATTGTAGATTTTGTTGTGGGGTGAATGGCTTGGGCACTGATAAAAAACTGTTTAAATATAAAAAGCCGTACGACATAATGGGCAGTGACAGGCTGTTTGTTGATGCTATGCGTGAAAATGCCGTTTTCCAGTATCAGCACTGTGCTGACTACAGGCGCATACTTGACGAAGCAGGCTTTGACCCGAACACGATAAAAGTATTTGACGATCTGATAAGGCTGCCTTTTATTCCAACGCTTTATTTCAAGCATCACCGCCTTGAAAGCGTACCTCAAAAGCGGCAGCTGATTAAAGCCACTTCATCCGGGACAAGCGGCGCGCGCTCAAATATAGGGTTTGATTTCCGCTCACTTAGAAACGGACTTGATATGGTTATACGGATCGGAAAATATCACAGGTTGTGGTCTTTAAGGCCTGTGAACTATATAATTTTCGGCTATCAGCCGAGCAGACAAAACACAACCGCAGTTAGCAAGACCGCCTTCGGCTTTACATTTTTTGCACCTGCACTGAGCCGTACATACGCACTTGAAATGAGTGAAGGCGGCTATAAGCTGTCGCTCGACAGGGTGAGCAGTATGCTTGAAAAATGCGCCGAGTCAAGATTTCCGATGAGGACGATAGGCTTTCCTGCCTACACATATTTTATGCTCAGGGATATGAAAGAAAAAGGCGTGCGGCTGAAAATGCCGAAGGGCAGTATGGTGACGCTAGGCGGCGGCTGGAAGCAGTTTTACGCCGAAAAGGTTGATAAGCAGGACTTCTACCGCCTTGTTTATGAGGTGCTCGGTATTGAGCAGGAAAATGTTGTTGAGTTTTTCGGTGCGGTTGAGCACCCGATTTTATACACCGACTGCAAGCAGCATCACTTCCATATCCCCGTTTACAGCCGTGTTATCATAAGAAATCCCGACGATTTCTCGCCTGTAAGGGACGGTCAGCCGGGGCTTGTAAACCTGCTGACGCCGATGGTGCGCAGTATGCCGCTTTTAAGCGTTATGACAGACGATATAGGTGTTCTCCACACCGAGCAGTGTCCGTGCGGAGAAAGCTCGCCCTGGCTTGAAATTATCGGCAGGGTCGGAATAAGCGACATTGTAACCTGTGCGGCTGGAGCGCAGGAATATCTGAGCAGTGATAATTAGACGGTTCGAGAGGTTGAAATTATGATACTTTATAAGGGCAAAATCCTGAACGACAGCCGTCAGGAGGAAATAATAGCTTCTCTTGAAACGGAGCTATATAAGCCGCTTGAAACAGGAGAGATACTTCCGCTTGATAAGGTTATCAACGCCTGTGATAAGCTGTCAAGGGCGGTGCTTGACGGCGGCTATGATGATATTCTGCTGCCGTATCTTGAAAAATTCAATATAGGCAGGGAAAGGTTTGCCGAGATGGCACAGCTTTTTTCCGAGAAGTCACTGCGGTATAAATGCAGTGTTGAGCTGTGCGATGAAGAAATGACGATTGACGGCAGAATTAAAAGAAAGCGTATGCCGCTGGGCGTGCTTTTGCATATCGCCGCAGGCAATGTAGACGCTTTGCCTGCGTACAGCGTTATTGAAGGCTTGCTTGCAGGGAATATAAATATTCTCAAGCTTCCTGCCGGAGATTCGGGCTTATCGGTGCTTCTGCTCGGTGAGCTTATTAAAATTGAGCCTGCGCTTTCTGATTTTATTTATGTGTTTGATGTTCCGTCAACAGAAACGCAAACGCTTAAATCACTCGCCGATTTGTGCGACGCTGTTGTTGTCTGGGGTGGTGATGCGGCGGTTAAGGCGGCAAGGAGTATGGCAAGTGTTGAAACTAAGATAATCGAATGGGGGCACAAGCTTTCGTTCGCTTATGCCGATATTTCGGCAGAGGATAAAGAGCTTGAACAGCTTGCGGAAAATATATGCTCAACAAACCAGCTTTTGTGTTCATCGTGTCAGGGAATATTTGTCGATACGGACTCACGGCAGGAGCAGATACATTTCGCCGAGAGATTTTTTGATATACTAAGGCGAGTTAATAACAGGACGGGGCAGGCTGATTTCGGGATGAGAGCGAAAAATGCGATAAGCATCTATAACGAGAGGCTTGAACAGCACGCAACGAATAATGTAATTATGTCGGCGGACGGTGTAAGCGTTATATGCACGGATGACAGCGAGCTTACAATATCCTATCTTTACAGAAGCGTGTGGGTGAAAAGACTTACACACTATAAAATTGTGCAGACCTTAAAGCCCTGCAAAAATCATCTTCAGACCGCTGCTGTTTTATGCCCCGACGGTGAAAAGAGAGAGGCAATATGCAAAAGCCTTGCAAATGCAGGCGTAGTAAGAATAACTTCGGGAGACAATATGTCGAGAACAGTTGTCGGCGAGGCTCACGACGGGCGTTATCCTCTGCGTGAATACAGCAGAATAGTTGAAAGCGAGTTTGAATAAAAACTTGCGAATTTATGTATTGACAAATTTCGCCGGTAGTTATAAAATAAATGCTAACAGAATATTTCAAAGGCTTTGACAGGGAAGAGTACTACGGACAAGCTTTTTCAGAGAGCCGCCGGTTGGTGTGAGGCGGTATTGCCCCAAAGGAAAATCACCCTTGAGTTTTCGGCTGAAGCATTTTGCGTAGGCTTGAACGGCTGCCCTCCGTTACAGGGGCGGACATTCGGCTTTATGCCCGATGTTTTGAGAGGCTCTTATGAGCAAGCAAAGTGGTACCGCGGATTTTTTCGTCTTTGCAGTCAGTTTACTGATTGCAAGGGCGTTTTTTTATGCCGTTTTCAGATAAGTTATGTGGATAAGAAAGGGTAAGTGATTAATATGAAATTGAACGGATCGGATATTATTGCAGAATGTTTGCTTGAGCAGGGTGTTGACACTGTTTTCGGTTATCCGGGCGGTGCAGTGCTGAACATCTATGACGCGCTGTATAAGTACAGTGACAGGATAAACCATATCCTCACGGCGCACGAGCAGGGCGCGTCACACGCCGCAGACGGATATGCGCGCGCAACAGGCAAGACAGGCGTTGTCATTGCAACCTCGGGACCCGGAGCTACAAACCTCATAACGGGTCTTGCAACCGCAAAAATGGACAGCTCGCCTGTTGTGGCGATAACCGGCAATGTTACAAGGGACTGCCTTGGGCGTGACAGCTTTCAGGAGGTTGACATCAAGTCAATCGCCGCACCTGTCACAAAAAAGAGCTATCGTGTTATGAGTATGGAGGAACTTGCGCCGACAATCAGAGAAGCGTTTGAAATTGCGAATACAGGCAGAAAAGGCCCTGTGCTTATTGATGTTCCGAAGGACATCACAGCGCTTGAAACCGAGTATGAGCCTGTGACTCCGAAAAAGCCTGAATGTTATGTGAGCTCAGAGAACGACTATCAAAAGGCAGCCGAGCTTATCAAGGCGTCAAAGCGCCCGTTTATCTATGCAGGCGGCGGAGTTATCGGCAGCGGTGCATCAGAGGAGCTTTTAGCTTTGGCTAAAAAAATTGATGCTCCCGTATGCTGTTCTCTTATGGGCATCGGCGGTATTCCGGGTGACGAGGAGCTTTACTTTGGTAACCTCGGTATGCACGGAATGTACGAAACAGGTATGGCAACTCTTAATGCCGACTGTATTATCGCCGTAGGCTCAAGGTTTTCCGACAGAGTTGCAGGCGACCGTGAAAAATTCGGCGAGAAAGCAACGATTATTCACTTTGATATTGATGAAAAGGAAATCGACAAAAATATAAAAACAGACTGTGCTATACTCGGTGAGATAAGAGAAACCGCTAAAATTGTGACTGAGCTTTTGCCGCAGCTTAAGCATAAGCAGTGGATAGAGCAGATCAGACAGTGGAAAAAAGACGGCGAGCTAAAACAGTGTGAGAGCGGATATCCCTCGCCGTATCATATTCTTTCAGCTGTGCAGAAGATGAAAAAGGATAACGATATTATAGTAACCGATGTAGGGCAACATCAAATGTGGGCGGCACAGTTCTGTAAGTTCAACAAGCCGAGAACATTCCTGACCTCAGGCGGACTTGGTACAATGGGCTTTGGTATGGGTGCGTCAATCGGCGCACAGTGCGGTAAAGCAGACAGCCGAGTTACGCTGATAACAGGCGACGGAAGCTTTCATATGAACTTAAACGAGCTTGTAACTCTCAAAAGCTACAATATGCCGGTTGTAGTGTGTGTTATGAATAATACCGTCCTCGGTATGGTAAGACAGTGGCAAAAGCTGTTCTACGGCAGACGGTTTTCACAGACAGACCCGCACCGTGCAACCGACTTTGCGGCTCTGGCTAATTCCTTCGGCGTTATGGGAATGACCGTAACAAAGCCCGAAGAGGTTGAATCGGCGCTTGAAAAAGCCTACAGCCTTAATGCTCCGGTTGTAGTAGATTTTCATATTTCGCCTGATGCCAATGTACTGCCGATGATACCGCCGGGAAAGACAGCAGACGCTATGATTATGGAGCTGGATTGATTAATCATATGGGGGAAAATAAAATGAAGCAGATTGAAATTTTTGATTCAACCCTGCGTGACGGAGCTCAGGGTGAGGGAATATCGTTTTCGGTTCAGGACAAGCTTGCGATAGTAAAGGCTCTTGACAGACTCGGTGTGAAATATATTGAGGCAGGCAACCCCGGCTCAAACCCGAAGGACATTGAGTTTTTTGAAAAAGTTCAGAAGCTGAAGCTTGAACACTCCCGTCTTGTTGCGTTCGGCAGTACAAGGAGAAAGGAGATTAAAGCGCAGGACGACGGCAACTTAATCGCACTACTGAGCGCAGGTACGGAATTTGTGGCTGTGTTCGGAAAGTGCTGGAAGCTGCATGTTACCGAAATTATAAATACAACCGCTGATGAGAACTTTGCAATGATTTACGACACCTGCAAATTTCTGACCGACAACGGCAGACGGGTGATTTTTGACGCAGAGCATTTCTTTGACGGCTACAAGGATAACCCGGAATTTGCCTTGACTGCGCTTACAAGTGCTGTTGAGGGCGGCGCTGAGTGTCTTGCTCTTTGCGACACAAACGGAGGCTGTTATCCCGACGAGATTTATGACATTGTATCGGCTGTGTGCAAGCGTTTTCCCGATGTCAAGGTCGGAATCCACACGCATAATGACAGAGGAATGGCTGTTGCAAACTCTGTTATGGCTGTTAAGGCAGGTGCAGTGCAGGTTCAGGGTACATACCTCGGCTACGGCGAGAGATGCGGCAATGCGAACCTGTCTACGATTATTCCCGATTTGATGATAACCGGTAAGTACGAGTGCATACCGCAGGACAAGCTGAAAAATGTCACTATGACCGCGCGTGAGATAGGCGAAATATCAAACACCTCGATAAAGCGCGGCGAGCCGTTTGTCGGCATAAGCGCATTTGCACACAAGGCAGGTATGCACGCTGACGGCGTGCTGAAGCTGCCGCGTTCGTTTGAGCATGTTCCGCCGGAAACAGTCGGCAATTCAAGACGATTTCTGATGAGCGAAATTTCGGGCAGAAACGCCGTACTTGAAAGAATCAGGAAAATAGACCCGACTATTGAAAAGTACAGTGAGGAAACATCGAGAATACTTGACGCTCTTAAGAAGATGGAGCAGCAGGGCTACCAGTATGAAGGTGCAGACAGCAGCCTTGAAATGCTTATACGCCGCAGCCTTGGCAAATACAAGCCGTTTTTTGAGCTTATCAACTACAAAATTGTGTCAGGCAGACCGTGCGAGAGCGACGAATGCAGCGCGACCGCAACAGTAAAGGTAGCGGTGAACGACAGAGTTCAGCTTATGGCGGCAGAGGGTAACGGACCGATAAGTGCAATGGACTCAGCACTCAGGCAGGCTCTTGAGGTGTTTTATCCGACGCTTATGAAAATGCACCTCATTGACTACAAGGTTCGTGTTATGGACCCGAAAAGCGCAACTGCGGCTACTGTAAGAGTTCTTATCACTTCATCGGACGGTGTGAATGTCTGGACAACCGTAGGAGTTTCAGCCGATGTTGTTGAGGCAAGCCGAATAGCTCTTACTGAGTCTATTGAGTATCATCTTATACAAGAGAACACATAAATTATACACTGCATTTGTTTATTGCTACATAATAAGCGCAAAGTCTATTGAAAATTTGAATTTTGCGCTTTAATCTGCTATAATATATTCGTTCGTTATAACATATTAATGTTAGTAGAGCCGGTTATGTGATAAAAATGGATAGGCATATTATTCTAAAGGAAGTGAGTTAATTGGAACACAAAAGAGAGTTTAGCGAGATTACTCCGGCGATAATGGAGTTGAGCAAGCTTTGCTATGACAACAGCAATATTGACCCTGATCTTTACAGCAAGCACGATGTAAAAAGAGGGCTGCGTGATGTAAACGGTAAAGGTGTACTGACAGGTCTTACTGAAATTTCTGATGTCAACGCATTTATCGAGAAGGAAAACGGGGAAAGAATTCCAATTGACGGTCAGCTTTATTATCGCGGCTACAATGTTGAAGAGATAGTTGACGGTTTTATTAAGGATGACCGATTTGGATTTGAAGAGGTGACATACCTTCTTCTGTTCGGTCAGCTTCCAAATGCACAGCAGCTCGACGAATTCCGCACCCTGCTTGCCTATTACCGTTCCGTGCCGATGAGCTTTGTAAGAGATATTATTATGAAATTGCCGAGCAAGGATATTATGAATTCGCTGGCAAGAAGCGTTCTTACGCTTTATTCATACGACAGCAACCCGGACGATACTTCACTGCCGAATGTTCTGCGGCAGTGCATACAGCTTATATCGCTGTTCCCGATTTTGTCGGTTTACAGCTTTCAGGCTTACGGCTATTTCCACGACAACAAAAGTCTTTTCATTCACAATCCGCAGCCTGAGCTTTCAACGGCTGAGAATATTCTTTATATGCTCCGCCCCGACTCAAAATATACAAAGCTTGAGGCGAAGCTGCTTGATATGGCTCTCGTTCTTCACGCAGAGCACGGCGGCGGTAACAACTCAACCTTTACAACACATGTTGTAACCTCGTCGGGCACCGATACATACTCGGCTATTGCGGCGGCTCTCGGCTCGCTTAAGGGTCCGAAGCACGGCGGCGCAAACATTAAGGTTGTGCGTATGTTTGAGGATATAAAGGCTCATGTCAAGGATTATTACGACGATGAGGAAATCGGCAATTATATCACAAAGATTCTGCATAAAGAGGCGTTTGACCACAGCGGTCTTGTTTACGGCATAGGTCATGCAATTTATTCTATATCCGACCCGCGTGCGAGGGTGTTTAAGAAGTTCGTTGAGCGCCTTTCAAACGAAAAGGGCAGACAGGACGAGTTCCACCTTTACAATACGGTTGAGAGAATTGCAGCTGAGCAGATTGCAAAGGAGCGCAGAGTGTATAAAGGCGTAAGCGCGAATGTTGACTTTTACAGCGGCTTTGTTTATACAATGCTCG
Organism: Acutalibacteraceae bacterium; assembly: GCA_051880615.1. GTDB lineage: Bacteria > Bacillota > Clostridia > Oscillospirales > Acutalibacteraceae > UBA7067. The sequence goes on from JBJEOH010000038.1 coordinate 103,495, forward strand.
ATTTGCCGCAGGAGCTTTTCACTCCGCTTTTTGCGATTGCAAGAATCTCGGGCTGGAGCGCGCACAGAATTGAGGAGCTTATCAATTCAAGCAAGATTATCCGTCCTGCTTATATGAATGTTCAGGAAAGACGAGAATATGTCAATATGTCTGACCGTCCGGAGTCAAAGCAGGAACTTTAAAAAATAAATATTTATAAAATTACAGCCGCTTCGGTAACTCCGAGGCGGCTGTTGCTTATGAGGTTTTGTTTGCATAACCGCCCGACTTCCGCACACACTATCCTTGAGGTGAAGCGGATGAAGGTATCAAAGCAGGAATATTCAAAAATGGCTGAAAAGGCGTCGCCTAACAGCCCGATTGTGCTTGACTGCGTAAAGGCGTTTTTGTTCGGCGGCGGCTTTTGCCTTATCGGGCAGGTGCTTCTGAATTTATACAAGGGTGCAGGACTTGACAAGGATACAGCCTCGGCGGTTGTGTCAATCAGTATGGTGTTCCTCGGTGCGGCTCTTACGGCTGCCGGCTGGTATGAAAAAATAGCAAAGCACGCGGGCGCAGGCAGTCTTGTGCCGATAACAGGCTTTGCAAACTCGGTGGTTGCCCCTGCTATTGAATTTAAGTCTGAGGGGTATGTGCTTGGTTTGGGTGCGAAGATGTTTATTATAGCAGGCCCGGTTATAGTTTACGGCACGCTTGCATCTGTTATTTACGGGCTGATTTACTTTTTCTTTACGAGGATTGTATAGCAAGAAACTAACAACGCCACCGGGCGTACAATTTAATTCCAAAAAAGAAACCGCAGTGGATTTTGCTCCGCTGCGGCGAATTTTTTATTATTTCTAAGAAAAATAAAAGTTTTTTAAGAAAATTTATTGACAAGCATTTTGATTTGATATATACTTGTAAAATGCAACATAATGGCATAGAGTGCCTGTTTCCGACGGTCTATGCGGAAATATTAGCACAGAATTTACAAAAAATCAAGTGTTTTTTTTAAATTCAATTGGCTTTTATCATCGGCTGTTTTTTATAAGAAACTGCCGTGTGAGCTGTGCCGACTGTTAAAAATTTTTGAATTTTTTGGAATGGAGTGAACGCCCAATGGTAAATGTCAAGCCGGTTAAACTTGGCAGCAGAGAGAGGATGAACTTCGCAAAAATCGATGAGGTTATCGAGATGCCGAACCTCATTGAGGTGCAGAAAAAATCCTATCAGTGGTTTTTGGAAAAAGGGCTGAAAGAGGTTTTCAGGGATGTTTCGGGCATTACCGACCACAACGGAAACCTTGTTCTGGACTTTGTTGACTACACTCTGGATGTTGACCATCCGAATTACAGCGTTATCGAATGCAAGGAGAGGGACGCTACATTCGCAGCTCCTCTGCGCGTGACCGCCCGCCTGTTAAACAAGGAAACAGGTGAAATCAAGGAGTCAAATGTGTTTATGGGAGATTTCCCGCTTATGACCCCGAGCGGCACCTTTGTCATCAACGGCGCGGAAAGAGTTATTGTTTCTCAGCTCGTTCGTTCGCCGGGCGTTTACTACAAGATGGAATATGACAAGACAGGTAAAAAGCTGTTCTCAAATACGGTTATCCCGAACAGAGGCGCCTGGCTTGAATATGAAAACGATGTAAACGATGTTTTCTATGTAAGAATTGACAAGAACAGAAAAATTCCTATCACAGTGTTTATCAGAGCGTTGGGACTCGGTACAGATCAGGAAATTCTCGACTACTTCGGCGAGGATGACAGAATGATCGCCACTATCGAGAAGGACAACTGCACCAACACAGAGGAGGGTATGCTTGAGGTTTACCGCAAGCTCCGTCCGAGTGAGCCGCCGACAGTTGACAGTGCGCGCACACATATCAACAATCTTTTCTTTGACCCGAGAAGATATGATATGTCCCGTGTCGGCAGATATAAATACAACAAAAAGCTCGGTATTGCCGACAGACTTAAGGGCAACAAGCTTTCTCAGCCTATCGTAAACCCGATGACAGGTGAGATTATGGCTATGCCCGGCGAGGTTATCGGCAAGGACCTTGCAATGGAAATTGAGGATGCAGGCGTAAATATCGCTTACCTCGATGTCGAGGGCAAGGAGGTTAAGGTTATCTCCAACGGTATGGTTGACATTTCAAAGTATGTCAGCTTTGACGCCGAGGCTGAGTGTGAGCTTAACGAAAAGGTTTGCTTTGCGGTGCTTCGTGAGATTTTAGAGCAGTGCGGCGATGACGAGGAGGCTCTTAAGGAAACCCTGAGAGCAAGAAAAGCAGAGCTTATTCCGAATCATATAACCATCGACGATATATTCTCAAGCATTAACTATATGAACTGTCTTGCTTGCGGCGTAGGTAATACCGACGATATAGACCATCTCGGCAACCGCCGTATCCGCAGCGTAGGCGAGCTTTTGCAGAACCAGTTCAGAATAGGTTTTTCAAGACTTGAAAGAGTTATCAGAGAGAGAATGTCATTGCAGGCACAGGATACAGACGGACTCTCCCCGAACTCTCTTATCAATATAAGACCCGTAACCGCGGCTATCAAGGAATTCTTCGGTTCTTCCCCGCTTTCACAGTTTATGGACCAGACAAACCCTCTTGCCGAGCTTACGCACAAAAGGCGTCTTTCAGCCCTCGGTCCGGGCGGTCTTTCAAGAGATCGTGCAGGATTTGAGGTTCGTGATGTTCACTACAGCCACTATGGCAGAATGTGTCCTATCGAGACTCCTGAAGGACCGAACATCGGTCTTATCTCTTATCTTGCATCCTTTGCAAAGATTAATAAATACGGCTTTATCGAAGCACCGTTCCGCCGTGTTGACAAAGAAACAGGTATTGTCACCGACGAAACTATTTATATGACGGCTGATGTTGAGGACGAGTTCATTGTGGCTCAGGCTAACGAACCGCTTGACGAGAACAACCGCTTTGTCAACGCAAAGGTAAACGGCCGTTACAGAGATGAATTTGTAGAGCTTGAGGCTGAACGCTTCGACTTTATGGATGTTTCGCCTAAGATGGTTGTATCGGTTGCTACGGCTATGATTCCGTTCCTTGAAAACGATGACGCCAACCGTGCGCTTATGGGTGCAAACATGCAGCGTCAGGCTGTGCCGCTTCTCAAGACAGAGGCTCCTATTGTCGGCACAGGTATGGAATACAAGGCAGGCGTTGACTCGGGCGTTTGTGTACTCTCAGAGGAGGACGGCGTTGTACTGAGCGTATCGGCGGACAAGGTTGTAGTTCAGTATGACAGCGGCAGAGTGAAGGAGTTTGCTATCACAAAGTTTATGCGCTCCAACCAGGGCACCTGCTTCAACCAGATTCCTGTTGTTGAAAAGGGTCAGCGTGTAAAGGCTAACGATGTTCTCGCTGACGGCCCTGCAACTGACCACGGTGAAATCAGCCTCGGTAAAAACGCTCTCATCGGCTTTATGACATGGGAGGGCTACAACTACGAGGACGCTGTTCTTATCAGCGAAAAAATTGTAAGAGACGATGTTTACACATCAATTCATATAGAAGAATACGAAACAGAGGCAAGAGATACAAAGCTCGGTGCCGAGGAAATCACAAGAGATATTCCGCAGGTCGGCGAGGATATGCTAAAGGACCTTGACGAAAACGGTATTATCCATATCGGCGCAGAGGTTCACGCAGGCGATATTCTTGTAGGTAAGGTTACTCCTAAGGGTGAAACCGAGCTTACAGCCGAGGAAAGACTCTTAAGAGCCATCTTCGGCGAGAAGGCAAGAGAGGTAAGAGATACCTCATTGCGTGTACCGCACGGCGAGAGCGGTATCGTTGTTGATGTTAAGGTGTTCACAAGAGAAAACAGCCACGACGAGCTTCAGCCCGGTGTAAACAAGGTTGTAAGATGTTATCTTGCACAGAAGAGAAAAATCTCTGTCGGCGATAAGATGGCAGGCCGTCACGGTAACAAGGGTGTTGTATCAAGAATTCTTCCTGTTGAGGATATGCCGTTCCTGCCGGACGGTACTCCGCTTGACATTGTTCTTAACCCGCTTGGCGTTCCGTCGCGTATGAACATCGGACAGGTGCTTGAGGTTCACCTCGGATATGCCGCTAAGGCTCTTGGCTGGCATATTATGACGCCTGTATTTGACGGCGCTCACGAATCTGACATTTTCGAGGCGTTCAAGCAGGCAGGGCTCAGTGAGGACGGCAAGACATGGCTTAAGGACGGCAGAACAGGCGAATACTTCGACAACCCTGTTACAGTCGGATATATGTACTACCTCAAGCTGCATCACCTCGTTGACGATAAAATCCACGCTCGTTCAACCGGCCCGTACTCGCTTGTTACTCAGCAGCCGCTCGGCGGTAAGGCTCAGTTCGGCGGTCAGCGTTTCGGTGAAATGGAAGTTTGGGCGCTTGAAGCTTACGGTGCTGCATATACATTGCAGGAAATCCTCACAATCAAGTCGGACGATGTTGTCGGAAGAGTTAAGGCTTACGAGGCTATCGTTAAGGGACAGAACATTCCGCAGTCAGGCGTGCCTGAGTCGTTTAAGGTTCTCGTTAAGGAGCTTCAGTCGCTTGCGCTTGATGTTAAGGTGCTGGACAAGGACGACAATGAAATTGATTTGCGCCAGAACTTTGATGACGATGATATTCCTGTTGCCGCAGACGATGAAGAGCTTGAGATCGGCGAGACCGTTGCAACTGACGAAACATTGGACAGCTATCTGGTTGACAATGAGGATGACGAGGATAATATGCTCGACGACTCTGCTTTCTACAAAGAGGACTCCGATTTGTTTGACGATTACGGCGACGGCGCAGGCAGTGACGAGGAATAAGAAGGGGAGGTCTTTATAAATGGAATTTAATGTGTTTGAATCAATCAAGATAGGTCTTGCATCTCCCGATAAAATCAGAGAGTGGTCATATGGCGAGGTGAAAAAGCCGGAAACCATCAACTACAGAACACTTAAGCCCGAACGCGACGGACTTTACTGCGAACGCATTTTCGGACCGACAAAGGACTGGGAGTGCCACTGCGGAAAGTACAAGAGAATACGCTATAAGGGCAAGGTTTGCGATAAATGCGGCGTTGAAGTAACAAGAGCAAAGGTTAGACGCGAAAGAATGGGTCATATTGAGCTTGCAGCTCCGGTATCACACATCTGGTATTTCAAGGGTATTCCGTCAAGAATAGGTCTTATGCTTGATATTTCACCGCGTCTGCTTGAAAAGGTTCTCTATTTTGCAAACTACATCGTAACAGACCCGGGCGATGTTCGTGGTCTTAGCAAGATGCAGATTCTCAGCGAAAAGGATTACCGCGAAATGCGCGAAAAGTATGAGGACGATTTCGAGGCCGGTATGGGCGCAGAAGCTATAAAGAAGCTTCTTGAGGAAATCGACCTTGAGGCTCTGTCAGCAGAGCTTAAGGAGGAGCTTGAGAACGCATCGGGACAGAAGAAGGCAAGAATCCTCAAAAGGCTTGAGGTTGTCGAGGCATTCCGTCTTTCGGGCAATCGTCCTGAGTGGATGATTCTTACTGTTGTGCCGGTTATTCCGCCTGACATCCGTCCTATGGTTCAGCTCGACGGCGGTCGTTTTGCAACAAGTGACTTGAACGACCTTTATCGCCGTGTTATTAACAGAAACAACCGTCTTAAAAGACTTTTAGAGCTTGAAGCTCCCGATATTATCATCAGAAATGAAAAGAGAATGCTTCAGGAGGCTGTTGACGCTCTTATTGACAACGGCAGAAGAGGCAGACCTGTTACAGGACCTAACAACAGAGCTCTTAAATCTCTGTCTGATATGCTTAAGGGTAAGCAAGGTCGTTTCCGTCAGAACCTTCTCGGTAAGCGTGTTGACTACTCAGGTCGTTCGGTTATCGTTGTTGGTCCTGAGCTTAAAATGTATCAGTGCGGCTTGCCGAAGGAAATGGCTCTTGAGCTGTTCAAGCCGTTTGTTATGAAAAGGCTTGTTGAAACAAAGGCAGCACAGAATATAAAGGCAGCAAGAAAGGCTGTTGAAAGAGCAAAGCCCGAGGTTTGGGACGCACTTGAGGTTGTAATCAAGGGTCACCCGGTACTCCTTAACCGTGCCCCGACACTTCACCGTCTTGGTATTCAGGCGTTCGAGCCTGTGCTTGTGGAGGGCAGAGCGCTTAAGCTTCATCCGCTTGTATGTACCGCTTACAACGCTGACTTCGACGGCGACCAGATGGCTGTGCATGTGCCGCTGTCTGCTGAGGCTCAGGCTGAGGCAAGGTTCCTTATGCTTGCAGCAGGCAACCTCTTGAAGCCGTCAGACGGACGCCCTGTTGCCGTTCCGACACAGGATATGATTCTCGGTTCTTATTACCTTACTCTTGATAAGGATGGAGAAAAGGGCGAGGGCAAGGTGTTCCGCAATGTTGAAGAAGCATATATGGCTTACGAAACAGGCGTTATCAGCCTGCACGCTAAAATCAAGGTAAGACGCTTTGTTAATAAAAACGGCGTTGAAAAGCACGCTCTTGTTGATACAACAGTCGGAAAGATTATCTTCAACAGACCGATTCCGCAGGATCTTGGCTTTGTTGACAGAACTGACCCTGCAAACGAGTTCAAGTATGAGATTGACTTCCTCGTAGGCAAAAAGCAGCTCGGTCAGATTATTGACAAATGCATAAAGGTACACGGAACAGAGATTACCTCGCGTGTACTTGACGATATTAAAGCACAGGGCTATAAGTACTCAACCAAGGGTGCTATCACAGTAGCCGTTATCGACGCTAAAATTCCGCCAGCCAAGAAAGAGATTATTGCTAAGGCTGAGCAGAATGTTGACAGCGTAAGAAACCTCTATAAGATGGGTCTTCTCTCAAATGATGAGCGCTACGCAAAGGTGCTTGACATCTGGGGCAAAGCAACAAATGATGTTACCAAGGCTCTTGAGGAGAACCTCGACAGATACAATCCGATATTTATGATGGCTGATTCAGGTGCGCGTGGTAGTATGAGCCAGATTCGTCAGCTTGCCGGTATGCGCGGACTTATCGCAAACACATCAGGTAAGACGATTGAAATTCCTATCAGAGCTAACTACCGTGAAGGTCTTAACATTATGGAATACTTCATCTCCTCGCGTGGTGCCCGTAAGGGTCTTGCCGATACGGCTCTGCGTACAGCTGACTCGGGTTATCTTACAAGAAGACTTGTCGATGTTTCGCAGGAGGTTATTATCCGTGAGGACGACTGTCATACTCACGAGGGCCTTGAGATATTCGACATCCGTGACGGCAAGGAATCAATCGAGAGTCTGCATGAAAGACTTATCGGCCGTTATCTGCTTGACGATTTCTGTGACGAAAACGGCAATGTCCTTGTTTCAAAGGATAAGATGATGGGCGAAAAGGAAGCCGACATCATTGTCAACTCAGGCACAGAGAGAATCAAGATTCGTTCAATTCTCGGCTGCCGCGCTAAGCACGGCGTCTGCAAGAAGTGCTACGGCTCTAACCTTGCAAACGGTCAGCCTGTTACAGTCGGTGAGGCTGTCGGTATTATTGCCGCTCAGTCAATCGGTGAGCCAGGTACACAGCTTACGATGCGTACCTTCCATACAGGCGGTATCGCTTCTGCCGAGGATATTACACAGGGTCTTCCGCGTGTTGAGGAACTGTTCGAGGGCAGAAAGCCGAAGCATCTTGCTATTCTCAGTGAGATTGACGGTGATGTTCGCTTTGAGGAAATCAAAAATAACCGTCACGCTGTTGTTTATAATAAAGAAACAGGCGAGGAACGCTCTTATCTTATTCCGTTCGGTTCAAGAACAAAGGTTGAGGACGGACAGAAGATTAAAGCCGGTGATATGATAACAGAGGGTTCAAAGAATCCGCACGATATTCTTGCAATCCAGGGTGCAGACGCAGTTCAGGATTACCTTATTCAGGAGGTTCAGAGAACCTACCGTATGCAGGGTGTTGACATCAACGACAAGCACATCGAGGTTATCGTTCGTCAGATGATGAAGAAGGTAAGAATTGAGAATGCCGGCGATACCGACCTGCTCCCAAGCTCGCTTGTTGATAAATCCGAGCTTTACGCCGCAAACGATGAAATCCAGAGAAGAATCGCTGACGGCGAGGAGGGCCTGCAGGAGGCAACCTACACTCAGACTCTTCTCGGTATTACAAAGGCTTCTCTTGCAACCGACAGCTTCCTGTCGGCAGCATCGTTCCAGGAAACAACAAAGGTACTGACCGACGCTGCTATCAAGGGCAAGGTTGACCCGCTGATGGGACTTAAGGAGAATGTGCTTATCGGTAAGCTTGTACCTGCCGGTACAGGTATGCACCGCTACAGCGATGTTGAGATTGAGGAGAACGGAGTAACAGCTCCGCAGTCAGACTTGATCGCCGATGAGGTTATCCGCTGATTAAATATTAAGCAAAATTCAAACCGCCGTTCCCTTAGTTGGGAACGGCGGTTTTGCGCTCCACTCTCTGAACAGGCGTAAAAATGCCGTAAAATCAAAAAAATTTAGTTGACAGAATGAGGCTTTGCGTGTTAGAATAAATAATTGTCGAGCGGCGGTCATTTTGCAGTAGAAAAACTGTGAAATGTGTTAAAAAACCGCATTTGCTTGCGAAAAATTGTGTCTATTACCAATAAGTGTAATATCGGCGCAATAACGGCGCATAATAAAGTGCGCGAAAGAAATTTTGAAAGGAGGAAGATTATGCCAACCTTTAACCAACTGGTTCGCAAGGGTCGTGAGGTTTCTGAAAAGAAGGCAAAGGCACCGGCACTTTTGAAGGGATGGAACGCTAAAAAGCGCAAGGCTATTGACCAGAGCTCCCCACAAAAAAGAGGTGTTTGCACTGCTGTTAAGACAGCTACCCCGAAAAAGCCTAACTCAGCTCTCAGAAAGATTGCCAGAGTAAGACTTTCCAACGGTATCGAAGTCAGTTCCTATATCCCGGGCGTAGGCCACAATCTGCAGGAGCACTCAGTTGTTCTTATCAGAGGCGGCAGAGTTAAGGACCTCCCTGGTGTGCGTTACCACATCATCAGAGGAACACTTGACGCACAGGGCGTTGCAAAGCGTATGCAGGCTCGTTCCAAGTACGGCGCTAAGCGTCCGAAGGCAGGTAAATAATAAGGAATTGGCAACTACCCAAGGATAAGGTTATTTTGATTAAACCAGTACAATACAAATGTGCTTTTATATATAAGAAGCCTTTTGTATTGGCCAACGGGAGTTTGTCGCTTTCGAGTACCTATGATATCTCTTATTTTGTGAAGGAGGGAAGTAAAGTGCCAAGAAGAGGCTCAATAGCAAAACGCGATGTATTGCCGGATCCGCTTTACAATTCAAAGCTCGTTACCCGTCTTATCAACAACATTATGTATGACGGCAAAAAGGGCGTAGCTCAGAAGATTGTTTACGGCGCATTTGACATCATCAGCGAAAAGACAGGAAAAGAAGCCCTTGAGGTTTTCGAGCAGGCTATGGAAAATGTTATGCCTGTATTAGAGGTTAAGGCTCGCCGTGTCGGCGGTGCTACTTACCAGGTTCCGATGGAGGTTCGTCCTGAAAGAAGACAGACCTTGGGTCTTCGCTGGATCTCAACCTATTCAAGAGCGAGAAGCGAAAAGACAATGAAGGAAAGACTTGCAGGCGAAATCCTCGATGCAATCAACGGTGTTGGCGGCGCAGCTAAGAAGCGTGACGATACACACAAGATGGCAGAGGCTAACAAGGCGTTTGCACACTACAGATGGTAATAGAACAAGGAGGATTTTATGGGCAGAAAGGTGTCTCTTGAACAAACAAGAAATATCGGTATCATGGCTCACATTGATGCCGGTAAGACAACTACTACCGAGCGTATCCTTTTCTACACCGGTATCAACCATAAAATAGGCGAAACCCACGACGGTGCTTCAACTATGGACTGGATGGTACAGGAGCAGGAAAGAGGTATTACAATTACATCTGCTGCTACAACCTGCTTCTGGAAAGACAGCAAAGGCAAGGATGTAAGAATCAACATCATCGACACCCCGGGACATGTTGACTTCACAGTAGAAGTTGAACGCTCACTTAGAGTTCTCGACGGTTCGGTAACTGTTCTTTGTGCAAAGGGCGGCGTTGAACCTCAGTCTGAAACAGTTTGGCGTCAGGCCGACAACTATGGTGTTCCAAGAATGGTTTATGTAAACAAGATGGACATCATGGGCGCAGATTTTTACCGAGTTGTCCAGATGATGAAGGACAGACTTAAATGTAACGCAGTTCCTATTCAGCTGCCAATCGGCTCTGAGGACGATTTCAAGGGAATTATCGACCTTATCAAAATGAAGGCTGAGGTTTATTATGATGACCTCGGTAAGGATATGAGAGAGGAAGAAATTCCTGACGATCTCAAGGAAATTGCTCAGAAATATCACGATGAGCTTATCGAGCATGTTGCAGAGCAGGACGAGGAGCTCATGGAGAAATACTTCAACGGCGAGGAGCTTACTGAGGAAGAGATTAAGGCTACAATCAGAAAGAGCACAATCGCCAATACAATGGTACCGGTAACCTGCGGTACTTCTTACAGAAACAAGGGCGTTCAGAAGCTTCTTGACGCTATTGTTGACTATATGCCGGCTCCGACAGATGTTCCGGCTATCAAGGGTATCAACCCTGACACTGAAGAGGAGACAGTTCGTCATTCTTCAGACGAAGAGCCGTTCTCAGCTCTCGCATTCAAAATCGCAACAGACCCGTTTGTTGGTAAGCTCTGCTTCTTCAGAGTTTATTCGGGTATGATTACAGCCGGTTCAACCGTTTACAACTCAACAAAGGATAACAATGAAAGAGTTGGCCGTATTCTTCAGATGCACGCTAACGACAGAAAGGATATTGACACCTGCTACGCCGGTGATATCGCAGCTGCCGTTGGTCTTAAGAATACAACAACAGGTGATACTCTCTGTGATGAGAAGCACCCGGTTATTCTTGAGTCTATGGAGTTCCCGGAGCCTGTTATCAGAGTTGCAATCGAGCCTAAGACAAAGGCAGGTCAGGAGAAGATGGGCATTGCTCTTGCAAAGCTCGCTGAAGAGGACCCGACCTTTAAGGCATATACAGACGAGGAAACTGGTCAGACAATCATCGCAGGTATGGGTGAGCTTCACCTTGAGATTATTGTTGACAGACTTCTTCGTGAATTCAAGGTTGAGGCTAACATCGGTAAGCCTCAGGTTGCATACAAGGAAACAATCCGCAAGAATGCAGATGTTGACAAGAAGTATGCAAGACAGTCAGGCGGTAAGGGTCAGTACGGTCATGTTAAGATCAAAATTGAGCCTAACCCGACAAAGGGCTATGAGTTTGTAAACTCGGTTGTCGGCGGATCTATTCCTAAGGAATACATTCCGGCTGTTGACCAGGGTATTCAGGGCGCAATGCTCAGCGGTGTTCTTGCCGGCTACAATGTAGTTGATGTTAAGGTTGAGCTTTACGACGGATCTTACCACGAGGTTGACTCATCTGAAATGGCATTTAAGATTGCCGGTTCAATGGCATTCAAGGAAGCTATGCAGAAGGCAGACCCGGTTCTGCTTGAGCCTATTATGAAGGTTACTGTTATCGTACCGGAGGAGTACATGGGCGATGTTATCGGCGACCTCAACTCACGCCGTGGTATGATTCAGGGCATGGAGGCTGAAAACGGCGCTCAGAGAATTAACGCTTTCGTTCCGCTTTCCGAGATGTTCGGCTATGCAACAGATATGCGTTCAAAGACTCAGGGCCGCGGCCAGTATGTAATGGAGCCGAGCCACTATGCAGAAGTTCCGAAGTCAGTAGGAGAGGCTATTATCACAGCCCGCAAGAAATCTGAGGAATAATTTTTAAAATACACTTGCAATTTTCATTCAAAATTGCTAAAATATCTATAAGACCATATTCTTATAATTTTTTATCAAGGGAGGATATTCCAATGGCAAAAGAAAAATTTGAAAGAAATAAACCACATATTAACATTGGTACAATCGGACATGTTGACCATGGTAAGACAACTCTTACAGCTGCTATCACAAAGGTATTGAACCTTGAGGGTAAGGCAAGCTTTGAGGATTATGCAAACATCGATAAGGCTCCTGAAGAGAGAGAGCGTGGTATCACAATCAATACAGCTCATGTTGAGTATGAAACAGACAACCGTCACTATGCACATGTTGACTGCCCGGGTCATGCTGACTATGTTAAGAACATGATCACAGGTGCTGCTCAGATGGACGGCGCTATTCTCGTTGTATCAGCTGCTGACGGCCCGATGCCGCAGACAAGAGAGCACATCCTTCTTTCAAGACAGGTTGGCGTTCCTTATATCGTAGTATTTATGAACAAGACTGACCAAGTTGACGACGAAGAGCTTCTTGACCTCGTTGAGATGGAAATTCGTGAGCTTCTTGATGAGTACGAGTTCCCGGGCGACGATACACCGATCATCCGTGGCTCTGCTTATGTTGCTCTTTCAAGCGATTCAAAGGATCCTGCTGCTCCTGAGTACAAGTGCATTCACGAGCTTATGGATGCTGTTGACAGCTATATCCCGACTCCTGAGCGTAAGGCTGATCAGCCGTTCCTTATGCCTGTTGAGGATGTATTCACAATCACAGGCCGTGGTACAGTTGCTACTGGTAGAGTTGAGAGAGGCGTTATTAAGGTTAACGAGGAAGTTGAAATCGTTGGTCTTACAGACGAGAAGAGAAAAGTTGTTGTTACAGGTCTTGAGATGTTCAGAAAGACTCTTGACTATGCAGAGGCTGGTGACAATGTAGGCGCACTTCTCCGTGGTGTTCAGAGAACAGAAATCGAAAGAGGTCAGGTTCTTGCAAAGCCGGGTTCAATTCACCCGCACACAAAGTTCCACGGTCAGGTTTATGTTCTTACAAAGGATGAAGGCGGCCGTCATACTCCGTTCTTCAACAACTATCGTCCTCAGTTCTATTTCAGAACAACTGACGTTACAGGCGTAATCGCTCTTCCGGAAGGCACAGAGATGTGCATGCCTGGCGATAATGTAGAGATGGATGTTGAACTCATCACTCCGATCGCTATCGAAGAGGGTCTTCGTTTCGCTATCCGTGAGGGCGGCAGAACAGTTGGTTCAGGTGTTGTTACTGCAATCAACGAGTAATTTAATACTATAACTTTAATAGATTAAATTAACTATATGGGGCTTAAGTCGTGTGATTTAAGCCCCTTTTGTTGTTTGTTTGAGTGCTGTTTTCAAAAAATTTGACTTACCGACGACAAACCTTTATAATCGTATAGAATACAAATTTAAGGATGGTTATGTGAATTTATGAATACCGAGAGTAAAATACCGTCGCTATCTGTTGGTGAAAATAAAGATGAAATTATTTCCTCAACCGGCGACGATAGTGGCAAAGAGGTTAAAACCAAAAAGCCGAAGAAAAGCTTTGCCAGCGGCATAAATTTTTATAAACTTGTCTGGATTTTTCTCATTGGCAGCTTTCTGGGGGTAGTATGTGAGGTTATTTTTTGCTTTTTAGTCGACCATAAATATGAATCCCGTCAGGGCGTAATTTACGGTCCGTTTAATCCCGTTTATGGCGTTGGAGTTGTTTTAGTTACAGTCTGTCTTTACTGGCTGAGAAATAAACGCGATTTCTGGACTTTCCTTTGCGGATCGTTAATCGGTGCTGTAAGCGAATATTTGTGCAGCTGGTATCAGGAAACCTTTATCGGCACAGTTTCGTGGGATTACAGCAATATGTGGGGCAATTTAAACGGCAGAACCTGTTTGTTATATGCCGGAATATGGGGATTTCTTGCGATGCTGTGGATGAAATTTCTCTATCCGTGGGTGTCCAAGCTTGTTGAGGCTATTCCGAATAAAATCGGCTATCCGCTTACATGGGTATTGCTGATTGCTATGCTTCTGAATATTTTTATTTCATCAGTTGCAGTAAACAGAATGACTGCAAGACATCAGGGAATTGAAGCTCAGAATTCTTTTGAAGAATTTCTGGACAATACTTATCCCGACGACTTTTTGATTTCGGTTTACTATCATATGCAGTATGCCGCAGACGGTACTGATACTGATGCGTATGTGAACTCTGCGTCAAGTAAGTAAGCTTTTGCGAGGGATATGAAATGAGAATTGGAAATGTTGAAATAAGCGGAAATGCCGCTCTTGCGCCTATGGCAGGGGTTGCAGACCGCGCTTTCAGAGAAATATGTACTGATTTTGGCGCATCTTATGTTGTGACCGAAATGGTAAGCTCAAAGGGAATTTCATATAACAGCGAAAAATCAGCTCAGCTTATGGTGGTCGAGAACTCACCCTGCCCTGCGGCGGTTCAGCTTTTTGGCGACGAGCCTGAAACTTTAGCTTATGCGGCGAAATTCGCGATGAAATATTCACCGGATATTATCGATATAAATATGGGCTGTCCTGCGCCTAAAATCAGCGGTAACGGAAGCGGCAGCGCTCTAATGAAGAATCCGAAGCTATGCGGCGAAATAGTGTCGGCGGTAAAAAACGCTGTGGGTATTCCCGTTACTGTAAAAATCCGCAAGGGTTGGGATAACGACAGCGTCAATGCGCTTGAAGTAGCAAAATACTGCGAGGATAACGGCGCTGATGCTTTGACGATTCACGGCAGAACAAGAGAGCAGTTTTACAGTGGAAAGGCTGACTGGGATATAATTGCACAGGTAAAAGAGGCGTTGAGTATTCCCGTTATAGGCAACGGCGATATAATTGATGCAAAGAGTGCGGCGGCTATGTACGAGCAGACGAACTGCGACTATATAATGGTGGGCAGAGGTGCGCTTGGAAATCCGTGGATTTTCAGGCAGATTAACGCGTGGTTTGACAGAGATACCTTTATTGTGCCTCCGTCAATAGATGAGCGTCTATCGGTTATGTTTCGTCACATCAAGCTTGCGTGCGAATACAAGGGTGAGCGTGTCGGAATAAGAGAGGCGAGAAAGCATATAGCTTGGTATCTTAAAGGCTTCCACGGAGCTGCAGCATTTCGCGGTGAAGCCGGTAGGGTGAATACACTTGGAGATGTAGAAAAGCTCATATACAGAGTACGCTGCGAGGCGCTGAAGCATGGTTTGTAAGTGTGATAACATTATCTGTGATACCGCATATTCTGAAAATGCGGCAAAATTAAAAAATATTGAAAAAACACTTGACAACGCAAAGGACAGTTGATATAATAGTGAAGCTGTCGCAAGAGAGCGGC
>JBJEOH010000039.1:0-42395 GCA_051880615.1 Acutalibacteraceae bacterium
GGCAGACGATAACGCTATTGTCAAAACACGGAAAAAGGGATTCCGGGAGACTGCCTATTTCAGCAAATCTCTCGGAATCCCTTATTTTATGCCTATTCTTGTTCTTTTTTACTTGTTTCGTGACAGAAGACATACAGTCTCCACATGCGCTGTCCGTGGGAATAAATCAACGGGTGTTAGCTTTTGAACGCAGTAGCCTCTCTCGCCAAAAAGCTTAATATCTCTTGCAAGCGTTGCGCAGTCGCACGAAACATATACAACCCTTTTCGGGTCGAGCTGACTTATCGTGTCGATAAGCTCAGCGGCAAGTCCCTTCCTCGGTGGGTCAACTATGATAACATCGGGAGTTTCTCCGCGCTTTTTAAGCTCGTCGGCTGCCTTTGCCGCATCACCGCAGATGAACTCGGCGTTTGTAATGCCGTTGTTCTTTGCGTTTTCATATGCGTTTTCTATCGCCTGCGGTATTATCTCGACTCCCACCAGCTTGCGTGCGTTTTTTGCCATAGAAAGGCCTATTGTGCCTGTGCCGCAGTAAAGGTCTAAAAGAATTTCATCACCGCTGAGTGCAGCATATTCGGCGGCAATTTCGTAAAGCCTCTGTGCCTGTGTGCGGTTGACCTGATAAAAGGAGAGGGGAGAGAGGTTGAATTTGAGTCCGCACAGCGTGTCAGTAATATAATCCTCGCCGTAAACAGTGCGGCATTTGTCGCCAAGTATTACATTCGTTTTATCACGGTTTATGTTTATCACAAGGCTCTTAAAGCCGTCAATTTCATTCTTCAGCATCTCAGCAAGCTGCTGTTCACCCTCAAGCTTTTCGCCGTTTATAACAAGACATACCATCACATCTCCGCTGATTTCGCCATATCTTATATAAAGGTGGCGCAAAAGTCCCTTGTGGGTTAGCTCATTATATGCGCTCGGCTTGAAAATATCGCACCATTTTCTGAATACGGCGCAAACCTTTGAGAATATCGGCGGCTGAAGCAGGCAGCTTTCGCTGTCAATTATCCTGTGACTGTGAAAAGCGTAGAAGCCGGCTATATATTTGCCGTTGCGGTCTATTCCAATCGGCAGCTGAGCTTTGTTGCGGTAGCCGTCGCACTTTTCGGCACCGACTATCTCACCGACGATTTCTTCGTCAAGTCCGCCGATTCTTGTGACTGCATCAATCACCTTCCGGCGCTTGATTTTCAGCTCCTCGCCGTATTCTATATGGCGGTAGGTGCAGCCTCCGCACGAACCCGACACAGGGCAGTCCGGGGTTATTCTTGAGCCTGACGGCGTGATTATTTTTTCAATTTTTCCAATAGCGTAATTTTTTGAGGTCTTTATTATCCTCACATCAAGCTCGTCGCCGATTGCAGATGACGCAACAAAGATTGCAAGTCCCTCATATCTGCCTACACCGCTTCCCTGAGATGTCATTCCAGTTATTTCAAGCCTTATTATGTCGTTCTTTTTTAGC
Source organism: Acutalibacteraceae bacterium (assembly GCA_051880615.1). Classification (GTDB taxonomy): domain Bacteria; phylum Bacillota; class Clostridia; order Oscillospirales; family Acutalibacteraceae; genus UBA7067. Next base: position 1,469 of record JBJEOH010000039.1, read on the forward strand.
TTCAAGGGTGGTACCTCGCTTTGATTTGATAACAATATAATATATCATTTGAGCGTTTTAATCAACAATTAGAAGGTCTTTATTGCGACAAATATCAGCTATCTTAAATAAATCGGATAAAATTTCCAAAACATATTTATTTTTTTACGGTTTGGATATATAATAAGATAATGACATAATTAGAAATTGGGAAGTGTATTTCTTGAGAATAGAAAATAATAATTTAGACAGAGATATTTTAAATAAAGTTAAAAGAGTGCATTTTATCGGTATCGGCGGTTCGGGAATGTGTCCGCTTGCCGAGATTTTGCACGCCGAGAATTATAACATAACAGGCTCCGATATCAGCGAGGGCGACACCCTTGACCGTATCAAGAACTACGGTATAAAGGTGTTTATGGGACATAAAGCTGAAAATGTTGACGGTGCCGAGTTAGTGGTTTATACTTCCGCTGTTAAGGCTGACAACCCTGAGCTTGTTGCCGCAAGAGAAAAGGGAATACCCGTTGCCGAAAGATGCGAGATGCTCGGGCTGATTGCCAACCGCTACAAAAGGTCTGTTGCCGTAGCAGGTACTCACGGCAAGACGACAACAACAGGTATGCTTACGCAGGTGCTTGTCGGCAGCGGATATGAGCCGACAGCGGTTATCGGCGGAAAGCTTCCGTTTATCGGCGGCAACGGCAGAGTAGGCAGCTCGGATATAATGGTGTGTGAGGCTTGCGAGTATGTTGACTCGTTTTTGGAGCTTCATCCGGCAATCTCAATTATCCTGAATGTTGACGCAGACCACCTTGATTATTTCAAGACTCTTGACGGAATAAAAAAATCGTTTACAAAATTTGCCTCTCAGACCTCACAGCTGCTTGTTGTCAATGGCGACGACCGGAACAGCCGTGATGTTGTCGAGAGCATAAAAACCCCGAAGCTTTTCTTCGGCTTTGACTGCGGCAACGATTATTACGCCGAAAATATAAAAACTCTGCCGGGTGCTAAACAGAGCTTTGACCTTATGCATAAGGGGCAAAAGCTTGCGTCTGTAAATCTCAGCGTTCCCGGCAGACACAATGTTTTAAATGCGCTTGCCTGCGCCGCTGTTGCCCATTATCTCGGTGATGACGGCGAGAAGATAGCGCGCAATCTTGAACAGTTTAAGGGCGTTCACCGCCGCTTTGAGGTGCTCGGTAAAAAGTGCGGAATAACCGTCGCCGATGATTTTGCACACCATCCGACCGAGCTTACCGCAACCTTAACTGCCGCTATGAGTATGGAATTTAACACCGTGTGGGCTGTGTTCCAGCCGCACACATATTCAAGAACGGCAATGCTTCTTGATGATTTTGCAAAGGCGCTTTCGATACCCGACAGGGCTGTTTTGTCCGAAATTCTGCCTGTGCGCGAAACCAACACCTACAATATCTACTCAAAGGACCTTGCGGACAAGATTGACGGGTGTGTATGGTTTGAAACCTTTGAGGAAATTACGGACTATGTTTGCGAAAATGCAAAGGAGGGCGACCTTATCATTACGCTTGGCGGCGGTAATGTTTATATGTGCGCAAATATGATATACAAAAAGCTTTCGGATATGGAGGCTTAACAAATTGCGGCGACGAGGCTGGTATATTACGGCTTTGCCGCCGTTACTTTTTAAATTGATTTTAAAGGAGTTGTTTTTTTATGGAAGGAGTTGTTTTTTTATGGCAAAGGTAAAGTCTTTTAAGGGTGTACGATTCAACACGGAAAAAGCGGGTAAAATCGAACAGCTTGTCTGCCCGCCTTACGACATCATAAGCACAGAGCAAAGACAATCCTATATTGAAATTAACGAGAACAATGTTATCAGGCTGGAGCTTCCCGCCGGCGGAAATCCGTATGCAAACGCCGCAAAGCTATATGCAAAAATGAAAGCCGACGGTATTCTTATGCGTGAACAGGAGCCTGCACTTTATATTTACGAGGAAAAATTTGAAGTGCTGGGCAGGGAATATTCTGTCAAGGGCGTTATCGCCGCCGTTAAGATAGAGGAGTTTGACAAGGGGGTAATCCTGCCGCATGAATACACGCTGTCAAAAGCTAAGGAGGACAGAATGGAGCTTATGAAGGCGACAAACTGTAACTTCAGTCAGATTTATTCTCTTTATATGGACAGTGAACACAAGACGACAAAAAAGCTCGACTTTCTGTCAATCAGGGAGCCTGATATTTCTCTCACCGACAGTGAGGGAGTCACGCATAAGCTGTGGATAGTCCGCGATAAGGCGCAGATGAATTCAATTTGCGCTGATTTTGAGGACAGAAAGCTTTATATAGCCGACGGTCATCACCGCTACGAAACTGCGCTTGCCTACAGGAATTACTGCCGTGAAAACGGAATTTCAAAGGAGGGCGATGCAGTTGACTATCAGATGATGATGCTTGTCGATATGGAGCATACGGGACTTGTTGTATTGCCTACTCACCGCCTTGTGCGCAATCTTTCTGTATTTAACGAAAGAACAGTGTGTAATGTTCTTGAAAAATGCGAAAAATATTTTGATGTGCAGAAAATAGAGAACATAAGCACGGTTGACAGTACACTTGCACAGGAATACGCCAACGGAAAAATTTCATTTGCCTTTTATTGCAGCGGTGCAAGCTATTATTTGTTAAGATTGAAGGACAAGGGTGTAATGAAGAGTGTTTTGCCCGAGATGAGCGACGCGTCAGCCGAGCTTGATGTTACCGTTTTGCACAGCCTTATACTTGAAAGAATATTCGGAATAAATAAGGAGAATATGGCAAAGCAGACTAACCTTGTTTATACCAGAAAAACGCAGGAGGCTATTGAGAGCGTTCGGACAGGAAAGAGCCAGTGCGCCTTTATTATGAACCCGACAAGGGTTACGCAGATACGCGATGTAGCATTGGCAGGGGAGAAGATGCCGCAGAAATCGACATATTTCTACCCTAAGCTTATAACGGGACTTGTGATGAACGAGCTTGCTGATTGATTTTGATAAAAATATTTGTAATTTTCCCTATAAAATGTTATGATAAGCATAACTGATATCGGGAGGGGATAGCGTGGCGGAAATTAACGGCTTAATTCCGGCTGAATTATTATCGCTTATGGCGGAAAACAGAATGCCTCATGCCGTTGCGCTTGAAAGTTCTGATAAAGCCGCTTTGAGCAAATGTGCGGATTATGTTGCCGCCTGGGCGGTGTGTAAGTCAGACAATAAACCGTGCGGTGAATGTGCCGCGTGCCGAAAGCTCAAAGGCGGCAATCACCCCGATGTATATACGGCTAAGACAGAGGGCAAGAGAAATGCCGTTAAAATTTCTGAAATCCGCAATATCTGCGCCGATTCGGTGCTTATGCCAAACGAGAGCGACTGTAAGGTTTATATTATCCCCGAAGCCGATAAAATGGAGGCAGCACCGCAGAATGCTTTTTTGAAGCTTATGGAGGAGCCGCCCCAGCCGATGCTTTTTGTTTTGCTGTGCGAGAATACATTGGGGCTGTTGCAGACTATTCGCTCGCGTTGCAGTGTGTTCAGGCTGAATACCGAGGGCTACGACAATGAGCAGGCAAAGGCTTTGGCGGAGGACATAGCAAGGGCGATTTGCCGGAGCAAGGAAGCTTCGCTTGTTTATGCCTGCGCCGCGCTTGATGACAGACAAAGCGCGCTTGCGGCTCTTAATGCATTAAGCGAAATTATAAGGGCGGCAACCGCTTACGGTATTACGGGGACTCTCGGCGGAGATAAGCCGCTTGTGAGGGAGCTTTCTCTTAGCGTGAAAAAGCGCGGACTTATGAATATGCAGCAGAGCATTTCAAGTGCCGCCGATTATATAAGAAAAAATGTGAATTTGTCGCTTGTCGGCGCACAGCTTGCTATTAATTTAAGATATAACAAGTATATGTGATACAGGATAGAAGGGAGTTAAGGGAAATAAATGTCAGAGGTCATTGGAGTAAGATTTAAAGAGGTCGGTAAGATTTATTACTTTAATCCAAACGAAGAGAAATTCGACGAATATGACAGGGTAATTGTTGAAACCGCAAGAGGCATTGAATGTGGTTTGGTTGCGACACCGAACCGTGAAATAGACGATGAAAAAATCGTTCATCCACTCAAAAGCGTTATTCGCCGCGCAACACCGGAGGATTTGAAAATTGTCGAGCAGAATAAGGAGAAGGAGAAGCGTGCCTTTAAAATCTGCGAGGAGAAGATTGAAAAGCACGGTCTTGAAATGAAGCTTATCGACACTGAATACACCTTTGACGGAAGCAAGGTTATGTTCTATTTTACTGCCGAGGGCAGGGTTGACTTCCGCGCGCTTGTCAAGGATTTGGCGTCAGTGTTCCGCACAAGAATTGAGCTTAGGCAAATCGGAGTTCGCGATGAGGCAAAAATGCTTGGCGGCTTAGGCGTGTGCGGCAGACCGTTTTGCTGTTCAAGCTATCTCGGCGAGTTTCAGCCCGTGTCTATAAAAATGGCAAAGGAGCAGGGATTGTCGCTGAGCCCTGTTAAAATTTCAGGTACCTGCGGCAGACTGATGTGCTGCCTTAAATACGAGCAGGAGGCATATCTTGACCTGCTCAAGAGAACACCTAAGGTGGGCGCTATTGTAAATACGCCCGATGGCAAGGGAGAGGTTATTGATTCAAACCTTATTACAGGTACATTACGGGTTAAAATGGACAAGTTCCCTGAGGCAGCTCCACACACCTTTAAGGTAAAAGAGGTCAAGCTTGTTAAGGACGGGTCAATCCGCCTTGATAAGAAAGAAATTCAGGAGCTTAAGGGACTTGAGGATAAGTGAGTGTTTATCTTCTTTACCGCAAGACACAAATTAACATTATCAAATGCGTGCATTTTATGTCGGTGATTTGCGAAATTGTATTTCTCAAAATACCTCTCTTCTATTTCCTGCGGCGTCAGATGCTCATAAATTAAAAATCCGTTATCTGAGAGGATTTTCTCCATTTCTTCATTCGTGTAGCCTGCAAGCATTTTCTCGTTTGCGCCTTCGGCAAGAATCGACTGTTTTTTTACACGCTGAGAGATGCCTGAGTATTCCTCTTTTGTCGGGTAATCAAATACAAGGCTGCTGCCTGCCGATAAAACAAAGCTTAATTCTTTAAGCAATTTCGAAAAATCTTTTTGCGTAAGATAATATGTAAGACCGAGCATACTGCAAAAGCTCACCTTGCCTTGCTCAAAGCTTTTATTTTGCAAAAGTACATCGCGCAAGCTGTCCTTTGCAAGGTCGGCTGAGATGTACTGGACATTATCGGGTATTTCAATTTTTGCATCAGCCAGCCGTTTTTGCTTATCCTTTATGGTTGCACTGCGGTCAAGCTCAAAAATCTGCAGCTTATCACACCAATCCGCTTGCCGATATGCGAAGGTGTCGTAGCCTGCGCCTAAGATTAAATACTGCCGTGCACCGATTAACACGGCAAGCTTAAGCGAGCTTTCGGCGAATGCGGCTCTGCTTAAAACAGTGGGGCAAAGCTGGTTGTCTGTTATCCACCTTAACGCTTCTTTTCCGCTTCCGTCAAAGGACGGATTGAAAAAGCCAATACCGTCAATCATACTCTTTGATATTTGACAGTATTCCTCATCAGTGAATAACAGTCTCGCGATTTTGTCATCAAATATTTTTGTGGATTTGCTTGTGGAATGATACGCTCTTGCGTATGCGCTGATAAGTGCAGTCATGCTTTTTTCTTTCATAAAAAAATCACCTCGTATACTTAATACACCCGAAATGATAAAATTACAAGACTTGAAATTTTGCCCGTTTTGTGGTATAGTAAGTACGAAAAATAAAGAATTTTTTTGCAGATGTAGCGTTTTGTTACATCTGCTTTTTTTAATTTACTTTTATTGACAAAATATAAAATGTACTATAGAATGAAAATTGCGGTATTTGTTTGTTAAAATTTGTAGAAGTTTATTTATGAAAAAGTTTATTAAATTTGCAGCGGTTTCGATGTTTCTGCTTAAGGGAAACGCTGAATAAATCAGCATTCAGAGCGATAGATAAGCGGTATAGTTAAAACAAGCCACAAATTTTTCCAAACAAAACATTATCTGATAGTATTTCATTTCAGACAATGAAAACAGAATCAATGAAAAAATTAAGGGGGCATTATAATGACAGAAAACGCTAATCTTATTGGTGCGTATAAATTGACTTATGTTGAGCGATGGAAAAATTTTGATGCTTTAAAGGTAATTTGTTCATTTTTGATCGTGTGTATCCATGCTCCGTTTCCGGGTGAGATGGGTCAGTATTTTACAGCATTATCAAGGATTGCTGTTCCGATTTTCTTTATGATTACCGGATTTTTTTATCATAACACTATTAAAAATAACAAGGTGAAGTCACAAATAAAAAAGATAGCAGTTTTGGTTTTATGGACTAATTTACTGTTTTTCCTTTGGAGTATCTTAAAAACCATCTTAACCGGCGCAGATATTATTAATTACTTAAAAACAACAGTAACAATTAAGGCGTTGCTGAAATTTATTTTCCTTAACGAGACGCCTTTTGGCGCTCATCTTTGGTATTTGAGTGCAATACTTTATGTTTTAATCATTGTCGCTGTATTTGATAAGATTAAGGGCAGGAAAATATTGTACATTATTTCTCCGTTATTACTGATTGGCGATTTGCTGCTTGGAAAGTATTCTCTTCTTTTATTTGGCAGAGAGTTTCCGTATATTATTGTTCGTAATTTTTTGTTTGTTGGTATTCCTTATTTTTTATTAGGTACTCTTATATTCAAGAATAGAGAGAAGCTTGTTGCAGTTTTAAAAAATAAGAAAGTAATTATGTTGTTTTTAATTATGTTGTTTTCAATTACCACATTTTTAGAACACTATTTTTTGGTTAGCAACGATGTGAATTCTACAAGAGATCATTATATCAGTACAACTTTTCTGGCTGTTGCTGTGTTTTTATTCTTTATGGTTTCCGAGGGGCAGTTTCGTATTTTAGGAAATAAAATATCACAGATAGGTAAAAATTATTCAATGTTAATATATATATTCCATCCTATTTTTATAACGATTTTGCTGAAGATTGTTGAGCGTCTTGGATTAACTAATGAATACATGATCATTCAGCCGATTATCGTATTTTTTGTTACCCTAGCGGCTGTAGCTTTATATAAAAAGGTGGTCAAAGCTATAAGCGGTCGATTAGGAATAATGCGGAAAAAGCATTAACACTAATCAAATAAGAAAAATATATCAGCCTTTAAGGAGCTTAAACGCAGAAATAAGACTTGAGGTATAGAGTAGAGCTAACAAAAAATAATTATTCTTTCGCAAATTGCGTAATCAGTGTTTCCTTAGTAAGAATTTAACTTATAGCAAACCCCACAGGATGGATAACATGCTCAGCCATTGGGTCAAAGCTTGAAAGGCGTTTGTTTTCAAGCGCTATTGCAGGGCGGATAGAAAATGTGCCGAAACGCTGTTTCAGCTTGTCGGTTGCTATGTCAAGCTGCTCAAGCCGCCTTTTGTCGCCTTGGTCAAATACATTAAGCTGAAGCCCGTCACATTCGGGTATTAAAGCACTCACACCTACCCCAAGACTTCTGATAGGCTTTTCAAGCTTGCACGAGCCTTTAAACAGCATAAGCGCGGTTTCAAAAATATCCCTTGTTATGTTAGTCGGTGTCAACAGCTTGTGCTGTACCTCAAACGAAGAAAGAGTGTTGTCGCGAACGCTTATGCTCACAATGCCGCACCTTAGATTTTGTTCTCTTAAACGGCGCGAAACACTGTCGCACAGCGTGCTGAACACAATTTTAATATCGTTTATTGTTTTTAAATCGCGCGGTGCAGTTGTTGAATTGCCTATTGATTTTACATTCCTGTTTTCGTAATATTTGCTGACAGGTGAGTTATCAAGCCCCAAGGCGTAATTCTGAAGCCGCTCTCCCCAGATGCCAAGCATTTGTGTAAGAACGCGTCTGTCGGCTGTTGCAAGCTCTCCTATAGTGTTTATCCCAAGCTGTTTAAGCTTGCGTGTTGTGGCGCGCCCGACATACAAAAGGTCATTTACCGGAAGAGGGTAGAGGATATTCCTGAAATTGTCACGGCTTATCACCGTGATTGCGTCAGGCTTTTTATAGTCACTGCCGAGCTTAGCGAAAATTTTGTTGAAGCTTAAGCCGATACTCACTGTTATGCCAAGCTCCTCGCGCACACGCCTGTTTATTTCCCGGGCAATTTTTTCGCCGTCGCCGAACAGAAAGCGGCTGTCTGTAACATCAAGCCATGCCTCGTCGATACCGAACGATTCTACATTGTCGGTGTAGTCGAGGTATATTTTTTTAACTCGTTTTGAAAATTCAAGGTAGGTGCTGAAGTTAGCCTTTATCAGAACAAGGGAGGGGCATTTTTGTTTTGCCTGCCATATCGGCTCGCCTGTTTTTATCTTAAATTTTTTTGCAGCTTCATTTTTTGTAAGGATTATTCCGTGCCGCAGCTCTATATCACCGCATACGGCAACAGGCTTTTCCTTAAGCTCCGGGTGGAGCGCACATTCAACCGACGCATAAAAGGAATTGCAGTCGCTGTGAAGTATAACACGATCCATAAAAACACCTCATAACTACAGAACAAATGTTTGTTACAAGTATATAATAGAACAACTGTTCGGAAATGTCAAGCGTTATTTATTTCCCGGTAAATATTTATTTCTTAAGCTCAATGTCAACCTGCACATTTACTCTCGACAGCACTACCGATTGCTTCGGGTTTTCAAGCGATTTGTAAAGACCGTAATTCTGCCTGTAAAGCGTGCGCTCAAGGTTGAACACATCAAGCCGCTTTTTCTTTAGCAGCTGCTCTATTGCATTTTCGCAAAGCGATTTTATCCGAGAATTTATTTTCGCTTCAAGCCTGCTGTCGCTTTGCGATGCATAAGCCGATGCGTGCGCACTTATTGCTATGTCAAATTCAAGCTCGCCGTCAGTGCTTAAGGCTATATTGCTTTTGCAGTCCGAAAGAGAATAATTTATATTGCTCCCCTCATCGGAGGGAAAAATATCCCACACGCTTTTTGCATCGCCGCACATCAATAACACAGCCATACATTGTGCGTTGTTGAGTGTAGCTCCCTTTTTGTCGCCGTTAAACGCAACTGCACCTTTCAGCACAACATTTTTGTCCTCAATATCAAGAAGGGCGGTAACAGCACTCGTTCTGCCCGAGCATAAAGCCGAATATACCTCGTTGAGTGTAGATGAAATCGTCTTGCCTGTCGAAGCTTCGGTGTCGGCGAAATCCTGCATCAGTCGCACGCTCATATTTTCCGCACGCATAATTTTCTCCGCAGACATTTCAGAGCAGAATATGTTGATGTTCGGGTGGAATTCATAGTAATCGGTGAAAAACTCAAGCGGCTCCTTGATTCCGTCATTTATCAGACCGCCGCCCAGCACAATAAAGGCGCATTGACCGTAAAGCGGTTCGCGACCTGTTTTGTTGGCTGTGTCGGTCAGAGCGTCAAGTACGCTTGAACCGCTGCCCTCGACAAACGAGGAGGTAACATCAGCCTCGCCAACAGGGTTTGCTGTGTCCATATACATAGCCGTTACTTTGTAATTGTCTGCTTTCTTGTCAATTCCGATGCCCTGTATTATCAGCCTCTTGTCAAGGTTGTTCTCTATCGGCGAGCAGCCTGAAAGCAACAAAACGAGGATTAACGCTAACGCTGAAAAACGCTTCATTTACTAAGCCTCCTTTTGATAATAAGCACAGCAGGAAGAATAACACAGCAGAACACCGTTGCAAAAAGCAGAAAGCCTGAATTCAGCACAGTATCCCTTATGGCAGTATTAAACGGGGCAGCTACGGCTATTAGCAGGGCTAAAATACATAATACAGGCGGAGCAAGCTTTGATGTCTTTGTTCTGAAAGCGTATCTTAAGCATACGGCAAGCACCCACAGCAGTAGCGCAAGACGAACAAAAACTCCTGCTGTCCATATCGCAACGAACAGCGAATCAAGCCGCTGCAAAACCCCGAAGGACGAAAGCCTTGCCCACGAATAAACAGGGAATGGCTGAGAAAGTGCATAATCGCCGAGTATTGATGTAATGAACAGCGACAATGAGGAAATGCAGATGAACAGAACAAAAATCCACAGCACGACCGACCTTTTAACGCTGCCCTTGATATGCGGATAAATAAATATAATTGCAGGAATACAGCTTTGCTCGCCGACCATAATTACAGCGTCCTTTATTATGTCCGAAACAGCATATGAGCCGACAGGCGGCAGATTTAGTGCGTCGGATTTTGAGATAAGCGACAGGCACAGGAGAGCGAACGACACAATAACCGCAAACAGTATCAGTACACCGCATCTTGAAACAGCCTCAATACCCTTGTATGAGCCGTAAAGCGCAGCCGCGACCATCAACAGCGGCAGAAACACAGCCGAAAATCTCAGACCTGAGATTCCTGAAAGCATAACGGAGAACATTGTCAGCGTTATGCATACAGCGTAAAAAAAGTAAAGCGCATAGATGCCTGAAATAACTCTGCCTGAATTTTTTCTCAGCATATCAGTACCGCCCTTGCTCAGATACAGCACCGGTATTGACAGCAGAACTGATACTACAAGCGCAATCGCAGCCGACAAAGCCGCACTGCTTATTTTGCCCGAACCGCTGAACGCACCGTAGGCAACGCTCAGCACGCCTCGGCTTAAAAGCAGAAGGCAAAAAAGCTGTGATGATGATATTCTGTTTCTGCTGCCCACATTATTCCTCCCAATCGTCAGCCTCGCTGCCCTTTTGCTTTTGCACAAGGCTTTGCTTTTTAGCGAGCACTCGCCAGCCGGCGCGTATTATCGTGTCACGCATACCGAAAAATGAAAACGGTGACAGCGGCGACATATACGGCACGCCAAAGCTTTTTTTGGCGCACATATTAATAAGCACTGCGCAGAACAGCAGTGTGATTCCGCATAGTCCTCCTATTCCTCCCGCTATTATAAAGGAAATCCTCAGTACCGCAACGGCAGGGTAGAGGTCGGGAATAACATAAGATGAAATTGCGGTTATCGCTACAACCATCAGTGTCGGTGCGCCGATAAGACCCGAGCTTACCGCTGTTTCACCCAGTACAAGCGCACCGACTATGCTGACTGCGTGTCCGAGCGGACGAGGCAGCCGAAGACCTGCTTCACGCATAATTTCATATATAAAATGTATAATCAGCACCTCGGTGAATACCGAAAACGGCGTCTGAGCGACAGACGCAGCAACCTTGTTGAGTATACCCTGAGGAAAAAGCTCGGGATTGTATCCTGCAACCGCAACATACATACCGGGTGTAAAAACGGCAACGAAAAATGCGATGTACTTTAAAATTCTTGTCAGCGATGCAAAATAGGCTCGGTTTGAGTAATCGTCAAGGGTCTGAAAATTCTCGACAAAAAGGTAAGGCACAATGAGAACGCTCGGCGTTCCGTCTATCAGTACGGCAATCCTGCCCTCGCTTATTTTTCCGCATACGGTGTCGGGTCGCTCGGTTACGCCAACGCCCGAGAACAGCGATAAATCGCCTTTCCTCTCCAGAAACGGAACAATATAGCCTGCGGCGAGAATATTTTTAAGCGGCACAGAATCAAGCCTGCGCTTAAGTTCACTCAGAATACCCTTTGATACGGCGGAGTTCAGATAGCACAGCGCAATATCGGTCTTGGTGTCTGTGCCTATCTGCATAGTCTCAAAGCGCAAATCGGGTGTTTTAAGTCTGCGGCGCACAAGCGTCATATTAATCCTCAGCGGCTCGGAAAAGCCTTCGCGTGAGCCGCGCTGAACAACATCGGTTTCGCTTTCGCTTATACTTCTGAAGCTGAAGCCCTGCACTCCGATTGCAAGCGCAATGTCGCAGCCGTCGGCTAAAACAAGCGTAAAGCCCGACATAACGAGTGAAAACGCCTGTGCAAAGTCAATGGTTCTCACAATTTCTGACGCGGTCAGAACACGGCTTTCAATCAGATTAATCTTATTTTCGCTGTAGCTTTTGAAGTCGAATTCCATAATCGGGTTTGTTATAGACAGCGCAATGCTCTCCTTGTTCGACATACCCTCCATAGTTATAACAGCCGCGTCTGTGCCGTCATTCAGCAAAAGCCGTCTTACGGTGAAGTCCGCGCTGCCGCCGAAACGGCTTTTCATATATGATATGTTCTTTTCAAGCTCACAATAAAGCAGCGGCTCACAGTGGTTGTTAATCCTTTGCTTTTCCTGTTTTTTATTAAAATTGAAGCTGAAATCAAAAATTCCCATATTGCACCTCGCTCATCTTTAACATTTGCAGAAAGCAACAATATATGTATATGCCCAGGAAAAAAGTGCAAAATATTTCCGAAAACACCCACAACAGGAGGAAATGAATTTTGGCTATTTCGATAATAAGAACCGTAATTTTATACGCTGTCATAATAGTTGCGGTACGCCTGATGGGCAAGCGGCAGATTGGCGAAATGCAGACCTCAGAGCTGGTTGTGACTTTGCTTATATCCGACATTGCGTCACTCCCTATGCAGAACACAGGGCAATCGCTGCTCAGCGGCTTTGTGCCTATACTGATACTTATTATCTGTGAAATTGTGCTGTCGGTGCTTATGATGAAAAGGGCAAAGTTCCGCCGGCTTGTATGCGGATTGCCGCAGATTATTATAAAAAACGGAGAAATAGATCAGGCGCAGATGAAAAAGCTGCGAATGAGCACTGAGGATTTATGCGAGCAATTAAGGCAGGCAGGCTGCTTTAAGCTGTCGCAGGTTGAATATGCAATAGTTGAAACAAACGGAAAGCTGAGCATACTCAAAAAGCCTGAGGAGGAGTCGCCGTCGTGTGCGCAGCTTAATATAAAGCCTGAGAAGGGAAATATTGAAACGGTTGTTATAAGCGACGGTGAGCTGTCAAAGCATTCCATTGAAATATGCAATTTAAGCGAGGAGAAAATAAAAGAGATTCTTGCCGCCAAGAAAATAAAGCTTGAGGATGTTTTTATAATGACAGCCAGCAGCTGCGGTGAATACAAAATTATAAAAAGGGAGTGTGAAAATTGAAAAGGCTGTGGTCGGCGTTTGTATGCCTTGTAATAGCACTGTCGCTTTGCGCATTTGAAATTATATACACAACAAGCGCAGCTGATAAGCTTAATAACATTGTGTCAAGGGCAAGACGGGAGTTTAACCGCGGTGCGGGGGACTCAACCAAAGCAGCCGAAACACTTGATGAGGCAAAAAAGCTTTGGGAGGAGTGCGAGGGAGTAATGAATATATTTTTATACCACGACAATGTCGATACGGTCGGGATTGGTATTGAGAGCGCGAAAAGCCTTATAAAATCAGGAAAAGAGGAGGCTGATGTGCAGCTGCTTGAGCTCATGGACTCACTTAAAACTATTAAAAAATCAGAGCAGCCGCTGATTGAAAATATTTTGTAATGCTATTTATAGTCTGTGAATTTGTGATTTTTCAGTCGCATGAATATTTTTATAATAATCAAAACTAAAATAAAAGCGCATTAACATTTTAAGAGATTGTTGTCAAATTACACAAAAAAACTTGGAAAAGTTTGGCGTGTAAAAACGCTTTATGTGATTTAAACTTCTTAATAAGAAAATTAAAAAAAGGTTAATAAATTATAATGTAACTGTGTACGAATGTGCATAAAAACCAAAAAAACAGGAGGATACAAAATGGTAAATGCAAAAAAACCACTCGCAGTTGTTCTGGCACTGTTGATGGTATTGTCCGCATTCTTCGCAGTAGGCACAATCGGTGCTTCTGCAGCAAGCGGAGATATCATCTACTTTGAGAAGCCTGACAGCTGGAGCACCGTTAACTGTTACGCTTGGAGTGGCAGCAGCGGTGAAGCAAAAGGATGGCCGGGTACGGCTATGACACTTGTAAGCGGTAATGTTTACAGCTACACAATGCCGGGAGATCAGACCAAAGTTATTTTCAACAATGGCGGCAGCGATCAGACAGGCGATTCAGTCGCTTCTTATGACGGCACAAAGAACTACTTTACTCCGTCAAGCGACAGAGATGATAAGGGAAGACTCTTGGGTACCTGGAGCGTTTATGAGGGATCGACAAACCCGACAAGCGCAACAGATCCTACAAGCGCAACAGATCCGACAAGCGCAACAAGCGCTACAGACCCGACACAGCCGGTAGGCAATGTAGCTTATGCTTACCTCAACAATGAGGCAGGCTGGTCAACCGTATATGCTCATTACTGGAACGGCAGCGGCAAAGGTACTACATGGCCTGGCATTAAGCTCACCGATGCAAACAAGACTGCCGATGGTTATTATGAGGTTATTATTCCTGCCGATTACATTGACAACACTAAGTCAAAGGGCGGTATAATCTTCAACGGCGGTACAGACAGCCAGAAGAGTACTGACCTGAGAATCGCTTCGGGCGAAAGCATGATCTACAACAACAGCACAAAAGCTTGGGAGACCCACGACACAAGTCCTCTGAAGGTTACCTCCTTCGGCACAGATGAGAAATCTCCTCAGTACAAGGATATTGCAATTACTATCTATGCAAGCGCAGTAAGCGATTCAGGCGCAGCAGTTCAGTATCAGTTCAGTGTTTCAGGCGCAGAGAATAAGGTTTTACAGTCTTATTCATCAAACACAAGCGTTGTATGGACTCCGACAGTTGCAGGTAAATACACAATTAAGCTTGAGGTTAAGGATGCTGACGGCAATACAAATTCAAGAACTATTGAATATGTTATCAAGGACGATGCAGCAGAGGCTAACACTATTCTCAAGAGCATCACACCGTCAACAGGCTCATTTATTAAGACAAATCAGCAGACTACTGTTACAGTAAACGCTTCCGGCGGACAGGTTGGCACAAACCTTCTCTTCTATAAGGTCGCTATTGTTCAGCAGTCAACTCAGAAGGTTGTAAACGGAGATGTATATTACTCTCTCAATAAGAATTACAACTTTACTCCTGCACAGGACGGTACATACACTGTAAATGTTTCTGTTCAGAACTCAAAGAACCACACTGTAACAAAGAGCTATGAGCTGTTTGCTTCAAGCAGTGCAGCTGATCTCATTATCCAGAGCTTCCAGGCTTCTGCGTCAACAGTTACAGTTGGCACAGATGTTACAGTTACTGCACTTGCAGCAGGCGGTACACAGCCTTATAAGTATCAGTTTGCAGTAAACGGTAAGGTTGCACAGGCTTACTCAGCTAACAACACATACACACTCACTCCGAGTGCAGCAGGCACCTACACAGTTGAAGTAACTGCAAAGGATGCTGAAGGAAAGACAGCAACATCATCGCTCAATATTACCGTAACCGATCAGTCTTACACACCGGGCGATGTTGATATGGACGGTAAAGTGACTCTGAAGGATGCTATACTCGTTCAGAAATCAGTACTTCGTCTGACAACGCTTACAGACGAGCAGAAGAGTATTGCCGATGTGGACGGTGACGGTGATGTAACACTTAAGGATGCAATCCTGATTCAGAAGACCGCTCTTAGATTATCATAATAAGCAGGAGGTAAATTATGAACAGAACTAAAAAAATAGTTGCCCTGCTTCTTGCGCTTCTTTTAGTTGCAGGCATCGCAGTGTTCAGTACTTCTGCTGTAACTTCATCGGATGCTGCAAGTTCAGCTTCCGATCAGATTATCGTACACTACTATCAGCCGTCAGGAACTCCGACAATTTATTATTGGAACAGCCTTCCCGAGAATATTGAAACAAAATATCCCGGTGACGCTATGAAGTCCGACGGTAAAGGCTGGTATTCATACACCTTCAACGGTTTGACAAAGGTCAATATGGTCTTTGTTACAAACGGAGAGCAGAGTGCTGAGCTCACCAGATCAAGAGCCGGCGAGTATTGGTACAAGGATAAAAAATGGACATCCTATGATCCTGACGGCCCGATTCCGTCAAGCGATGTTGATATGCGTGAAGAGACTATCTACTTCGTAATTACAACCCGTTTCTATGACGGCGACACAGGTAACAATGTACACTGCTGGGACGACGGTAATGCAGGTAACCCTGACTCTGATACACCGTGGAAGGGCGACTTCCAGGGTCTTATCGACAAGCTCGACTATATCAAGGCTCTCGGCTTCAGTGCAATTTGGATTACACCTGTTGTAACAAATGGTAGCGGCTATGATTATCACGGCTACCATGCTTTCGATTTCTCAACAGTTGATGTAAGATACGAAAGCGAAGGAGCTACATTTGACGACCTTATCGACGCTGTTCACGCAAAGGGTATGAAGCTTATCCAGGATGTTGTATGGCAGCATACAGGTAACTTCGGTGAAGCTAACTTTGAGCCGCTTTTTGACAAGGTTTACGATACCGTTCAGGATTTGGCGTACATTGAAACATCAATGATTCCAAATGAGAGGCTTCTCAGTGAGTACGGTCTTTCAAGCGCTGAGGAATACTACGCTCAGCCGGGTGGCTATCAGCACTACCAAAGACTCAGAATTATGAAGGACACCGATATTACGGCAAATAACCACGCTGCAAGTGACTATAACGGTTTTGTAGCCAGCATTCCGCTTGATAAGGCAGAGTATGACAGAGTTTCTCATTCAGATAAGTACAACGCAAATAACTATTATCATAATGCTTATTGGAGAAGCTACAACTGGGACGACTATGCAACAAAGTACAGCCAGATTGCCGGCGACTGCGTTGACCTCAATACTGAGAACCCTGAGGTTCTGAACAAGATTGTTGAAATTTACGGCGATTATATCAGAAGAGGTGTTGACGGTTTCCGTGTTGATACCTTAAGACATATGTCAAGACTTTCCTTGAACGCTCAGGTTCTTGATCAGCTCAATGCAATTGGCGGATCAGGCTTCTATATGTTCGGTGAGGCTTGCACAAGACATACCGATGTATGGTACAGAGGTCTGGCGAGTGAGTCTGCTCCGTTCTATACATGGGACGAGGCTGACAATTCATTCCTTGACAGATGGATTTACAGCGGTTCAGATCCTGACACCGTTGCTAATAACCTGGACCTCACACTTGACCACTGGATTGAAAACTATGATCCGGCAGAGCAGCCGACAAGCGACAACGCATTCCTTAACGGCAATGAATACCACGAGCCGGATTACAGCCAGGCTTCAGGTATGGGCGTAATTGACTTCCCGATGCACTGGAACTTCGGTAATGTAGGCGGTGCATTCGGCGTAGCTAAGTCAGGCGATAAGTATTACAATGACGCAACATGGAATGTTGTATATGTTGACTCACACGACTACGGTCCGGGAACAGACACCAGATACAACGGCGGCACAGACGCATGGGCAGAGAACCTTTCGTTTATCTTTACATTCCGTGGAATTCCTTGCCTCTACTATGGTAGTGAGGTTGAATTCCAGAAGGGCGTAATTATGGATAAGGGTACATTGCTCCCGCTCAGCGAAACAGGTCGTGCATACTTTGGTGATTACCTTGAGGGCAGCGTAACTGCAACAGACTTCAGCGAATACACAGCTTCAGGAACAGTTGCTGATACTCTTAGCGCTCCGCTCGCTAAGCACCTTTCACGCCTTAACCAGATCAGACGCGCAATCCCGGCTCTTCAGAAGGGTCAGTATTCAACACAGGGTGTTACAGGTAGCCTTGCTTACAAGCGCGGATATACCGACGCTGAAACTGGTGAAAAGAGCTTTGTATGCGTTACTGTAACAGGTGCTGCAAGCTTCACAGGTATCCCGAACGGTACATACATCGATGCTGTTACAGGCACAACAAAGACTGTTACAAACGGTACACTTTCAATCGATGCTCCCGGTAAGGGCAACTTAAGAGCTTATGTTCTGTGCGACAACGGTTACACAGGTATCGACGGCAAGATCGGTACAGACGGAACATATCTTAAGTAATTAAACACTAATAATCAATCGTAATTTTAAATTTCTGCCGCGGAAACCATAGCGGTATATTTGCTGAATATTTCCGATTACTTTTCTGCGGCAGAAAGAAATATCTTTGTTTTTAAACTAAGAAGCAGGAGGTAAAAATGAAACGAATTAAAACAATAGTCGCCATGCTTCTTGCGTTAGTATTGGTAGCAGGAATAGCTGTAGTTAGCACATCTGCTGCTACAACATCAGATGTAGCAAGCACGGCGGCAGATCAGATCATCGTGCACTACTATCAACCGTCAGGCACTCCGACAATTTATTATTGGAACAGCCTTCCCGAGAATATTGAAACAAAATATCCCGGTGACGCTATGCAATCAGACGGAAACGGTTGGTATTCTTACACATTTAACGGCTTGACAAAGGTCAATATGGTCTTTGTTACAAATGGCGTACAGAGTGATGAGCTTACCCGCTCAAGAGTAGGTGAGTATTGGTATAAGAATAACAAGTGGACAACTTATGACCCGGACGGCCCGATTCCGTCAAGCGATGTTGATATGCGCGAGGAAACAATTTACTTCGTAATTACAACTCGTTTCTATGACGGTGACACAGGCAACAATGTGCATTGCTGGGACGACTCACAGGCAGGTAACCCTGACAGTGACCCTGCATGGAGAGGTGACTTCCAGGGTCTTATCGACAAGCTTGATTATATCAAGGCTCTCGGCTTCAGCGCAATATGGATTACTCCTGTTGTAACAAATGCGAGCGGCTATGATTATCACGGCTATCATGCATTTGATTTTGCGACTGTAGATGTAAGATATGAAAGCAAGGGTGCTACATATCAGGATCTTATCGATGCAATTCATGCTAAGGACATGAAGATTATACAGGATGTTGTTTGGAATCACACCGGTAACTTTGGTGAGGCATTCCTCGGCGAGATGTTTGAAAAGGTTTATGACGATGTTCAGGATCTTGCAAATATCAAAACATCTATGATTCCTAATCAGAGACTTATGGACTACTGCGGTATTTCAAGCGCAGAAGAATATTATAATCTTCTTCCGGCTGTTCAGCATAATAAGCGTCTTGCATTGATTAAGGAAGATGCAAATGACACCAATAACTATTATCACCATGAGAAGAGCATGGGCTACGGCTCATATCTTGAGCAGGTAGGTCAGATGGCTGGTGACTGTGTTGATATTAACACAGAAAATCAGGTAGTTGCTGATTATATAACATCAACTTATCTTGAGTATGCTAATATGGGTGTTGACTCTTTCCGTTTGGATACAGAGAAGCATATCAACCGCTGGACTCTTAACAGCGCATATTTCCCGGCATTTTCTTCAATCGATGGTTTCTACATCTTTGGTGAGGTTTGTGCAAGATGGCATGGTCCATTTAATGAGAGCGGATGCTCTGACTCACCGTTCTTCTATACATGGAAGGAAACTGAGAGTGCTTGGCAGAATAACTGGAGTACAACAGACTGGAAAGCAAACTACACTAATGCAATGAATCACTTCAATGCGTATACTGATAAGTCCACTGACCTCTCAAGTGACAATGCGTTCCTTAGCGGAAACGATTATCATACTCCTGACTACAGCAAGGCTAACGGTACAGGCGTAATCGACTTCGGTATGCACTGGGCATTTACTACAGCGAGCCAGGCTTATCAGACTGCTCTTGAAGAGGATAAGTATTTCAACGATTCAACATGGAATGTAGTTTATGTTGACTCACATGACTACTCACCGGATTCAAGCCAGACTGTTCGCTATAACGGCGGTACAGATGCATGGGCAGAAAACCTCTCACTTATGTTCACATTCCGTGGTATCCCTTGCTTGTATTATGGCAGTGAGGTTGAGTTCAAAAAGGGTATTGTAATTGATGTTGGTCCGAATGCTCCGTTGGATGACACGGGTCGTGCTTACTTCGGTGATCACCTTGAGGGTAATGTAACTGCAACAGACTTCAGCGAATACACAGCTTCCGGCACAGTAGCTGATACCCTCAGCCATCCGCTTTCAAAGCACATTCAGCGTCTTAACCAGATCAGACGCGCAATTCCGGCTCTCCAGAAGGGTCAGTATTCAACTCAGGGC
Source organism: Acutalibacteraceae bacterium (assembly GCA_051880615.1). Lineage (GTDB taxonomy): Bacteria > Bacillota > Clostridia > Oscillospirales > Acutalibacteraceae > UBA7067. The sequence continues at coordinate 21,548 of JBJEOH010000039.1, forward strand.
GTTACCGGCAATATGGCCTACAAGCGCGGATATACTGACGCTGAAACAGGCGAGAAGAGCTTTGTATGCGTAACCGTAACAGGCTCAGCATCATTCACCGGTATCCCGAACGGCACATACATTGATGCTGTTACAGGTACAACAAAGACCGTTACAAACGGCACACTTTCTATTGATGCTCCCGGTAAGGGCAACATTAGAGCTTATGTTCTTTGCGACAACGGCTACACAGGCATCAGCGGAAAGATCGGTACAGACGGAACATACCTTAAGTAATTCTACTTCTAAGGTTTAGATTTCTGAATTTCCACGAAAAAATATAGCCCCTGCAAGCTTTCGGATGAATGCTTGCAGGGGTTTCGTGTTTTTTTTATAATGCTCATTGTCAATGATTGGGGGGGACTGAAGGTAGTAATAATGATTATTTGCGTGTTTAGTGGAAATGTAAGCGATTTTAGAGAGAAAATAGGTGTTGACATGAGTGATAGTTTATACAATATAAGTATTATTGCCATGGAGATATCAAATCACCTTTAATCAAATAGCTTTCCTCCGATATTTTGGCAAGCGGGTCATCGCTGTGCGAATCAGAATAAAATTTCTCAATTCTTCCGTTTGGGAAAGCCTCAAAAAACCGTCTGACCTTTTCTTCTCCATGACAGTTTACCCCATTGTATCTTCCTGTTTTAGGGTCAACTTTTGATGCTAACAGATGCTTAATTCCAAGTCGTTTACATATCGGTAATAATAAAAACTCGGGTGAGGCTGAGATGATAACATCGTCATCCTTGTGCTGAGAGAGGAAAAAGGGCTTTATTCCGCCTGAGTTCCTTTCCCAGAATTCTTCTGCAAGAGAGGGCGCATCAATTTTTGTCAGAAAGCTGTACATAGTCTGTTTGAAATCAGTCTTGCTTCCACGCTTAAAAACATAATATCTCGTCGCGGCAAAAGCAGTATTGAAAAGCGTGAAGATGAGTGACGGTTTCTTTTTTATGCAGAAAATATAAAAGTCAGCTGTGCTGTCGTTTATATATATTGTTTTGTCAAAATCATATGCGTTCATTTTGTTCTCCGAAAATATCATTATTAATCTCAATTATAGCCTGTGCGCATTGATAATTCAACACTTAATATTTTCTCTTCCGCTAAAAGTTTACAATTAGTTAATTCTTATTATTACAGGATATTGTAAAATTAGGGTTGATAATCAGTACAAAAGGGGAGTATCTGCCGTTGTTTGGCTATATCAGACCGTTTAAGCCTGAAATGCTTATAAAAGATTTTGACGCATATAAGGCTGTTTATTGCAGCCTGTGCAAGCAGCTCGGCAGGGACTACGGCGTGTGTGCAAGCTTGATATTAAGCTATGACGCAACCTTTTATGCGATATTGTCAATGTCTGTCAGAGGTGAGTGCAACACCTATAAAAGCGGACGCTGCAAAGTTAACCCGATGAAAAAATGCAATTACTGTCAAAACCGCAGTAAGGCGCTTGAGGACGCCGCTGCGTTGTCGGTTGCTTCTTTTTATCATAAGCTTGAGGATGACCGTGCAGATGACGGCTTTTTTAAAAAGCTGGCTATTCTGCTTATAAAACCGTTTGCAGGCATATGGCGTAAAAAGCTTTTAAAGAAAGGCTATAAAAAATATGATGAAATTTTTTCGTCTATGGTGAGTGAGCAGTTTAAGGCAGAGAAAAATCCCGACTGCGGAATAGATATGGCTGCTCAGCCGACAGCCAATGCTCTGTCTCAGCTTTGTTTGCAGCTGAGTGATGACGAATTGCAGAGCAGAGTACTTGAAAGCTTCGGGTATTATCTCGGAAAATGGATTTATCTTATGGATGCTGCTGACGACTTGAGTGACGATGTAAAAAAGGGTGGTTTTAATCCTTTTGCCAAATCATTTTCACTTTCTAATGGGTACGATAAAGAAAATATCGCACAGCAGTGTAACAGTGTTATTAATGAGGCGGCGCATATGCTGCTTAATTCATATAATTTAATTGAGCTTAAGGGCAACCAAAGAATACTTGAAAATGTAGTCACGCTTGGCGTAAGCTCAATGCAAAAGCAGGTTATTTTTGATAAAAATAAGGAAAAGAGCAAAAATCACAAAGCTAATAAAATTTAAAGAAATTTGCAATTTTAAAGGAGCTTAAATATGGCAAATAATCCCTATGATGTTCTCGGTGTATCACCCAATGCGACCGATGATGAAATAAAGACTGCATACAGAAATCTTGCTAAAAAATATCATCCGGATAACTACACCGACTCTCCGCTTGCCGATGTTGCGTCTGAAAAAATGAAAGAGGTAAATGAGGCTTACGACACTATAATGAACTCACGCCGAGCGAGGAGCTCAGGAGCAAATAATTCAGGCTACTATAATGCCAATCCGTCAGGCTCGTCAAAATATTATGATGTAAGAACAATGATTAAAAACGGCAGAATTACTGATGCTGAGCAAATTCTTGACGGTGTTCCGCCGCAAAACAGAGATGCCGAGTGGTACTTCCTCAAGGGAACAATTCTGCTCAAAAAAGGCTGGACACAGGACGCGTATAATTGCTTTCAGACAGCGTGCAGTATGGACCCGTCCAATCTTGAATACCGTCAGGCACTTAATTACGCTCAAAGCCGCCGTTCGGGTGCTTATGGCGGATATAATACCGGTGCACCTCAGACTAACGCTGGTGGTTGCAGTGGTTGTGACATATGCACAGCGCTTTGTTGTGCCGATACCTGCTGTGAATGTATGGGCGGCGATCTGATTCCCTGCTGTTGATACGGTTTTGTTATGCATCCGCTCGTCGGGTGCATATATTTTGGAAAAATGGGGGTTAAGCCGTGGAAAACAATAAATTGAGTGTAAGCTACAAAATGGCTCTTGGCGGTATTTTTTCCGCTCTTGCTGTTGTGTCAATGCTTATTTCTTATTTAGTTCCTACCGCCACATATGCCTGTCCTGCTCTTGCAGGAGTAATGCTCATACCCGTTGTTATCGAAGTTGGCAAGGGTTGGGCGATGTGTGCTTATGCGGCTGTTTCGCTCTTGTCTTTTTTACTGCTGGCTGATAAGGAAATGGCGCTGTGTTTTACAGCTTTTTTTGGTTTTTATCCTATACTTAAGGCGGTGCTTGAAAGATATTTGTCAAAGCTCTTGTGCTGGGCTTCAAAAATCGCCGTTTTCTCAATGTGTATGACGGGTGTTTTCTTCCTGTCGATTTATGTTCTCGCCATACCGAGAGAGAGCTTTACGCTTTTCGGCGTTTATCTGCCATGGTTGTTTCTTGTTCTTGGCATAGCGATATTTGTGGTTTATGACATTGCACTGACAAGAGTAATCGGCGCTTATGTGAATGTTTGGCGCAAAAAGCTTTTGAAAAGGTTTTTGTAATTCGTCGGCTTTACTGTTATGTTGCAGAATGATATAATAAATTATAAAACAGCTTTCAAGGGGGATACATATTATGAACAAAAAAACAGGATTCATCGGAGCAGGCAATATGGCTACTGCAATAATCAACGGTATGCTTAAAGCAGGAACCTTTCCCGATAGTCTGACTGTCTTCGATGTTGACCGTGAAAAATGCGCACTAATGGCTGAAAAGGGAATAAATATCGCTGAGAGCGGTTCAGATGTTATGCAGGAGTGCTATTACACTGTGCTTGCTGTTAAGCCTCAGCAGCTGCCGACGGTTTTGCAGGAGCTGAAAGAGGTATGCAATGAAGATAAGGTTGTGGTGTCGATAGCCGCAGGAATCAGCACCGATTATCTTCAGAAAAACCTCGGTGTTAATTGTCCGTGTGTGCGCGTTATGCCGAACACTCCGCTTCTGCTCGGCTGCGGCGCAACTGCGCTCAGTAAGACAGACAATGTATCAGATTCGGATTTTGCCGAGGTAAAGTCAATGTTTGACAACAGCGGAATTACAGCTGTTATATCTGAGGACAAGATGAACGCCATAATCTCTGTCAACGGTTCAAGTCCTGCGTACTTCTATCTTTTTGCCAAGGCTATGCAGGAGTATGCGGTTGAACAGGGTATAGACGCCGACACCGCAATGCAGCTTATCTGTGCCACAATGAAGGGCAGCGCTGAGATGATTTTAAAAAGCGGCGATGATGCGCAAACCCTGATTAAGAAGGTTTCATCACCGGGCGGCACAACATTAAAGGCTCTCGATGTTTTCTATGAAAACAAAATCGAGCAGACAATAAAGGACGCAATGGAGGCTTGCACAAAGCGTGCTCTTGAATTAGCAGGCGAATAACTTTCATAATAAGGCTCTTCATTTCATATTCTTTAACAAAAAGCTTAAAGGATTGATGAAATGAAGGGTCTGTTTTTTATTTCAAGGCAAGGCAGAGAAAATCTGCCAAAGGAGCTTTCGTATTACAGCAAAAAGTACGGACTGATGATTTTTCTGACCTTGTTTCTTGTTGCAGGTATAATATGCGGCTGTATACTCGCTCAGTACGGGGACGAGCAGACGATGGAAAGCCTCGACTTTATTTTTATAAGCAACTTTAAAGGGAGAATAAATCAGGGGCTTTTTGACGGCTTTAAGGCGTCGATGTGCGCTTATTTTCTTTTTTACATAAGTTCGCTGTTTTTAGGACTTTCTCTGTGGGGTGCAATAGGCTTGCCTGCTGTTATTGCGTTAAAGGGTATCGGCGCAGGACTGTGTGCAGGCTATCTCATAAGCGCATATTCGTTTCAGGGCGCTGTCTTTTATGTTCTTGTGATGCTGCCCGGGTTGTTTCTTTCGTCATTGTCACTGCTGCTGCAATGCAAGCATTCCATCAGACTGTCTGTAAAGCTGTGGCGTTTTTTTGTGCCGCTGCGAAAAAATACGGATGAGGAAAAGCCCGACTTGCTGTCTTTTTTTCAGAAGAGTAGCGCGATTTTGCTTTTAACAGCCGCCGGTGCTATTATAGATGTACTTTTTACCGCGTTTTTTTCACATATGTTTACATTTAACTGAGTCTGTGATACAATATTATTGACACTTTTTACAAAAGCGGTCACAGAAAGGAATTCGGAAATGAATAAAGAAAAGAAAAAATTTACGGGTTTATTCTCGAAGTATCTGCACTCAATACCTCAGCTTCTGCTGTCAAATCTTATGTTTGCTGTTCCAATGTTGATTTCGTTTGCGCTTGTGTGGCTGATTGAGAACTTCACGGCTCAGATTGTTTTTGTACAGTTCTTGCCAATCTGGCTGTTAATGCCGTTCTATTGCGGATTGTGCAAAATATCAAAGGACATAATAATCGGCAAAGAGGTCAGGGGAATAAGGGATTTCTTCAAGGCTGTTAAGTCAAACCTGAAATTCTCAGTTATTCACGGCTTTATTTTCTATATTGTCGCCCTGATTGACTATTTTGCTCTGATATTTTATTATCAGGCTGGAACATATAACGGCGTTATGTATATTGTTTTCGGCTTGTGCCTCATTGTTACGATTTTATCGCTGTTCTGCCTTTTCTATGTGCCTATTATTACGGTTACACTCGATATTCCGTTCAAGTATATTTACAAAAATGCGGCGCTTATGTCGGTCGGTGAGCTGCCGAGAAACCTGCTTGCACTGCTCTCTTGTGCCGCCTGTGTTGCGATTGTAACCACGCTGTTTTCATTTACAGGCAATTATATCGGTGCATTTGTCACGATAATGATTTTGCTTATCGTCATTCTTCCTGTAACTGTGGCGTATTTTATTACTGCGATTCTTTATCCGTCAATAGACAAGCTGCTCATAGATAAAAGCGGCAAGAATCTCAAGGAAAAAATCAATCCCGAAACCGCCAGCAGACAGGAGCTTTTGCAGTCTATGCTTGAGGAAAACCCGATTGACCCTGCTATACTTGAAGGTGACGAAAACGAGCTTGTGTTCTACGGCGGCAAGATGATAAAAAGAGCAAAGCTCATTGAAATGTATAAATCAGCGAATCAATAATTCTTTTTAGCGCAGTGTAATGCTGCGCTATTTTAATTTTTTCTAACAAAATTGTTTTTTGACGAAACGGTCTGCGAAATATTGCAAATAGTCTTATTGTAACCTGTAAAAAGCTGATATTTTGCAGGAAATAGATAATGATTATTCATTATGACGGAAAAAGAAACATTAATTGACAGGAAATTAACAATTTATCCATTGCTTATTTTAAAAAGATGTATTATAATAATAACAAATAAACCCACAATGGGTTGAAAGGGGATATTTCATAATGACAACCAATAAATCAGTTCTTGCTTGGGTTGAAGAAATGAAGAACCTCCTCACTCCTGATGAGGTAGTTTGGATTGACGGCTCACAGCAGCAGATTGACGACCTTCGCGCTCAGGCTTGCTCAACAGGCGAGCTTATCAAGCTTAATGAAGAGAAGCTTCCGGATTGCTATCTTCACAGAACAAAGGAAAACGATGTTGCCCGTGTTGAGGGCAGAACCTTCATTTGTTCAAGAAAAGAAGAAGATGCAGGCCCGACAAACAACTGGAAGGATCCTCAGGAAGCATACAAAATGCTCTTTGACATCGCAAGAGGCAGCTACAAGGGCAAGACAATGTATGTTATCCCTTACTCAATGGGTCCTGTAGGTTCACCGCTTGCACAGATTGGTTATGAGGTAACAGACTCTATCTATGTTGTTCTTAATATGTTAATAATGACTCGTGTGGGACAGGCTGTTGAGGATGTTCTCGGCGACAGTGAAAACTGGATTAAGGGTCTCCACGCTTGCTGTGATATCGACCCTGAGAATAGATATATCTGCCACTTCCCGGAGGATAACTATATTATTTCAGTTAACTCTGCATACGGCGGAAATGTACTCCTCGGCAAAAAGTGCTTCGCGCTCAGAATCGCATCTTACCTCGGCAAGAACGATGAGTGGATGGCTGAGCATATGCTTATCCTCGGTATTGAAAATCCGAAGGGTGAGGTTAAGTATGTAAGTGCCGCTTTCCCGTCAGCCTGCGGTAAGACAAACCTTGCAATGCTCATTCCGCCGGAAGGCTACAGAGAAAAGGGCTACAAGGTATGGTGTGTAGGCGATGACATCGCTTGGATGCGTAAGGGTCCTGACGGCAGACTTTGGGCTATCAACCCTGAAAACGGCTTCTTTGGCGTTGCACCCGGTACAAACGAGAAGTCAAACCCGAATGCTCTTGCTTCAACAAGAAAGGGCACAATCTTTACAAATGTAGCACTCAACAATGACGATATGACAGTTTGGTGGGAGGGTCTTGACAAGAACCCGCCTGAAAATGCAACAGACTGGAAGGGCAACCCCTGGAACGGCAAAACATCTACAGAGAAGGGCGCTCACCCGAACAGCCGTTTCACAGCTCCTGCTCAGAACTGCCCGTGCATCAGCCCTGAATTCAACAGCACATCAGGTGTGCCGATTTCGGCTATCATCTTCGGCGGCAGACGCGCTCAGACAACTCCGCTCGTATACCAGTCAAGAGATTGGGATAACGGTGTATTCGTTGGTTCAATTATGGCTTCGGAAACAACAGCAGCAGCAACAGGCGCAGTAGGTGTTGTTCGCCGCGACCCGATGGCTATGCTTCCGTTCTGCGGCTATCATATGGGTGACTATTTCGGTCACTGGTTCGAGATGGGCGAAATCCTCGGCGACAAGGCTCCGAAGATCTTCAATGTTAACTGGTTCCGTCTTGATGACGAGGGTCACTTCCTCTGGCCGGGCTTCGGCGACAACTTCCGCGTTCTTGAGTGGATTATCAAGAGATGCGAGGGAGAGGCTGACGCTCAGGAAACAGCTATCGGTTATGTTCCGCACGCTGACGATATCAACCTTGAAGGTCTTGATATGGACAAGAAGGTTCTTGAGGACATTCTCTATGTTGACAACGAGAAGTGGCTCAAGGAAACTGAGGGCATCGAGGAATTCTACAAGAAGTTCGGCGACAAGCTTCCGCAGAAGCTTGCAGACCAGCTTGCTGCTCTTAAGGAAAGACTTTCAAAATAAGCTTAATATAAGACTTGTTTCGGGCTGCCGCAACGGCAGCCCGTTTTTGTCGGTTTAAATTGAGTTTATGTCTTAAAACTCCTTGACAACCTTGAAAATCTTTGCTATATTAATGAAGATAAAATTCATATGTAAAGGCTATGATTAAGACAGTACCCCGTCCTTGAAAATCACAGAGAGTCTGCGTGCGGTGAAAGCAGATATGAGTAAAATTCGGGCGAAAATCACTTATGAGCCGCATATGCGAAAGCGAGTAGTATATGCCGCAGTCCTGCGTTACGGGCGCACTTTTGGGAATAAGCTTTGTGCTTATATCTTTATTCCAAACAGGTGGTTTATGAGGTTTCAGTCTCATCCTATACGGATGGGGCTTTATTTTTTACAGGAGGTTTTTGCAATGTATAACAAGGTTTCGTCAAATCTCAACTTTGTTGAAAGAGAGCAGGAAACGGAAAAATTCTGGAAAGAAAACAAAATTTTCGAAAAATCAATGCAGGCTCGTGAGGGCTCTCCAATCTACACATTTTATGACGGCCCGCCGACAGCAAACGGTAAGCCGCATATCGGCCATGTTCTGACTCGTGTTATCAAGGACACTATACCGAGATACAAGACAATGAAGGGCTATATGGTGCCGAGAAAAGCAGGATGGGATACTCACGGACTTCCTGTTGAGCTTGAGGTAGAAAAGCTTTTAAATATTGATGGCAAGGAGCAGATTGAGTCCTACGGACTTGCTCCGTTCATCGATAACTGCAAGCAAAGTGTTTGGAAATATAAGGGTATGTGGGAGGAATTCTCAGGCTGCGTCGGCTTTTGGGCTGATATGGATAACCCTTATGTTACCTATCACGACGACTATATCGAGTCCGAGTGGTGGGCTTTAAAGCAAATCTGGGATAAAAAGCTCCTCTACAAAGGCTTCAAGATTGTTCCTTACTGCCCACGCTGCGGAACTCCGCTTTCCTCACACGAGGTTGCTCAGGGCTATAAGGATGTCAAGGAGCGTTCCGCTGTTGTACGCTTTAAGGTCAAGGATGAGGATGCATATATCCTTGCATGGACAACAACACCGTGGACACTCCCGTCAAATGTCGCTCTTTGCGTGAACCCTGATGAGGACTATGTAAAGGTTAAGACAGCTGACGGCTACACATATTATCTTGCCGAGGCTCTGGCTGAAACAATACTCGGCGGCGACAAGCCGAGTGCGCCTTACGAAGTAATTGAAACCTACAAGGGCAAGGAGCTTGAATATAAGGAATATGAGCCGCTGTTTGACGGCGCAAATGAAATCATTGCAAAGCAGCACAAAAAATCACACTTCGTAACCTGTGACGGCTATGTAACACTTACAGACGGTACAGGCGTTGTTCATATTGCACCTGCATTCGGTGAGGACGACGCAAAGGTCGGCAGAAATTATGACTTGCCGTTTGTTCAGCTTGTTGACGGCAAGGGTAATATGACAAAGGAAACACCGTATGAGGGTGTTTTCTGCAAGGATGCAGATAAACTTGTGCTTGTTGACCTTGACAAGAAGGGTCTGCTTTTTGACGCTCCGAAGTTTGAGCATAGCTATCCGCACTGCTGGCGTTGTGACACACCGCTTATCTATTATGCTCGTGAGTCATGGTTTATTAAGATGACAGCCGTTAAGGATGATTTGATAAAGAACAACAACACCGTAAACTGGATTCCCGAATCAATCGGTAAGGGTCGTTTCGGTGACTGGCTTAACAATGTACTTGACTGGGGTGTTTCCCGTAACAGATATTGGGGTACTCCGCTGAACATTTGGGAATGCGAATGCGGTCATCAGCACTGTATCGGAAGCCGTCAGGAGCTTTTTGAAATGAGCGGCAACGAGGCGGCAAAGACGGTTGAGCTTCACCGCCCGTACATCGACGAAATAACAATCACCTGCCCGCACTGCGGCAAGCCGATGCACAGAGTACCCGAGGTGCTTGACTGCTGGTTTGACTCAGGCGCAATGCCTTTTGCACAGCACCACTATCCGTTTGAAAATAAAGAATTGTTTGAGCAGCAGTTCCCTGCTGACTTTATCTCTGAGGCAGTTGATCAGACAAGAGGCTGGTTCTATACTCTGCTTGCAGAGTCAACACTGCTGTTCGACAAAGCACCGTACAAAAATGTAATTGTTCTCGGTCATGTTCAGGACGAGAACGGACAGAAGATGTCAAAGTCAAAGGGCAACGCTGTTGACCCGATGGAGGCACTCAAAAAGCACGGTGCTGATGCAATCCGCTGGTACTTCTCTTCAAACAGCGCACCGTGGCTGCCGAACAAGTTCCACGATAAGGCAGTTGTCGAGGGTCAGCGCAAGGTTCTCTCAACACTTTGGAACACCTACGCTTTCTATATTCTTTATGCCGATATTGACGAGTTCAACCCTAACGATTACAAGCTTGAATACGACAAGCTTTCGGTAATGGATAAGTGGATTCTGTCAAGACTTAATTCAACTGTCAAGAGCGTTGATGAAAACCTTTCAAACTACCGTATTCCTGAAACAACAAGAGCTATCCAGACATTTATTGACGAGCTGTCAAACTGGTATGTAAGACGCTCAAGAGCAAGATTCTGGAGCAAGGGTATGGAGCAGGATAAGATTAACGCTTATATGACTCTGTATACCTCACTGCTCACAATCTGCAAGGCTTCAGCACCGATTATTCCGTTTATGACGGATGAAATATATCAGAATATCGTGAGAAGTGTTGATAAGGACGCACCCGAGAGCATTCACCTGTGCGACTTCCCGGCTTATGACGAGAGCCATATCGACTTGCAGCTTGAAGCTGATATGGAACACCTGCTTGATGCGGTTGTACTCGGTCGCTCATGCAGAAATTCTTCAAACATAAAAACAAAGCAGCCTGTTGCAAAAATGTATATCAAGGCTGACTGGCAGCTTTCGGATTATTACACCGACATAATCGCAGGCGAGCTTAATGTAAAGAGCGTTGTGTTCGCATCAGATGTAAGCGAGTTTACCTCATACTCCTTCAAGCCGCAGCTTCGAACAGTAGGTCCGAAATACGGCAAGCTGCTCGGCGGAATCAAGGCTTACTTAAGCGAGGTTGACGGCAGCGCGGCTATGGCGCAGCTTAAAGCTGAGGGCGCAATCAAATTTGATGTAAGCGGAGAACCGGTTGAGCTTACAGAGGAAGATTTGCTTATAAGCTCAGAAGAAAAGTCGGGCTATGTGAGTGCAAGCGAAAACGACCTAACGGTTGTTATCGACACCAACCTCACTCCCGAGCTTATCGAAGAGGGCTTTGTGCGTGAAATCATCAGCAAGATTCAGACAATGCGTAAGGAAGCAGGCTTTGATGTTGTCGATTCGATAAAGGTATATGTGTCCGACAACGAAAAAATTGCCGGCATTATGACTAAGAATGCTGACAAGATTAAAGCAGAGGTTCTTGCAACCGAGCTTATTCTTAACGATACAAACGGCTATGAAAAGCAGTGGAGCGTAAACGGCGAGGATGTTACAATAGCCGTTGAGAAAAACGCATAAGCCGGAAACAGAATAAAGAGTGAAGTTTTAAGAGTGGAGAGTGAAGTGATGGTTGTCGCCGCAAGCGGCTCTTTGAATAAAGAAATACTCGAAACAGGTCTGTAAGTTTGTAGGGAACGGTCTCGACCGTTCCGGGTGTGAGCAATTACTACGATTCTAAACAAAATCAGCATAGAATCGTAACAATCAGCAGAACGAGCGGAACAGGCAAGCCGGTTCCCTACAACTTCGTTTCGTGTAGCACATCTCCACTCTCAACTCTTCACTCTACACTCTAAAAATGGTGTTTAGCTCTGCTAAACACCATTTTTATGCAACAAAAAAGCCGACAGCTTGAGCTGTCGACTTAAAATGCTGTTTTGTTAATTATACTATTTTTCAATAATCCCATATTGTTCGCGAATACTTTTTTAAATACTTACATAAAATTATGTATAATCAGTCATCAACAAGAGATGAGAGCCTTTTTATACAGCTCTCACAAACGATTTTTCCCTTAAAGCTCGAAGTGTTCTCAACGCTGCCGCAAAAAATACACGACGGATTGTACTTTTTCATCATAATTCCGTTTTCGTCAGTGAATATTTCAACTGCATCACCCTTATTCAGGTCATAGGTTTTTCTTACCGGTGCCGGTATAACGATTCTGCCAAGGTTATCAATGTTGCACAGGAATCCAGCAGGTTTCATTTAATCATCCTTTCTTTAGATTTTTAACGCTGAAGAATTTGTAGTAATTATACCAATAAATGGCATAATTGTCAAGATGTATTGCAAAAATAGTTGGGAAATGATGTTTTTATGATGAATTTCATCTGGTCAGGGATTATATTGTTGAGTATTGTCTATTCATTTTTCAGCGGAGGAGCTGCGGCGCTTACAGACAGCGTTATGGAGGGTGCCAAATCTGCTCTTACGCTTATCGCCGCAACAGCAGGAATGATGTGCTTTTGGTCGGGCATTATGGAGATTGCGCAGGCAAGCGGCATAACCGCAGCAATAGCAAAGGTGTTCAAGCCTGTATTTAAGCTTTTGATGCCTGACTTTGCCGAGGATAACGAGGTCTGCTCGGCTGTTTCGATGAATATTTCTGCAAACCTTTTAGGCTTGGGTAACGCCGCAACTCCGCTCGGACTCCGTGCAATGAGTCTGATGAACGATAAAAACGCTTCAGATATTGCAAGCAATTCAATGGTGATGTTTGTGGTACTTAATACAGCCTCCTTGCAGCTTGTGCCGACAACTGTTGCGGTGCTGCGAGCAGAAAACGGCAGCAGCGACCCGATGGGAATAATAACAAGAGTCTGGATTTGCTCGGCAGCGGCATTGCTTGTCGGCATCTGCAGTGCAAAGGCTTTAGAGGGCAGGAGAGGTAGGCTGTGAATATCGGAATTTATGTCATCCCTGTTGTGCTGACCGTAATAATCGGCGCAGGCTTAATTCGCCGTCAGCCTGTATTTGAGCTTTTCATAAAAGGAGCAAGACAGGGGATAGCCTCGGTTTTCAAAATAATACCGTCAATTCTTGCGCTTGTCTGCGCAGTTACAATGCTGCGCTCAAGCGGACTTTTAGACGCTCTTATCAATCTTGCATCGCCCTTGCTTGAGCCGCTCGGCTTTCCTCCCGAGCTTCTGCCTTTATCACTGTTACGCCCTGTGTCGGGCAGCGGCTCGCTTGCAGTGCTCAATGATATTTACAAAAACTACGGCGCAGACAGTTTTATCGGCAAAGCCGCAAGCGTTATGATGGGATCGACTGAAACTACATTTTACGCTATAGCCGTGTATTTCGGCAGTGTCGGAATAAGCAAAACCCGCCACACCGTTCCTTGTGCGCTTATGGCGGATTTCACCGGAATGGTTATGGCGGTGCTGACAACAAGGCTGTTTTAGTACTGCGATTTTTTAAAGCGCAGTACCTTGTGCAGCAATGCCTTGCCGTTGAAGGGTATCAGCGGATAAAGGTAGCTCTTGCCCGATATTGTCTTGTTTGTAAGCGTGATTGCTATAACTATAATAAAGCCGCCGATAAAGCCGAAAATGCCGAACAGCTGTGTTGCCACAAGCAGGATAACACGCATAAATTTAAGCGCATAGCTCAGCTCGTAGCTTGGCTGTGAATAGTTTGCAACGGCGACAAACGCCATATATAAAATGCTCTCACTGCAAAACCAACCCGAGGACACCGCAAAGTCACTCAGTGCTATTGCGCCTATTATGCTCAGTGCCGTGCTGAGCGAGGATGGGGTGTTCAGCGACGCAAGGCGCAAACCGTCGATAGCAATTTCAAGTATAATAAGCTGCCAGAATATCGGCACATTAATGGGATCTTTGGGCTGAACAAATTGCAGCCAGACAGGTATTGAGTCGGGATATTTAAGAGCAAGCAGCCACAGTGGAGTTATGATAAGCGTTGCAAAGGTAACGACATATCTTGCCAATCTGAGATATGTGCCTATAATCGGGGAAAAATAGTAATCGTCAGCCTCCTCCATAACATCAAAAATTGATGTTGGCAGGACAAGAGCAGAGGGCGAGTTGTCGACCATTATAACAATGTTGCCCTCTAAAATCGCAGACGCAGCCGAATCGGGCCGTTCAGTGTATTTAATTTTCGGGAACGGGTTATACCACTTTTGCCCGAATAAAAGCTCTACCAGACTTTGCTGATTCATAGTGAGCGAGTCACACACCATTTCTTTTAAGGTCTTTTCGAGCTTTTTCACAAGCTTTTCGTCGGCTCTGCCGTCCATATACAGCAGCGCAACATCGGTTTTTGAGGCTTTGCCGATTACAAACGGCGTTACTCGCAGCTGCGGCGAGCGAATTCTGCGGCGTACAAGCGCCGTGTTTGAAATCAGCGTTTCCACAAAACCGTCGTGGCTGCCGCGCAGTACCTTGTCCTTTTCAGGCTCGGCGGTGTCACGCTGAGGGTACGACCTGCCGTCTATCATAATAGCCTTTGTAAAGCCGTCTATAAGTAAGGCTGACACGCCTGAAAATACAGCGGTTGCCACTTTATTTTCGTCTTCCTCGGTTACGGCTTCAATGTACGGCATACAGCACCACAGAAAGGTGTCGGCACTTTCCATAAAGCTCTCGTCCTTCACAGAATATAGAAACTCCAGCACCTTTTCCATTACACTGTCCTTGACAAGACCGTCAACAAAATATAGCCTCGCCTTCCTGCCGTTTATCACAAGTTGGCGGCTGATAATGTCAAAGCTGTTGTCGCTTTGGAGTACCTGCTCCATTATCATCTCGTTGCTATTTATATCAGAGCAAAGAGCCATTTTATCTCCTCCGAATTTTAGTCAATGATATTGTAAGCGATTTGTTCGCGCTTATACTTTTATTTTCCGATTATTGTCCGGGAAATAATTCGGATAAAATATTGTTTTACATTGTCGGTTTGTGTTATACTTATGTCATCTCAGATTATAGGATGAAAAGAATGGACAAGATTAAAATAGATTTAGGTCAATGGAACGGCATTTTTGCTGTTCCAAATTCTGTTGTGGACGAGCATATAAAGCTTGCAGGTGCTGCTCAGCTTAAGGTGCTGCTCTATGTTCTGCGCCACAGCGGTGAGGAGATTAATACCGAGCAAATCGGCAAGGCTCTGTCAATGCACCCTGCCGATGTTGCCGACAGCGCAAATTTCTGGGTAAGCTGCGGTTTGCTTAAAAAAGAGGAAGCCGCTTTTGCTCCGCACGATACGGAGCAAAAAAGTGACAGCAGTAAAAATGTCAGCTCCGTTCATCCGACAGAGCAGCCTGCTCAGCCGCAACGCAAGCCGACTCGACCGCCAAGACCCACAGGACCGTACATAACCGAAAGAGTGATGAAGGACAAAGAGTTTGCGTTTTTGACCGAGGAGGCTCAGGCTATTATCGGCAAGCCACTGTCAACGGGCGATTTGGGAATACTTCTCAATTTGCACGATATGGACGGACTCCCAGTTGATGTTATCACCATGCTTTTGCAGTTCTGCGTCAGCCGTGAAAAGTTTGGTATGAAATATATTGAGAGCGTTGGCATCTCCTGGGCGCAGCAGGGTGTTGACAATGTAGCCAAGGCTGAGGAAAAGATAAGGGAATACTCCGACCAGTGCAGCGCATGGGGAACAGTGAGCGAAATTTTCGGATTGAAAACGGTCGGCTCACCGACCAAAAGCCAGCTTGAAATTTCCAACCGCTGGCTTAACGAGTGGGGCTTTAAGCGCGATGCAGTCCGACTGGCTTATGAAATCTGTGTTGATAATAAGGGAGAATACAACCTGCGTTATATTGACGGCATAATCAAAAAATGGCATAAAAGCGGAGTGCATACTGTTCAGGAAATTGAGCAGCTTCAGCAACGCGACAGTAAACAATCAAAGGCCTCAACTCGAAAAACATCATATGATATTTCGCAGATTGAGAGCTTTGACGAATTCAAATAAGGCGGTGATAAAATGGGCTACAGCAAAAGCGTGTATGAAAGAGCAGACAGAATATTGAGTGAACGCAGACTGAGCGCAAGGCGAAAAGCAGAAAAAGCGCAGCTTGCTTTTTACGCAGCACACCCTCGTGCGAGAGAAATTGAGGAGGAGCTTACTCATACCTTTACGAATATCGCAAGGGCGACTCTGTCGGGCGACCGTAATAAACTGTTTGAAATAAAGGAGCAGAACCTAAAGCTTCAAAACGAGCTGTCACAGCTTTACAGCGCTGCAGGAACATCTAAGGAAGACTTAAGGCCGAAATATACCTGTCCTCATTGCGATGATAAGGGCAACATTGACGGGAAAACCTGCGACTGCTATATTAATCTGCTCAAGCAAATTGCCTGTGACGACCTCAACCGCCGATCACCATTATCACTGTCGGATTTTGAAAGCTTTGACTTGTCGTATTATCCCGACGACTGCCGACAGAAGATGAGCAATATTTTTGATTACTGCCGCTCATATGCAGAGAATTTCAGCAGTGACAGCGACAGCTTGATTATGACAGGAGGCACAGGACTCGGTAAAACCCACCTTGCACTTGCAATAGCAAACGAGGTTATAAAAAAGGGAAAAGGCGTAATTTATATCTCGGCTCCCACTATGGTATCAATTCTTGATAAATTTCAGTTCGGGCGTGAAACACCCGATGAGGAAATAACACCTGATCTTTTGTCGGATTGCGACCTGCTTATCATTGACGACCTCGGCACAGAGTTCCTCACAACCTTTTCAAGGGGAGCAATTTACAATGTGTTCAATTCTCGCATTACAAGAGGAAAGCCAACGATAATCAGCACAAACCTATCTTTTTCTGAGCTTGAAAAGAATTACACAGATCGTTTTGTGTCGCGAGTAATGGGCTATTGCCGACGATTGAATTTTGAGGGCAGTGACATAAGAATTCAGAAGAAAATGCGTGGAATTAAATAGCAAGACAAAAAGGGCATCAAACCATTTTTCGGTTTGATGCCCTTTCTTATATCTAATGCTTATAAATATTTATCATACTTTGAAAGATCAATGCCGTCTGTATCGTACTTGCTATTGTCACTCTTCGCTTCGGGTTTAGCAGGCTTTGAAATTTCAAAAGATGAAATATCAACCGCCTGCGCGCGGCTCGCCTTTGCAATAAGCGCCTTATTTCTCTTGCTTGTTCTGATTGTCATCACTATAACGAGTATCACGCCGAATATTGATATTGTGATGAGCAAAACTCCGCCGAAAAGCATCAGCTGATACAAAACTGAATCATCGGTTGAATCATTATTTTTAATGAAGTTAAAATCACTGCCGCCGCCTGTTTCGTCAAGGTCAAGCGCAATGTTCCAATCGTCAGCGTTCATTTCGGTTGAATCGCCGGAAAGACTTGCAGTATAAAGCTTGTTATCAACAACAGGCTGAGTTGAATCCTCGCCCATGGTTCCCGGTTGATAATATTCGTTATCGCGGTCAACAACCGAGGGGCTTCTTGAGTATGAGTCATAATATGTGTCGTTGCCGTATGACGGCTGACTGTCATAGTTATTGTAGCCGTTGTTTGTATTGCCGTTGTTTGTATTGCCGTTGTTGGTATCCGGCTCATTTGATCCGGTGCTCGGCGTGTCCTGCGCAGGCGGAGCAGGCTCAGCCGGTTCTTCGGGCTGATTATCACCGGTGCTGTCACCGGGCTGTTCTACACTCGGTGTGTCAACCGATGTTTGCGGGTCGTCGGCAGCGGTGTCACCCGGATCAGCGAAAACTGTTGTAGTTGTGACTGACGCCAATGCAACAAGTGATAAGAGCAAAGTCGCAAGCTTTTTATGAAATTTCAAACTGCATACCTCCTAAGTAAGCAAGTGCATTGTAATGATATAGTAAATTAATTATATCTTACCACAAATAAAATCTTCGTTCAAGGAAAATAAGAGGATTCAGGCGAATTTAACAAAATGATAATATCTGCATAATCATTTAAACACAAATTCCTTAAATTAAGCTTAAGTATCAGTCTAAAGCTTTTACAAATTCAACGGCTCCGTCAGCTAAGCGTGAAATATTATCGGTATCAAAAACAACATCGCGGCTTGTGTGAATTCTGCCAAGATAAAGCCCGATTTTTCCTTTGTTAAGTGAGGCAACGCCTACACCGTGAGTGAACATAAGCTGGTCAGACATATAAATTGCCTTGCTTGTAAAAATAACCTGCTCAGACTTGTCCGATATAGCCTTACTGAAACCTTCCTCAAACTTTTGATAATATTCGTTTTCTTTCGCGTGTTTGCGGCAGGCGAAGAGAAAATTATTTCCGTCCGAAACACAGTCGAAATTCACAACAAGCTTATTCTTTTTTATGTTCGGGTGAGTTTTTGCAAAAAAGCTTGAGCCTACCAGTCCTATCTCCTCATGGTCAAAAAACACGAACGCAGCCTTATCTCTTTCCCCTTGCGGCAACATTTTCATTATTTCAAACAGTGTAGCTACACCCGAGGTGTTGTCGTTAGCTGTGTGCTTGTTTGCAGGTCCTATAGTCATCAATAAACAAATTCCGATGCAAACAGCTAAGTTAATCATCAAAACAGAAAATTGAATAGGAAAATCAAGCAAGGCGTTTCCTATATGTATTGATGATGCTATTATTCCTGATAAATAACTTATTCCGAGCACCAATATTAATATAGGCAGAGCAATCAGAATCTGAAGAAGTATAAACAGCAGCGGATTCAGCGGAGTGCAAAAATTCGGGAAAGGCAGTCTTGCGCAGGTGTCGTAGTGTGCCGTGTAAATAACCTTCGCCTTGTCAATATCACCGACTACTATATTGCGGCTTTTAAAACCTTTTTTATTTTCGTTGAGTCTATAACTGTAACCAAGCTCTTCAAATTGTTCTGCGGCAAATGCTATAAACTCGTCCTTTTGTTTTCTCGTTTTCCTAACTTGATATTTTTCAAGCAGTTCCCTTTTAATATCCATTTCTTTTCTCCTTTTACAGCTATATATATATGATGATAATATAAACAAGAGCTTTTTTCAATAATTTTGTCACTTTTCGGTTTTTTGGTATAAGAACTTAAATCGCAGTCAATAATAACCTTGCAACAAAGGAAACGGAGGAGTTTATATGGACAATAAAGAACCCGAAAAGAATACAAAGAAGCGAAAGAAATACGGAAAAAGCTTTTATATAATCTTTGCGCTTTGTATGGTCGCTATGGCAGGAGCAGCGTGGTCGGCTTATTCAACAGTGAGTGATTATATGCAGCCGAGTGTTATTGAAACAAAGCCGGAAACGGACAACAGCACAGCGCCGACAGACCCTACTGCTTCAACAGCAACACAGTCTGTAACAGAAACAGCTCCTGAAACTGCTAATGTTGTAATTCAGGCTGAAACCGCATTGCCGACAGATGCATCAAATCCGACAGAAGCAGACACACAAAGTGAAGGAGATTATTTTTACCCTGTCGGCAATGAGCTGCTTAAGGCGTACAGCGGTGAAACTCCGGTTAAATCAGAAACCTTCGGCGACTACCGCACGCATAATGGAGCAGATTATAAAAGTGAGGAAGGCGCTTCTGTTTATATGATTACCGCAGGAACGGTGCAGAGCATAAAGACAGACGAAATAATGGGCGGAATCGTAGTAACAGAAAATAATGACGGAAGCATATCAACCTATTGCGGTGTAACCCCAACCGAAGGACTTAAGATAGGTGCTCATCTCAGCGGAGGAGATGTTTTAGGCACTGTTGGAAAAATTGCCGGTGAGGAAAAGGACGGAATACACCTGCATCTTGAGATAAGTGTCGACGGAAAGCCTGTAGATCCCGAAGAATTTCTGAATAATCACAGTGCTCGTTGAATATTATTGTAACAGCAAGCCCTCGCAGCGTTTTAGGGGCAAAAACAGGAGGCTGACCTTTTAGCGTCAGCCTCCTGTTTTTTATAGTGTTTTATTCTCCAACAAGACTGCAAATCAAATTTACAGCGTTTTCAATGCTTATTGTCGATGTGTTTAAACACAGGTCGTAATTCTCAACACATCCCCACTTCTGATTAGAATAGAAATTATAATAGTTTGCTCTTGTCTTGTCTGTTTTCTTTACAATCGACTCAGCCTTGTTTTCGGGAACATCGTGAATGTTAATTGCATTTTTAACTCTTTCATCAAAATTAGCATATACAAAAATACGCAGAAGATTTTTATTGTTTCTGAGTATATAATCGGCGCATCTGCCAACAATAACACAAGGCTCAGCTGCCAACTCGCGAATGATTTTGTGCTGTAAAAGATAAAGCTGATCATTTACAGGCATATCACGCATAGGAGCATATCCGTTTCCAAGGTTATACATTCCCATAGAAAGACTGTAGAGCAGACTGTTTGTAGCTCTCTCATCAACATTTTCAAAGATTTCAGGGTTATAACCGCTCTCTTTAGCAGCAAGCGAGATAAGCTCCTTATCATAATATTTTATGTCAAGCCTGTCAGCAACAGCTTTTGCAAGTTGTCTGCCTCCGCTTCCAAATTGACGACCGATTGTTATTATATGTTTACAGCTCATATTACCTTACACTCCCGAATCAAAGAATATTATTAATCATAATTATAACATTTGGGCTGAAAAAATCTATATTCTATTTATATGAAAAAGAGAAAAAGTATTTGTACAAATCCTCTATAAAATTCGTATAAAAAAGAGTATTTTGTATTAAATAACAGAAAGAGTCGAAAAAGAAAGAAAAGTGGAAAAAATCCTTGACAACGCAAAGTACAGTTGATATAATAGTGAAGCTGTCGCAAGAGAGCGGCGGAAAGAAAGCCTTGA
>JBJEOH010000040.1:0-1879 GCA_051880615.1 Acutalibacteraceae bacterium
AGGCAGCATACACACTTTTTGAGCGGTCCTACTCTTGGGACTATCCAATTCGTTCAGTAACGGTCAGAGCCATCGATCTGTATGCTGCTTCCGCCCCGGAGCAATTAGATATGTTTGGCAATGTATCCGTTGTTGATAAAAAGGAGCGTTTGGAATCTGTTGTGGAAGAGATTCATAGACGCTTCGGCAAAAACTCGATCCTGCCTGCAACAATCAGTCGGAGCCTTCCGAAGTTGCCCACGGATCGGGAAGTAGAAATCAGAATGCCCACCGGCATGTTGAGTTAGGAGGTTACGATATGGTATCTGCATGGAGATTTCGGTCCAGGGCACAAGCCCCGGCACAGGTAAGCAATTGCTGTGGAAGTCTATTTGTGATTTCTTCTGCGGACATTCGCAACAGCAGTGATCCGCAAAATGGTGTATCATTCGTGTTTGATGCCGCAAAGCCTTTCAAAAGAGGAAAGCTGTCCTGCTTTCTGAATCCCGACACCAAGGAGCTGGTTCTCAACCGGTACAAGCCAGAAGGGTTTATCTACTCTGGCGGACTGATTGCGGCGGTTCAGCAAAACGGGAGGTAACACACATGCAGGAAAAGACTTTTCGGCGTGTGGATGTTGGTGTTACGCTTAAGGTTTCCCCGGAAGGGAATGTCCGGCCTCTGACCATCACTTTCGAGAACGGCAAGACCTACACTATCGACCGTCTCAAAGAAAGAAAGCGGGCTGCTGCAACCAAAGTCGGCGGAACCGGCATCCGATATACTGTCGTCATCCAAAACCGTGAAACCTATCTGTTTGAAGATGAAGGAAAATGGTTTGTGGAGGCAAAGAACTACGCCGTCTGATTTCGCAGATTACAACTGAATATGTCATGATCCATAAGGAGACAGACATGTGTGGGGTTTCCACACGCGATTACGATGAGTAAAGGAGCAGCGATAATGGAGGATCATGAATGGGTGCCGTTTTCATGGCACTGCCCGAACTGTGGCAAAATCGTCACCGGTTTGAAAGATGAATCGGGGGCTATCAAAGTTACATGCAGACATTGCCAGCTGGTGATGGTCAGAAAGCTGAAAAGCAGAAGACGGGATATCATAGAATTATTTCCGCCAAAGGGCACAGTACCTGTGAGGTGCGCCTATGGGAGATAATGCTCTAATACAGACAGCCCAGTTTTACAATTCAATACCAGATAAAGAAGTGATGGTCGTGGCATCGTTCCTCAGTAAATCCATCTCGCGGTCGTATCTGTTGGCAACCGGTAGGTAATCCAGAAATATTACATGTTGAAGCCACCGGCAGGAACAACACAGTAGCTATAGCTATTGTGTGTTCTTGCCGGTGGCTTTTTATTTTTCATCACAATCAAAAATCTAAAGCCTGAGTGATCATCAGGGCAGAGGATACGGGAGAGCATTTTCAAAACGGAAAATGCAGATTCAGTACCCTTCATTTGCTGCGCCCAAATGCAGTAATTGCGCCCTGACTCTCCTGTGTCCTCACTGCTTTGCACCCAGCAGAAAGGAACAGGAAAATGGAGTTTAATCAGAAAATGTTTGGACAGCGAATCCAAGAAGCACGAATGAGCTGCGGTATCACACAAGAGAAATTCGCAGAGGAAATCGATATCAGTCTCAGCTATTACCAAAAGCTGGAACGAGGCGTAAGAACATGCTCACTGGATATCCTTGTGTGCATTGCAGAACATCTCCATGTGTCAACGGACTATCTGCTCACCGGGAAATGGAGCAACACTGATGAAATGAAAAAAGCACTTATGGAATCTTCCCGATTGCTTCAGAAATTGGCAGACAGTTTCTAACTAGCACTATTTGTGCTAGCAAAGTAGCACAACCCGTCCCTGTTGGAAGCCCT
>JBJEOH010000041.1:0-310092 GCA_051880615.1 Acutalibacteraceae bacterium
CAGGCGAAGTTATTTTTTCTTAATTGTGTAACTAATCATTGACAAACCTACATTTACCGACAATTTGCGACAGAATGGTTTAATTGCGAATTAGTGTTTACACAGAATGGAGAGTTGAGAGTAAAGATTGAAGATTGTGGTTGTTACTGCTACACTGCGTATTAATAAAAAAGTTTGGTTGTTTAGTGGTAAAAAATTTTAAGGGAAAGAGGATTAGAAATCTCCCTTTCCCTTAAATCTGTTTTGCTTCCTTTTCTCTGCCGAAAAAGGAAGCAAAAGTATAATATAGATGAATAATTCGAGTCGATGGATTGTGCCGTTTTGATGAAAGTTTTAAAGCTTTAACAAGAAAAACGCTGCTTTATCGCTCATAACCAAGCTCAAAAGCCTTTAAGTTAAGCTCCAAAAACTTCGGCGGTACTGTCTGCTTAACGGTGTCGAGCCATACCTGCTTTTCAATATCGGTCTGCTTTGCAAGCATACCCATAAGCACAACATTAACAGCCTTTACACTTCCTGCCTGCTCGGCAAGGCTAAGTGCGTCAGCCGAAATAACCTCAACACCGAGCGACTTAATCTGTACGAGTATGTCCTCAGGGTATACGGCATTGCCTGTTACAACAGGCATCGGGTCAATCTGCTGTGTATTTACAATGATTTTACCGCCCTTTTTGAGGTAGGGGAGAAATCTTGCCGCTTCCAAAGCCTCAAAAGAGAGTATTATGTCAGCCTCACCCTGTTCAATAATAGGGGAGGCAACGCTTTCACCGTAGCGTACATATGTCACAACCGAGCCGCCTCTCTGGCTCATTCCGTGAACCTCCGATACCTTAACATCGTAATCACGGCTTAAAAGAGCGTTGCCCAACAGTCGGCTTGCAAGCAGCGTTCCCTGACCGCCTACGCCGACGATTAAAATTGATTTTACATCGTTCATATATGTTCAATCCTTTCGGTATATTTCGTTAATCAACAATAGCCGACTTTTTGCAAAGACCCTTGCAAACGCCGCAGCCTACGCACTGAGTATTGTCAATCTGCGCCTTGCCGTCCTTTATGCTGATAGCGGGACAGCCGATTGACAGGCACATTTTGCAGCCGATGCACTTGTCTGATTCTATGCGCAGCGGCGGATTGTGCTTTACATATTTCAAAAGCGCGCAAGGCCTTCTTGAAATAACAACCGACGGACCGTCCTTTTCAAGCTGTTCTTTGATAACTGCGATTGTTTCATCAAGGTTATACGGGTCGCACACAGCAACATTATCAATGCCGACAGCATGACAAAGGCTTTCAAGGTCAACGGCTGACGCAGGGTCGCCCTTGATGTTGTATCCCGTCGTCGGGTTCTGCTGATGTCCTGTCATACCCGTAATTGAGTTATCAAGCACGATTACAACCGAGTTTGTTGCGTTGTATGCTATGTCGATAAGTCCCGTAACGCCCGAGTGCATAAAGGTTGAGTCACCGATAACCGCAACAGATTTTTTCTCGCTTTCCTCGCCTCTTGCAAGGTTAAAGCCGTGCAGAGCCGAAACAGACGCGCCCATACATACGCAGGTGTCCATCATTGCAATCGGTGCCGACGCGCCGAGTGTGTAGCAGCCGATGTCACCGCTGACATAAACCTTAAGCTTTTTAAGCGCATAGAACAAGCCTCTGTGAGGGCAGCCGCAGCACATAACAGGAGGACGAATAGGAATTTGTGTATCAAGAGCAATGCTGTCAGGCTTTTCGCCTAAAATAAGCTCTCTGACAGTTTTCTGTGAAAATTCGCCGCACAGTGAGAACAGCTCTTTGCCGATAGGGTTAAGACCTATTTTGCGGCAGTGCGTTTCAATAAAGTCGTCAAGCTCCTCTATAACGAAAAGTTTATCAACCTTTGCGGCAAAGTCCTTGATAAGCTTTTCAGGCATCGGGTAAATCATACCGAGCTTTAAGTATGAAGCCTTATCGCCCAGAGCCTCTTTGGCGTACTGATAGCAGTCGCCGGCTGTGATAATGCCGATTGCAGTGTCGTTCATTTCAACACGGTTGAAGTCTGCGCTTTCGGCAAGCTGGGTAAGCTTCTTTGTTCTTTCCTCAACAAAAACATGTCTGCCCTTGGCATTAGCCGGCAGCATAACATTCTTTTGCGGGTTCTTCTTGTATTCCTTCAGCGGACGCTCCTGTCTTTCCTCAACCTCAACAAGACTTCTTGAATGTGCAATTCTTGTTGTCAGTCTTAGTACAACCGGTGTGTCGTATTCCTCGCTCAGCTCATATGCGAGCTTTGTAAAGCGCTTACATTCGTCTGAGTCGGCAGGCTCAAGCATCGGTACCTTTGCCGCCTTTGCATAATTTCGTGAGTCCTGCTCGTTTTGTGAGGAGTGCATACCGGGGTCATCGGCAACAGCAAGCATCATTCCTCCGTTTACGCCTATGTAGCTCATTGTGAAGAAAGGGTCTGCCGCTACATTAAGTCCGACATGCTTCATACCGCAAAAGCTTCTCGCACCTGCAAAGCAAGCTCCTGCGGCTGCCTCAGCGGCAACCTTTTCATTCGGAGCCCATTCACAGCGGATTTCATCGTATTTAGCCGCGTTTTCGGTTATCTCGGTGCTCGGTGTGCCGGGATAGCTCGACGCAACCCGAACACCGGCTTCAAATAATCCTCTGGCAACAGCTTCGTTGCCAAGCATTAGTTTTTTCATTGTAAACCACCTTTTGTTTGTTTTTGCTATATTGCTTATTTGCAAAAATTAAAATAAAAAACAATTATTTACCTATCATTGTATCAAAATAATGTGATAAGTGCAAGATAATTTGAGTGAATAGCGCAAAACTTTGTGCAAAACCGAGATAAGACGGCAAAATAAAATTAACGGTTGAAAAATATTTTAAATTAAGGTATATTTAAGACAGTGTAACAGAACAAACATTCGGGTAATTGGAGCGGTCGAAAGGATGGGTAAAATGGCTGAAAAGAATATTATCGTTAAGGGTGCAAATGAACACAACCTGAAAAATATAGATGTCGAGATTCCGAGGGATAAGCTTGTGGTTTTAACAGGTCTTTCAGGCTCGGGCAAATCATCTCTCGCCTTTGATACAATCTATGCCGAGGGACAGAGAAGATATGTTGAAAGCCTGTCCTCGTACGCGCGTATGTTCTTAGGACAGATGGAAAAGCCCGATGTTGAGAGCATTGACGGACTTTCGCCTGCAATATCAATCGACCAGAAAACAACTTCAAAAAATCCCCGTTCAACAGTCGGAACCGTTACCGAGATCTACGATTATCTCCGCCTTTTATATGCGAGAATAGGTATTCCGCATTGCCCTGAATGCGGCAGAGAGATAAAGCAGCAGACGATAGACCAGATTGTTGACAAGGTTATGACGCTGCCCGAACGCACAAAGATACAGATTCTTGCGCCGATTGCAAGGGGAAAAAAGGGCGAGTTTAAAAAGGAAATCGAATCGGCAGGCAAAAGCGGCTATGCCCGAATGAGAATCGACGGTATAATATATGACCTCAGTGAAACGATAAAGCTTGAAAAGAACAAAAAGCACAATATTGAAATTGTCGTTGACCGCCTTGTGATAAAGGAAGGTATCAACTCGCGTCTTGCCGACTCGATTGAAACGGCTGCGTCACTGACAAAGGGACTGATAATGGTCAGTGTACAGGATGGCGAGGATATGTTGTTTTCACAGAATTACGCCTGTCCCGATCACGGAGTAAGCGTTGACGAGCTGACTCCGCGTATGTTTTCGTTCAACAATCCTTTCGGCGCCTGCCCGAAATGTACGGGTCTTGGAGTTTTTATGCGTGTTGACCCCGACCTTGTTATCCCCGACTGGAACAAGTCAATAGCACAGGGCGGCATCAAGGGCAGCGGCTGGGCTATGGAGGGCAGCACGATTGCAACAATGTACTTTGAGGCTCTTGCCAAAAAGTTTAAATTCTCACTTGATACCCCAATTAAAGACTTGCCTGAAGAAGTTGTGGATATTATTTTGTATGGGCTAAAAGACGAAAAGCTTAAGGTCACACGAAAGAATATGTACGGCACAGGCGAGTATTACGCCGACTTTGAGGGTGTAATAAACAACCTTGAAAGACGCTTCAGAGAAACGCAGAGCAGTTGGATAAAGGAAGAGATAGAGTCGTATATGAGCGCTGTTCCCTGTGAGGAATGCGGCGGCAGACGACTTTCAAAGGTCAGCCTTGCGGTTACTGTCGGCGGAATCAATATCAGTGAGTTCTGTGATAAGTCTATAAAAGAAGCTCTTGAGTTTATAAATAACCTTGAGCTTACCGACAGGGAGAGAATGATAGCCGACGAAATACTCAAGGAGATAAAACAGCGGCTCGGATTTTTAAACAGCGTGGGTCTTGACTATCTGACTCTTTCTCGTTCATCGGGAACGCTGTCAGGCGGCGAAAGCCAGAGAATCCGCCTTGCAACTCAGATTGGTTCTTCGCTTATGGGAGTGCTGTATATCCTTGACGAGCCGAGCATCGGACTGCACCAGCGCGACAACGACAAGCTGCTTGCAACGCTCCGCAATCTGCGCGATATTGGCAACACAGTTATCGTAGTTGAGCACGATGAGGACACGATGTATGCTGCTGATTATATCGTCGATATTGGCCCCGGAGCAGGTGTTCACGGCGGAGAGGTTGTCTGCTACGGCGATGTTGAGCAGATAAAGCGGTGTGAGCGCTCAATAACAGGGCAGTATTTAAGCGGCAAGCGGAAAATTGAAATCCCCGAGCAGCGCAGAAAGGGCAACGGCTTTAAGCTTACAGTAAAGGGTGCAGCGCAGAACAACCTGAAAAATGTTAGCGTTCAGATTCCGCTTGGTATGTTTGTGTGCGTTACGGGTGTGTCAGGCTCGGGCAAATCGTCACTTGTAAATGAGGTTTTGTATAAGCATCTTGCGGCAAAGCTCAACGGTGCAAAGTCGAGAGCAGGAAAATTCAAGTCGATTGAGGGAATTGAAAACCTCGACAAGGTTATCGACATAAACCAAAACCCAATCGGCAGAACACCTCGTTCAAACCCTGCGACATATACCGGTGTTTTCACAGATATAAGAGAGCTGTTTGCATCAGTTAAGGAATCCAAGATGCGCGGTTTTAACTCAAGCAGATTTTCGTTCAATGTAAAGGGCGGCCGCTGCGAGGCTTGCCAGGGTGACGGTATAATCAAGATTGAGATGCACTTTCTGTCCGATATATATGTTCCCTGCGAGGTCTGCGGCGGAAAACGCTACAACAGGGAAACTCTGGAGGTTAAATACAAGGATAAGTCAATTTACGATGTGCTTGAAATGACGGTTGAGGAGGGACTTGCCTTCTTTGCCGATATCCCGAAAATTCGCCGTAAGCTGCAAACTCTTTACGATGTAGGACTCGGCTATGTAAAAATCGGTCAGCCTGCAACAACGCTGTCAGGCGGCGAGGCACAGCGCGTCAAGCTTGCAACCGAGCTTTCAAAGCGCTCGACAGGCAAGACGATTTATATACTCGATGAGCCGACAACAGGCTTGCACATTGCCGATGTGCACAAGCTTATTGAGGTCTTGCAAACTCTTGTTGACGGCGGCAACACGGTTGTTGTAATCGAGCATAACCTTGACCTAATAAAAACGGCGGATTATATCATAGATTTAGGACCCGAGGGCGGTGACGGCGGCGGAACAATAGTTGCCGAAGGAACGCCGGAGCAGGTCGCAGAATGTGAAAATTCGTATACGGGGCAATATTTGAAAAAGTTTTTGTCAAAAGAGTGATTATGTGATATAATATCAAATTGTGAAAAATTGAAAATCAGAGGGATTATTATGGGTGAAAGAAAAGATTTAAGGAATGTTGCAATTATTGCTCATGTTGACCACGGCAAGACAACTCTTGTTGACCAGCTTTTGCGCCAGAGCGGAGTTTTCCGTGAGAACGAGGCAGTTGCAGAGCGTGTTATGGACTCAAACGACCTTGAAAGGGAAAGAGGAATCACAATCCTTTCAAAGAACACAGCCGTAATGTATAACGGCACAAAGATTAATATTGTTGATACGCCGGGACACGCAGATTTCGGCGGCGAGGTTGAGCGTATTCTTATGATGGTTGACGGCGTATTGCTGCTTGTTGACGCATTCGAGGGCTGTATGCCGCAGACCCGATTTGTGCTTAAAAAGGCTCTTAACCTCGGCAAAAAGCCTATAGTTGTACTGAATAAAATCGACCGTCCGGGTGCAAGACCGGAGGAGGTTGTCGATGAGGTTCTCGATTTGTTTATCGAGCTTGGTGCTGATGACGAGCAGCTTGAATTCCCTGTTGTTTATGCATCAGCCCGTGATGGCTTTGCTTCAACCGACCCGTATGAAACAGGAACAGATATGAAGCCGCTTTTTGAGGCTATTATCAACGAGGTTCCTGCACCGCAGGGCGATCTTGACGGCGAAATGCAGATTCTTTTTTCCAATATAGACTATGATGATTATGTCGGCAGAATCGGCATCGGCAGGGTAGAGCGCGGCTCGGTAAAATCGGGTCAGAGCGCTGTGCTGTGCTGTCGTGACGGCGCAACAAAGAGCGTAAAAATCACAAAGCTCTACCAGTTTGAGGGACTTAAAAGAGTTGAATGTGAGAGCGCAAGCCTTGGTGATTTAGTGTGCGTTTCGGGCATTACCGACCTCAATATCGGCGAAACGGTATGCTCACCCGATAAGGTAGAGCCGCTTCCGTTTGTCAAGATTGACGAGCCGACAGTTTCAATGATGTTTATGGTAAACAACAGCCCCTTTGCTGGCAAGGAGGGCAAGTATGTTACCTCAAGAAATATCCGTGACCGCCTGTTCAAGGAGGTTGAAACGAATGTTGCGCTGAGAGTTGAAGAAACAGACTCCGCCGACACCTTCAGAGTATCGGGCAGAGGCGAGCTTCACCTTTCAATCCTTATCGAAACAATGCGCCGTGAAAACTACGAATTCCAGGTTTCAAGACCGAGCGTAATTATGAAGAAGATTGACGGCGTGCTCTGCGAGCCTATCGAGTTTTTGATTATCGAGGTGCCCGAAAATTATGTCGGCGCAGTTATGGAAAAGCTCGGCTCACGCAAGGCAGAGCTTGTAAATATGGGAACAAGAGAGTCGGGCATTACTCATATTGAGTTTAAAATTCCTGCAAGAGGTCTTATGGGCTACCGCAGTGAGTTTATGACAGATACAAACGGCAACGGCATTATGAACCATGTTTTTGACGGCTATGAGCCGTACAAGGGCGAAATCATCAGCCGCCATCAGGGTTCTCTTATCGTGTTTGAAACAGGCGAATCAACCCAGTACGGTCTTTATGCCGCACAGGAGAGAGGCAGACTCTTTATCGGACCGGGCGTACCCGTTTATGAGGGTATGATTTGCGGCGCAAGCCCTAAGGCTGAGGATTTGGTTGTAAATGTCTGCAAGAAAAAGCATATGACAAACACCCGTGCCTCAGGCTCGGACGATGCGCTCAAGCTCACACCGCACACGGTTTTAAGCCTTGAGCAGTGTCTTGAATTTATAGCCGATGATGAGCTTGTTGAGGTAACACCGGGCAGCATCAGAATGAGAAAAATGATTCTCAACAAAGAGCAGCGCTTGAAAAAGCAGTTCAAGAGCTAATGGATAATATGAATTGGGTTGTTCTTGACCTTGAGTGGAACGGCACATACAGCCGCCGCAGAAAGAAAAATATAAACGAAATTATAGATATAGGCGCGGTAAAGCTTGACAGCGGCTTGAATATTGTTGACCGCTATTCAATGCTTATCACGCCGCAAATAGGCAAAACGCTGAACAAATATGTTCAGGAGCTTACGCACATAAGTATTGACGAGCTTGAATCTGCTCAGCACACATTTACACACGCGCTGAGCAGATTCAACGAATTTGCCGAAGACAGCGTGATACTTACATGGGGTACTACCGACATTCTCACGCTTATGAGCAACTGCGAGTATTTTCTGCACAATGACCGCCCTGTTTGCCTCAAGTATTATATGGATTTGCAGCATTATTGCCAAAGAGCGCTGTCTATGACAAATCCGGGCAAGCAGCCGGGACTAGCGACAATCGCGCAGCTGCTTGAAATTGAATATGACGAAAGCGAAATGCACCGCGCTCTTGCCGACAGCGAGCTTTCGGCGAGGTGCTTTGCGCGCCTTTTTGACAAGGAATTGGTTGACAGCCTTATACGCAGGTGTGACGACAGCTTTTACCGCAGGATTTCATTTAAAAATCACTACATAACCGATATAAATAATCCTATAGTAAAGAAAAGCGAGCTTTACGCCGTGTGTCCCGACTGCGGAGAAAAAATGCAGATAAAGTCACGCTGGCAGGGCAAGAACCGAGGTTTCCGTGCAAAAGCGATATGCCCGAACTGCAAAGTACCGAGCATTGCAACCGTGCGTTTCAAAAAAATGTTTGATTCACTGGAGATAAAACACTTTGTCGCTCCGATAGAGGAGCAAGGGAAAGAAGAAAAAAAGAATAAAGAGTAAAGAATAATTGCGGTAGTCGTAGCTGCGCTGCTCTTTGAATTAAGGAAATTACTGAACACACAATCTCTCAACTCTCCGCTCTTTAAAATAAAACCCTTGACTTAAGTCCGTAAATTTTGTATAATAACTCTGTTGCAGAAATTGCGGCAAATAGCAAGTCGAATTCATTTTCGTTGTAATATGCGAGCGGCAGGCCCTGTGCGATTGGATGCCGTGAACCATGTCAGGCGGGGAACCGAGCAGCATTAAGCGGATGTTCCGATGCGATGCAGTAAGTCTGTCGTTCACATATTATAATGCGGGTGAGCTCGGCTTGTTTTTTTATACTGATTTTTAATTAATCTGGGATTGGTATTATTTCGGAGGTGCTGTATGTATCAGGTTTTATATCGTAAATGGCGTCCTCAGTATTTTAAGGATGTTGTAGGGCAGGAGCATATCACAACGGCGCTGAAAAACGAGCTTGTGTCAGGCAGAATCAACCACGCCTACCTTTTTACAGGCTGTCGCGGAACAGGTAAGACGACCTGCGCAAAAATACTTGCAAAGGCGGTGAACTGCCTTAATCCGCAAAACGGCGACCCGTGCGGTGAGTGTGAAAACTGCCGTGATTTTGCACAGGGAAAATTATATGATGTTGTTGAGATTGACGCCGCAAGCAATACAGGCGTTGACAATATAAGAACAATAATTGAAGAGGCTATGCAGCACCCCTCTAATCCGAATGTAAGGTACAGGGTGTATATTATTGACGAGGTTCATATGCTATCGGGAGGTGCGTTCAACGCACTGCTCAAAACTCTTGAAGAGCCGCCTTCACATGTTCTTTTTATTCTCGCAACCACTGAGGTTCACAAGCTGCCTGCAACAATTCTTTCACGCTGTCAGCGCTTTGATTTTCATAGGATTTCGCCTGATAAAATGTCGCAGAGGCTCTGCTATATCGCTCAGCAGGAGGGAGCGACCCTCAGTGTTGACGCCGCGCTTTTGATTGCAAGCGTTGCTGACGGAGCTTTTCGTGACGCTTTGTCAATACTTGACCGCTGTATCGGCAACTCGCTCGATATTACCGAGCAGGTTGTGCGCGAAGCTGCAGGACTTGCAAACAGGGATTATCTTTTTTCAATCGGCGATTCGCTCAAGGAGCGCGAGTGTGCCGAGGCGCTTATTGCGGTTGATAAGCTTTATAAGGACTCAAAGGATATGGCGCAGCTGTGCCGTGAGCTTATTGCTTATTTCAGAAATTTAATGCTTATAAAAACGCTTAAGGAGCCTCGTGAACTGCTTGTTATGTCAAACGAGGAATATTCGCAGTCACAGCAGCAGGCGAGATATATTTCCTTAGGAGAAATTATATACGCAATGGACGCGCTTCAGATTGCCTGTGACAGAATGTCAAGGGGCAACGACAGCCGCACAGAGCTTGAAATGGCGCTTATCAAAATCTGCTCGCCAGAAATGTCGCAGGATTTACAGTCGATTTTAGACCGCCTTTCATCGCTTGAACGCAAGCTCAGAAACGGTATTACCGTAACAGCCGACAGCAAGAGTGTTGCTTCGGAAAGTCGGTCGAATCAAAATTTGATCCCGCAGGAAGCAGAGTATACCGAAAAAACTCAGCCGATTGTGACAAATCCTGCACAGGAGAGTGCAAGAGTGCAAAGCAGTGCAAGCATAGAGGAAATTATGAAAAGCTGCGTTCCTATGCAGCAGTGGCAGGATGTGCTTGATGTTGTCAAAAAGGAGTCGAAGTCGGTTGCAACCGCATTTGCAAAGACTAACGCATATACAAGCGGCGATTACCTGCTGATTGAGTCCGACAGTGATCTGCCGTTTAAAATGCTCAAGAGCCAGCATCAGCGAGAGGCTATGCGCAGTGCGATAAAAGAGGTTACGGGCCGGGTGTATAAGCTTGGCCCGTATAAGCCGACAGGCGAAAAAGCCGAGAAAAAGGAAGACCCTCTCAAAAGCCTTGCCGAAAAGCTTGAAAGCGGCGGAGTTAAGGTTGAAACAGAATAAAACAAAACCGTCCTGAAACGAATGATGAACATTCGCAGGACGGTTGATTTTTTGTCCGGTAAATCAAACTAAGCTCTTCACCGTATCGGCAACATACATAACATCCTCGTCTGTAAGCAGCGTGTGCAGCGGCAGAGTTATCTCGTTTTCATACTGATGATAAGCATTCGGAAAATCCTTGATGTCAAAGCCGAGGTACTTATAAGCCGTCAAAAGCGGCAAAGGCTTGTAATGCACATTTGTCGTTATGTGCTTTTCGGCAAGCCTTGTAATAAGCTCGTTGCGCTTCTCGACATTATAGCCGGGAATCCTCAGCAGATACAGGTGTCCGCTTGAGCGAAAGTCCTCGCCCGAATGAATCATCGGCTTGAGCCCCATCGGAAGGAAAACGCTGTCATACATTTTTATTATCTCGTGGCGGCGGTTTAAAAGCGCGTCATAGCGTTCAAGCTGCTTTACTCCAATAGCCGCCAGAACATCGGGCATATTGCATTTGTATGCAGGCGCGATAATATCGTATTCCCATGCGCCGAGCTGCATTTTTGAAAAAGCGTCCTTCGTCTGTCCGTGAAGCGAATAGACCCTGAACATACGCTCAAGCTCGTCATTGTCAATTCCGTCAATGTTCTGCCAAGTTATAGCACCGCCCTCAGCAGTTGTCAGGTTTTTAACCGCGTGAAATGAAAAAGCGGTAAAATCAGCAAGCTTGCCGCTCGGTATGTTATATCTTGTTGCACCAAGACCGTGAGCCGAGTCGGATAATATAACAACTCTGCCAAACGCCTTTTGCAATGGATTTGCCTCGTTAGGCTTATAAATAGACCGCTTGCTTTCGACTATTTCACGAATACGCTTCTGATCGCACACCTTGCCGCCGACATTAACAGGGATAATAGCCTTGGTGCGCTCGTTTATGAGCTTTTCAAGACTGTCGCAGTCAATAGAAAACGAATCTGGTGCGGTGTCGGCAAGCACAAGCTTTGCACCGACATGCTTAACAACAGAGGCTGTTGCGGTGTAGGTGTAGGCAGTGGTTATAACCTCGTCACCCTCCGAGACGCCGAGCATACGCAGCGCCATCTCCATTGCCGCAGTGCAGGAGTTAAAGCAGACAGTGTGGTCTGTGCCGACATATTCGCTCACCTTTTTTTCAAGCGTTCTTGATTCAGGTCCTGTGGTTATCCAGCCTGATTTTAAAACCCTGACGACCTCATTTATTTCCTCATCAGTGATGTCGGGAGGAGAAAACGGAATATCCCTCATTTTGTTTTCCTCTTTCAAGTATATTAATTTGCAATATTTCTGTCTTTGATTTACAATTCTGATATAAACCGATTATGATAATTCTATCATTGCAGAACATAAAAGTCAATCGACGATAAAGACGGAGTGTCAAAATATGCATTATTATTCTCTTAACGAATATTTACGCCGCAAATTCGGCGAGCCTGTGTATAAATTAAGCTTAAGCGGCGGTATGACCTGCCCGAACCGTGACGGCAAAATCGGCACAAGAGGCTGTATTTTTTGCAGCGCAGGCGGCTCGGGCGAGTTTGCCGCAAGCGCTGACCTTGATATTGACAGGCAGATAGAAAGCGCCAAAAGCCTTGTTACAGGCAAAACAAAGGCAAAGCAATTTATCGCGTACTTTCAGCCGTTTACAAACACCTACGCCGATGTGCAGTATCTTGAACACATTTTTATGCAGGCGATAAAGTGTGATGATATTTGCGCGCTGTCAATCGCAACCCGACCTGATTGCATTGAAAATGATAAGCTTGAATTGCTTGAACGCCTTAACAGAATAAAGCCTGTTTTTGTCGAGCTTGGCTTGCAGACCATTCACAGCCGCACTGCAAGGTACATACGCCGAGGCTATGAGCTTGAGGTGTTTGACGCAGCGGTAAAAAATCTTAAGTCAATCGGCGTGAATGTGGTAGTTCACCTTATTTTGGGTTTGCCTAATGAGAGCAGGGAAGAGATGCTTGAAAGCGTTTCCTATGTTGCGCACAGCGGTGCAGACGGAATAAAGCTTCAGCTTCTGCATTTGCTTAAGGGAACCGACCTTGCCGCAGAGTATGAGAAAAAGCCGTTCTATATTCTGAATCTTCACGAATACACAGAGCTTATCTGTGACTGCATTGAGCTTTTGCCGCCCGATATGGTTGTGCACAGGATAACAGGCGACGGTGACAAAAAGCTTTTGATTGAGCCGAAGTGGAGCGGCAATAAAAGGCTTGTACTGAACACAATCAATAAAGCCCTGCGTGAGCGCGATGTCATACAGGGCAGTAAATTTTAAATGTTTTTCTTTTTCAGCAATAAAACCGACACCGCGCAGACTATAAACTCGGATACCGCGATCGACAACCATACGCCGTTTATTCCGAACAGATACGACAGCAAAAATGCCGACGGAATTATAACCGCAACACTTCGCAGAATTGAGATTATAAAGCCGTTTTTCGGTCGGTCGATTGACGAAAAGTAGGAGGAACAAAGTACATTTATTCCCGAGAAGAAAATCGAAATAAAATAAACCCGCAAGCCGACAGCGGCAATTTCCAGAAGCCTTTGATTGTTTTCGTTATCAAAGGCTTTTACTATAGGTTCGGTAAAAATAAAGGTAATTATATATACAGCGGCAGAAAATGTGATCGCCGTTATTATACCGTATTTCAGAATTTTCTTTGCATCACCAAGCCTGCCCAAGCCGTAGCTGCGGCTTATTATAGGCTGAGAGCCTTGCGCAATACCCGTAAAAATTGAGTTTACAACAATCGCAATGTTTGCGATAACACCGTATGCCGCAACGCCGATGTTGCCCTCAATATAAAGAATAATTGTGTTGAAAATCAGCATTACTATCCCGCTTGAAAGCTCTGTGATAAGTGCCGAGATACCAAGCGTTACAATGTCCTTTGCGGCTTTTATTGTAAGACAAACTCTTTTGAATTTAAGAGTATTGCTCTTTTTGAAAAAGTGAATTGACAGTACAAGCAGGCTGACAAGCGGCGAAAATCCTGTTGCAAGCGCTGCACCTGTTATGCCAAGCCCCATAGGAAACACCAGAATATAGTCAAACACAATGTTTGTGAAGGTGCCGAGTACGGTCGCCGCCATAGAAAGCTTCGGGTCGCCGTCGTTCCTGACAAAGCAGGTTGTGATGTTGTTGAAAATAAACAGCGGCGCAAAAAGCATAATAATTTGCAGATAGATTCTTGTCAGCTCAAAAACCTCACCCTCTGCGCCTAAGAGCGCGCTTATCTGAGCAGACAGGGTAAGACCGCATATAAAAAACAAAGCCGACACTATAGCGCCGAAAATCAGCGAGCGCGTAAAAACCGTGTCTGATTTTGAAATTGAAAATCTTGTCGCACCGCCCATGCCAAGCATCAGACCAATACCTATTACAAGGCTGAATATCGGGATAGCGAGGTTGAGCGCCGTAAGACCGTTTGCGCCGACACCCTGAGCCACAAAATATGTGTCTGCAAGGACATAAAGCGACAGTCCTATCATACCCAAAATATTGAGAGAAACATATTTTGCAAATGTTCGTTTAATGTTCATTATTTCCTCCGAGATAGTGGTTTCAAAATATCAGCACTAATTATTATACCAATTAAAGCGTAGAAATCAAATTCTCATTGACAAATACCCCTACGGGGTATATAATGTAGGTGCTTGATGAATTAAAATAAAATGAAAAGAGAGAATAAATTCTATGAAAGAAAAATGCTGCTGCGATTCTCACAAGACAAAGGAACGCTCCGAACAGGAGTATAAAAAGCTTATCAACCGCTTAAGCCGCATTGAGGGGCAGATAAGAGGAATAAGGGGTATGGTCGAAAAAAACGCCTACTGCACCGATATTCTCATTCAGGTGTCGGCGGTGAATGCAGCGCTCAACGCCTTTAACCGTGAGCTGCTTTCTAACCACATCAAAACCTGTGTGGCAGATGATATTCGCAGCGGCAAGGACGAAACTATAGACGAGCTTGTTATTACTCTGCAAAAGCTTATGAAATAGGAGTGATATAATGCAACAATTTACCGTTACGGGAATGAGCTGTGCCGCGTGCAGTGCAAGAATAGAAAAGGCAGTGTCAAAGGTGCCGGGCGTTACATCATGCTCGGTAAGCCTGCTTACAAATTCTATGAGCGTTGACGGCACTGCAAAGCCTCAGGATATTATAAAAGCCGTTGAACACTCGGGCTATGGCGCAAGACTGAAAGGCTCGGCAGAAACTACGGTACAGCAAGGCGAAGCAGACAAAACAAGGGGCAATGCTGAAACACACCTGCTCAGGCTAAGACTTTTATTCTCAATTATCTTTCTTATACCTCTGATGTATTTATCAATGGGACATATGATGTGGGGCTGGTATGTGCCGGATATTCTTGCCAATAATCATATCGCTATGGGACTTATACAGCTTTTGTTGACCGCCGTTATTATGGTTATTAACCAAAGATTTTTTGTCAGCGGCTTCAAAGCCCTGTTCAGGGGTGCGCCGAATATGGACACGCTTGTGTCACTTGGTGCAGGCGCATCTTTTGTTTACAGCACATATGCGCTTTTTGCAATGACGCACGCTCAGCTAAGCGGCGATATGAACGGCGTTATGATGTATATGCACGAGTTCTATTTTGAATCGGCGGCGATGATTTTAACGCTTATCACACTCGGAAAAATGCTTGAGGCTTACTCAAAGGGCAGAACAACCGACGCAATAAAAAGCCTGATGAAGCTTGCACCGAAAACAGCCGTAATCATAAAGAACGGCGAAGAACAAACCGTACCGATTGAGCAGGTTAAACGAGGAGATGTATTTGTAGTCCGACCGGGAGATAATATACCCGTTGACGGCATTGTGGTTGACGGAGAAACAGCGGTTAATGAGTCGGCACTCACAGGAGAAAGTATCCCTGTTGATAAGCGAGTAGGTGATGCGGTTTCAGCGGCAACGCTCAATCAGTCGGGCTTTATCAGGTGCGAGGCTACAAAGGTTGGAGAGGACACAACGCTTTCGCAGATAATAAAAATGGTGAGTGATGCGTCGGCAACAAAAGCGCCGATAGCAAAGATTGCCGACAAGGTGTCGGGAGTGTTCGTGCCGATTGTTATTGCGATTGCAGTTATAGCAACAGCTGTGTGGCTTATCTGCGGTCAGAACATCGGCTTTGCGCTTGCAAGGGGAATTTCGGTGCTTGTAATCAGCTGTCCGTGTGCTTTGGGACTTGCAACGCCTGTTGCGATAATGGTGGGCAGCGGTATCGGCGCAAAGCACGGCATACTGTTTAAAACAGCTCAGTCACTTGAACTGGCAGGCAAGATAAGGGTTGTCGCACTAGACAAGACAGGCACAATCACAAGAGGCGAGCCTGAGGTGACCGATATTATCCCTGCTGTCGGAATATCGCAGGGGGAGCTTTTGAAAGCCGCCGCTTCACTTGAAAGAAAAAGCGAGCATCCGCTTGCAAAGGCGATACTCGCTAAGGCTGAAGAATTGCAGCTTGAATACAATGAGGTGCAGGACTTTAAAGCGTTGACAGGCAGCGGACTTACAGGCACGATAAATGGGCAGACAATAATCGGCGGAAACCTCAGACTGATAAGTAAAAGCACAGATGTTTCCGATGAAATATCAAAGACAGCCGACCGACTTTCAGGCAATGGAAAAACACCGCTGTTTTTCTCAAAAGGCGGTACTCTGCTCGGAATTATCGCAGCAGCCGATATTATCAAGGAGGACAGTCCGGCGGCTGTTAATCAGCTTCAAAATATGGGAATCCGCGTTGTTATGCTGACAGGCGACAACGAGCGCACTGCAAACGCAATCGGCAAGCAGGCTGGCGTTGATGAGGTTATCGCAGGGGTTCTGCCAGATGGCAAGGGAAATGTGATAAAGCAGCTTAAAGGGCAAGGCGGTGTTGCGATGGTCGGTGACGGCATCAACGATGCTCCTGCTCTTACGGTAGCCGATGTCGGTATTGCAATCGGTGCAGGAACGGACATAGCCATTGACGCCGCCGATGTTGTACTGATGAAAAGCCGCTTAAGCGATGTTCCTGCATCAATCAGGCTGAGCCGTGCAACGCTCAGAAATATTCACGAAAACCTGTTCTGGGCGTTTATATACAATGTAATAGGAATTCCGCTTGCCGCAGGCGTGTTTATCGCGGCTTTAGGCTGGCAGCTTACTCCGATGTTCGGTGCAGCGGCTATGAGCCTTTCAAGCGTTTGCGTTGTTACAAATGCGTTAAGGCTGAATTTATTTAATATATACAGCTCAAAAAGAGACAGAAAAACAAAGAAAATAGCAAAGGAGATTAAGACTATGCAAAAGACAATGAAAATTGAGGGTATGATGTGCCCGCACTGTGAGGCAACTGTAAAAAAGGCTCTTGAGGAGCTGCCGCAGGTTGCAAATGCTGAGGTAAGCCACGAAAAGGGAACAGCCGTTGTAACCCTGTCGGCAGATATATCCGACGATGTTCTCAGAAAAACAGTTGAGTACAAGGGTTATAAGGTGCTGCTTTGATAAAGTGAAGAGAGAAGAGAATCGGTTGCAGCAGCTTTACCGATGTTTATACAAAAATACAACTCAGAATCCCATCTCTCTCAGACTGTTCACAAGCTGAACATAGTATTCCCTGACATCAAATCCGGGTATATTCTCACGGTTCAGATCGACCATATCTCCGTGGGATATACCCCTTTTTCCGTTAGCAGTCAAAAAAGTAAAGTTGTTTCCCCATTTGAGCGAATTCTCCGACACAAGCCCGTCGTTTGCTCCGTCGAAGTATTTTACGAGATGATATGTAAAGTTAAGCGGGAATTTGCCGTTTGTTGCTTTGTTAAGCTTTGAGCCGACGCTTTGGCAGTATACATTGTCGGGTGTTTTCATTTCGCGGTCAAGCTCAATGCAGCGGCTTGATGTAAGGTCGCGCACAGCCGACATAAAATCGGGGTTTTGATCACCGAGCCTTTTCATAGTGAAGTTATATGCGTTTTCAATCTGCTTTTGGGCAGGTATCGGAATTTTATTTAAAAGGTAATCCGCGAATTCACAACCCAGGTGCGGAGTGTTAATCGTTGTCAGCGATGCGACATACTGTGATATTCCACAGCAGCTTAAGGCATAGCGGCTGTCAAGACCGCCCTTGGAGTGTGCTATGATGTTCACCCTTTCACAGCCCGTATCCGTCACAATCTGCCGTATGCGCTGTGCAAGCTCCATACCGCTGTCGGCAACTGATGCGGCGGACTGATGCTTGCCGTAATAGATAACCGCTCCGTTTTTCTGAAGCTCATCCGGAATTCTGCCCCAGTAATTGACATATTTATAATCTCTGAAAAACACGCCGTGAACAAGCAGTAAGGGGTATTTTGTTCTGCAAATCTGCTGATTTTGTCGGCTTAGGTTCAGCTTTGCCTTGTCACACTCAAAATCAACCTCTGCCGATACAACTCTGATTATGCCAAACAGCGCAAAAAGATTTGCAATCGGAATCATACCGCACAGCAACCCGACTACTCTATGGCGCAGTCCGAGCTGCACAGATGTGAGATATACGCAGATAATACCGTTCCAAAACAACAGTGAAAGTGTAAGAATACACACAAGCGCGCTGATTACCCAGATGTACCAGCGGCTTGGAAAAAGCGAAAAAGCGATAATGATATGGTATACTGCCGAAATAACGCTTGAGAATAAGAACATCTTAAGACAATAAGCACCGTGGTAGCAAATACGCACAAGCATTGTCGGAAAACGCCGCCGCAAAAGTGAGGGAGCAGCATTTGCAAGCAGAAATAATATTGGTAATATGGGCAGAAGCCAGAACATACGCGTTCTTATTATCGGCACAACGCAGTTGGCACACAGACAAATGACTGCGCTCAAAAAAACAAAGTACAATGCATTTACAACGGGATTGCATTTTTTCATATAACAGCACCGCCCGTTCCCTTTATACTCTCTGCCGCTGAGTAAAGCCTGTTTATAAATTCAAGCTGTACATCGCTTAAGGTGTCCTTGTTTTTATAGATGATGATATCGCGGCTGAGTCCAACATCGCTGCAAGGCTTGACAACAAGGTCATACCGCTTCAGCTCAGATTCTGGCATCGGGCTTACCCAAAGGTAAGAGCCGTGAACATTCTGCAAAAAGCTGAACTGGCTGCCCCTGTCAAAAATATTTATTGAGCTTTGAACTTTAAAAAGCTCAGCCGATTCCGATAGCTTTGATTTAGGTAAGGCAGGCTCCTGTGTGTCGGCAAACAAAAGCTCGGTGAAAGGTTCAAGCTGCTGCTTTGTTATGTTGTCAAACGCAGACAAGGGATGCGTGCGGCTTATAAGAAGCTGCATTTTAAAATCGAGCAGCAGTTCAAATTGCAAAGCACTGTCGCGCAGCAGGTTCATATAATACTCCTCATACGCCTGACTGTAGCGCACAATGCCTACCGAGCTGTCGCCGACAACCACATCGGTTATAGCGTCAACCGAGTTTGTTTCGCGGTATTTTATATTAATACAACCGCTCTTGTTTAAGGTGTCGGTGAATTTTGAAAACACATCTGCAATATATGTTGCCCTTGGAACTGATACGGCAAAGCTTACCGCATTTTGTTCATCGGGATGAAAAAGTGACTGAAGCTCCTCAAACTGGGCGAGTATGCTTTTGGCGTAGCGCAGAAACTGTATTCCTGCATTTGTCAGCTCAACGCCCTTTCCTGTTCTGTTGAATATGGTAGCGCCTATCTCAAGCTCAAGCTCCTTAATGCTCTTACTCAGATTC
Source organism: Acutalibacteraceae bacterium (assembly GCA_051880615.1). GTDB lineage: Bacteria > Bacillota > Clostridia > Oscillospirales > Acutalibacteraceae > UBA7067. The sequence goes on from JBJEOH010000041.1 coordinate 19,361, forward strand.
GGTTGACCGATATACAGTTTTTTTGCCGCGGCGGTGATGCTCTTTTCCTTTTCAACCTCAACTACATATTTAAGCTGCTGTAAATTCATTTCATCATCTCCTCGTCAAATTACACAAAATATTAATACGCTTTTCAGCACTATGATATATGATGTTGGAATGGGTGCTATTACAAATTAATATTACCAAATTTTCAAATAAAGTGTTATGATAAATTGCGGAAGAAAAATCGTATCAGTTCAATCCGATAGCGAATATTTCCGTAACTTTTATTATATCTTTTTTTGAATGTGATTTCAATTACAAGCACACAATTTTCAAGGCGCACAATTTAACTTTTACATAATTTCAGGAGGTTATTTATTATGGCAAGATTTACACTGCCGCGTGACTTATACCACGGCAAAGGCTCTCTGGAGGAGCTTAAGAACTTAAAGGGCAAAAAAGCAATAGTTGTAGTAGGCGGCGGCTCAATGAAGCGTTTCGGCTTTCTTGACAGAGCAGTAAGCTATCTTGAGGAGGCAGGTATGGAGGTTCAGCTTTTTGAGAATGTTGAGCCTGACCCGTCAGTTGAAACTGTTATGAGAGGCGCTCAGGCTATGAGAGATTTCGAGCCTGACTGGATCGTAGCAATGGGCGGAGGCAGCCCGATTGACGCTGCAAAGGCTATGTGGGTATTCTATGAGTATCCCGACACAACATTTGAAGAGATTATTCAGCCGTTCAGCTTCCCGACACTCCGTCAGAAGGCTCAGTTCTGCGCTATTCCGTCAACCTCGGGTACAGCAACAGAGGTTACTGCATTCTCGGTTATCACAGACTATCAGAAGGGCATAAAGTATCCTCTGGCTGACTTCAACATCACTCCTGATGTTGCAATCGTTGACCCTGAGCTTGCTGAGACAATGCCTGCAAAGCTTACAGCAAACACAGGTATGGACGCAATGACTCACGCTATTGAGGCTTATGTTTCAACGGTAGCCTGTGACTATACAGATCCGCTTGCTCTGCACGCAATCAAGATGATTCACAACGACCTCAAAAAGTCATATGACGGCGACAAGGACGCAAGAGCTTCAATGCACAACGCACAGTGCCTTGCCGGTATGGCTTTCTCAAACGCTTTGCTCGGTATTGTTCACTCAATGGCTCACAAGACCGGTGCTGCATTCAGCGGCGGTCACATTGTTCACGGCGCTGCAAACGCTATGTATCTCCCGAAGGTTATCAAGTATAACTCAAAGGACGAGAGAGCAGCTAAGAGATACGCTGAAATTGCAAAGTTTATTGACCTTCCGGGCAACACAACCGAGGAGCTTGTTGACGCCTTGATTGAAGAATTAAAGAAAATGAATAAATCTCTCAATATTTCCTCTTGCATTAAGGAGTATGAGGGTGGTATAATTGACGAGAAAGAGTTCAACGAAAAGCTTCCCGAGGTTGCAAAAAATGCAATCGGCGATGCCTGCACAGGCTCTAACCCGAGAATCCCGACTCAGGAAGAAATGGAGAAGCTACTCCTTGCTTGCTATTATGATAAGGAAATTGATTTCTGATATAATATATAGCATAGCTTAGGGCGTATCTGAAAACTTAAAAGTCGCCGTGAATTTTGCGGCGGCTTTTTTAAGCTGAAACAATTACAGCACCGCTGAACTCAATATAGAAAAGGAAAGGGGCAGAGGTTATGTTTAAAATTCTTAAAAAAGAAGAGCTTAACCCAACTGTTACAAGAATGGTTGTTGACGCACCGCTCATCGCAAAGAAGGCTGAGCCGGGTCAGTTCATCATCTTCCGTGCTAAGGAGGATTCAGAGAGAATTCCGCTTACAATCGCCGATTATGACAGACAGGCAGGCACGGTTACTATCATATTCCAGATTGTGGGCTATGGCACAATGGAGCTTAACACACTTAATGAGGGCGACAGTATTCACGATTTGGTTGGACCTCTCGGCAGACCGAGCGAAACCGAGGGCCTTAAAAAGGTTGCAGTTGTAGGCGGCGGCGTAGGCTGTGCTATTGCATACCCTGTAGCTAAGAAGCTTCACGAGAACGGCTGTGAGGTTCACAGTGTTGTCGGCTTCAGAAATAAGGATCTCGTAATTTTAGAGGACGAGTTCAACGCTGTAAGCGACAAGGTTTGTATGATGACAGACGATGGCAGCTACGGTACAAAGGGTCTTGTTACAACAGCTCTTGAGCAGCTCATCAAGGAGGGCAATCAGTATGACGAGGTTATCGCCATCGGTCCGCTCATTATGATGAAGTTTGTATGCAAGCTCACAAAGGAATATGATATCAAAACTATAGTATCGATGAACCCGATTATGATTGACGGTACAGGTATGTGCGGCGGCTGCCGTATTACAGTCGGCGGCGAAACAAAGTTCGCCTGCGTTGACGGTCCTGACTTTGACGGTCATCAGATTGATTTTGACGAGGCTATGCACAGAGGTACAATGTATAAAGAGTTCGAGCAGCACGCCCGTGAAGAGGGCTGCAACCTTTTGAAAAAGGAGGTGCTCTGATATGGCAGTAAAGAGAAATATGGATCCGAAAAAGTGTCCTATGCCGTCACAAGAGCCGAATGTGAGAAATAAAAACTTTGAAGAGGTAGCACTCGGCTATACATACGAGATGGCTGTGAACGAGGCAAAGAGATGCCTCAGCTGTCCTAAAAAGCCGTGCCAGAGCGGCTGTCCGGTAGGAATTGACATTCCTGCATTTATCGGCAAGGTAGCCGAGGAGGATATGGAGGGAGCATTCAAGATTCTCTCCGCTTCAAGCGCACTTCCTGCTGTATGCGGCAGAGTATGTCCTCAGGAAACACAGTGCGAGGGCAAGTGTGTAAGAGGAATCAAGGGCGAGAGCGTTGGCATAGGCAGACTTGAGCGCTTTGTTGCCGACTGGCACCGTGAGCATTCAGACGAAAAGCCGGAAATGCCGCAGAGCAACGGCCACAAGGTTGCAATCATCGGCGCAGGCCCGAGCGGCCTTACAGCAGCAGGCGACCTTGCAAAGCTTGGCTATAAGGTAACTGTATATGAAGCTCTCCACCTTGCAGGCGGCGTGCTTGTTTACGGTATCCCTGAGTTCCGTCTGCCGAAGTCTATCGTTCAGAAGGAAATCGACAACCTTAAGGCTATCGGCGTTGATATTGAAACAAATATGGTTATCGGCAAGGTGCTCACCATTGACGAGCTGTTCGAGATGGGCAATGATGCCGTTTACATCGCAAGCGGCGCAGGACTTCCGAGATTTATGGGAATCCCCGGCGAGAGCTTAAAGGGCGTTTACTCGGCTAATGAGTACCTCACAAGAGTTAATCTTATGAAGGCTTACAAGCCCGACAGCAAGACCCCGATTAAGCACTCAAAGAATGTTGCAGTAGTCGGCGGCGGCAATGTTGCAATGGACGCTGCAAGAAGTGCAAAGCGTCTTGGCGCAGAGAATGTATATATCGTTTACCGTCGTGGTATGGAGGAGCTTCCTGCAAGAGCCGAAGAGGTTGAGCACGCACAGGAAGAGGGTATCATCTTCAAGACCCTCACAAACCCTGTTGAGGTTCTCGGTGACGAGGACGGAATGGTTTGCGGTATGAAGTGCGTTGAGATGGAGCTTGGCGAGCCTGACGACAGCGGCAGACGCCGTCCTATCGTAAAAGAGGGCAGTGAATTTGAGCTTGAAATCGACACAATGATTATGAGTATCGGTACAAGCCCGAACCCGCTTATCCGCCAGACAACACCTGGTCTTGACACAAACAGACACGGTTGTATAATCACAAACGGCGATGACGGTCTTACAACCCGTGAGGGCGTTTATGCCGGCGGCGACGCTGTAACAGGCGCTGCAACGGTTATCCTTGCAATGGGTGCCGGCAAGCAGGCTGCAAAGGCAATGGACGAGTATATCAAGTCCAAGTATAACGAGCAATAATAATATCTTGAATATTTTCGGCGGCAGGGAGAAATCTCTGCCGCTGTTTTTCTGAGGAAATCGCTTTGCAATATAAAGCTGATTTGATATAATAATTTATATTACTTGTTTTAACAGGCGGTGATAACTTGAACAAAATCAATACGAATTGCCCTTGCAAAAGGACAAAGTGCGAGCGTCAAGGTAATTGTGAGGAATGCAGAAAGCATCACGCATTAAAGAAAAAGCATTTGCCTGCCTGTGAGCGTATCAGGCAAAGGGAAAAGAGAAAATCGCAGTCATAACTACATATTTTTTAATTCAAAGAGCCGCTTGCGGCGACAACCGCAACTTCACTCTTTATTCAAAATTATTGTAAAATATGCCCGTCTTTGGTATAATTAAAGTTAATCATTCAAAAGCCGCAAAGCTGCGGCAACTGTAATTATTCATTTTTCATCATTCATTACATTATTCATTACATTGTCGGGGGAATCGGTATGAAACTGTTTTTCGTCATATTAATCTGTAAAATGCTTAAATTTATCGGCGGCATTATCGGCAGAGGCAGCTCACTTCCGGGGCAGATTGCACTTAAGCTTTATCCGAATATTTTAAGCAAAATAAAGCTTCCGAAATATATCATCGCCGTAACAGGCAGCAACGGCAAAACCTCAACCGTTGAGATGATAGCGAAAATTCTGCAAAGCAACGGCAAGAGCGTTGCCTACAATAAGGAGGGCTCAAACCAGATTGAGGGTGTAACAACGCTTGTGCTGTCAAACTGTACGCTCGGCGGCAAGATGAACAGCGATATTCTGCTTATTGAATCGGACGAGCGTTATGCACGCTATACATTTAAATACTTTCACCCGACTCACTATATCATCACAAACCTCTACCGTGACCAGCTTACAAGAAACGGTCATCCTCAGTGGGTTTATGAGGCACTCTCGCACAGTATTCACGATGACACTCAGCTTATCTTAAACGCCGATGACCCTCTTGTTTCCTGCTTCGGCGCAGGGCGTGAGAATACACTCTTCTTCGGCGTGGACAAGCTTAATACCTCGCAGTCAAATAACGACGGCGTTTACAACGACGGCATTTACTGCCCTGTTTGCGGCGGCAGAATGACATATGATTATTACCACTACAACCATATAGGCTCTTACTGCTGTAATTCCTGCGGCTTTAAAAAGGCGGATACAAGCTTCACCGTGACAGACGCCGATATGGACAAGGGAGAAATCACCATAAACGACAGCTTCAACATTCCGCTTGCCTTTACCGGAATGTATAATGTCTACAACATTCTTGCGGCGTTTGCCGCCTGTTCTGTTGCAGGAGTAGACGGCAAGGCTATTGCCTCAAGCATCGGAAACTATATGCTCAAAAACGGCAGAATAATGCAATTTAAGCTCGGTTCACACGATGGTACACTGCTCACCTCAAAGCACGAAAACTCTGTTTCCTATGATCAGTCACTCAAGTATATTGCAAGCCGCAAGGAGGATTGCAGTGTTATAGTCATTGTTGACGCAATCAGCCGAAAGTACTTCACAGGAGAAACCTCGTGGCTGTGGGATATAAACTTTGACCACCTGAACAGCAAAAATGTAAAGAACATTTACCTCACAGGAACATATGTAAACGACCTTGCACTGCGCTTCTCATATACCGACATCGACCAGAGTATTATCAAGCCGATAGCCGATATTCAGCAGTGTATAGATTATATCAAGGAAAACGGCGGCGAAAAGCTCTACTGTGTGACCTGCTTCTCCGACAAGGAAAAGCTTTTGTCCCGTGTGGAAGTTCTTTGAGGAGGGTGAAAAATGGCTATTAAAATTCTTCATTTATACAACAACCTGATGAACCTTTACGGCGAGTATGCGAATGTCAGAGTACTTGCAAGGCATCTTTCTCAGCGGGGTCTTGAAGCCGAGATAACGAGAACAGACAGCTGCTCGTATGTAAGCTTTGACGATTTCGATTTTATCTATATCGGCAGCGGAACAGAGTCGGCGCAGAAAAGAGCGCTTGCAGACCTTATGAATAAAAAGGACGAGTTCTGTGCGGCGGCAAAAAGCGGCAAGGTTATGCTGCTTACAGGCAACGCATTTGAAATGCTCGGCAAGGCTGTTACTGACGCATACGGCAAACGCTATGAGGCATTAGGTCTTTGTGATTTTGAAACGACAGAAAGCTATGAAAAGCGCTTGACGGGGGACGCAATCTGTAAGTGCGATTTCATACCCGAGCTGTTTGTCGGCTTTATCAACAAATGCAGTACGACAACAAAGACCGAAAATCCGCTTTTCACAATGCAGATGGGCTATGCGAATAACACCTCAGAGCCTTACGAGGGCTGCCGCTTTAACAATGTTTTTGCAACTCATCTTATCGGCCCTGTACTGGTAAAGAATCCGCATTTCACAGCGTACATCATAAAGCTAATCACAAAGAGTATTGACGGCTTTGAATACAAGGAAATTATAAACCAGTACGAGCAGGGCTCATACGAAATAACCCTGCGCGAGCTTAAAAACAGGCTGCAAGCAACAGCCGATTGAGAGGAATAAAATGGATAATACCGAGCTTGAACGGCTTGAGGGCGATGTTGAGAACATTGTTTACCGCAATGACGAAAACGGCTACACCGTCCTTGAGCTTGACAGCGACGGCGAGCTTGTAACGGCGGTTGGTAATATGCCGCTTGTTGCCGTAGGAGAAACGCTGTCGCTGTTGGGTGTTTATGTTAATCACAGCTCCTACGGCAGGCAGTTTTCTGTCAGGGCGTGCGAACGCTCAATGCCTGTGGGAGCTGCGTCAATTTTAAAATATCTTTCATCAAGAGCCATAAAGGGTGTAGGCCCATCAACCGCAAAAAAGCTTGTCGAGCAGTTCGGCGACAGCACGCTCGATGTTATTGAAAACGAGCCGCAAAGGCTGACGGCGATAAAGGGCATAACGCTTGAAAAAGCAAAGAAAATGAGCGAGGAGCTGCAGGGACATTTCGGCATAAGGCAGCTTATGGCAAAGCTCCAGTCCTACGGTGTGCCGCCGCAGAGCGTAGTCGGCTTGTGGCGCGAGTACGGAAAAAATGCACTGACGGCGATTGAGGAAAACCCGTATATTCTCTGCTCCGAGCAGTTTGAGGTTCCGTTTGAATCCGCCGATTTGATAGCGCAAAAGCAGGACAAGGCGGCGGATAATATATTCAGAATTGAGGCTGGGCTTTTTCATATTTTAGAGCATAATAAGCTCAACGGTCACACCTGCCTGCCAAAGGACAGGCTCTTGCAGGCTTGCTCATCATTTCTTGAGCTTCCGCAGGAGAAGTGCACCGCCTGCCTTGAAAATATGCTCTTGTCAAACACGCTCTTTGCGCATAATATTAACGGTCGGGATTTCATCTTTACGCCGCAGATGTACGAGTGTGAGCTTTATGTTGCGGCAAGACTCAATGCGATGCTGCGCTGCCCTCCGAGCGTTATAAACGGCGTTGAAAAGGCTCTTGACAAAATAGAAATGAGCGAAAAAATAGAATATGCCGAGCTGCAGCGCAGAGCGATAACCGAGGCAACAAGCAAGGGTCTTTTAGTCCTCACCGGAGGTCCGGGAACAGGCAAGACTACAACTCTGAACGCAATTATAAAAATCCTCAAGATGAACGGCGAAAGGGTCTTTTTAGCCGCACCGACAGGCAGAGCCGCACAGCGCATGAGTGAGGTGACAGGCGAGGAGGCAAAGACGATCCACCGCCTGCTTGAGGTCAGCTGGGATAACCGCGACCGCCCCGTTTTCAAGCGCAACGAAGCAAATCCGCTGAGGTGCGACGCACTTATCATCGACGAGGTGTCAATGGTTGACAGCGCTCTGTTTTTCAGCGTTATGCAGGCTGTGCCAATGGGCTGCCGCATTATACTTGTAGGCGACAGCGATCAGCTTCCGTCTGTCGGCGCAGGCAATGTTCTGGGCGATTTAATCGAATCCTACGCCGTTCCCGTGGTACAGCTCAACGAGATTTTCCGCCAGTCGATGAAAAGCCTTATCGTCACGAATGCCCACAGAATTGTAAAGGGCGAAATGCCGATACTGAACGAAACGAAAAAGGACTTCTTCTTTATGCAGCGCATAAATAAGGAGCTTATTGCCAAGACGATAATCGACCTTTGCAAAACGCGACTGCCGCAGTCCTACGGCTTTTCTCCGCTTGACGATATACAGGTGCTTTGCCCCGGCAAAAAGGGTGTGCTGGGAACATATGACTTAAACGAAAGGCTTCAGGCGGCTCTCAACCCTGCCGATGAGCTTAAGCCCGAGCTTGTTTTTAACAATAAAACCTTCCGTCGCGGCGACAAGGTGATGCAGATTAAAAACAACTATGATATTCCTTGGACAAGAGATGACGGTGAGATGGGTGAGGGGATATTTAACGGTGATGTAGGAATACTGACAAGCGTAAATAAAAACTCAAAAACAGTCGAGGTTTGCTTCGACGATAAAACCGCCAAGTATCACGGCGATGATTTGTTGAATTTAGAGCTTGCCTATGCCGCAACTGTGCATAAAAGTCAGGGAAATGAATTCAACGCTGTTGTTATACCTATGCACAAGGGCGCGCCTCAGCTTTATTACCGAAATCTGCTTTACACCGCCGTAACAAGAGCAAAGAACCTGCTTATCCTTGTCGGCGACCCGAGCGTTGTCGAGTATATGGTTAAGAACAACAGGAGAACGCTTCGCTATTCGGGGCTGAAATGCTTTTTACTTGAGGGACTGCAATGATAAATCCTGCTGATATAATTTTTACGAGAAAATGTCCGTTTTGCGGCGAGGTGATAAAGCTCTCAGAGCTTGAATGTCCGTCCTGCCGAAATGAAATTCCCGAAAGCGCATTGCGAAAAATCGGAAAGTATAAATGCGCCTGTGCCTTTCCGTATTCGGGCAAATACCGAAAAGCTGTGCTTGAATATAAATTTCACGGCAAACACAGCCACAGCCGCGAATTTGCAGTTTATATGAAAAGGGCAGTAGAACGGCAGCTTGCCGATTGTAGTTTTGATGTTGTTACTTATGTGCCGGTGTTTAAGGAAAAATTATATAAATTCAACCACAGCAGAACGCTTGCAAAGCGGCTTTCAAAACTGCTTTGTTTGCCTTGTGAGGAACTGCTTGCAAAGACGAAGCTAACGCAAAAACAGCACTCACTCAGCTTAGAGGACAGACGGCATAATGTGAGAGGAGCGTTTTCATCTCCCGACCTTACGGGCAGGCGCGTGCTTCTTGTGGATGATATAATTACAACCGGCTACACCTTAGCCGAGTGTATACGCACGCTTAAAATCGGCGGTGCTGAAAGCGTGTGCTGTGTTGTCCTTTGCAATGCTCTGAAAAGATGAAAAATATGATTTCATAGAATCTTGTTGTTTTACTTAAATTTTACAAGTAATAAATGTTGCGGTAACACTTCTGTAACGGCTGTATACCTATAATTACTATGTTTTATTTATAAAAAATAATTAAGGTGATGATTTATGGCGAGTGACAGTGTGTATTTACGAAAGTATTTCGAATATAATACCTCATATTTTGGCGCGGGAAATGTACATACCTGTACCCCGTCCAAGTCATCAGATAATTTCAGTAAAGGCTATGATTTTTCCGGCCGCTTAAGCGGCGGCACGAACTCCTGCTTAATTCAGCGTACATCCGACCATAAATACAGGGTTGTATCGTACGGTGAGGGTCTTGAAAAATATCTGTCAGTTATTAATAACTGTGTTGAGAATGAGGAGTATTTTATTGGTATAATGAACACCTGCGTTGAGCTTCAGACATCAATAGGTTTTATTATCAAGTCTTTTTCATTGGCAGGTCAGCTTTTCAGAATTACTCTTTTTCCGATTGTCCACACTAATTTAACAACTATTATCGCCAATATTTCACCTATTTCAAAGAGCGACTCAAGCTCAGATGACGGTGGAAATGTAACAGTAGGCAACTGCGTTATAGGGCTTAATAAGGAAGGATTCAGAATTTTCAAAAGTGTGTCTCCGGGCTTTACGAATTTTTTTGATACAAGCTCTGTTTCACCAAAAGATATTCTTTATTGCCGAGCCGTTAATGTTTGCCTTACCACAATGTCGCGTTCCGAGTGTGAGCTTCGTGTGGATTACGGTGAAGGAGTCGTTAAGTCTTTTTCTGTTACCGCAGTGCCGTATCGTGGTGAAAATAGCTCACTTAATGCCGTCTTAACCATTATCCCAAGTGCAAATGCGGTATCTCCTGATACTTCAGATACATCAAAGAACATAACAGAACGCGAGCAGGAGGTAATAAATCTTGCTGCCAAAGGCTGTACAAACAAATATATAGCACACAAGCTTCTTATCACAGAGGGAACAGTTAAGAAAACGCTTCATAACGCCTATAAAAAGCTTGGAATAAAATCGCGTATGGAGCTTATACGGCTTTTAAACGACTGACAAATTATGCTAAGCGCAGTTGAAATATGAAACATGTGTCGGCAAATGATTCTTTGCTTATATCGGTACGGGTATTTTGTGTTGCATAGAAATCGGAGCGATAGTATTATGATAAACACAATTTTATTAAGTAAAAACGCTATGTGCCTCAATATGATGACGAGGCTGTGTTCGGAATGTATCGAAATCAATGTTCTGGGCAGCTTTACATCATATGCAAATGCACTGTCGTTCGCAAAAAATAAAGCGATAGATTTTGCACTGATTGATTATCCCGAGGACAATGAAGAGGCGATAAAACTCGGTGTTTCTCTTCGCACCATCAACTGTTCGGTTGTGCTTATCTATCTTATTACCGGACCGCAGCAGAGCTTTGAGGCAACAAAAATCAAGGCTGATTTTTGCCTTATAAAGCCGTTTTCAAAAAGCGATTTCGAGAGCGCACTGATTCGCGCCTGTGCATTGATAAATTCTCCGGGGTTCCCTGTGATAATGCATATGTTTGGTAAGTTCGGCGTGTTCTATGAAGGAAATGCAATAGATTTCAAAAGTGTAAAGGCAAAGGAGCTTTTTGCACTTTGTGCAGACCACTGCGGAGTGGAGGTAACTATTGAAGAGGCGGCAGACAAACTGTGGGGTGACAGACCGTATGACGATAGGGTAAAGACCCTTTACCGAAAAGCCGTTATGAATATAAGGAGAGCACTCAAAGAATATAAGCTTGAAAATATCTTTTATGTCAAGCGTGGCTCCTGTGGGATAAATCCGTTTAACATAAGCTGTGATTATTATATATACCGAAAAGCTCCGACTGCGAATCTTGAGCTTTACAACGGGGAATATTTAAGTGATTATTCGTGGGCAGAGGGAAAATCTGCAACGCTGCACTTTGAAAAGGAAAGACTGCTGCGAGAACTTAAGGGCGAGTAGTATTATGTAAATTTTTCTTGTAAAATGTCTGATATGGTAGTATAATTTTACAGGGTTTTAGTTTGACGGATATATTGATACGATAAAAGCAGTGCTGCACAGTTCAATGTGTGCAGCGCTGCTTTTATGGTTATAAGTATTTATATCTCGTTGTCGATTATATCGTCAATATCCTCGCAGTCATCACAGCCGCAGGGATCGCTGTCAGTGATAAGCTCGCTCTTTCTCATTCTCAGGCGCGTCTTTTCCTCTTCTATCTGCTCTGATAACAGTTCCTTGAACTCGTGAGAGTGTCTTATATTTTTAAGCTCAAGTGTAGGCGTTGTCTTGTCTTGCGCGTGAACAATTACGGTGCCAAGCCCGAAAAGCTTTTGGAAAAGAGTTTTTCTTAAGGTTAAGTCAATAATTCTGTACAGCAGGATTTCGTCCTCTACGCTGGAAAGAAGACCGCTGTTAATCAGCAGCTTCCTTTTGGTCAGTGCGTATGTAGTGAAGGTAAACGGCAACCCGAAAAATCCCCATCGTTTGCGTTCTTTTATTAATGTTTTTTGCTCGCTCATTACAGCATCTCCTCACAAAAGACGCGTACCGCAAAGCTGCCTTTACGATATATGCATCTGAAGTCTATAAATCTCATTTGTTCCGTCCGTCAGCAGAATTCAGGCAAAGCCATAAATTTACACCATTCAAATAATAAAAGATGAATAATAATTGACGGTTGGATAAAAGCAGGCAGCTGACGCAGGATTTACGCAGTTGCTGCATATTTTTGGTACAATATATCATATTTTACCCTTACAGTCAAGATTAAAAGCTGTATAAATAATAATCATATCCATATACTGCAACATATAATTTGCTTTGTTTGAAGGATAAAAAATAAAGGAAAAGCAGATATTAATTAATATTCTGTTTAGCAGTTTTCCATTCGTCGTAAGAAATAACCTTCAATTCTGTATCGGTCGGGATATGATAATACTGTTTGAATATTTCATCAGTATATTTGCTGTAGGGTGTTTCCAGCCACACATATCCGCGGTACGGATATTCGGTTATGAGTATCTCTTTATCGCCGGCGTTCACACAGCTTTCGATATATGTCTTTCTTTCCTGCTCGGTCACAAAGTTTTGCGAGAATACATAAAAATAAAATGCAGAAAAGCATAATAAAACCGAAAAGAGAAGACAAGCGATTTTCCTGCAATTAACTGTAAGCGTTGTATAATTTGCCAGCTCGTTCAGCATATTGTTTATTATGAGAATAAAAAGAAGATAGGTTATAAGAAAACATCTGGGCGAAACAGGGTTTATAAGCAGAAAAGGGGCAGAAAGTATGCATATCGAGGCGAGATAGAAATAAAGACTTTTTTTGCACGAGGACTTTTTTATAAAAAACACAGCAGTTAATAAAACAGCAAGCAGGAACATAAAGGCAAGTATGGCGTCAGCCGATGAAAGAAGGTTGTTGCTTATATATGTATCGGCTGAATTGATTTTTCTGAAAACAGTATATATGCAGAAAAAGGCATAGAAGGCTATAAATAGGCTTTTTACTGCTTTAGATTTGTATTTTCTTATTATGAGCATACATAGAACAGATAAAACAATATTCAGTGCCGCATTGTCGATAATGAGATATTTACTTATTGTTTCAGTCAGTTTGTTGATAATTTCGGAAAACACAGGGAGCAGTCCTGAAGATAAATCGGTGACATTCTGGTAAATATTTTGATTTGGATCAAATGCGCTTATGTAAACAGGGTTTGTAAACATTATAATTGCACCGACAACAAAGGCAGAAAAATATACCCATAATACAGCCGGAACACATTGATGTTTTTTCTTGCGGTATATTATTATGAACAAGGAAATAAGCAATAGATACAGCGTGACATTTTCCATAAAAAGCTGAGATATAATTCCAACCGGAAAGAAAACTGCCGGATTTATTTTTTTAATCTTACTCCCGTCAGAGTTTATATATTTGTTGCAGATATAAAGGAAAAATAAAACACATAGAGCGCTGGCGGCGTAGTTTGCAAAGCCTGAAATCCACGATACTGACTGCACAAAGACAGATGACGGCATTGCCAAAAACAAGATAACAGACGATATAATAATATTTTTTCTGCCGTACCCGCTAAGCTTATATATTAGGTAAAAAATAGAAGTGATAATAAAAGATATAATAAAAGGTCTGAAAATTCCCGCTCTTGTTAAGAGAAGAACAAATAAATTTCCCGCATATCTTCCGTTAATTCCATAAAATACATTTACTATCCTGTTTTGCAGCGGCTCGCTTGCCCAGAACCAATCGTCATGAGAAAGAGGGAAAAGACTGCTTAAAGCGACGAAAAATATGTAAACAAATAAAAAAATAAGCAGAGTTTTGTTATCTCTGACAGAAAGGCTTCGATTTCTTGAAAATAACAAAATTAACACTCCGTTTTGTAAATAAAATAAATTTATGTTTGTCGAAACAGCATCCCTTTGATAAGAGAGCCAACTATGTTTGAGCAATGCCGGAGAATAATTGTGGGGCAATCTGCAACCCATGTTAAATAAAACTTAATATTCCCCGAACAGCTTGAGAGTGCGGAGAAAATGCTGTCTGCACCCTGAGTTTATTATATCAAAGCGAATTACAGTATGCAACAGCGCAAAACAAAATGCCCCGAAAAGAATCGAGGCATTTTGTTGTTTATGGATTAGAAATTATTTCAGGAAAGGAAGACTGCGGATAATCACAGGCTCCTTTGCCTTGCCGCTGCAAATCTGAACAAAGCAGATTATCTTGATTACAAGGAAAACTATCGACATAACAGCCCATGCAATCGGAACAATAATTGTCCAGACAAGTACAACTCCGGCTATCGCCATTAAAGTATCAATCACAGTGAATTTAATCGCCTGTCTTACATGAAACTTTGTGTACGGCGACTGGTTTGCGCCGAGCATAGCAATAATAATTCCGAAGATACCGAGAAGATAGGGGAGCATAGCGAGAACCTTATTCTCGGATATGTCCTTTGCATCAAACTCGGCTGTGTGATCATACGGGTCATATGCCGGAGCGTAGCCGCCATTTGGTGCGCCGTAGCCGTTCTGATATTGATTCTGATAGCCGTTCTGATTCTGATTCTGGAACGGTGGATTAGGCTGCTGATTTGCAGCCTGCTTTGCAAACGGCGAAGCAGCGTTGAGCTGTGTGCCGCAGTTGGTGCAGAAGGTTGCGCCGTTTTCAAGTTGATTACCGCATTTCGGACAAGTCATTGACAATCCTCCTTGGTATTATTAAATGTTTTATAAATTTATTATCAGATTACACCCTGTGCGAGCATTGCGTTTGCAACCTTTTCAAAGCCTGCAATGTTAGCGCCTGCAACATAGTTGCCCTCAACGCCATAACGCTTAGCAGCGTCAGCTATGTTGTTGAAGATGTTAACCATAATGCCCTGAAGCTTCTGGTCAACCTCCTCAAATGTCCATGAAAGACGCATTGAGTTCTGGCTCATCTCAAGAGCTGATGTAGCAACGCCGCCTGCATTAGCAGCCTTACCTGGAGCAAACAGTATGCCGTTTGACTGGAATACTTCAACAGCATCCGGAGTAGAAGGCATATTAGCACCCTCTGCAACAGCATATACGCCGTTCTTAACGAGAAGCTCTGCAGCAGCCTTGTCAAGCTCGTTCTGAGTTGCACACGGAAG
This sequence comes from Acutalibacteraceae bacterium, assembly GCA_051880615.1. Lineage (GTDB taxonomy): Bacteria > Bacillota > Clostridia > Oscillospirales > Acutalibacteraceae > UBA7067. The sequence continues at coordinate 34,415 of JBJEOH010000041.1, forward strand.
AGCAACATCGCACTTAACCGACCAGTCAAACTTGCCCTCGTGATACTCTGCGTTCGGGCGATAGTTCTTATACTCGCTGAGTCTTGCTCTCTTAACTTCCTTGATCTCCTTAACAGCGTCAAGGTCAATGCCCTCGGCGTCATAAATCCAGCCTGTTGAATCGGAAAGTGTTACAACCTTTGCACCGAGCTGTGTAGCCTTCTCTGTAGCATAAATAGCAACATTGCCTGCACCGGAGATGCTTACTGTTGCGCCCTTGATGTCACGGCCGTTCTGCTTGAGCATTTCCTCTGTGAGGTACAAAAGACCGTAGCCTGTAGCCTCTGTTCTTGCAAGTGAGCCGCCGTATGTAAGACCCTTACCTGTCAGAACGCCCTCGTAGCAGTTCTTAAGTCTCTTATACTGACCGAACATAAAGCCGATTTCACGAGCGCCTGTTCCGATGTCGCCTGCCGGTACATCAGTGTCTGCGCCGATGTGACGCTGAAGCTCTGTCATAAAGCTCTGGCAGAAAGCCATAACCTCACGGTCGCTCTTGCCCTTCGGGTCAAAGTCAGAACCGCCCTTGCCGCCGCCAATCGGCAGACCTGTGAGCGAGTTCTTGAAAATCTGCTCAAAGCCGAGGAACTTGATAACGCCGAGGTTTACAGACGGGTGAAGTCTTAAGCCGCCCTTGTAAGGTCCGATTGCGCTGTTGAACTGTACGCGGAAGCCACGGTTCACCTGAACCTTGCCGTTGTCGTCAACCCACGGTACACGGAACATAATAACACGCTCAGGCTCTGTAATTCTCTCAAGAATACCTGCCTGCTCGTACTGAGGGTTCTTCTCAAACACAGGTGCGAGTGACTCAAGAACCTCTGTTGCAGCCTGGATAAATTCAGGCTCGTTTGCATTTTTTGCTTTCAGTTTTTCCAATTGTTCGCTAACATATGACATTGGAAATTCCCTCCCTTATAAAATAAAAATAAAATAAATACATATAAAAAACATCAGCACGCTGAAAAACAGGCACTGATGCACATACCGAATAAAAGACAGCGCCTTTGCTGAATCGTAAATTATATGATTTGGGTATTATTTTAGCACATTAAATCGCTATTTGCAAGATTTTTTTTAAAAATTTCATAAATATATTACACTCTGCTGAATTATTAAGCTTTTTAGTGTGAGAAATGCAGTGATTGATATTTAAAACACCAAATTTCGCTGCGTTTTTAAATTCTTGCGTACAAAGTTTAAAATAATATTGCTAAAATCCGCAATTTAGAGTATAATGTAAATTGATTTTTTGTTTTCAAAATTTTGATTATAAACTGAAAGGGGTTATCTCTGATGGAAAAAGGCAAGCAGATTTACGAGGGTAAGGCAAAAAAGGTTTTTGAAACCTCTGATCCGGATTTATGCATTGTATCTTATAAGGATGACGCAACAGCCTTCAACGGCGAAAAGAAAGGTACTATTGTCGGCAAGGGTGTTGTCAACAACAAGATGTCAAACTTTATGTTTAAGCTTTTGGAAGAAAAGGGCGTCAAGACAGATTTTGTTGAGGAGCTTAATGACCGCGACACTGTTTTGAAGAGAGTTGAGATTGTACCGCTTGAGGTTATTGTTAGAAACAAGGCGGCAGGCAGTCTTTCAAAGCGTCTGGGACTTCCTGAGGGAACGCCGATGAAAACAACTGTTCTTGAGTTCTGCTACAAGAACGATGACCTTGGCGACCCGATTGTAAACGAGTACCACATTCTTGCAGCTGAGCTTGCAACTAAAGAGGAAATCGAAACCATCTCTGCTATGGCTCTTAAAATAAACGAGGTTATGATTGAGTTCTTCAAGAGTGTAAACATTGACCTTATCGACTTCAAGCTTGAGTTTGGCCGCTTCAAGGGTGAAATTCTTCTTGCAGACGAAATTTCACCCGATACCTGCCGCTTCTGGGATGTAAACACTCAGGAAAAGCTTGATAAGGACCGTTTCCGCCGCGATATGGGCGGTGTTGAAGAGGCATATGCCGAGGTTATGAGAAGAATCGGACTATAAAAATCTTGAATTCACGCGAAATAATCGGAATAATAAAACTAAGCGACTGTTTGAAATGTTTTTGGGGTGAGTTTATTGGATTTTTCTTTTGACGGCTACAGGGCAGAGGGACTTCACGAGGAATGTGGTGTTTTCGGTATTTACAGCGACGGCACATTAAACCCTGCGTATTCCTGCTATAACGGGCTTCTTGCACTTCAGCACCGTGGTCAGGAGAGCTGCGGAATAGCCGTAAACGACTGCGGTGTTATAAGCAGCCACAAGGATATGGGACTTGTCAGCGAGGTTTTCAACAATAAGATTCTTGACAGCCTTGAGGGGCAGATTGCTGTTTCTCATGTGCGTTATTCAACCGCAGGCGGCAGCGTCAGAGAAAACTCACAGCCGCTTGTTATGCGCTATGTCAAGGGCGTTATTGCGATAGCCCACAACGGCAATCTTACAAACGCCGTTGAAATTCGCCGTGAGCTTGAGCATCGCGGAGCAATTTTTCAGACCACAATCGACTCCGAGGTTATAGCGTATGTAATAGCCAGAGAGAGAATAAAGAGCCACTCGGTTGAGGAGGCTGTAAGGCGTGCAATGTATCAGATAAACGGCGCATATTCTCTGCTTGTTATGAGTCCGAGAAAGCTTATTGCCGCAAGAGATCCGCACGGTTTCCGTCCTCTTTGTATGGGAAAAATCAACAACACCTATGTTTTCGCCAGTGAAACAGCTGCGCTTGATGCTGCAGGGGCTGAATTTGTGCGCGATGTTGAGCCCGGTGAGATTGTCGTTGTTGACGAGAACGGAGTGCACTCTATAAAAGACCACTGCGGCGGCAAAAAGTCGCTGTGCGTTTTTGAGTATATCTACTTTGCCCGTACCGATTCCGTCATTGACGGTATTGGTGTTTACGAGGCGAGAAAGCAGGCAGGAAGAATCCTTGCCCGTGAATATCCCGTTGAAGCTGACCTTGTTATCGGAGTGCCCGAGTCGGGCATTGACGCCGCAATAGGTTACAGTGAGGAAAGCGGCATACCGTATGAAAAGGGTATCGTCAAAAACGGCTATATCGGCAGAACCTTTATCAAGCCGACACAGCAGGAGCGTATGAAAAGCGTTCGTATAAAGCTCAATCCGCTTTGCAACACCGTAAAGGGCAAGCGTGTTGTTATGCTTGACGACAGCATCGTAAGAGGAACAACCTGCGACAGAATTGTTAAAATGCTAAAGGACGCAGGCGCTAAAGAGGTTCATCTGAGAATCAGCTCGCCGCCGTTTATGTGGCCGTGCTACTATGGCACTGACATTCCGTCAAAGGAGGAGCTTATCGCCTGCAACTACACTGTTGAAGAAATCGGCAAAATCAGCGGAGCCGATTCAATCGGCTTTTTGCCTGCAAAGTATCTGCCCGAAATGCTGTTCAATAAGGACTGCGGCTTCTGTGATGCTTGCTTTACTGGCAATTATCCGGCTGAAACTACCGAAAAAATGCTCGCCGGCAAGGAACGCGGCGGAATGAATTACAATACAAACAATAAATGCGTTGGCAAGAAAGGATAAGAAAATGAAGGACATTTATGAATCCCCACTTTCATCAAGATATGCAGACAAGGAGATGAAATATATCTTCTCTCCGGATAAAAAATTCAGAACATGGCGCAAGCTGTGGATTGCTCTTGCCGAGGCAGAAATGGAGCTAGGGCTGCCTGTTACTCAGGAGCAGATAGACGAGCTTAAGGAGCACGCCGACGACATCAACTACGATGTAGCTACTGAGCGTGAAAAGCTTGTGCGTCACGATGTTATGTCACATGTTTATGCTTACGGCGTACAATGCCCGAAGGCTAAGGGGATTATTCATCTGGGTGCGACAAGCTGTTATGTCGGCGACAATACAGATATTATTATAATGACAGAGGCTCTTGAATACCTGAGAAATAAGCTTGTAACCGTAATCAAGGAGTTAAGTGCCTTTGCAATGAAATACAAAGATTTGCCGACTCTTGCGTTTACTCACTTTCAGCCTGCACAGCCGACAACAGTCGGTAAGAGAGCTACTCTCTGGATTCAGGATTTGCTTATGGATCTTGAGGATGTTGAGTATCAGCTCAGCAAGGCAAAGCTTTTAGGCTCAAAGGGCACAACAGGCACACAGGCAAGCTTTTTGGAGCTGTTTGACGGCGACCACGAAAAGTGCCGTGAGCTTGACCGCAAAATTGCCGAGAAGATGGGCTATAAGGCTTGCTTCGCTGTTTCTGGTCAGACCTATTCAAGAAAGCTCGACCATCAGATGCTCTCCGTATTAAGCGGAATTGCACAGAGTGCAGCTAAGTTCTCTAACGACATAAGACTTCTGCAGCACTTAAAGGAGATTGAGGAGCCGTTCGAGAAGAATCAGATTGGCTCATCTGCAATGGCTTACAAGCGCAACCCGATGAGAAGCGAGAGAATCGCGAGCCTTGCAAGATATGTTATAGCAACCGAGCTTAACCCTGCTATGACGGCGTCAACACAGTGGTTCGAGAGAACTCTTGATGACTCTGCAAACAAGAGAATCAGCGTTGCCGAGGCGTTCCTTGCAACGGACGGAATATTGAATCTTTATGCAAATGTTGCAGACGGTCTTGTTGTTTACGAAAAGGTAATTGAGCAAAGACTTCGCAAGGAGCTTCCGTTTATGGCGACAGAAAACATAATGATGGACGCTGTTAAGGCAGGCGGAAATCGTCAGGAGCTGCACGAGAAAATCAGAGTTCACTCAATGGCTGCATCAAAGGTTATCAAAGAAGAGGGCGGCGAAAACGATTTGCTTGAGAGAATAGCAGCCGACCCTGCGTTTGGGGTAACGCTTGAACAGCTCCACTCTATTATAAGCCCTGAAAAGTATGTCGGCAGAGCGCCGCAGCAGACCGAGGACTTTATAAACAACGAGGTTAAAAACGCTTTGAAGCCATATGAAAATATGGATAACTACAAGGCTGAAATAAATGTTTGATTGGAGAATGAAATAGTATGATCAAAGCAATAGTAGGCGCCAACTGGGGCGATGAAGGCAAGGGCAAAATCACCGATGTGCTTGCGGAAAATTCAGATATAGTTATCCGCTTTCAGGGCGGCAGCAACGCAGGACACACCATTGTAAACAACTACGGCAAGTTTGCTCTGCATCAGCTTCCGTCAGGCGTTTTCCACAGTAATATAGTTAATATAATCGGCAACGGCGTAGCTTTAAGTGTTGAAAACCTTGTAAAGGAGCTTTCTGAGCTTGAAGCAAGAGGAGTACCGAAGCCAAAGATTCTTGTATCCGACAGAGCACAGATTGTAATGCCGTATCATGTTGCATTCGACTGCTATGAGGAGGAGCGTCTTGGCAAAAATTCGTTCGGCTCTACCAAGTCGGGCATTGCGCCGTTCTATTCCGATAAATACTCAAAGATAGGCTTCCAGGTAAACGAGCTTTTTGACGATGTTGATTCTCTTAAGGAAAAAATAAAGCATGTTCTTGAAATCAAGAACGCAACACTTAAAAACCTCTACAACAAGCCGCCGATTACCGAGGAAGAAATATTCAATAAGCTTATGGAGTATAAGGAGATGTTAGCGCCTTATGTAGCCGACACCTTCGACTTCCTCTATCACGCAGTAAAAGAGGGCAAAAATATTCTTCTTGAGGGTCAGCTCGGTGCACTCAAGGACACCGACTTCGGCATTTACCCGATGGTAACATCGTCAAATACAATAGCAGGCTACGGCGCAGTAGGCGCAGGTATACCACCGTATGAAATCAAGGAGATTGTAACGGTTGTAAAGGCTTATTCGTCAGCAGTAGGCGCAGGCGAATTTGTCAGCGAAATCCACGATAAAGAGGTTGCCGACGAGTTAAGACGCAGAGGCGGCGACGGCGGCGAATACGGCGCAACAACAGGCAGACCGAGAAGAATGGGCTGGCTTGACCTTGTTGCAACACGCTACGGCTGCCGTGTTCAGGGCACAACTAAGATAGCGTTCACGGTGCTTGATGTGCTTGGTTATCTCGATGAAATTCCCGTATGCGTAGGATACGAGCTTGACGGCGAAGAGATTGACTACTTCCCGTCAACAACAAAGCTCAAGAGATGTAAGCCGATTCTTAAAACTTTGCCAGGCTGGAAATGTGACATTTCAGGAATTAAGAATTATGACGATTTGCCGGATAACTGCAAAAAGTACATAGAGTTTGCCGAGGAGCAGATTGGTATTCCAATCGGTATTGTATCGAACGGCGCATCAAGAGATAACATTATTTACAGATAAATTATCGGGGTGGCGATTATGGAGCAAAAAAACGAAATTGTTTTGGTTTTGGACTTTGGCGGTCAGTATAATCAGCTTATTGCCAGACGAGTTCGTGAATGTAATGTGTATTGTGAGGTTCATCCATATACAATGGATATTGCTGAAATCCGCAGACTTAACCCAAAGGGCATTATCTTCACAGGCGGACCAAACAGTGTTTACGAGGACAGTTCCCCAAAATGTTCAAAAGAGGTTTTTGAGCTTGGAATTCCGATTTTAGGTATATGCTACGGCTGTCAGCTTATGGCGCATACGCTGGGCGGAGAGGTTGCTGCGGCTCAGGACGATACAGCCCGTGAATACGGTAAAACAGTCACATATTATAATACCGACTGCAAGCTTTTTGAGGGGCTACCGCAGCAGGGCGTTTCGTGGATGAGCCATGGCGACTATATGGCTAAGGTTCCCGATGGCTTTGAATTGATGGCGCACTCTGACGCTTGTCCGAATGTTGCCATTGCAGACGAAGTAAGAGGCTTCTACGGCGTTCAGTTCCACCCCGAGGTAAATCATACCGAGCATGGAACCGATATGATTCATAATTTCCTTTATAAGGTCTGCGGCGTTGCCGGCGACTGGACTATGGGCGACTTTTGCAAACGCACGGTTGAATCTCTCAGAGAAACCATCGGACCTGACGGACGAGTGCTTCTGGCGCTTTCAGGCGGTGTTGACTCCTCTGTACTGGCAGCTTTGCTTGCCGAGGCAATCGGCGAGCGACTGACCTGCGTCTTTGTTGACCACGGCCTTATGCGCAAAAATGAGGGCGACGAGGTAGAAGAGGCTTTCAAAAAGTGGAGCGTTCATTTTGTCCGTGTCAATGCGCAGGAGCGTTTCCTGTCAAAGCTTGCTGGCGTTTCAGACCCACAGAGAAAACGCCAGATTATCGGCGCTGAATTCGGATATGTATTCAGGGATGAAGCGGAGCGCTTTGGAATCACCAAGCAGGATTTTCTTGCGCAGGGTACGATTTATCCCGATGTTATCGAATCGGGCAAGGGCGATGCAGATGTTATCAAGAGCCACCACAACAAGCTGCTGCCTGCGGAGGTTGTAGCAAGATTCAAGGGTGTTATTGAGCCGCTTGATTTGCTTTTCAAGGACGAGGTTCGGGGGCTTGGTCGCGAGCTTGGCTTGCCTGAGTATCTTGTTATGCGTCAGCCGTTCCCGGGTCCGGGACTTGCAATCCGCATAATCGGCGATGTAACACAGGAAAAAGCCGATATTCTGCGTGAGGCTGATTATATATACAGAGAAGAAATCGCAAAGGCAGGCTGGGACAAAAAACTGAGCCAGTATTTTGCAGTGCTTACCGATACCCGTTCAGTCGGCGTTATGGGCGACGGCAGAACTTACGACTATCTCCTTGCGCTCAGAGCCGTTAATACAAGCGATTTTATGACCGCAGACTGGTCAAGAATCCCGTATGAGCTGCTCAATAGGATCAGCGTAAGAATCGTAAACGAGGTTCCGCATATCAACCGCATCTGCTATGACATAACAAGTAAACCACCCGCAACGATTGAGTGGGAATAATTTGAAAAAGCCGAAAAACCCAGTGTTTACAATGCTTTTCAGACTTCGCCCACTCTCTCTGATAAGGTTTTGATAAGAATGCCCTCCAATGCGATTATTCTGCGTTGCGAGTGGCTTGTGAGTAAAGAATAATTTCAAACACCTCACAAATTACCCATATTAACATTTAAGCCCGTACTGATCGGATGTCAGTACGGGCTTTTTGTCGTTCATTTTCGGCTGTAACTATGAACTTTTTGTAAACATTCAAAAGAAAGCTCAAAAAAGGGTTGAAAAAAGGGGCTGAAAAAGATGGTAAGTAGAGGGTTTATTTTTCTTCCTCTCTCAATGCTTGAATCAGCATATCGCTGAGTTCCTGCGAAGGTACTTTCGCCCAAATCTGGGTTGTGTCCTCTGCCGGGAATGTATAACGCCAACGGTCATACTGGTCTTTGCTGATTTCGCCGTTTTTCAGCTTTTCGGCTTGGTCAGCCCATGCGGAAAGCATTTTGAAAATGGACTCGTCCATTGTGCGTTTACTGCCATCAAAGACGATATGTACCTCGTCTCCCTGTTTTTCAGCTCTCACACCATGAATGTCCTCAATAGCGAAAAATGTATGGATGAAGCCCAGATCGCTGTCGATGTCGGGGATGTTCAGAGCCAAAGGAGAAACCTCCAAAACATTCGCAAGAGCTTTTACCAAATCTTCCTTGGGTGTTCTGGAGCCGGACTCATACTGAGCCATACGAATATCAGCGGTCTTTTGGGGAAATCCCACGGCTTGACCGAGCCACTTCTGCGTCATGCCACGCAGATTGCGTATAAAACGGATTCTTTCACCGATTGCCATAGTTTTCTCTCCCTTTCGGATTGTTGTCGTTAGTATAACATAAAAGTTTAGTACTTGTCAAGATAACTTAAACAAAAATATTTAATATTTTCCCCAAAGCCTCTTGACATAACGGAATTTGTTTAGTATAATGATGATGCAGACTTAAACAAATAAGTTTAAGATGTCCGCCCGGGCAAATCGGATGGCGGCCAGAAAGTATTCCGACACTAAATAAGGAATATTATACCCAAAAATCAAAAAGGAGGAATTGAATGGAAAAGAAGTTCATCAGAGTGGACGAAGTTGCAAAGGAGTTAGAGATTTCGGAATCCCACGCATACAAGATTATGCGTAAGCTCAACCGAGAGTTGGAGGCGAAAGGCTATATCACCGTTGCAGGACGAGTAAACCGTCAGTATTTCAATGAAAGATTTTATGGAACAGAAAGGAGCGAAGAAAATGCCGGCTTATAAGAACAAAGAAAGCGGAAAATGGTATGTGGTCACACAGTACACTGACTGGACAGGCGCACGAAAGCAGAAATGCAAGCGAGGGTTTGATACCCGCCGTGAAGCTCTGGAATGGGAACAGAAGTTCCAGCAGCAGAGCGCCGGGGACTTGGATATGAGCTTTGAAGCCTTTGTGGAGATTTACACCACCGATCTCAAAGCAAGGCTGAAAGAAAGCACTTGGCAGACCAAGGAGCATATCATCCAGACCAAGATCGTCCCGTACTTCGGCAAGCGCAAGATCAACGAGATCACCACCAAGGATGTGATTGCGTGGCAGAACGAGCTGCTTGCCTACCGTGACGAAAAGCACAAGCCCTATTCTCAAAGCTATCTCAAAACGCTGCATAATCAGCTCTCCGCCATTTTCAACCACGCAGTACGATTTTACGATCTGCGCTCCAACCCGGCAGCAAAAGCCGGAAACATGGGCAGCGAGGAACGTAAGGAAATGCTGTTCTGGACGAAAGAGGAATATCAGAAATTTGCGGAAGAAATGATGGACAAGCCCATTTCCTACTACGCATTTCAGATGTTGTACTGGACGGGCATCCGTGAGGGTGAGCTGCTGGCTCTGACCCCGGCAGATTTCGATTTTGAGCGTGGGACAGTAAAAATCAGCAAGACCTATCAGAGATTGAAAGGAAAGGACGTGATTACCTCTCCCAAGACCAAGAAAAGCAACCGCACTATCCAGATGCCTGATTTTCTCTGTGAGGAAATGCAGGAGTTCTTCAAGATGCAGTACGGGCTGAAAAAGAAAGACCGTATCTTCACCATCAACAAGAGCTATCTGCACAGGGAAATGGATAGAGGGGCAGAAGCCGCAGGGGTCAAGCGTATCAGAATCCACGATTTGAGACACAGCCACATCAGTTTGCTGATCGACATGGGTTTCTCGGCAGTAGCCATTGCCGACAGAGTGGGACACGAAAGCATTGAGATCACCTACCGATATGCTCACCTGTTCCCCTCCAAGCAGAAAGAAATGGCAAGCAAACTGGACGATCTTAACAAAGGAGCGTGATATTGATGTCAGCAAAGAACGTAGACAAACACAACCGTTTTCGCAGCATTACGGTGGGCTTCCGAGTATCACCGGAAGAACAGGAAGAACTGAACAGAGCCGTAGCCCTGTCGGGACTTCCCAAACAAGAATACTGCTACCGCAAGTGCATGGGGCGTGAAGTGGTGGTACAGCCCAATCCGAGAGTACACAAGGCTCTCAAAACGCAGATGGCGGCAATCCTCGCAGAACTTGAGCGCATTGCCGCCGGGGACAGCGTACCTGATGAACTGCTCAGTACCATCGACCTCATCGCCATCACCATGCAGGGTCTGAAAGGAGAGGATGCGAATGATTGATGCAAAAGAAAAGACTGCCCTTGCAACATCTGTTGGCGCAGATGAAAGGCAGTCATTTCAAACAACTTCTGCAAATATTATACCCATTTCCGATACGGAAATCAATCGCCCGGACGAAAATTCTTCGGAAAATTTTGAAGAAATCTACCGTCAGATGCAGAGAATGAACGACCCGGCATATCTGCACACGGTGTCCATGAATGATCTGTACGAAACAGTTTTCCAGAGCAGACCGCCCGTCATAGACGGTCTGCTCTACTCCGGCACCTACCTGTTCGCAGGAGCGCCCAAGGTTGGCAAGTCGTTCTTCATGGCACAGCTTGCCTACCATATCAGCACCGGACAAAAGCTCTGGGATTATGATGTCCACCAAGGCACGGTTTTGTACCTTGCCCTGGAGGACGATTACCAGAGATTACAGGAGCGTATGTCCCGTATGTTCGGTGTGGAGGGTACGAATAGCTTACACTTCGCCGTATATGCAAAGCAGCTCGGCGCAGGGCTTGACGAACAGCTTGAAAAGTTTATCCGTGACCATCCCGACACCCGACTGATTATCATTGATACTCTGCAAAAGATCCGTGAGGTCAGTACCGATGCTTACAGCTATGCCAACGATTATGACATCGTGGGCAGGATGAAGCAGTTTGCTGACAAGAACGGTGTGTGCCTGCTCTTGGTGCATCACACACGCAAGCAGCAGGCCGGGGACAAGTTTGAAATGATCTCCGGCACAACGGGATTGCTTGGCTGCGCTGACGGAGCGTTTCTTCTGCAAAAGGAGAAGCGCACCGATCAGAGTGCCACCCTTGAAATTGTCGGCAGAGATCAACCCGACCAAAAGCTCCATCTGACAAGGGATGCCGAAAAGCTGATATGGCAGCTCGACCATGCGGAAACAGAGCTTTGGAAAAGCCCTCCCGACCCTCTACTGGATAAGATCGCCGCTGTGATTACCGAGGATAACCCGGTATGGAACGGCAGTGCTACAGAGCTTGTAGCCCTCTTACAAGAGGATATACAGCCCAATATTCTGACCCGCAGGCTCAATGTCAAAGCAGGAGATTTGCTGAATGAACATGGCATTGAATACGCCGTGAAGCGCACCCGCAACGGCAGCTTCATCAGCTTGACAAGAAAGACCGTGTGACGATTGGTGACGGTTGTGACGATTAAAATGACAGCAGGGGCGGTATCAAAAATACCGTCACAATCGTCACAACCGTCACGGAAAGGAAGGGAAAGAAGCGAATGAAAAGCGTACAGATACCCTATGAGCTGTTCGTCGATCTGGTGCTTTACCATCTGAACGGCGAGGACGATTTCGATGAAGAAATCCGACAGGGCTTGGAACAAAAGCTGGATGCCATGCTCAACAGACAGCTCTACTCTCAATACAAAACAGCCCCCACCGAGGAACAGCGGGAACAGGCAAGACAGGAATATCTTGACCGCCGTGGAGTGCCGCAAAGCTACCGCTGGACTACTTCTCCTTGGGAGCTATGACAGGAGCGTGCCACGCTCCTGTGGATGGCAGACAAGGCAAAGCATTGGCTGACACAGACCCCACCGTAGCTCCCGTCCCCATCGAAAAATCCGCAGATTTGGAGATGGATGGCAGAGAGGATTTTCAAATTTCTCTCTGCCTGTGGGCGGCGGCATTGAAGCAAGTTCGGTTGCGGAAAGGCTGTCGGTCACGCCGTATTTTGAGGATGTGGGTACTACACACAAGCCGAGAAAGACGGCAGAGGCTTCCGCAGAAGCCGCATACCCCCTCGGAGAGCGCAATGCTCTTTTGATGGCTCTGCTGTCAAAAGTGCTTTTGCGTTACTTTTGACAAAAGTAACAAAACCCGCCGCTGCGGCGGCGAAAGGAATTTCAATCAAACTACCGCAAAAATCGGAGGTGACGCCTATAAAACGAACAATCAGCGCAATGTCCGGTGACGGTGTCGTTGCTCACAACCGCCGTACCTACCTTGCAGAAAATGTTGACCCGACTCGCACCCATCTGAATATCGAATACTGCTATACACCCATCGAAGAAGCGTACCACCAACTGTTCGATGCAGCTCTCGCAGAATTTAACGCAAAGCAAAAACGCAAAGATCGCTGCATCGAAAACTACTACGAAAAAATCCGTGATGGCAAACAGGAAAAAACTTTCTATGAAGTGATTTTCCAAGTGGGAAACAAAGACGATATGGGAGCCGCCGGAGAGAACGCAGAGCTTGCAAAGACTATCCTGGACAAGTTCTACCGCAGCTTTCTGGAACGCAACCCCCAACTTCATGTGTACTCTGCCCACCTCCACATGGACGAAGCAACACCCCATCTGCACATCGACTTCATCCCCTTTACCACCGGGAGCAAGCGAGGACTTTCCACCCGTGTTTCGCTGAAACAGGCGCTTGCCGATCAAGGCATCACCGGTGAGGGGCGATCTCTGACAGAGCGTGACCTGTGGGTACAGAAAGAGAAAGAAGTCCTTGCGGAAATCATGCTGGAGCATGGTATCGAGTGGGAGCAGAAAGGCGAGCAAAAGGAGCATCTGAGCGTACTGGAATTTAAGCGGGAAAAACGCAAAGAGGAACTTGCCGAACTGGAACAAAGCATCGAGCGTGTTCAGCAGCAACAGATTTCCATTCAAGCCGTGGAGCAGATTGAAGCAAAGCCCCTGCCTCTGACATCCAAGGTGGCAGTTGACAAAGAGGACTTCCAAAACCTCGTCACGGCGGCGCAGAAATTTGTGGTGCAGGAGAAACAGGAAAGCAAGCTGAAAAAGCTCTTAAAGGATGCCAAGAAAACCATTTCCGATCTGAAAGCGAAAATCGAATCGCTGGTAACGGAACTGTCGGCGGTAAAGGCAGAACTGGCACAATACAAGTCCGTCCGTGGTAAGCTCCGCACAACGGATTTGGAACAGGAAAACGACCGTCTCCGCAGCAGACTTCGCACCTATGAGGATGTGATTTCCCGCAATAATCTGTGGCACTTCTTTAGTGGAAGCCGTGGCAAAAACCGCAACAGGGACGATGCTCGCTGATTTCCGTGTAGAGCTGAAAAAAACGAAAATTATCCAATGGGAGCGTTCAAATCGTACCGCACATCGTTTGAGCGCTCCCCATCCAAAAAACAGCCCACTTTTACAGGTGATGAGCTGAGAAAAATTTGTGAAAAACAGGAGGTTTTATGAAAACAGGCCTTTCCAAGAAACAGAAAGCAACCAACATCTATTTTAATGAAGCGGACAGCATGATTGAGGTCTGTACCTACAACACCGCACTCAAAAACAGGCTTACCGAGTACGCCGGGAAATATCCCTCTGAGTGTCGGTTGATTGACGATGACGGAAACGGCTGTCTGACCTTTGAAGTCAGCAAGGGACGCTTCGGTTTCAAGCTGACCGCACCCTATGACGAGAAACGCCGCAAGGCTGCAAGCGAACTGGCAAAGAAAAACACCGAAAGATTAAGGAGGCAAGAGCAATGAAAATCCTATCCTGTGCGTTCAACATGGATACCGCCTGCGTAGAGCTGAAATTCGATGACGGCAGCATGATAGCGATTGATACAATCGCCGTGGAGAACGAGATTGCCAACAATATGTATCAGCGGTCAGAACTGGACTATCTGATCTACAATGATCCGGTGGCATACGCCGATCTGATACTCAACGGCGATCCCGAAACGTATCTGAAAACCGTAACCGAATACAAGCCTTTGGATAGCTGACCATACGCCGCCCCTGGGAGAAATCCTACGGGCGGCATCTACTTTTACAAATCGGAAAATACGGAAAACATGGGTATTGCATTGACTTTGCAAACAGATTGTGCTATACTATATAAACTCATCAGAGGTATTGTAAACGTATTTACAACACCGGATAAGATGTCGCATAAGGACTTTTAACGGAGGGCGAGCGCAGCGTAAGTGGCGACGCCAGATAAGATAACTGCTTTGTGCGGAACATCTTATCCGGTGTTTTTTGTTTTCAAGGAGGAAAAAATGGATTTCATTACAGGCAATATCAAACAGCTTTATCGAAAGTTTTTGTTTGCATCCATGGCAAGCGCAATGGTCATGTCCATTTATAGCTTTGTGGATACCATTGCAGTCGGCCAGTCCGAAGGTCCTGTTGGTGCTGCGGCTATGGCAGTCATTACACCCTTGTATGGTGTTTTGATTTTTCTTGGTATCCTATGTGGCGTTGGCGGGTCTGTTTTGTATGGAAATGCTCGTGGCGAAGGAAAAGAAGAAAAAGCGAATGCTTTGTTTACAGCAGCGACAGGATTGATGCTGTTTCTGATCGTGCTTGTGTGGATTATGTTTGCATTGTTCCACGAACCGATTTTTACATTTTTTGGTGCTGATACAGAATTGATGCCCAAGGTGATGGAGTATGCCCGTTGGTTGATCTGGTTCCTACCGGTATTCATTCTGCCCTCCTTTATCAGTTCCTTTATCCGTAATGACGGCGCACCGGGTCTTGCTATGGCGGCTGTTATCATCGGCGGCTGTGTGAATATCTTTGGTGACTGGTTCTTTTGTTTCCCCTTGGGAATGGGTATGACCGGCGCAGCGATTGCTACGGTTTTGGGAACCTGCATCCAAGTTTTCATCATGTGCAGCCATTTCCTTTCGAAGAAATGCACCTTGCGCTTCGTAAAACCTAATCACATTGCCCCTGCAATTCGTCAGACCCTGAGCATTGGGTTCGGTGCAAGTGTTCTTGACCTTGGCACAGTCATTTTGGCAGTTATTATGAACAATCAGATCATGCGTTATGGCGATACCAACGCTCTTGCCGTTTACGGTGTAGTGGCAACGATCACTTCGCTGTTCCAAGCTCTGTACTGTGGTGTGGGACAGGCAATCCAGCCTATTGTTTCTGCAAACTGCGGAGCTATGCAAGCTGACCGTATCAAGCAGGTGTGGAAGATGTCGTTTGCGACGGTTATTGCATTAGGCATTGCATTCACCGCTATTGGCGAGCTGTTCCCGGAGCAGATCGTAAGGCTGTTCATTGATGTGACCCCAGAAGTAGTTGAAGCAGCTCCCGGTATCATCCGTCCGTTTTTCCTGCTGTTCCTGTTCCTTGGGATCACGGTACTGTCTACTTATCATCTGCAATCCATTATGCACGGAACCATGTCTATGGTGATTGCGATTCTGCGAAGTGTGGTTATCAGTGGTATTTTGCTGTTTACATTACCGCTGTTCTTGGACGTTCAAGGCGTATGGCTTGCAATGCCCATATCAGAATTGATCGTAGCGATCATTGCGCTGATCTATATTCAGAGGCGCACATAAGGAGGTAAGCAAACAATCATGAAAGGCAGTAAAATGAATCTTGCTTTTGGATTAGAAACAATATATGAAGATGCGGAGTTTCTGCTGAATGAACGTGACAAGGTGGGTATCGTTGGCGTGAACGGTGCCGGTAAAACCACTTTGTTCCGTATTCTGCTGCGTGAGTTGGAATTGGACAGCGGCAGTATCTCTGTCGGCAATGCCCGAATAGGCTACTTGCCGCAGGAGATCGTTCTTGAGGACGAGAAGCAAACCGTATGGGAATATTTGCAGGATGGTCGTCCGATTCGACGTATCAATGCAGAATTGGAAGAAATCTACAAGAAGTTGGAAACAGCAGATGTCAATGAGCAGGAACCTTTGTTGGAACACATGGGTAAACTGCAAGAACGTTTGGAATACTTCGACTGCTATGAGGCTGAGAAAATTCTGCTGGATTTGATCGACAGGATGCAGATAGACCTTGATTTGCTGGAACGTCCTATGTCCGAACTGTCCGGTGGTCAGAAATCCAAAATGGCATTTGCACAGGTGCTGTACTCAAAACCGGAGATTCTTCTGCTGGATGAGCCAACCAACCATCTGGATGCGTCCACCAAAGATTTCGTGACGAGCTACCTGAAGAACTACCGTGGTTCCGTTTTGATTATCAGTCACGACATTGAGTTTCTGAATCAAATCATCAACAAGATCATGTTCATCAACAAAGTCACCCACAAAATCTCCGTCTATGAGGGTGACTACTATACATACAAAAAGAAATACGCCGAGGAACAGCGTTTACGTGAAATGAACATTGTGCAACAGGAAAAGGAAATCAAGGAGCTTTCCGAGTTCGTACAAAGAGCCAAACAAGCCAGCCAGACGAACCATGCCATTAAGCGTATGGGACAGGAACGTGCGCTCCGTCTGGAAAAGAAAAAGCGTGAATTGCAAACCCGTGACCGTGTGTATAAGCGTGTAAAGATGGATATTCGTCCGAAGCGTGAAGGGGCCTTGATGCCGCTGGAAGTGGAAAATATCAGTTTCCATTATCCCGGTCAGCCGCAGTTGTATAAGGATTTGTCTTTCCGCATTAACGGCAAAGAACGTTTCCTTGTGGTAGGCGAAAACGGTGTCGGTAAATCTACTTTGCTGAAGCTGATTATGGGTATTCTCATTCCCGAACAGGGACGTGTGCGCTATAATCCCAAAACGGATGTGGCTTACTACGCACAGGAACTGGAGCAGCTTGATTTGGATAGAACTGTTTTGCAAAATGTTGAAACCGATGGATATACCGAATGGCAGCTTCGCTCTGTGTTGGGTAATTTTCTGTTCTATGAGGAGGACGTGAACAAGAAGGTGGCTGTCCTCTCTCCCGGTGAAAAAGCCAGAATTGCGTTGTGTAAGGTGCTTTTGCAGAAAGCCAATCTGCTGATTTTGGATGAGCCTACAAACCACCTTGACCCAGAAACACAGGCCATTATCGGCGGTAACTTCAATCTGTTTGAAGGAACGATTATTGTTGTCAGCCATAACCCGTCCTTTGTGGAGCAAATTGGTATCAGTCGTATGTTGATCCTACCCTCCGGCAGAATCGAGAATTATTCCAGAGAGTTGCTTGAGTATTACTATGAACTGAACACTCCAGAGGAAGAGAAATACTAATTTAGCCAACACCATAGTCAATGCCGTCGGAGTTCTCAGCAGTATCTTTAGGTTGAATATCGGGAGACTATATGCTATAATACAGTCAAACCACCCGGAACAACTACCTTGAACTCCCCGTGGTGGTTTATCACCGCTGATAAGATTTTGGTAAGCATCCATCGTATAGCTAAGACAATATGGGCAATCAAAATAATCAGAACAGCAGGTGCAATATCTTATAAACAAAATTGTTTAAGATGCAAGTCCCTGCAACGAATGGGAATAAAATAACTGAACCTAAAAGCGGAGCAGGCAACTGCTCCGCATTTTAAATATA
Organism: Acutalibacteraceae bacterium; assembly: GCA_051880615.1. Classification (GTDB taxonomy): domain Bacteria; phylum Bacillota; class Clostridia; order Oscillospirales; family Acutalibacteraceae; genus UBA7067. The sequence goes on from JBJEOH010000041.1 coordinate 52,285, forward strand.
AAATTGATGCGAAATGATGATTGTTATACTATAATAAGCTTGTTCTTTACACAGAGAAAGGAAACACTGAATAAATCACGCTGAAAGCTGTTTGTGTATTGAACTAAACATTTTTGAAAGAGGTTTATTCCGAAAATGATAACCTACAAAAGCTTCAAAAAACTCAATATCAACACCGAGTCTGTCGGATTTATACTCTGCGGTGATGATTGTAACGATTTCTGCACTCCTGTCGGCGCTGAAATAATCGGCTCGGCTGGCGTAGACGGGATTCACTATTGCTTTATACAGGGCTTTGGCGATACGGTTTTCTCGGTTAATCCGATGAATTTGAAAGGTGACTGCGTTCAGCCGATAGCTGAAAGCTTTGAAATGTTCCTGCGCTTGCTGCTGTCCTGCGGCAGTGAGGCGGCAATCGAGCAGGCTCACAGCTTTAGCCGTGAAGAATTTGACGATCATCTCTCGGAATACCCACCCGATGAGGAACATCAGGCTGTACTGTGCGAGATTAAAGACAAGCTCAATTTACAGCCGATTGAAAATCCGTATGAATATATCAGAAACCTTCAGTCGAAATTTGATTATTCTTCTATAGAATATAAGCCGGAGTATTATGACGATATTATATCCGATGAAGAGGAAGAAAGTATTACGGACTGGAATGTGTTTTATCATGGCGATTTTTGGGGGCATTTTGGCAGAGAAAAGGCAGGAGAGGAAATATCAATCGACAAACACTTTTTGTGGAGTGACAGAGAGTGGTATATTCCTGCTGTTTATTACTGTGCATCAGGAGTGGTTATTGATTTTTGCGTAAAGGTAGAGCCGAAGAGTATAAATGAATTTAATAGTAAATTTAACTTTGACTGCGAAGATTACAGTATCGGACAGCTTGAATTGATTGATGCTGAAAATCCAATGCAGATTGATTTTAAAGTGCAGCCGGAGCTTAACGGAAAAAGACTTTACGAGGAAGAGAGCTGCTGTGAAATATGGTATCCCGAAGAATGTCTTGAAAATGATGAGGAAAACGATATTTATTCAAAAAGTGCAGTCAAACACTATAACCTTGATAAATCATATGGATGGATAATACATCGCAGTAAATTCCGCCGAGTTACTAAGACCAAGCCAAAAATCCGTGCCTTAAGCATAACCTTGGAGGAAGAGCCTTGCGCAGTGCATCTTATTAATTTTTCTGTTGATAAGGCAGGGAAGAGTGTTGATTTTGTTCACCCTTTAACTGGTGTATGTTATACACTTAAGGTACTGAAATATGAAAAAGAAGAATTATCATTAGAAAGCCTTGAATTATGCGATAATATGCCAAACCGCTGTATTATTATGACATATGATGTCACTCCAAGTCTTAATGATGAAGAATTCGCTGTTCGTGATTGTGCCACAAACGATTCAATGAATGAGGAAACCATAGAAACGGACAATGACAGCTCAGTTGTTGTCGTTGGTTGTTGTGACGGCCCGACTGCAATATATATTACCTCAGACGAAGAACCGAAGTATCGAACAGCGTTATCTGCACTTCACTATGAATTTCCTGACAGTGTAGAATGGAGAATGGTATTTTATAATAAAATGCACGAGGATATTACAGTCAAATTGATTTAAAGGTATTGCATAATGTTGAGCATATTATAACCCACAAATAAACCGACGAAAAGGAGCGGAATATATGAACCCCGATACACTGACTGTAAACGGAAAAGAATATAAAATAATCAAGCTGCTCGGCAAGGGTAAGGGTGGCTACTCTTACTTAGCAACGGACGGTATGGCACAGTACACATTAAAGCAGATTCACCACGAGCCTTGCAGCTATTATCAGTTCGGCGATAAGCTTCAATCGGAGCTTAACGATTACAACCGGCTTAAGGAAATAGGTATAAAAATGCCGAAGCTGCTCGACTATGACGCTATAAACGAGCGTATCCTGAAAGAATATATAGACGGCGAAACAATATATAATCTTGTACTTGCAGACAAAATGAAGCCACGCTATATTGAACAGGTAAAGGCTATGTGTGCATTGCTCTATCCTGCAAATACAAATATTGACTACTTCCCGACGAATTTTATTGTTTGCGGCGATGAAATGTATTATATTGATTACGAGTGCAACAATTATATGGAGGAGTGGAACTTTGAAAACTGGGGAATAAAATACTGGTCAAAAACTTCCGAGTTTTTGCAGTATGTTGATGAGCATAAATAAAATTTTTCAGATAATAACAAAAAATGATTGACAAAGCCTTATTCATGGAATATAATAGCATTGTTGAATGATTGCTCAACTAACACAGGAGGATAAAAATGGAAAAACAACCGATATGCGATTGTGATGTGATTCACAGCGACATTGTAAATTCAGTGCGTGAGAAGATGTGCGAGAAGGACGAATATATTGAGCTTGCGTCACTTTTCAAGCTTTTCGGCGATGGTACAAGGGTGCAGATTCTGCACGCTTTGGAGCAAAGCGAAATGTGCGTGTGCGACATAGCCGTTTTGCTTGGGCTTACAAAATCTGCCGTATCGCATCAGCTTAAGGCGCTGAGGCTTGCAAATCTTGTTAAGTTCCGCCGTGAGGCTCAGACGGTGTATTATTCACTTGCCGACTCTCATGTCAAGGAAATACTCGACAAGGGCTTTGAGCATCTGCGCGAGTAATTTTATCTTGCAGGTTATATAGAGGTGTTTTTTTACTCTTATAGTTGAATGATTGAACAATAACGAAATCCAAGGAGGCGCATTATGGAAAGGGTATTTATGTTAAAGGGGCTTACCTGCCCGAACTGTTCAGCCAAAATCGAGCGTGAGGTCGGAGCTTTGAGCGGAGTTAACGAGTCGTCAATAAATCTTGTAGCACAGAAGCTTACGGTCAGCTTTTCAAGTGAATACAGCGGAAATCCGCTTGAAGATATAACCAGAATCGTACACAGCCACGAAAGCGATGTTGAGGTAACTGCGATTGAAGCAGGCACAAAGAAAGCAGCTGCACAGCAGGAAAGCTCCGACAAAGGCAGAATAGCACGACTTATCTTAGGTGCAGCGGTTTATGCTGTCGGTATTTTCCTGACATATTTCACAAGCGTCAACAGCTATATTACACTCGGAGTGTTGGTGCTTGCGTATATTATTCTCGGCGCAGATGTTGTGCTTAAGGCTTTAAAGAATATAGCAAAGGGAAGAATATTTGACGAGAACTTTTTGATGTGCATTGCGACCGTCGGCGCATTTGCTATCGGTGAATATCCCGAGGCGGTCGCAGTAATGCTTTTCTATCAGCTCGGGGAGCTGTTTCAGGATATGGCTGTCAGGCGTTCAAGAAAGTCAATCTCAAGTCTTATGGATATTCGCCCCGACAGTGCAAATGTAAAGCGTGGAGGAGCTTTGCTGACGGTTTCACCGCAGGAGGTTTCCGTAGGCGATATAATCGTTGTCAAGCCCGGCGAGAAAATACCGCTTGACGGTGTTGTAATTGACGGAGAAAGCATGCTCGATACAAGGGCGCTCACGGGTGAATCAGTGCCGAGAAGCGTCAGAAAAGGCGATATTGCATTGTCAGGCTGTATTAACCAAAGCGGAGCTATTACCGTTGAGGTTACAAAGGCATACGGCGAATCCACCGTTTCAAAGATTATTGATTTGGTTGAAAACGCCGCAAGCCGCAAGGCTCCGACCGAGAACTTCATAACTAAATTTGCACGCTATTATACACCTGCCGTTGTTATTCTGGCGGCTTTGCTCGCCGTTATTCCTCCGCTTTTGTTCGGCGGTAACTGGGCAGATTGGATTAACCGCGGATTTGTGTTCCTTGTTATCTCCTGCCCGTGTGCGCTTGTGATTTCGATTCCGCTTACATTCTTTGGCGGTATAGGCTGTGCCTCAAAAAAGGGAGTGCTTGTTAAGGGCAGCAACTATCTTGAGGCTCTCAACAGTCTTGAAACAGTCGTATTTGACAAAACAGGAACACTCACTAAAGGTGTGTTCAGGGTCAGCGAAATTAATTCTGAAAACGGTTTTACCTCCGAGCAGGTGTTACTGCTTGCCGCAGCGGCTGAGAGCCTTTCAAACCATCCGATTGCACGCTCAATTATTGAGGAATACGGCAAAGAGCCTGACGACAGCACAATCAGCGATTACAGCGAGATTTCGGGTCACGGAGTAAGCGTTTCGGTAAGCGGCAGACAGGTGCTTGTCGGCAATGACAAGCTTATGAAAAGGTACGGTATTGACTGTAAAAAATGCGATAAGGCAGGTACGGTTGTGTATGTAGCCTGCGACGGCAAATATGCAGGTTCAATCCTTATTTCAGACGAAATTAAGAGCGACAGCCGCAGGGCGATTTCGCAGCTTAAGGCTCTGGGAGTTAAAAACACCGTTATGCTTACGGGTGATAACGAAGAAATTGCAAGGAGCGTAAGCGAGCAGCTTGGACTTGACGAATATCACTCACAGCTTTTGCCGGATCAGAAAGTAGAGATTGTAGAACAGCTCGACAGCGAAAAGAGCAAGGGCGGCAAGCTTGCATTTGTCGGCGACGGTGTAAACGATGCGCCTGTGCTTGCTCGTGCCGATATAGGAATAGCGATGGGCGGCTTAGGCTCAGATGCGGCAATCGAGGCGGCTGATGTTGTGCTTATGACCGACGAGCCGTCAAAGCTTGTAGACGCCGTTAAGACAGCAAAGGCGACAAGACGCATTGTGAAGCAGAATATTATATTTGCCCTCGGTATCAAGGCGGCGTTTCTGGTGCTCGGCGCATTCGGAATTGCAGGAATGTGGGAGGCAGTTTTCGGCGATGTCGGCGTAATGCTGCTTGCGGTGCTAAACGCAACGAGAATCCTAAGAAAATAATAGTGACATAAACAGCACATAAACCGAGCAGACTGTCGCAGAGCTTGCGGCGGTTTGTTCGGTTTTGTTTTACGGTAATATTTTTCCGTCACTGATTGTTATTCTCCTGTCGGCAACCCTTGCAAGCTTCTTGCCGTGCGTAATAACTACAACTGTTTTCCCTTTTTCGTTAAGCCGCTTGAGTATTCTTATAACATCATTTTCGCTTTTTGTGTCGAGGTTGCCTGTTGGCTCATCTGCTAAAATAAGCGGCGGCTGCGATGCAATAGCGCGTGCAATCGCAACTCTTTGCTGTTGACCGCCCGACAGCTGATTCGGGTTGTGCTGCGCCCTTTCAAGAAGCCCGACTTCTTCAAGCGCCGATTGTGCAAGGCGTTTTCTCTCATTCTTTTCGATTCCTCTGTACTTAAGCGGCAGCTCGACATTTTCAAAGGCTGTAAGCGTAGGAATCAGATTAAAGCTCTGGAAGACAAAGCCTATCATTCTGTTCCTTATTCCCGAAAGCTCTTTTTCGCGCAGCAATCCAACGCTTCTGCCGTCAAGATAATATTCGCCCTTATCGGGCGTATCAAGACAGCCTAATATATTTAACAGGGTGGATTTGCCTGAACCGCTCTTGCCGACAATGGCGGTGAATTCTCCGTTTTCAATGCTCAGAGATGCATTATCCAGAGCAAAAATCCTGTTTTCACCTTGGTTATATATTTTGCTTACATTGCAAAGCTTAAGCAAAGACATTCTATCACTTCCTTGTAATATAATTATTGCCAAATTTCCATTTTACTATTTAAATTCAGTATGAAAATGTGTATAATTATACTGTAAAATCGCAGAAAAATATTTTTCGTGTATACGCTCTTGATATGCGGTGCACAGAAAGGATGATTTATTAAATGCTGAATGATTACTGGAAGCAGTTTAAAAGCGGAACTGATATAAGAGGAATCGCAACTGAGGGTGTTGAGGGTGAAAGCGTAAATCTGACAAACGAGGCTGTCAGAGCAATGAGCGCAGGCTTTGTGCTTTGGCTTGCAAAAAAATGCGGAAAAAAGCCCTGTGAGCTTGTGATATCGGTCGGTCGCGACAGCCGTGTGTCAGGACCTCGCATTGTCGGCGAATGCAGTGCCGTTATGAAAAACGCAGGTGTTCGTGTGCTTGATTGTTCTCTTGCGTCAACACCGTCAATGTTTATGACTACCGTTGATCTCGGCTGTGACGGTGCATTGCAAATTACCGCAAGCCACCATCCGTTCAACAGAAACGGTCTTAAATTCTTCACTCGTGACGGCGGTCTTGAGGGCAGTGATATTGAAGAAATTCTGCTTTATGCTCAGAACGAGGAAAGACATCAGAGCTGTGACGGCGGCGAAATTGTGCCGACTGACTATATGAGCGACTATTCGGCCCGTCTGCGGAATATGATTTGTAAGGAGGTAAACGCCGACGATTACGAGCATCCGCTAAAGGGCTTTAAGATAGTTGTTGATGCAGGCAACGGAGCAGGCGGCTTCTATGCCGAAAAGGTGCTTGCACCACTCGGAGCAGACACAAGCGGAAGCTGCTTTTTAGAGCCTGACGGAATGTTCCCTAACCATATTCCAAACCCCGAAAACGAGGAAGCTATGGCGTCAATCAGCAAGGCTGTGCTTGATGCAGGCGCTGATATGGGCGTTATTTTTGACACCGATGTTGACAGGGGAGGAGCAGTTGACAGCAAGGGCAACGAGATTAACCGCAACCGCCTTGTTGCTATGGCGGCGGCGATTGCTCTTGAGGGCAACAAAGGCGGCACTGTTGTTACCGACTCGACAACCTCGGCTGGACTTAAGGAATTTATACAAAAAGATTTAGGCGGCGTTCATCACCGCTTTAAGAGAGGCTATAAAAATGTTATCAACGAGGCTATTCGCTTAAACGGCGAGGGTGTGAACTGCCCGCTTGCTATTGAAACCTCGGGTCACGCCGCAATGCGTGAAAACTTTTTCCTCGATGACGGAGCGTATCTCTGCACAAAGCTTATCATCAAAATGGCTCAGCTTAAAGCCGAGGGGAAGGAGCTTGAACAGCTAATTGCAACGCTGAAAGAACCTGTTGAGAGCCGTGAAATCCGCTTTAAAATTGAGGAGCAGGACTTCAAGGCTTGCGGCAACAGAATTCTTGCAAATCTTGAGGATTACGCAAAGCAGCAGACGGGCTGGACTGTAGCCGACGACAGCCGCGAGGGTGTTCGCATATCTTTCGGTAAGAATGACGGCGACGGCTGGTTTATGCTCAGGCTCAGCGTTCACGACCCGATAATGCCGATGAATGTTGAAAGCGACAGTGTCGGCGGCGTTGATATCCTTGTTGAAAAAGCAATGGAATTCCTGAAGACGCAAACAGGCTTGAAGTTATAATTTCTAATGAGGTGTAAAAATGAAAAAACACAGATTCATAGGAAGCTCAGCCTCCGATAAATTCTGCATCAAAGGTATTGATGTGTTCAAGTACAAGTGGATTATGATAGGCGATGTTGTAATTGTAATTGACCCCGACACTAAAAAGCCGCTGAGCTTTTCAGCCTACAAAATCGAAGCTAACGGTATAACGCTCAGCTTTGTTGCGGGAAAGCTCTACAACGGTCACTGGGGATTTTTTGATTACGACGAGTAATCCGCATATTAATCAAGGAGTAGTATTTTATGTTTGAACAAGTGACAACAAAGGCATTATTCGGCGACCTTGACAAAACAATAGCAAAGCCGCTTTTAGAAAAGACAACTTACCCGTGGGAGGCTCTTGTAGGTCTTAGTGATTTTATTTTAGAGCTTGGTAAGACTCTGCCTGCCGAGAAGTATGATAAAATCGGCGAGGATATATGGATTGCAAAGAGCGCAACCGTAGCGCCAAGCGCGTCAATAACAGGACCGCTGATTGTGTGCGAGAACGCTGAGATAAGGCACTGTGCGTTTATAAGAGGTGTTGCGATTGTCGGTGCAGGCGCAGTAGTGGGCAACTCGACAGAGCTTAAGGGAACGCTGCTTTTTGACGGCGTGCAGGTGCCGCATTACAACTATGTGGGTGATTCAATCTTGGGATATAAATCACATATGGGTGCTGGCTCTATAACCTCAAACCTTAAGTCGGATAAAACGCTTGTTTATCTCAATATAGACGGCGAAAGGCTTTGTACCGACAGAAAAAAGCTCGGCGCAATATTGGGCGATAATGTTGAAGTCGGGTGTAACTCAGTGCTGAATCCGGGAACGGTAATCGGCAAGAACACAACGGTTTATCCTGTTTCAATGGTCAGGGGATATGTTCCCGAAAACAGCATCTATAAATTCAAGGACGACATTGTGAATAAGATTGAAAGTAAAGAAGAATAAGCGAAAAACGGGCGGTCAACTTGACCGCCCGTTAATTATTCACTTACACAAACTTCACCGCTGTGCCGTAAGCGAGTATCTCCGACGCACCTTGCGTTATAGAGCTTGTTGTGTAGCGGACACATACTATTGCGTCAGCGCCCAGCTGAAGAGCCTGCTGGTACATTCTCTGTGTGGCTATCTGACGGGCGTTTGTCAGCATTTCGTTGTAGGAGTTAATCTCACCGCCAACTAAATTCTTAAAGCCTGCCAAAATGTCTTTGCCCATATGAACGCTCTGTACTGTATTGCCCATTACAAGGCCAAGCTCTGTTACATTTCTGCCGCTAATTCTTTCTGTTGTTGTAATAATCATAGTTTTGCTCCTTTTCGTATTCAAGTGTATTAATTTTATGTTTATCCGTGCCGCCTTAATTCTACCATACAAGTATAAGAAATAAAAGGGAAAAGCAAGAAAAAAACAAACTGTTATTTATAAAATAAGAAAAACAAGGGGTACAGTTTTTGCGGAAAAGTGTAAAACTGTACCTTTACCAAAAGCTGTTATAGTGGTAATATACTTATGAAATACAAAATCCTACAAAACCTATATAAATAATAATATTAAAGGAGAGTTCTAAAATGTCAGAAAGATATGAGCTTAACAAAAATCTTGCACAAATGCTCAAGGGCGGTGTAATAATGGATGTTACAACACCTGAGCAGGCTAAAATCGCACAGGAGGCAGGCGCCTGCGCTGTAATGGCTCTTGAGAGAATACCGGCAGATATCCGTGCAGCAGGCGGCGTTTCAAGAATGAGCGACCCGAAGATGATTAAGGGTATTCAGCAGGCTGTTTCAATTCCTGTTATGGCTAAGTGCCGTATCGGCCATTTTGCAGAGGCGCAGATTCTTGAGGCGATTGAGATTGACTATATAGACGAGAGCGAGGTTCTGTCGCCGGCTGATGACAGATACCATATTGACAAAACTAAGTTCAAGGTTCCGTTTGTTTGCGGTGCTAAGGACTTGGGCGAGGCACTCAGAAGAATCAACGAGGGTGCTTCAATGATCAGAACAAAGGGCGAGCCCGGTACAGGCGATGTTGTTCAGGCTGTTCGTCATATGAGAATGATGCACAGCGAAATCAGACGACTTGTTTCTATGAGCGAGGATGAGCTTTTCGACGCTGCAAAGGAGCTTCAGGTTCCGTATGACCTTGTAAAGTTCGTTCACGAAAACGGCAAGCTCCCTGTTGTAAACTTCGCAGCAGGCGGTGTTGCAACACCGGCAGACGCTGCTTTGATGATGCAGCTCGGCGCTGAGGGCGTTTTTGTGGGCTCGGGTATATTCAAGTCGGGCAACCCTAAAAAGCGTGCAGCGGCTATTGTTCAGGCTGTAACAAACTATACCGACGCAAAGCTTATCGCAGAGCTTTCAGAGGATCTCGGCGAGGCTATGGTTGGCATCAACGAGCAGGAAATTGAAATTTTGATGGCGGAAAGAGGAAAATAATATGACGGTCGCTGTTCTTGCCTTGCAGGGCGCATTTGAGGAGCATAGAAAAATGCTTAACAAGCTTTCAGCCGATAGCTTTGAAATAAGACAAAAAAAGGACGCACTCAGGGATTATGACGGGCTTATAATCCCCGGCGGTGAAAGCACAGTTATGGGCAAGCTGCTGCGTGACCTTGATTTGTTCGACTTGCTTAAGGAAAAGATTGAAAACGGACTTCCTGTTTTCGGAACCTGTGCAGGACTTTTGCTGCTTGCAAAGCAAATTTATAACGACGAAGTCACTCACCTGTCAACAATGGATATAACAGCTCAGAGAAACGCCTACGGCAGGCAGCTCGGCAGCTTTTTTGCCAGCTCAAGCTTCGGTGATGAGCAGGGCGTGCCGATGACCTTTATCAGAGCGCCGTATATCAAAACGGTGCAGGCAGATACTCAGGTGCTGTCAACGGTTGACGGTAAAATCGTTGCGGCAAGGCAGAAAAACCAGCTTGTCACAGCGTTCCACCCCGAGCTTAACGATGACCTCAGAATTCATAAGTATTTTCTTGATATGATTGATGAAGCAAACACTTTTCGTACATAGTATTCAAAATTAAAACAGGGCGAGCCGTAAGGTTCGCCCGATTATATTATCAGCAGAAAAAACAGCCGATGCGTTGTGGTATTATATCTCACAATCCATCGGCTGTTTATTATTTATTCATTTGTTTTATCAGGCAGTTCAAATTCGCGTGTATCGGCAAGGCGGCGTTTTGCCTCGCTGCTTGAATATTTTGATATATCCGTTTCACGAATAGAAAACTCAATCGTTTCGTCAAACTGCGGATTTCGCTTTGTTACACGCTCGTCTGCTGATGAGTCTGATTTTTCATCCTCATTTTTCTCAGCAGTTGCTTGCTCATTTGTTGTTGCAAGTACCTCGTTTGGAGCTTCGCTTTCGTGTTTGTCCTGCTCTGCCGGCTGTGCTATTTCCTCAGTTATAGTGCTTTGCTCTGCATTTTCATCGGAATTAGTTTTTGCAGCTTTCTCCTGTGTTTTTTTAGACTTAGGAATAAATACCTTTATTTCCTCGTCAACCTCTTGCTTAGCCGAACTCTCGGAAGGAGCTTCCTGTTTCTTCGGTTGAGCTGCGCCCGATTCACTGCGCTTCGGATATTTCTTCGGTAAATCGTGCTTGTCACTTATCGGCTTTGCTACCGAAATGCTGTGATATGTGTGTTCAGGTCTTTGAGCTCTTGAATACTCGCCCAAGTCCATAACAACAATCTCGTGGCTTGTCTGTCGTTCACTCGCAAGCACCATATTCTGATAGTCGCCGTAAAGGTATCTGAGGTATTTGTCATATTCCTTAGGAACAGGGAAGCGGTAACCCTCAAAATCCCAATAGACTGTGTCCTTAAGCCACTTTCTCGGGAAGTCGCCCTTATATACATTCCTGCCCATACCGTCATAAAGGTATTTAGCGTCCTTCTTTTTCTCAAACCATCGCAGGCACTTGAATTGCAGTTTTTCCGACACCTTAAGCGGCAGTACCCTTTTGATAAAGTCCGTTACAGCGCTCTGGAATTTGTGACCGTTGTCAACCTTTCTGCCATGCCATTTGTTGAATACAAGCGAGCGAGTCATAAGGGTGAGCTGCAAATGGATTTTTCTGCCTATTTTGCTGTTCGCAGTTTTGTCGTGGGCAAGAACATCAAAGAAAATGCCATTGTGCATATCGGGGAATTTGCTTGTCCACTTTGTTGCGAACATAGTGTTGTCAATTCTGAGCTTTGTAAAAATGTTGTGGGTTTTCGGGTCGGTGTCAACCGTGTGAAGCTTTACATTGCCCGGAAGCTCACTTTGAACAACCTCAAGGAATTTATTGTAGTCCTCTCTCAGCATCATCACATCGGCATCGTCATCCCAGGGGATAAAGCCCTTGTGGCGTATGGCTCCTAAAAGAGTGCCGCCTGCAAGAAAGTATTTTATGTGATGCTTGCGGCAGATACGGTCAATCTCAAGCAGATATAAAAGCAGAATATTCTGTATCGACTTGATTTTGCCCTGATACGAATCGTCAAAGACAAAGATTTTATCTGAGTGAGAAAAGCTCTTTACAACAAGCTCAATAGCCTGCGCAAGCGTGATTTTCGGCACACAGCCGCCGTAGGTGACTATCTTCTGATTATTCATCGAAACACCATAGGCGGGATCGTTTTCGCTTTGCTCAAGTGTGATTTTTGCCCTGTCGGGGTATAGGTCGTGCAGCATAGCCGAGAGCATACCTGTTGAAACGGTGCTGTCAGCGCCGACCACATTATATGTTGTGTTCCTGCGCATAACTGAGGCGGCGTAGAAAACTGCGTTTAATACATCGCTTAAGTATACGAAGGAGTACTTGTTTTTACTGTTGATAATTTTATATTCATCGCCTATTGCGACAGCACGGAGCATATCGGAAATAATGCTGTCGTCAAGTTGTGCGCAGGCACCAAGAATGATAGCACAGCGCAGAATTGTAAAATCAAAGCCCTTCTGCTTTGCATACGAAACACTTTGAGTTTCGATAGCCTGAGTTAGCATTGATGTAAGGCCGCTTGAGTGTGAGAAACTTACTCTGCCGTTTTCGTATTCCGACATAAGCACGCCTCTCTCGGCTTTGCCGTAGGCTCTGTAGTCCGATAAAAGTATAAAATGCTCTGCTCCTGTTTTTTCGGCAACCTCTAAAGTGTATTTTGACCTGCCGATACAGTCGCTGAAAAATACCGGCGACTTGCTGAATGCAATGTTGCAGACGCCGGTTGAGATAACTATATCAGCCCTCGGCAGCTTTTCGGGCTGATCGCCGAACACATAATAGCGGAAGTCGGGTCTGCCGATTAAGCCGTCGGGGATATTGTCGATATAATCCTCGTCTGCAAGCAGTGAAACGGATATGCCGGTGCCTTTCAGGTCGTTTGCCGCAAGCAGGGCATATAAAAGCGCACGGGCAAGGTTTGAACGCCCGCCGGCTATAATTATGCTTTTGTTCTTAAGCTGATTGTACGGGAAATTCTCCTGAACAGCAGGAAAAGCCGCCCAGTCGTACTCATACTCGTTTAAGAGGGTTCTAACTTCCATTTTTATACTCCATCATAACCGTTTTGTGCCGATACAATTCTGACGGACTTGGCAATTCCGTCCTTAAGAGTCGTCCTGCCGACCCAGCCGAGATCCTTCAGCCGCTTGTTGTCAAGAATCTCAGGTGTTGCACCGAGGTAAGAGCGCTGAGGCTCTTTTTCATCCTCAGGATTTTGAAATTTAAGCTTCATCATTTTTTCGGGGAAGGTTTCAACAGCCGCCTTCGCAAAGTCCCTGATAGTCACATTAGAATATTCACTCGAAATATTATATGGATAAACATCTGCACCGCAAAGAAGTATAGTAAACAGTGCCTCAGCCGCATCGCTGACATAGCAGAAAGAACGCATAGCCGCACCGTTGCTCTTAAGAAGAATATCCTCGCTGCGAACTACATTGGCAATAAACTGCGCCCAGACCCTGTCGTCATCAAGACTTGACGGACCGTAAATATAGCTCGGTCTTGCGATTTTTATCGAAAGATTTTTCTGACGGCAGTAGCACGCACAAAGCGCTTCGCTTGCACGCTTGCCGACAGCATAGCAGTTTTTATAATTTGTCTGGTCGATATAGCCTATGTCGTCCTCGCTTATCGAATCCTTGCCGTTGTGGAGTGCACCGTAAACCTTAAGGCTTGATATGATGAGCGTTGCTTCGGCTTTGCATCTTTCTGCGTATTCAAGCACTCTTGTTGTGCCTGTGAGATTCGCGTCAATCGTGCCTACAGGGTCGTGCTCAAAATAATAAGCGCTTGCCTGACTTGCCGCGTGAATAATAAAATCAGCCTTTTGCTTAAGCTTTATTTCATCGCAGACATCCTGCACAACTATGGTCAGATCCTCGCGCATCAGCAAATCACCGAAGCGTGCGTCACATTTTTTGTTGTTTCGCACAAGCGCAATTACATTAATGCCATCGCCGTACAAATCGTTTCTGATAAGCAGTGCCGTTGTCAGATAAAAGCCGATAAAGCCGGCGGCACCGGTTATAAGCACGGTTTTATTTTTCAGCCTCTCCCAGGGGAGCGCCGCTGTTGCAACATCCAGCACATCGTCATAAACCGGTCTAATCAGCGCCTGTTCAACCTTAATCACCGAGGTTCAGCTCCTTTGCAAAGTTTTCAAAGCTGCGGTAATAGTAGTATGAACGCAGAGAACGCAAATCCTCGGGCGTTGTAACCTTAATGTTCTCACGCTCGCCGATAAACAGACGCACCTCTTCGCCAAGCTCAATCAGAAGCTCACTGCTTGATATAGGGTTGGTTATTCCGCGTCTTTCAGCCTCGTCATGCGCCCACATAATTTTTCTCATTGTGTAGCCCTGCGGAGCCTGAGTAATGAACATTTCCTTTCTCGGAAGCGACCTTTTGCAGGTCTTGCCGTCTGTGCTTTCAAGAACGGAGTCTATACTTGGAGTTACCGGAACAGCCGTTTCATAAGCACGGGCTGTAGCGATACAGTCTGAAATGAGCTTTTCGGATAAAAGCGGACGGACACCGTCACAGATAAGCACTATATCATCGGGCAGAGCGGTTTCGTTTATTTTAACAAGTCCGTTGTGGATAGAGCCGTGACCGTTTTCGCCGCCCGGTACTATTGCCTTTACCTTGGTAATGCCGTATTCCAGCACAAGCTCTTTGAGCTTGTCAATCCATGTTTCAAGGCAGGCGACAACAATTTCATCAACCTGAGTGTGAAGCTGAAAATTCATCAGTGTTCTTACGATAATCGGCTTTCCGTCAACCTCAATAAACTGCTTCGGAATTTCTGCCGACTTCATTCTTGCGCCTACGCCGCCTGCAAATATCATAGCTGTAACCATATTTTATCACCTGCTGTTATTATTTTTTCTGTTCCTCATAAACCTTTAAGGCTTCCTCGGTCGGGCCGTCAAACATAACCGTACCCTTTTTAAGATAAATTGAACGAGGGCACATCTCTTTGACGCTGTCCTTTGAGTGGCTTACATATAAAACAGTTTTTCCCTGTTTTATTATGCTCGAAATTTTGTCCTTGCATTTCTTTTTGAACTTTGCATCGCCAACGCTCAACGCCTCGTCAATTACAAGAATATCGGGGTCAATGTTGACATTTATTGCAAAGCCCAAGCGCATTTTCATACCGCTTGAATAGGTACGCACAGGCTGGTCGATATAGTCGCCTATCTGTGCAAACTCGACTATGTCATCCTCAATCGTCCTGATGAAATCATCCTTAAGACCGAGTATATAGCCTTTGAGATATATATTTTCACGCCCTGTCATCTCTGTGGAAAAGCCTGCGGTAAGCTCCAGCAGAGCCGCAACCTGACCGTTTACCGTGATTTCACCCTCGTCGGGAAACGCAACGCCTGTAATCATCTTGAGCAAAGTTGATTTGCCTGCTCCGTTATCGCCGATAATGCCGACAGACTCTCCTTTGTTAATTGTAAAAGATACATTGTTTAGCGCCTTGTTGGTTTTCGGGTTCTTGGGCTTGAAAAACAGTGCCTTGAATCTTGCCTGATCGTTTTTATATAAAATATATGTTTTACTCACATTTTTAAAGGTAATAATCGGTTCAGCCATATAATTACCTCCTTATCAGAGTACATCAGGAAGCTTTTTCCTGAGTCTGTTGTAGTTGTATATTCCAAGGAAGAATACTGCAATAAATTCGGCAAGGAAAATAGCAAGCTCGGTTTTATATTCAAAGAAGGGACGGTTATAAAGGAAACAGTTTCTGTAGCCGTTTACAAAGAAGTTGATGGGGTTGAAGAGCATAACCGTTTTAAGCGGCTCGCCGAAGTCGTATGAGTTATACATAATGCCTGACAGCCAGAAAATACCGGACATAATCGACACAATTAGGCTTTCAAAGTCCTTGCTGAATGCCGACATAGGCGCAGTTGACCATGAAAGCGCAACAAAGAATATAAACATCAGCGGACAGTACAAAAAGAACTGCAAATTGTACCAGCTCGGCCCGACAGCAAAACAGACATACACATACATAGCCACGACAAGCAGAATGTGAACAAACAGTCGTGAAAGCGCAGTGTAGGTGAGAATTGTCGAAACAGGAAATTTTACCTTTGTGATAAACTGCCTGTTTATCCTCAGTACCTTAGCGCCCTGCGTTATGCTGTCCTGAATAAAGAACCACGGAATTATTCCGATAAACATAAAGGTGAAGAAGTCAATGGTGAACGGCTCGGGTCCGCCGAGATTAATATTAAGCGTTTTCAGCTGTTTGATACCTGCCGAAAAGGCAAACCAGTAAACAAATATAGTGAACGCAGGTTTTACAAATGCCCACAACGGTCCTATAACCGCACCCTTATAGGTTTTTATAAGCTCATCCTTTGCGAGCAAGAAAATCTGCTTGCCGAATCCTTTGTGTTCCTTGAATATTTCGAACAAATACTTCACATCCTTAATTTTTAGCTTCTATTATTGTATGCTTTTTTCGTAATTTGTCAATATCTGTGTTTTATGTAGCACAGTAATTAGAAACGAGTATTGCCTCCCTTTCAAGGGAGGGGACCGCTTGCGGTGGAAGGATGCCGCTCGAACCGATGAATGTTTGGGATAGTATCAGAAGAGCGTGCAGACACCCCTCAGGTGCCTTCGGCGACAGCTCACCTCAATGGGAGCCAAGACCTCGTTTCAGGTTTAAATCTCTCCACTCTTCACTCTTCACTCTCAACTCTGCGGCGAAGCCGCTTACTCACTCAGATAGTTATTCCTCTCGAGCCATTCCTGATGCGTCATCAGCACCTGCCGCGACTTTGAGCCCTCGTGTGGGCCGACAATTCCCATCTGCTCCATTTCGTCAATGAGCCTGCCTGCTCTGGCATAGCCAAGACGAAGTCGTCTTTGCAAGAGCGAGGTTGACGCCTGACCGGCCTCAACAACAAGCTTAATCGCTTCTTCAAGCATTGGATCGCGGTCGCTGTCGTCATCACCGTCGGAGTGACTGTCGTTGTTCTTTTTGCCGCCCTGTGCAATTTCGGTGTTTGCAATCTTCTCAATCTGCTCAACAATTTCTTCGTTATAATCGGAACGAGCTGACTGCTTTGTAAAGGCGGTGACATTTTCAATTTCCTCGTCAGACGCATATCCGCCCTGCACACGCAGCGGCTTTGAACAGCCGATTGGCGCAAACAGCATATCGCCTCTGCCGAGTAGCTTTTCAGCGCCACTTAAATCAAGAATTGTTCGGGAGTCAATCTGTGACGAGGTCTTAAGAGCAATTCGGCTTGGAATATTCGCCTTGATAACGCCTGTGATGACATTTACCGACGGTCTTTGTGTTGCTATTACAAGGTGCATACCTGCGGCACGCGCCATCTGAGCCAGTCGGCAGATTGCCTCCTCAACCTCATTCGGAGCCGCCATCATCAAATCGGCAAGCTCGTCTATCGCAATAACAATTTTTTCAAGCCTTTTTTCGGGAATCGGCAAGCCGCTGTCTGTAAGCGGCAAATCCTCCTTCGGCGTGTCCTCGGGTAAATCCTTGTACTTTTCCTTATATGTATCAACCATTTTGTTGTAGCTTTCAATGTCGCGCACGCCGTAAGCCGCAAAGGTCTTGTAGCGGTTGAGCATCTCGCTTACTGCCCAGTTTAGCGCACCTGCGGCTTTTTTGACATCTGATACAACAGGAACAAGCAGATGGGGGACACCCTTGTACTTTGAGAACTCTACCATTTTAGGGTCAATAAGAACGATTTTTACCTCGTCGGGTGACGCCTTGTATAGAATACTCAGCAGCAGTGAGTTTACGCACACCGACTTACCGCTGCCTGTAGTACCTGCAATTAACAGGTGAGGCATCTTTGCAAGGTCGGTTATTACTATGTTGCCGGATATATCCTTGCCGAGTACAACCGCAAGCTTGCTCTTGGCACTTCTGAACTGCTGTGACGAGATAAGCTCGCGCATTGTTACCATACTTACACTTTTGTTCGGAATTTCAATTCCGACAGCAGCCTTGCCCGGAATCGGCGCTTCAATTCTTACTCTCTCGGCGGCAAGGTTCATTGCTATGTCGTCTGAGAGGTTTGTAATCTTACTTATTTTGACGCCTGCCGCCGGCTGAAGCTCAAAGCGCGTTACGGCAGGACCTCTTGCAATATCAATTATTTTTGCCCGAACTCCGAAGCTTTCAAGCGTTGACACCAGCTTGTCGCCGCTTTCGCGCATTTCCCGTTCGAAATTTCCGCTGTCACTGTATTCATCGGGGCTTGGTGCTAAAAGCTCAATAGGGGGATAGCGGTAGCCGTTGTCACAGCCATCCTTGTCCTTTTCGATAAGCTTGTCAAGCTCAACAGGCACGGTCTGAGGGTCGGGCTGAAGCTGGTCGGGAGTTGACTTCTTCGGCTTTTTCTTCTTCTCCATAGCCTGCTGTGCCGCTGCGGTTGCCGCAGGTATTTCCTTACCGTCAGCTTTGGTCTTGGTGGTGTCGGTGTTTGCGTTCTTCCACGCCGCTGTCAGCTCGTCAAGCTTAGAGCCTGTGTGGTTTTCGCTCTTTTTCTTCTTCGGTGTGTCAAGGGGAATGTCAACCTCAAAATCCTTTTGTCTCTGTGATTCAAAGGGGAAAATGCTGCCCTCGTCAGAATTGCCTTCATAGGAAAAGGTATTGTTATCCCTGTTGCCTTCTGCTCGGCGGTGCTGCTCGCGGCGGCGTTCACGCTCTTGAATGGCGGCATCCTTAACTCTTTTTACCGGCTTATTTACGGCGTAAAGCACATTCTTCACCGATACACCGAAAAGCAGCAGTAAGAGCGTTATAAGGGCGATAACAGTGAAAATCTGAGCACCGAGAGTACCGCAGAGCATTACAAGCGGTATTCCGAGTACTCCGCTTAAAAGTCCTGCTCCCGAGTAATTTATGCCTGCTGTATAAAGCTGACCAAGTTCCTCAAAATAATTAATCGTGCCGTGATTGTCGCCTGAGTTGAATACATATATCAGCGTTGAGATGCACACAAATGTTCCGATAGCCAGCGCAAGTTTACCTGCGACCTTGCCGTGAATTTTTCGTTCAAGCGCAGTCATAATTGCAACATAAACAAGCAGTACGGGACACAAAAACCCGCAAAAGCCGAACAAGCCGCCGAACACATTGTGAATTTCAAGCCAAAGGCTTTCGTTCTTGAAAAGTATAATGCAAAGCATCAGCGCCGCTACGGCGAACAGTATAATCGACTTTGACTGCGATGAAAGTCCTTTCTTTTCCTCCTCGGCAGCCGCTGATTTGGTGCGGCTGTTTTTCGAACTGCTATTAGTGCTGCTCTTTGAAGTGCTTTTTCTGCTTTGGGCGCTTTTGCCCTTAACTGTGGTACTTTTTCTTTTTTCTGCCAAAAATTCCTACCTCCGAAAATCAATAATCCATATAACAATCAATATTTAAAAATAAATTTATACAAACTTCAGCGGTTCGCCTGTGAAGATATTAACTCCTGCCTGCAGCTCAATAATACTAATAATAATAACCGCAACCGCTGCTATTGCGGTGTAGATAACGAATATGTACATTCTGTCCTTTGCGAGCATCCACTTGAAGAGTATGATTGAAAAAAAGCCGACAACAGCCGATACTGCAACTCCCACGAGCATAGGCACAATCTCGATGTTTTGCATTGCACCCGAGGTTATCGCGTCCTTACCCTCTAAAAGTGTTGCCGCCAGAATTGACGGAATACCAAGCACAAAGCTGTAGTCAAGTGCGGTTTGCTTATTCAGTCCGCAAAGCTGACCCATTGCAAGCGTTGAACCTGAGCGAGAAAGCCCGGGGAAGATAGCCGCAAAGAGCTGTGCCACGCCAATAAGAAGTGCGTCCCGAACCTTCAGTATGTGTCTGCCTACACCTTTTGAGTCATGGCTGCGGCGCGTTTTACGGTGTTCTTTTGTTTTGAGCTGATTGTTTGCCGCAATACCGACCAGAAGAAGAATGCTTGTAAACAGCAGCGCAGCACCGACTATAATAAAATAGCCTGTATCTCCTGACCAAATTTCAGCAAGGTCCTTGGCACTGAGTCCTCCGCTGCCGGGCACAGGCACAAACAGCAGGAAAAGCGGTAGCAAGCCAATAATAAGCATAACTACCATATTCTGGCTGTGAGTCATATTTTTAAAGCTGAAGCGTTTTGCCGAAATGTCCTTGATTATGCTTACAAAGCCCTTGATTAAATCAGCAACGGTTTTGCGGTAGACTGCAAGCACTGCAAGCAGAGTGCCGAGGTGAAGCATTACATTAAAAAACAGGTTTGAATCTGTAACACCCAAAATATGCTGTGAAATAGCCAAATGTCCGCTGCTGGAAACAGGCAGAAATTCTGTAAGCCCCTGAACGGCACCTTGGATTATTGCGTCAATTACGGTCATATTATCCTCCGAATATGTAGCGGCTGTATCTTTATTTTGATACAGTCACGAAAAACTAAAAATTACTTTTTCTTTTTGCCCTTTGATTTTTTCTCGATAAGCTCGCAAAGCTTTTTCGTAGCGTCACTGTAGCCTCCGACTTCGTCTATGATGCCCTCGTCAACAGCCTCCTCGCCGTCAAGAATTGTTCCCACATCAAGCACGAGCTGACCTGTGTTCATTGCAAGGCTGTTGTATCTGTCGGCGGAAATATCGGAATTATCGGCAACAAAGCCGTTGATTCGCTGTTGCAGTCTTTTGAAATACTCAAAGGTCTGCGGTACACCGATGGTAAGCCCCGTAGCGCGCACAGGATGAACTGTCATTGAGGCTGTTTTTGCAATAAAGGAATAATCGGCAGATACCGCAAGCGGAATACCTATTGAATGTCCTCCGCCGAGGACAAGCGACACTGTTGGCTTTTGAATGCCGGATATCAGCTCTGCTATGGCAAGTCCTGCCTCAACATCACCGCCGGCAGTATTTAGCAGCAATAATATTCCGTCTACGCGGTCGCTCTGCTGTGCCGCGACAAGCTGAGGAATAACATGCTCATACTTTGTTGTTTTGCTGTCGCTTGGCAAAATTGAGTGACCCTCGATTTGCCCGATTATTGTCAGGCAGTAAACAATGTGTCCGTTTATTTTCACAAGAACAGCTCCTGTGCCTGTTGCCCTTGCGTTGTCATTTATTTCCTCGCCCTGAGCTCCGTTATTTTCTTCATCGCATAAAGCTGCCTGCTTCTCCTTGCTCATCTCAACTCTCCCTTTCGGCATTATGCTTACAAGGAGTAGTTTGCCAATTTTAAATAAATTAATTCAAAATACATTATATCATTATAAAAGAATTTCTTCAAGTGAATTTCAAGGGGGATTTACCCTATAATTATACAAATTACGCCTATGAAATCATTCGTCGGATTATTGGGCATAGTAAAGATCTCAAAATCTTTTGAAATTTTATGTAAAGGGTATTGACTTAAAGTACCCTTTAACTTATATAATAAATATAGCTTGGACAGCGTATAAAGCTTGGACTTATATAAGCTTACATAACAGGAGGAATACTAATATGTTAGGAAACTTTATTTATTCAAACCCGACAAAGCTGTATTTCGGGGAAAACGCTCTTGATAATCTTTCGTCAGAGCTTGAAAATTACGGCAAAAATGTAATGTTGATTTATGGCGGAGGATCAATCAAGAAAAACGGAATTTACGACAAGGTCGTGAAAATCCTGCAAGAATGCGGCAAGACAATTTTTGAGGATTCAGGTGTTATGCCGAACCCGACAACAGAAAAGCTTTATGAGGGCTGTGAATGTGCAAGAAAGGGAAAGGTTGATTTGATTCTTGCAGTTGGCGGCGGCTCGGTATGTGACTACGCCAAGGCTGTTTCTGTTTCCGCTTATTGTGACGACGACCCGTGGGATAAGTATTATCTGCGTCAGGAGGATGTTGACAATAAAATTATTCCGATAGGCTGTGTGCTGACAATGGTGGGTACAGGCTCCGAGATGAACGGCGGCTCGGTTATCACAAACCGCGCTCAGAAGCTTAAAATAGGGCATGTTTTCGGCGACAATGTGTTCCCGAAGTTCTCAATACTTAACCCTGTGTTCACCTATACACTTCCGAAATATCAGATGATTGCAGGCTTTTTTGATATAATGTCGCACATTCTGGAGCAATATTTTTCGGGTGATGACGATAATACCTCGGATTATATAATGGAGGGACTGCTTAAATCTCTTATCCACAGCTCAAAAATTGCAGTTGAAAACCCAACCGACTACGAGGCGCGCAGCAATATTATGTGGATTGCAACATGGGCGCTCAATACGCTGGTGGAAATGGGCAAGACAACAGACTGGATGGTGCATATGATAGGACAGTCTGTGGGAGCCTATACCGACGCAACACACGGTATGACGCTTGCTGCGGTGTCGATTCCGTATTATAAATTTATTATGCCTTACGGACTGCAAAAGTTTAAACGCTTTGCCGTAAATGTGTGGGATGTATCACCCGACGGCAAGATAGACGAGCAGATAGCCGAAGAGGGTCTTGCGCGTATGGAGGAGTATATGAAACAGCTCGGACTTGTAATGAGCATTAAGGAGCTTGGCGTAACTGAGGATATGCTCGACGGAATTGCAGACGGTTCATTTATTATGGACGGCGGTTACAAGGTGCTAAACCACGAGGAGATTGTGCAGATTCTGAAAGAAAGTATGAAATAATAATGCCGAAAAAAAGAGGCTTCAGCAAAATTGTACCTTGCTGAAGCCTCTTGATTTTTTTATTCTCAGTATCTCTGCGCTTTTGACTCAATATCGTCGCTTATACGGTAGCACAGCGTCATCAGACTGTCCGACATATGTACATTTTCGACTATTGCATCGGGGTAGTCTGTAGTGATGTCGTAGTGGCTGAAATTCCAATAATAGCGAATACCCAATGCGTAAAGCCTGCGGCTTAGATTTTGCGCTGCGTCTTTAGGAACACACAGAATCGCAAGATTAGGCATATTCTTTTTGCAGAACAGCTCAATCTGACTTGTGTCGGCTATCATTACATTCCTCAGCCTTGTGCCGATGAGCTTTTCATTTTTGTCAAAAATACCGATGAGGCTTATACCTTTTGGCTCAAATACCATATGCGATGCAACTGCTCTGCCGAGGTTGCCTGCTCCCACCAGAATTGCCTTTTTCGAAACATTAAGACCGAGAATCAACTCAATCTCATTTTTTAGCTGTTCAACGCTGTAGCCGTAGCCCTGCTGACCAAAACCACCGAAGCAGTTAAAATCCTGCCTTACCTGCGAGGCTGTCAGATTCATCTTGTCGGCAAGCTCCTTTGACGAAATACGCATAACTCCGTCTGCCTGAAGCTCCGTCAGAAATCGGTAATATCTCGGCAGCCTTCTTATAACCAACATAGATATGTTATCTCTTTTTGCCATAAGGTCACCCTTCTCAAAATTCTACCTTTATTATAATACATAATCGAAATGAAATAAAGAGGAAATTGTTAATTTTTTAACTATCAAAAAATTACTGTATTTTATCGTGTTATTGCATTAAAGTATAATTCTTGTTATAATTAAGTCAATAGTTTTCAACGCAAGGGTGGTGGCTGCAATGTACTATATTGCTGTGTGCGATGACGAAAAACTGTTTTCTGACAGCGTGCGCCATATTTTATACACTATTTTCTTCGAGTACGGCGAGGATGTGGTTATCAACTGCTTTGATTCGATAGAAAAGCTTGAAGCCGACAAGCAGAGGTATAACCTGCTTATTCTCGATATTCTGCTCGGAGAAGAAAACGGAATAGAATACGCCGAAAAGCTACGCGAAAGAGGGGTTGAATCCGATATTATATTCATCACCTCAAGTCCCGAATTTGCTCTTGCCGGCTACAGTGTATATCCGGTGGATTACATATTGAAGCCTGTGAATGAAAAGAAGCTGAGAGAAAGCGTCGGGCGGTGTCTGAAAAAGCGGCAGAATGTTCCGGCTTTGCTGATAAATTCAAAGGAGCTTGGCAAAGTCAAGGTGAGTGTGGACGAGATAGCCTACTGTGAGGTTATGCGAACGGATATTGTTGTGCATCGTATAAACGGCAGCGACATAACGATGGTTGGTACATTTTCCGAATTTTGCTCAAAGCTTCCCAAAAAGGAGTTTTACCGTTGTCACAGAAGCTTTGTTGTCAATATGAAGTGTGTTGAAAGAATTGATCGCTACAGCTTCACTCTTCAAAAGGGTGATACCGTACCTATAGCCAAAAACAGCTACAACGAGGCTAAAAAGGTTTTTGTTGATTATCTTAACCCTGCGGAGGATTTCTTCTGATGAGAGCAATGCGAATTAATAATGCCGGAGTAACTGCAAGTGAACGCCGAAAGAAACTTATATTTGCAGTCGTGGCTGTTATATCAATTTTATTCGTTACATACCTCATATTTCATATGTATAACGCAAACCTGAATTTTAACCGCCCGTTAAATTTAGACGACTACACCTCCGACAGCTGTCAGTGGAGCTACTATATGATAGAAAACGGAGAGAAAGTTGAGCTTAAAGCTGAGGAGTCGGATCACGGTGCTGTGATAAAATCGTTCAGACCTGTTTATTGTGAAATGCAGCTTGAATATGTGATAAATAACGCTGTACTTGATTTCGGCAGGCTTAACGGTCCTGCTGTGGCGTTCCTCGATGATAATCCTGTGTTTGCTAACAGCGACTATAAAATTGGCGAAAACGGTGTGGAATTCTGCGGAGATTTGCGCCTGTCAGCCGACGACACCATTGTTACTCTGCCCGATAAATACGACGGAAAAACTCTTCAGGTTGTATTTATGCCGTCTGACGGAAAGGTGGTGCTGCCCGGGATTAAGCTTGCAAATATCAAGACTATTTTCGGTGAGCAGAGCGTAAATGTTATTGACGGAATCGTCAGAGCCGTATGCTCGCTTCTGTTTACAATGATTTCACTTTGCATTTTTATTGCTGAAAGGTATAAGGGCAAGACCGATATTGCTATTCTGCTGCTTGTTATTTATTTTTCGCTTAATGTTCTTGTTCCGATAAACCTTGACTACAGCAACATAAGCGATACTACAGCTACCATACTCAATAACTATCGCATCGGAGAGTTTCTCCTTGCATTTGCAACGGCGATTATGCTTTTATTTTTTACACTCAAAGCTCAGAACAACGCTAAAGCAACTGTGTTTATTGCTATCGCTTATTCTGCGTTGCTGCTCATTTCCTACGGTGTTGCCTGTATTCTCGGACCGAATGCAGTTGCACTGATTATTTCGCTTTCATATGTTCTATTTTATTTGCAGCTTCTGTTTATGTTTGCAATATCCTTTGCCGAATGGCGGGGAGGCTCGTTTTTCTTTAAATATTACAGTATATTTGCTGCGGTCGGAGTCGTTGCAGCGATTATGTGGAGTTTGTATTCCTACGGTCCGTCAACAATAGCTCAGGGCGATATAATAGGATTTCTTGAGCTTACAAAGCGCTCCTTCCTTCAGCCGTATTTGTCAAGCTGTACTATCATAATAGTGACGGTTGAGTTTATTGTTAATATCATACACAACGAAACCACCATCCACGCTCTGACAATGCAAAATCAGCTGACGCAGGAATATATAAACAACCTTGAGGACACAATAGTCGCTGTAAGAAAAACAAGGCACGAAATGCGCCATCATATCGAAGCGATTAGCATTATGGCGGAGAACAAATACTATGATAAGCTTGAGGATTATCTTAACAACTTAAGCAAGATTGAAAAGGACTCTGCACCGCTGTATTATTCAAAGAATAAAATTGTCAGCGCGGTTATATCGAGTAAGTTCAGGGATGCAAAGGCAAAAAACATTGAAACGGATGTAGCGGTGAATATACCCGAGAATTTGCTGCTTAACAATATGATTTTTTCAAGCTTCTTAATGAATGTGCTTGAGAATGCGGTTGAGGCGTGCGACAGGCTACCGCAGGGCAAGCGCCGCTGGATAAAGCTGAAGATAACAATAAAAAACGGCAAGCTGATTGTCGGTTGCGCCAATTCATCAAATGAACAGTCAAAAAAATCAGGCGAAAGATTTTTAACAACTAAGGAGGATGCCGAGCTGCACGGATTTGGTATTTCAATAATGCAGCAGTGCTGTGAAAGCGTCGGCGGCTCAATGGTGATTGAAGAGCAAAACGGTTCATTTGCAGTTCGTGCAGTATTTCCGCTGGAGCAGAAAAGTGAAGAGAATGAGTAATAAATTTTCCCGTTCGTACCGATTTTTTGCCCAATGGTACAAACCTATTGATATTTTTTTTGACAGATGGTATAACATAGTCAGTTGGAAGGAGCGCATAGGCGCAGCTGAATATGAAGCGGTGTTTATGACGGCAAGCCTTTTTGCCGCCGCTTCGGATTCGGACACCTGAAAATGCTCTCAAATAGCTTACGACAGTTTAACTGCTTACATAATTACACACCCCAAAGCGAATCTCAGATTATTTTACTAATCTGGGATTTGTACTTTTATGGAGTTGTAAAAGCAACCGAAATTACACACCCCAAAGCGAATCTCAGATTATTTTACTAATCTGGGATTTGTACTTTTATGGAGTTGTAAAAGCAACCGAAATTACACACCCCAAAACGAATCTCAGATTATCTTACTAATCTGAGATTTGTACTTTTATGCAAGAGTTATGAAAGCTTTGTACTTAATAAAGCTTAGCGAAGAGAAATGGAGAATAAAAATCACAGAAAGTATGTTTAGGTAATGTATATAAAAGTTATTATAAAATATCGTTAAAAATATATATTGAAAATATGCAGAAAATTACTTATAATAAGACTATAAAAAAACATACAAATAAGAAATATAACACTACTGGATTTAATCAAAAAAAACATAATAAAAACACGAAGAACGGCAATAAAAAAATATGTTTAAAATTGCTATAGCAAGCTTGCGATACCGATACCTAAAATGCTTGGAGGTGTAACCGATGGGTTAATTAAGAGGACATCTTTTCGGCGATAAGAAACAACAAAAGAGAAAAAATGTGTGAAATTGACGATTAAGGAGGTCAAAATCAATGAAAACAAAATCAATAATTAAGAAGGCTATCATTACTATTTCCATTATTGCAGTTCTGGCGGCAGGTACAATCGCTTCTGCTTATGCGGCATCAACCCGTTTAGGCTTTATTTCTGATTTTGAAATGCAATCAAGAGATGATTATTTTACGTATACGAGTACCGGAGCAGAAGGAATGGTTGTGGATCAGCTTGGTGCATATCCGAATATTCTTGATACAAACTACAATTATTCAGAGGGCTATGCGTACATATATAATCAAACGAACCAAAAAACTTACGGAAAGAAAACAGGTTTCTATTTGCAGTCGAATTATCCGGCTCCGCTTGATTTGAGGTACGAAGATGTACCTCAGGGTTTGTTGGAGCATCGATGGTTCAATTGTGACGGCGGTGGATTCCGGACAACTCTAACGTGTACGCTTTATACGTGATTTTGTTCAGCAGAGCAGTCCTGTGCGGTGTTCGCACAGGACTGCCGTAAATATCGAGGTGCAAAATGAAAATATCAAAGCTTTTATTTGTGTCAAGGGCAAATCTTAAGGGAGCAAAACGAAAAAAGACAGTGCTTATTATGATGGTTTTAGCGGTTGTTGCTGTCACAGTTCTGGTGGGTTATTTGAATATTGCTACATATAACTATAACATTCAGCTTAGTTCAATTAAATTCAGGCAGATTGAGGTTGACCCAGAGGTTGTTTATCCGTCTGTAAGTCATAAAGGTGTAAATGAGAAAACAATGGACGAGGTGCTTTCAATAGACCACGTTGTGTCCTGCGAGCCGATGAAATATAATGACTACCAAACTTTTTCCTATAAAGAAATTAAAGATGATAACGGAAACAATATAGCCGGAGAAGGCAGCGAGATAGATTTAGAGGAGCTTGAAAATGTTATATCGGAATATAGAATTGATGAAGAGCTGAGAGTAAATTGCGCAGTAGGTCAATCATTAAAGGATGCGCCTGTTATGTCCTGCATTATTCCGGACAAAGGGGAAATGTGGCATTCTGAAACTAATTCTGTTAGTGACTATGATATTTCTTACCTTTACGGCAAAACACTGACTGTTGAGTGTCCGTACAAGGCTTTGGTATACAGTAAGGCTGACGGCAACGGCATTGAGCAGGGAGGATATACAGATGAATCTGTTGAGCTTGCAAGGCTGACGCTTAATTTAAAGGTTGTCGGCGTTTATTCGTTGGCGGAATACGGTACGCTAACAGGCTCCGGCTCAGTGATTGTTTCGCCTGAAACAGCTCAGACTATTGAAGATATGGCTGTTGAAGAGGCAAAGAAAACGATGCCAAATACAATTAAAGATTATGTGAACGACCCATACGCACGGAGATATATGGTTACGGTTGACAGCCGTGAAAATACCAAAGAGGTTGAAGAGAAGCTGTGGGAGCTTGGCTATGTTCCGTTCATTTGGGGGATAATGGATTCGTCCTTTGAGCAGTTTGCAACGATGTTCAGCGGCGGAGGAACCTTCTTGCTTATTGCGATACTTATGCTTACTGTGATAAACTTGTTCTTAAGCGTTTACAGCAACATAAATGAGCGAAGGAGCGAGATAGGACTTTTAAAGGCGATAGGCTACAAAAGCCGACAGATATTCCTGAGTATGTACCTTGAAAATGTAATTCAGGCTGTCAGGGCGCTTATTATCGGCGGTGTAATATCAGCAGTCATTATTTTTATAGTGAATAAAATTAATGTAAATGATGCTGTGTATTTAAAGCGAATTTTTGTTATGCAGTGGAGTCAGTTCGGCATCTTACTTGCTATCGCATTTGCGCTGATACTTATAATACCCCTCACCTGTCAGCTCATTATGACTGCGTTAATAACACGAATTCAGCCCCAGGAAGCTATGAATTCCTGAGCGAAACGGAGGTTTTGAATATGAAATCAATCAGCGTAAGAAATCTGACAAAGGTATATGATAACAGAGTTACCGCTCTTAATAATGTCACCCTCAGCATTGACGAGGGCAGCTTTATTGCCGTTATGGGTCACTCAGGCTCAGGAAAAAGTACACTGCTGCAAATGGCAGGACTTCTCGATTTGCCGACTGAGGGCAGTGTTGTTATAAACGGCGAGGAGGTTTCAAGCCTTAAAAAGAGTGCGCTTGCCAATGTGCGTATGAAAACTATCGGCTTTGTGTTTCAGGCTTTTCACCTGAATCAGCAGCTTAAGGCGTATGAAAACGTGATGCTGCCGATGCTCATAAATCCCGAGTTCAAAAAGAAGTCCGAAATTGAAAAGCGAGTAAAGGAGCTTATCGATAAAGTAGGTCTCAGCGAGCGTGCCGAGCATTACCCAAATGAGCTTTCGGGAGGCGAACAGCAAAGAGTGGCTATAGCAAGAGCGCTTTCCAACGATCCGGACTTTATTCTGGCAGACGAGCCTACAGGCAACCTCGACTCCGACAACGAGACTTATATCTTTGGGCTTTTAAAGGAGTTTGCCAAAAGCGGCAAGGGTGTTATGGTTGTGTCGCACAATGAGGCGATAGTAGATTATGCCGACAAGGTTTATTATATGAAGGACGGCGTTCTCGGCGAGGAAAAGGTTTAAATGATTATGGCGTTTTGTGAAAGGAGCGTGTGAATTTGCTATGAAAGCGCTGAGGCTTATGCCGCTTGTAAAGTCCGCCGTTAAAAACAGTAAGGCAAGAACTATTGTGTTTCTGATTTTTATTTTGTTTTGTGTGACCTGTGTTTTGCTTACAACGTCAATTATTATCCCGATGAGCATAAATATGGAATATAAGGTCAACCGCCATCCGTATAACCTTGAGCTGAACGCCGAGATTTTTAAGGGCGACACGTCAGACAGCGATGTGGAGAAAATAAAGGCAATACCGCATGTTACCGACGTTTATCAGGTGCCACGTTCTATAAATGTTTTTGAAACTGAGGGCAAGTTATCCTCAAGCTTTTTCCTCACATATTTTCACAACGGCTACACGCCTGTTATAACCTCGGGGCGGAATGTAAAAAGCGGCGAGAAAAATGCGGCTGTTCTGCCCGAGATTGTGCGTATGAACGACCCTGAAACACAGCGAAGTATTGAATTTGACTGCAAAACGCTTGTAGGAACAACGCTTAAAATGCAGGACGAATACAGGAATGAATATAATCTTAACATAGTCGGTACATATGACATAACCGATCCTGCACTTTCGAGCGATGAGCTGATAGTTGATTTTGAACAGCTTGAAGAGTACAGAGCTAAGCTCCCCGATGATAGCGAAACAGTGCTGCACAGTATTATAATTGATAATTACACAAACCGTGATTCGGTTGAGAATGCCTGCAAAGATATAGCGAAGTTCTGTTACTCCAATTCATTCAATATAGATTTGAGCAGCTTTAATATGTCGCTGATTGTACTGCTCATTGTTCTTGCGGTATTTCTTATTATGGTCATTATCGGCACTGCGGTATTCGTGTCAAACTGCGTTTCAAACCGCACTCGTGAGCTTGCGCTTTACCGCTCCTTAGGTTATAAATTCAGACACATTTTCACGGTGATTTTTACCGAGTATTTTCTTATGCTTCTGCTGGCAACGATAGCCGCTGTCTTGATTTCACTAGCCGCTGCGGTGTTATTTATCAATCCGTATCTTGACGAAGTTATCGGCGGCGGACTTATGGCGATGCGAGTTCAGCTTGACTCCGTGAGCGTAGCGGCTGTGTTCGCAGTATTTCTTTTGATAATAATTATAATTTGCTTAATTGCAGCACGCCGCACCGGCAAAATCCCGCTTGCGGTGCTCCTGAAGGAAAGATAAATTATGCATAAAAACGGGCTGACACTTGTCAACCCGTTAATTTTATTATGCTCATACTACTTTACCTTGGATTATATTCAGATAAATCCTCGCTGAGTGGAAAATATTTTCTGAAATCCGATACTGTTTTTTCATCCTTGCTGCTAAACAGAGTAAGCGAGGAATCAAAAGCTACAATTTCAATGCTTGCGAGCGGATGCTGAATTTTTACAGGATTTTTCTCCCAAAATCTGCCGCAGCCGTCGGCATCGGGAAGAGGGTATTTTATAATCTCCTCGAACGGAATACTTTTATCAAAGCCCGAGAATATAGCCCAAATCCATTGGAAATCCTCAGCTTCGATAATTTCAGTCAGTTCTTCGCCGCTTAAGAATACATAATCTTTTGAAAATAGCTTGCAAAAATACTCATTTTTAGGGCAACATTCGCAGTCGGTAATAAGCCAGTTGTAATCTTTTTGAACATTGTTTATTGCCTCAAAAATCCTTTTGAGGTGTGTGTGAAAATTTTCACCCTTTTCAAGTATTGCTCCGTATGCCATTAAAATTCTCCTAACAAAAAGCTGCCGACAGGTGCAACAACCCATCGGCAGCGGTTTTATTTTTGCGATTATATAATTAAGCTGCTTAAGCCTTACAGCTTCTCAACAATAGCCTTTGTATCTCTTGCGATAACAAGCTCCTCGTTTGTCGGGATAACATAAACCTTAATCTTGCTGTCAGGAGCAGAGATAAGACCCTCTTTGCCGAGAATCATCTGCTCGTTAAGCTCCTTATCAAGCTTAACGCCGATGCAGTCGAGCATATCGCAGATTCTCTCTCTGTGGTGAGCCTGATTTTCGCCAAGACCTGCTGTAAAGGTGATAGCGTCGCAGCCATTAAGCGCTACAAAGTAGCCGCCGATAAACTTTGCAATTTCATAAATAAGCATCTTGTGGGCGAGTATTGCTCTCTCGTTGCCTTCCTCAGCCGCCTTTGTAACATCACGGTCATCGCTTGATACGCCCGAAATGCCGAGAAGTCCGGACTTCTTGTTGAGCAAATCGCTCATCTCCTCCGGCGAGAGGTGTTCCTTTTCTGCAAGGAAGGTAACAACCGACGGGTCAAGTGTGCCTGTTCTTGTACCCATCATAAAGCCGTCGAGCGGAGTAAGACCCATGCTTGTGTCGATAACCTTGCCGCCGTCAACAGCAGTGATTGAAGAGCCGTTGCCGAGATGGCAGGAGATAATCTTTATATCCTTTGGCTCAACGCCCATAAGCTCGGCGCAACGACCTGTAACATAGCGGTGTGATGTGCCGTGGAAGCCGTAGCGGCGAATCTGATACTTTTCATAGTATTCATACGGAATCGGGTATATGTAAGCGTAGTCGGGCATAGTGGAGTGGAAAGCGGTGTCGAATACTACAACCTCTGGAACATCCTTGCCGAATACCTCCTGAGAAGCTCTGATAGCCTGAACATGACCCTTGTTATGGAGCGGTGCAAGCGGAATAAGGCTTTCAATGCCATCAACAACCTCGTCGGTTACAAGTTCGCTTTTGCTGAACAGTGCGCCGCCCTGCACTATTCTGTGGCCGAGAGCGCTTATTTCGGAAAGGCTGTCGATAACGCCGTACTCCTTGTCAATAAGAGCGTCCTTAACCTGCATAAACGCTACCTTGTGGTCGGGCATTTCAACATCCTTCTTCAGCACACGACCGTCAGCTGTCTTGTGCGTGAAAATACCGTCAATTCCGATTCTCTCGCAGTTTCCTTTTGCAAGAACCTTTTCGTTGTCCATATCAAAAAGCTGATATTTAAGTGAAGAGCTTCCCGCGTTGATTACCAAAATCTTCATTTTTATCCTCCTAATGGTTGCATATAAGTTCTATACTAATATATAATAGTACATAAGAGCGAAGAATTCAACCTTTTTATATCGCTATTTGTAAAAAACGAATGAAATTTTGGAGATTTTGTTTAAGGAGAATGTATTCGTAATTATGAAAATAAGCTGTGTTATAAGCGAATTCAATCCGTTTCACAACGGTCATAGGTATTTGATACAAAGGCAGAGAGAAAACGGCGCTACCCATATTGTCGCTGTAATGAGCGGAAGCTTTGTCCAGAGGGGAGAATGTGCGGTTCTGGGCAAATTCAGCAGAGCATATTCGGCGCTTTTGAACGGCGTTGATTTGGTGTTGGAGCTGCCAACAGTGTGGGCGTGTGCTGCGGCACCTGTGTTTGCCAAAGGCGGAGTGTCGATAATAAAATCAATGGGTGTTGCCGACAGCATTTTTTTCGGCAGTGAATGCGGTGATATTGGTTTGATAACCGAATGTGCCAAAGCCCTGCTCTCAGAGGAGTTCAAAGCCGCTGCTTCAAACAATGTGAATAATATTCACTCATACGCCGCCGCAGTTCAGCAATCGGTTATCGAAACAGCAGGAGAGGAGTGCGGCAAAATTCTCTCTTCCCCGAATAATCTGCTTGCCGTTGAATATGTCAAGGAGCTTATTGCACAAGATGTCGGAATTCAGGCGGAAACAATCAGCCGCACAGGAGCAGAGCACGACAGCAGTGTGTCAAGCGGAGAGTTTGCCTCGGCTTCAATTCTGCGTGAAAATATCAATGATATCAATGCACTCAAAGGCTTTGTGCCCGATAACACAATCCCGATTATTGACAGTGCCTTGAAAACGGGCGATATTGCAAATATGCAAAGCCTTGAAAGAGTGATAATGTGTGCTCTGCGCACAGCCGACAGTCAAAGTCTTGAGCGCTTGCCCGATGTGTCTGAGGGGCTTGAAAACCGTCTTAAAGCTGCTTTGAATGGCTCAAAAAACCTTGATGAGGTTATGAGCCAAGCGGTGTGCCGACGCTACTCTGCACCGCGAATCCGCCGTGCGTTATGCTCGCTGTTACTCGGCGTTGACAAGAAAATGCAGGCTTTAATGCCGCCGTATATCCGTGTGTTGGGTCTTAATTCAAACGGCAGTGAAATCCTAAGGCTGATGAAAAAAAGCTGCACAGTGCCTGTTATAACAAAAACGGCGCATTATAAAACTCTCCTTGATGATAACGCCGCAAGGATTTTTGAAAAGGACATTCTCGCAACGGATATGCGAAGTCTTGCTTCTAATCAGCCGATGGGACAGGATTTTTTGCAGAGCGCAAAAGTGCAGCGCAGGCGCTGCAATGAATAATGAGCACTAACCACTAACCACTTTTCCCATTTCTAATTATCTCCTATATTCATTGCGAAGCCATACACACCAATGTGCATATCGTACACACATCAAAGGCTCAGATATTTCCCATTGCTATGCGGTTTTTTGAGCATTTACACAGATACACAGATAATTTCCGTATTTCTTTATATATATAAAGAAAGAAAAAATAAAAAAACATAAATCAATTTTTTATTTTTACTCCGCAATATATACGAAGTCATTAATATATCTGTGTATGTGTGTATAACCATAGAAAAGTGCAGTAATAATGCGGCTTTCGGGAATTTTACCTGCTGTGTATTTGCTGTTATTATCTGTGTAATGTGTGTATCGGATAACGGAGCTTACACAGCCATCTTAAGCGCAATCTTCGGCGACACAATTATGAAAACAGAATAAGAATTGACGAACGAATGAATGCTATGATAGAAACACAGCCTATGTAAAAAGCCATACCCGTATAATTGTGGGTATGGCTTTTATGATTAATCTCTTATTCTTCTTCAATCTCCCAGGAGAGTGTGTAGGTTACGCTTGAGCCGTTGTCATCAATGTCAAGTTCAGCTTTGCCGTTCGGGCTGAGCTTGGTGTTAATTTCAAGCTCCTTGCCGGCATTATCATTTGAAAGGGTAAGCTCCTTTACATCTAAGCTTAAATTCTTGTCAAAGAACTTGAGCTGCTCAGCGGCAAGCTTTGCACAATTACTGTAGTTATCTGTGCTTGCAGTGCCGTAGATATATTGCAGAGTAATTTCTTCCTCGGTGTTGCCCCAATTATCCTGTGAATACGATACATTCAGGTAGCAGCCCTCAATTTCTCCGTCCTTTGAGTCAAAGCTGAAATCATCGGTAATATTAAGTCTGAGATCTGTAATCTTGCCTGACTGATCGGTTGTGTATGAAACTGACGGTGTATAATACTCATCGGTTATCTTCTTTGCATAGTCAACTGCTGTGAGCTTTGAAAGACCCTGTGTTGTCAGATCCTTGCTGAAGTCAATGTCAGGATTATTGAACAGCTTGTTTACATCAAAAAGCTTTGAAATGTCATCCTCATAATACTTTGCCTTGATTCCCTCCGGAGCCTTCTTGGAGTATCCCGGATAGAAGCTGATGCTTATGTTCAGTTTATCCTCTGATAATTCATTTGAAGGATATATAGTACCTACATCATTTGAGGTTTCAATCCCGTTGAGCTCTTCCATATCCGAATACAGAAGAGCGTTAATCAGAGTTGAATCAAGCTTTGTAAGCTCCAGAATCTTTTTGGCTGTTTCACGAAGCTCTGCAAGAGTAGTATCTCCGGAAGAAGTGA
This sequence comes from Acutalibacteraceae bacterium, assembly GCA_051880615.1. GTDB lineage: Bacteria > Bacillota > Clostridia > Oscillospirales > Acutalibacteraceae > UBA7067. The sequence goes on from JBJEOH010000041.1 coordinate 87,487, forward strand.
AAATTAAATTGAGTCGGTTTGGTGCTTGACAACCGTTCTCATCTGTATCAATAAATACCGAATAAGAAGCGTTGTCGCCACTGTAGTAGGTGTAAATATCTCTTGAGCTGAAGTTTCTCTGCTCAACGGTGTACCTTACATAAGCGTCCTTGTCGCTGACGATTTCCTTGATTTCGGACAGTGCTTCAAGTGCCTTGACTGTGTCCTTTTCATCAATACCAAAGCCTGAGTCAAAGCCCTTCTTGCTGTCAAAGCTTGCGCCCTTATATTTATAGTCGCCCGGCAGAGCGTAGGCGCTGTCATATATCTTTCCGCTGACAGTGGATGAATTGCTCTGCGTTTGAGTTTCGGTTTCGGTTTCGCCTTCGGTCGGCTGGGTTTCAACCACAGTTGACGGCTGCGTAGCCACAACCTCTCCGCTTTTCGGATCTGAGAAGAAAACAAGGAAAATAACTATAACTGCGGCAATAACTACAATAGCCGCACCGCCGATGATAAGTGCAAGCTTTGTGCCCTTTGACATTCCGCTTTTTACTGCCTCAGCGCTTTGCGGTGTGCCGTTGAGAATTGTGCTGTGTGTGTCAGGCTGAATATTCTGACCGACAGGTGCAGTCGGTGGAACAGCAGCAGGAGCAGCAGCCTGAGCGTTTGCTCCGCCTGTTAAGGTGCTGATTATGTCTGCAATCTGTCCCTGAGGGGCAATGCAGGTTTGCGCAGCCTGACTGAACGAGGCAGAAAGTACTGCGGCTGTCGGGGATTGCGATGTGTTGATTGGGGTAATGCCGCGCTCAACGGCCTGCTTTGCGTTGAACAGAGTCCCCTTTACCTCGTCGGCTGAAAGAGCAAGTGTAGCTGCTATTTCTTCAGCACTCAACTCCTGATTGTAATACATAATAAGAATGAGCTTCTGATTTTCCGGCAGGGCATAGATTATGTTCATTGCATCGCTTGCAAGCTGAGGTGAAATCATAGTCTGCTCATTCGGATTTTCGTCATTCCAGAACGATGCAGCCGCACTGATGATCTGAGGGAAAAGATCAGGATTGCTTTTAAGCAGGTATTCCTTAGCCTTTTTATCAACAATGGTGTTGAACCATTTGTCAAATCTGTTTACATCGGGAATAGTGTTGATGTTGTAAAACGCCTCAAGGTAGCTGTCTTTTACGAGTACTTCAGCATCGTTTTGGTTTCGTACTATGGATTTGGCGGTCAGGTATGCCGCCTTGTAGCTTGCCGTATAAAGGTCGGTTACGGCGTTTATGTCGCCGCGCTGAGCCGCCTGTACAAGCTGTGATGAATTTGTAATCATAACTTTTCTCCAATTTCAAATATTTCCGACTATAGTATTCACATAATCGAATAAATAGATTTTATCATATTAAAGTGCTGAATACAATTCGTATACTGCACCAATCAAACTCTAAAAAGCTTTGATTTTGTGTTAAATTTTGGCTGATAACCTTGCGGATAAAAATAAAAGACCGCAGCTTTGCACAAGCCGCAGTCTATTGATGTAGATTATATTTATGTTGTGCGTCACTGCTGAGGTATAACAGCGTAGAAAATCAAATCCTCGATCCCATCGTTTATAAGATTGTGTTCCGAACCCTTTTTGCAGTAGTGGCAGTCTCCTGCGCTTAACTTTTCCTCTGCTCCGTCGAGGATAGCCTTGCCGTTGCCCGATAAAATGAAGATGATTTCGGACGAGGTTTCGTGAGTGTGAAGTCCTATTGTTGAGCCGGGAACAAGCCTGCCCTTTAAAATGCGGTTTTTATCGTCGGTGAACATAGAAGCGATAAGTGCGCCCTTGCCGCCGTAAAAATTCTGTAAGCTTGTTTCTTCGATTTTTGAAAAGTCAATCATTATTTTCCTCCTGATTATGATATTGCCGATAAAACGGACTAACGACGGTGTAACTGAAAAAACCGATGCAGGCGCATCGGTTTTGGTGGAGACGGAGAGGATCGAACTCTTGACCTCTGCGTTGCGAACGCAGCGCTCTCCCAGCTGAGCTACGCCCCCATATCACCTTATATTTTACCACAAATTAAAAAATATGGCAACAAAAAATTATGATATGGAAGGGAAAAACCTGTATGTGTTAAAATGATATGGAAGGGGAAATCATAAAGGCGCGGTATGCTTTTCTTATTTATTATCTGCACAGCGGAAAAGAAATGTGTGCAGAAAATCCGGGAATATCTCGCGCCACGCCTTTTCGTTGTGCGTGTTTTCAGTAAGCACAACCTCGTTAAGCTTATCGAATGGATACTCAAGCTCACAGAGCAAATCATACATCATCTCAACACTGTCAAAAATCATTTGCTCCTCTTCACCGTTTGCTCCGCTGTAAATATAAAGATACGGAACATCGTCTGAAAGCTTTTTTAAAAGGTAGTTTTTCCAGTCCGTCTTTGAATAGAGCAAAAATGCAGGCGAGAGTGCGCCTATGGCAGAAAAGCAATCGCTGTGCTCGATACCCTCAAAAAATGCCTGTAAGCCGCCCGAGGAGCTGCCGCAGATTGCAGTGAATTGCTTATCGCGGCTTATCGGATAATTTAACTGAATATATGGTATTACGGTGTTCATCAAAAAGCTGTCAAAGCTTTCGCCCTCCGGCTTGAAAATCTCATTTAGCAAATCTGTATGCAAAACCTCGCCGATGCTTTTCGGAGTAAGCTCGCTGTCACGGTAAATGTTGCCGTTGTCAATGCCGACAATCACAGCGCCCTGCATACCGTTTTTCTGTTCTTCTTCAACTGCACCGATAACATTCCAGCAGCCGTAAGGGGTGGAATTGTCATCAAATAAATTCTGACCGTCTGTCATATAGATTACAGGGAGGACTTCTCCTTCCTCGTGTTGTGGAACATACACCCATATTTTTCTGTCGCCTTTGTCAGGATAGGGCAGGAGTATTTCGTTTAGTTTAGCTTTGCACATTTTTATCACCCGTTCTATTAAAGCATAAATTGAGATTCTATGCAATAATAGAATAGAGTTTTTACAGGAAAACAGAGGTGTGAAAATTTGTGAAAAATTTAATTATAAATTATTGACATTACAGCCGCAACTTGATATAATATTATGGCGCTAAAAAATATGGACCATTAGCTCAGTTGGTTAGAGCAACCGGCTCATAACCGGTTGGTCCGGGGTTCGAGTCCCTGATGGTCCACCACGAAAAACCGATGCTGATGCATCGGTTTTTCAATTATATTGAATTTATTATTCACTGATATTTTGCGCTGCTGAATTGCTTACAGTGAAAGGAGTATCACCATGGACGAATTATCTCTCAAAAGAATAAACGAGCTTGCAAAGAAGAAAAAGACAGTAGGACTCACCGAGGAGGAGCAATCCGAGCAAAAAGCTCTTTACAAAATATATATTGACGAAATGAAATCGAGCCTTCGTTCACAGCTTGAAAACACCGACGCAATAACGCCTGACGGAAAGGTAATACCGCTTACAAGCTTTAAAAAAGAAAAAAAGAGTAAATAATTTTACAGATTTAATACAAAAATCGACATCTTATTTTTGCTTTTTGTGTTAAAACATATAAAAAGCTCTTGCTTTCTTACTTTTATAATGTTATACTAATCCCACAGCTTCTGCAAAATCTGAGCTGCACAAAAGCTTAAGAGGTGTTGAAAATGAACTCTAAAATTTTAAGAACTTTGTCATATGGTATGTATGCTATCGGCGTAGAGGGCGAAAGCCGCCCTTCGGCATGTATAGTAAATACGGTTGTTCAGATAACATCGTCGCCTATGACGGTAGCAGTCAGCATCAACCACGACAATTACTCAAACGAGCGTATTAAGGCGACGGGAATGTTTTCTGTGTCTGTTTTGTCTGAGGATACATCCGGTACGGTTATCGGTGCGCTTGGCTTTAGCTCCGGCAGACATTCGGACAAGCTTGCGAATGTGAATTACAAGGTTCTGCGTGAAAATGTGCCGGTTCTGCGCGAAAATATATGCTGCTGGTTTTTGTGCAAGGTTGTAAACACTGTTGAAACTATGACTCACACAATATTTATTGCAGAGGTAAAAGCAGGCAGCGATGATTATACAGGTGTTCCTATGACATATGAGTATTATCACCGTGTTATCAAGGGTAGAGCGCCTAAAAACGCTCCTACATATCAGGCGAGTGATGAAAAGCCCGACAACAGTCCGCAGCTTAAATATGTTTGCCCGATTTGTCGTTTTGAGTATAAGGACTCAGAGCAGAAGGTTCCGTTCGACCAGCTTCCCGACGACTGGAGATGCCCGATTTGCGGCGTGTCGAAAAAGGAATTTAAAATTGAAGGGTAAATTGCAAGCTTAATACTTAATAAACCTAAGAATTAACGGTCCGATAGCCAAACGCTTTTCGGACCGTTTTTATGATTTTGCTTAGTGTAAAAACTGTTGCAACCGCAATTAATTGTCATTAAATTGGATTAAATTGAATAAAAATATCATCGCCAAAAACACACTCATAAAACAAAAAAACCGCATACTAATGCGGTTTTTCAATGTTTATGGCGGAGAGACGGGGATTCGAACCCCGGGTACGGTGATTACCGTACACATGATTTCCAATCATGCTCCTTCGGCCAGCTCGGACATCTCTCCAATTATTTTTTTGTGTGCGCCAAAAGCACTGTAATATTATATAATACTCGCTGCGAAAAATCAAGTGCTATTTCAAAAATAACAGAAAATTGAATCTGAGTAATTAATTTTATTCAATGGTGATTTTGAATTTTTTGAAAAATCCGGAAATACTAATTCATCGGCGGTTATGTACGGTGATTTTTGCGGTAAGAAAGATAATTCTCAAGTATAATTGTCGCCGCAACACTGTCGATAACGCTCTTGCGCTTTTTGCCTCGTGTATCTGTAATGTTCAGATAATTGTGCGCTGTTATCGTTGTGCCGCGTTCATCCTGCATATCGCACTCAAGCCCTGTCTTTTCCGACAGGGCTTTTGCAAATTCCCTTGCTCTTTGCGCCGATTCTCCTTCGCTGCCGTCCATATTTTTTGGCAGACCCACAACTATCAGTTCGGCACGGCACTGCTGAGCTTTATCGGCTATTTTGTCCGCTAAAATATTCAAGTCACGCTCCTCGATTACGCATAAAGGAGAGGAGAGCAGCTCCGTTTTGTCGCACACTGCAAGACCGGTTCTTGCAAGGCCTAAGTCTACTGACATTATTATCATTTTGCAAATCCACCTCGTCAAATTACTGAAATAAATCGTTTTTGTTTTCTGTTTTTTCATACCCGTATGCTGTAAGCTCGATTCCGTCGCTTGCGGCGAAGAACACATCCGAGTATTTGCCGTAGCCCAAGCGCTTTAGCTCCTTTTTAAGCCATATTTCGTCCTTGCCTACGGCGTGCAGATTTTTGTTAAGCACCTCGCCGTCGGATATTATTGTAATATAATATGCGGCTTTGTTTGGATACAGATGCACATCCTCGGGGCATACGGGGCGTTTGCCTGATTTTGGCAGGAATGAGATTCTGCCGTTGCTTTCAAATACGGCGGTTTCGATATCGTCAAGGTTAAAGTAACCGTTGACGCGGCACTGAACCAGAAATTCGGCTAAATCAAGCTTTGCTTTTTTCAGGTTGTTTCTGTAAATCTTGCCGTTGCTCATCAGTATAAGCGACCGTCCGCCAAAAAAACGCCTTATTACTGCACATTTTGACGATGTGACAGAAATTAAAACCACCACGACAGAGTATATTATCATTGCGGTCAGCGGCTTTAGAAAATCGTCCTCAAGCGAGGTTGCCATCTCGGCGGCGATTGAGCCGATGGTTATTCCGTTGATATAATCAAACATTGTAAGCTGTGACATCTGGCGGTTGCCCATAAACTTAGTCAGCAAAAACAGTGCGGCAAGCGAGGCAAGAGAGGATAGCGCAATATTAATTAATTCCATAATTTTCACCCATATTCATTGTTTGACACAGGAGTGAAAATATACACGAAAAACTAAAATTGCGTTTATTTATTTTTTGATTATTATATTGAAATCAATACGGGATTTCTCTTTTTGAATACCGTAATTTCGCTGTACCCAAGTTCGCGAAGAATATCAACAGCTCCGCTGATTCCTTTAGCAAGGTCTTCAGTGTTATGCGCGTCACTGCCGAGGGTTACATATTTGCCGCCCAGCTCCTTAAAACGGCTTAAAAACTGAACATCACGGCATCTACCTATTGTTTTGAGAGAAAGCTCAGGATTTCGGCAGGTGTTGAATTCAAGCGCCTTGTCCTTTTCTGCAAGCAGCGCAAGAAGCTCGTCAATCTCTTTTTTATATTCTGCTAAATCAACGGCAATTTTGCTTTTGTCGCAGATATATCTCATCGGATAAGTGATGTGGGCAAGAGAATCAAAATTTCCCCACTGAATACATTCGGTAAGCTCCAAAAAATATTTTTTCAAAAGACTTGGTATATCCTCACTATTATAATCAAGCCAGAAGAAATCGCCCATATCCCTGAGGTTGTGCATTGAACACAGCACAAAGTCATAGTCTGTAAGGGACAAAACCTCGTTGGTGGCGTTTGTGTCGTGCAGCGGCTCTCCAAGCTCGATTCCGCATAAAAGCTCTGTTTTACCTGTGCTTATCTTCTGTTGCTGTATTATGTCGCTTACCGACTGCGGCAAAAGCTTTTTTAAATCTCCGAATTCCTCATCGGGTTCAAAATAAAACGCCGCCTCAAAGTGGTCGGTTATCGTCAGGTAATCAAGTCCGATTTCGTTTGCTTTGCAAAGCATATCTGCAACGCTGTTTTTAGCGTCAAAGGAGTTATTGCTGTGCGTGTGGCAATCGGCGATGATTTGATTTTTTATCATTGATTTTTTCTCCGTTATTTTTGGTGATAAAAATTTATTACTTTAAATTATATCCCCGAAGTGTCTGCATTTCAAGAATTTTCTATTGTTTATGCAGTTTTCTTTATTATTTTACAATAAATTTTACTTATTTGACAAAATCTTCTGCCGCTATTGACAGTCAGGACTAAAAATAAGATAATAAAGTGTAAAACTATTTTCAGGAGGACTTATTATGCGTGCATTTATTACTGTTATCGGCAAGGACACAGTCGGAATTCTTGCAAAAGTGTCATGTGCCTGCGCCGAATACGGCGTTAATATTCAGGAGGTAACACAGTCTGTATTGCAGGATATGTTTGCGATGATTATGCTTGTTGATATAGACAAATCAAGCGTTCCGTTTGACAAGCTGTCAAACAGCCTTACTGCTTTGGGAGATGAGGTGGGACTTAAAATTCACATTATGCACGAGGACATCTTCAACTCAATGCACAGGATTTAAATTGGAGGCATTATTCGTATGATTAATACACATGATATACTTGAAACCATCAATATGATTGACAACGAAAACCTTGATGTAAGAACAATTACAATGGGTATTTCACTGCTTGAGTGTGTTGATGAAAACATTGACAAGGCTTGCGACAAGGTTTATGACAAAATCTGCCGCTATGCCAAAGACCTTGTAAAAACAGGTGAGGATATTTCAAAGGAATACGGTATTCCGATTATTCACAAGCGAATTTCCGTTACCCCGATTGCAATGCTCGCTGCAGCCTGCCCGTCAAGCGACCCTGTTAAGTTTGCTTATGCGCTTGAAAGAGCCGCTCAGAGCGTCGGCGTAAACTTCATCGGCGGCTACTCGGCTCTTGTTCAGAAGGGCTTTGCAAGCGGTGATTACGGTCTTATCGAGAGTATTCCACGCGCTCTTGCCGAAACCGAGCATGTCTGCTCGTCTGTAAATATCGGCAGCACAAAGGCAGGTATCAATATGGACGCTGTAGCAAAAATGGGCAGAGTTATCAAAGAAACCGCAGAACTTACTAAGGATAGAGAGTGTATCGGTGCCGCAAAGCTTGTTGTATTCTGCAATGCGCCCGAGGACAACCCGTTTATGGCAGGTGCTTTTCACGGTCCGGGTGAGCCTGACTGTGAAATCAATGTCGGCGTTTCCGGTCCGGGTGTTGTTCGTTCGGTGCTTTCAAAATGCGGCGACTGCGATATTACAGAGGTTGCAAACCTCATCAAAAAGACTGCGTTCAAGATAACAAGAACGGGTCAGCTTGTTGCTCAGGAGGCTTCAAGGCGTCTTTGCGTACCTTTCGGTATTGTCGATTTGTCGCTTGCTCCTACACCTGCTGTCGGCGACAGTGTGGCACATATTCTTGAGGAAATGGGTCTTGAGCAGTGCGGCGCTCACGGCACAACGGCGGCTCTTGCTCTGCTTAATGACGCGGTTAAAAAGGGCGGCGTTATGGCTTCCTCGCATGTCGGCGGACTGTCGGGTGCATTTATTCCTGTTACGGAGGATGCCGGTATGATTGCAGCGGCAAAAAGCGGCTGCCTGACGCTTACAAAGCTTGAGGCTATGACTGCGGTTTGCTCAGTAGGTCTTGATATGATAAATATTCCGGGTGATACAACCGCTGAGGTTATTTCGGCTATTATTGCCGATGAGGCGTCTATCGGTATGGTCAACTCCAAGACAACTGCTGTCAGGGTTATCCCTGCAATCGGCAAAAAAGCAGGCGATTGGCTTGAGTTCGGCGGCCTTCTCGGCGGCGGTCCCGTTATGGAGCTTAACACTGCTTCTCCTGCAAAGTTCATATCAAGAGGCGGCAGAATTCCCGCACCTTTGCAGAGCCTTAAAAACTAATTATGATATTACAAACCGAGCATAAATATATATTCCGGTTTGTAATATTCAAAAAGAAATTTTAAAAAAATTTAAGATATGCTTAAATTTATCTTGAAAAAATGAATCGTGAGTGCTATAATAGCGACAACGCAGAACACATATACATATTAATATGTACACTGTTGAATATGTAGTGGTTTTTGCTATTGTTATTGTTTACTTTACGTTTCAACGACGAAATGCGAGGACTGTGTTCCTCGCATTTATTATTTATCCCGTACGGAGGTGTTCATATGGAGGATATGCTTGCAAAGATTGTTGAAATGGACGAAAAGGCGCGTGAGCTTACCGAGGAAGCCAACCGCGAAAAGGTGAACTCAGAAGCTGACATAGCCAAGGCGAAAGAGGTCGTTTATAACAATTATATCGAAAAAGCGAGAAAGCGTATCGCCAAAAACGAAATCACGGAACGCAAGGCGGCGGACGAAAAGCTTAAGAAATCTCAGCAAGAACAAAAGGAAGCCCTTGAAAGGCTTGAAAAAACCTTCTCTGAAAATTGTGATAAATGGGTTGACAGCATTGTCAGTGCGGTGATTGAAGCCTGACGGAGCATGAATGCTTTTTTTGCGATGATTTTTAAGAAGGGAGCCTGAGTAATGGTATTCACAAAATATGCCGCGAACGCAGTAATAGCCAAGACAAGGGCTAAGTACGGCAGGCGGCTTAACGAAAAGGACTATCAGACGCTTATCAACTGTGCAAGCGTCGGCGAGGTTATGTCGTACCTTAAAACGCATACGCGCTATTCGTCGGTACTCAACAATATGAGCGAGCGTGAGGTGCACAGAGGACAGCTTGAAGCGGTGCTTAAGCAGCAGCTTATTCAGGATTTTGCATCTGTTTCACACTATGAAATAGCCACAGGCGAGTCTTTTTCGCAGTTTCTTATAAATAAAACCGAGGTTGAGCAGCTTACGCATTTTGTAATGCTTTTATGCTCCGGAAATACTGAAAGATATGTTTTTGATTTGCCATCGCATTTGCAGGCGCATACAAAAATTGACCTGAAGGCGATGACTAAGGCAAGGGATTACGGCGAGTTGCTCTCAGCTGTTGAAAAAACAAAGTATAAAAAGCTTTTGGAGCCGTTCAAGCCTGCAAATGACGAGGTGCTTGATGTTCCCGGAATTGAAAACGCTCTTTATTCCGATATGTACGACAACCTTTTTGAAATAATAAATAACCATACAAAGGGTCAGGAAAAAAAGGGTCTTACCGAGCTATTTACAACACATATTGATTTGATGAATTTTGTTAGGGTTTTAAGACTTCAGAAATATTATCATCTTAAGCCCGAAGAAATCAGAGCGCAGCTTTTGCCTCATGGCTCTGTCAGAGAAGCAGTGCTCAGGGAAATGTGCGAGGCTAAATCACCAAAGGAGCTTTTCGCTGTTGCAGCTCAATCGAGCATTGGCAAACGAATTGCAAAAATGGAATATAACTATGCAGGTGAAATTGACCGTCGAGGCGACTATAACTATACAAAACGGCAGATAAGGTTTTCAACCGTACCTACTGTTGTTATGATGAGCTATTTCAGCCTTGAACAAAATGAACTGACGAATATTATAAATATAATCGAGGGTGTAAGATACAATGTTGACCCCGATACAATAAAAAAACTTTTGATATATCAATAAATTTAAGGAGGTAACCCAATGGCTGTTTCTCCAATTAAATCAATTGGTATAATCGGTCTGAGGTCGGAGCTTGATAAGGTTATCACAATCTGCGGCGAATCCGGAGCGTTTCATCCCGATGACCCGCTGAACTTTTATTCCGACACAAGAGGCTTTATGCCTGTCACAGATAAGAATCCATACACCGATCCGCTGGCGGATTTCACAGAAACACTGAAAACTGCCGGTATTTCACCCGAATATGTTGATGTAAAGGATATTATCGACAGCAACGAGCAGGTGCTTGACAGGATAAAGCAGATGAACAGTGAGCTTGAAAGGCTGATTGTTCAGAGGGCTGATTTAGACCAGAGGATTGACCAATGCAAGCGCAGCATTGAAGAAACTTCTCATTTTGTCGGTATGGAGATGGATTTCGACAAGATTTCATCGTGCGAATTCATCAAGGCGAATTTCGGCAGACTGCCGCGTGACAGCTACCAGAAGCTTGAAAATTACAAGGACGACCCGTATATATCGTTCTTTATCTGTACAGAGGACGAAACGCACTACTGGGGCGTTTATGTTACGCCGGTGGATAAAAGTGAGGATATTGACAGGATATTCTCGGGACTTTATTTTGAGCATTGCGATACAGACAGTTTCCACGGAACGCCTGAGAATACAGTGAAAATTCTGGAATCACATCTTGATGCGCTGCTCAAGGACCTTGATGTGGCGCAAAGCAAGCTTGACAGCTACTTTAAATACAACAAAACAGATGTGAACCGTTATTTTACAAAGCTTTCCGAGCTTGAGATTTATTCCGGCATTAAGAAAAATGCTATGTTTTATCACAAAAGCTTTATACTTGTCGGCTGGGTTCCTGCCGATTGTGCAGACGCACTTGTTAAAAAGCTTGAGAGCATCGACAGTATAGAGTGTTCGCTTACAGACGGTAAGGACGAGCTGAAGCATTCACCGCCGATAAAGCTTAAAAATAATTTCTTCACAAAGCCGTATGAATACTTCGTCGATATGTACGGTCTGCCGTGCTATAACGAGCCTGACCCGACCTTCTTTGTCGCGCTGACATTTACCATACTGTTCGGTATGATGTTCGGTGATGTAGGGCAGGGAATAGTTCTTATCATAGCCGGCTATCTGATGTGGAAGCTTAAAAAGATGGATATAGGAAAAATACTGATGCCCTGCGGAGTTGCGGCAACGCTGTTCGGTTTTGTGTACGGCTCGGTGTTCGGTTTCGAAGAGGTGCTTGACCCTCTGTATCACGCAGTCGGTATGAGCGGCAAGCCGGTGCCTGTGCTTGAAAGCGCGACGATGCTTGTTCTGGTTGCTGCCGGAATAGGTGTTTTCCTTGTATTCTTTGCAATGCTTCTAAATGTGATTTCTTCGTTCAAACGGCGCGATAAGGGACGGGCGATTTTTCACTCAAGCGGTATTTGCGGAATTGTCTTTTATGTTTCGCTTGTTGCCGGAATGTTGTGTACCCTGTTCGGAATACCGGTGATGAATATATGGTATGTTCTCGGACTTATCATTCTGCCGCTTGTTCTTATCTATCTCGGCGAGCCGCTTTCTAAGCTTATTAACGGCGAGAAAAACTGGAAGCCCGCAAAATGGGGAGAGTTTCTTGTTCAGAGCTTCTTTGAGCTGTTTGAAACACTTTTAAGCTATGTTACCAACACTATGTCATATCTGCGTATCGGCACATTCGTGCTGGTACACGCCGGAATGATGCTTGTATTCTTCACTCTTGCAGGACTTTTGGGAGAGCCGGGTTCAATACCTTATATCATAATGGTGGTATTCGGAAATGCCTTTGTTATTTTGCTGGAGGCTACCCTTGTTACGATTCAGGTATTGAGGCTTGAATATTACGAGCTGTTCAGCCGTTTCTATATCGGTGACGGCAGAGCCTTTAAGCCTGTAAGACTGAAGAAAGATCATTAATTTAGTCACCTTCTCCGCTATGCGGGGCAGAATATTAATTTTATTGTTTCAGGAGGAATTTATTATGCAGTTTATACTTCTTACTTTACCGGTACTTTTCTTGATTGTCTCAATGTATATGTCGTACCGCTCGGTTATCAAGCATCGCCGTAGCAGAAAAAGCGCTGTGTTAAGACAGCTTGTGTCATTTGCAGCAGTGCTTTTGCTTTGCGTTGCTTTCCCGGTTGCAGCATCGGCTGCCGGAACTGACACAGCCGCAGCAACAGAAGCATCATACAAGGGCTTGCAGTACATCGGCGCAGGTCTTGTTACAGGTCTTTCCGGTATAGGCGGCGGTATTGCTGTTTGCGGCGCTGCTCCTGCTGCTATCGGCGCAACATCAGAGGATCCTAAGGCATTCGGTAAGGCTCTTATCTTCGTTGCTCTTGCAGAAGGTATTGCAATTTACGGCGTACTTATTTCAATCCTCATTCTCTTTGTTTAATCAGCACCAAACTGCAATCAAACGAAAGCTTCGGTGAGATTAATGCGTTTTTATTTAATCAGTGATAATGTAGATACTCAAATCGGTATGCGCCTTGCAGGTATTGACGGCGTTGTTATCCACAGCGATGACGAGGTTCGCAAGGCACTTACCGAGGCAATGGAGATGGACGATGTTGCCGTTATATTGATGACGGAGCGACTTGTATCTCTTTGCCCGGAGTTGATTTATGATTTAAAGCTTAACAGGCAGCGTCCTTTGATTGTTGAAATTCCCGACCGTCACGGAAACGGAAGAACAAAGGACTCAATCACAAGATATGTTCAGGAGGCAATAGGGGTCAAGCTGTAAAGCTGCCCCTGCCTCTGCACAGATAACCCAAAACTATTCGGAGAGGAATGGTTAGTATGTCGCCTGATATAAAAACAGGTAACTTCTTAAACGCAATTCAGAAATTTGCTGATGAGCAAAAGCATCAGATTCGTTCCGAGGTTGAAAAATTTAAGGCTGAAGAGCTTAAAAAGGCTGAGGACGAGGGCATAAGAGATGCTCACGAATTAATTATGAAAGAAATGACATCAATGCGCGCCGGTATAGCAGGTGAGCTTGCCAAGAAAGAAGACGAGGGCAGGCAGCAGCTTTACAAAAGACGCGAAGAAATGGTGAACGAGGTGTTCTGTAAAGCCAAGCAAAAGCTTTTGGAATACACAAAAACAGCCGAGTACAAGGCTGCACTGAAAAATGACGCTCAGGAAGCCGCAGACTTCTTCCGTAATGATGAGGTCACAGTATATCTCAAAAGCGACGATATGGCACTTCAGGGCGAGCTTTCAACTATATTTGGAAATAATTGCAGCTTCAAGGCTGCTTCTGACATTATAATCGGCGGGCTTAAGGCACAGTGCAGCGCCAGAGGCATTGTTGTTGATTCTACCCTCGATACAAAGCTTGAGAACCGCAAAGGCTGGTTCCTGCAAAACTCCAAGCTTAAGATTTAGCGATTGTTCCCGTACAGTAATATCGCTTACCTGAAAAAATTGATGTTATGGGGAGATGTATTTGATGGCTAATCAAAATGTAATTTACGGCATCAACGGTCCTGTTGTTACCGTAAAAAATGCCAAGGATTTTTCTATGATGGAAATGGTCTATGTCGGCGAGCAGAGGCTTGTCGGCGAAATCATAGGAATAACAAGCACAACTACAACCGTACAGGTTTATGAGGAAACCTCGGGCTTAAAGCCCGGCGACCCTATAATAGGCACAGGTGCGCCGATGAATGTAACTCTCGGTCCCGGAATTATAGACAACATATTCGACGGTATTGAAAGACCGCTTTCTGAAATTGAGAAAAGCTCGGGCGCTTTTATTTCAAGAGGCGCAAGCGTTCCGTCGCTTGACCCCGACAAAAAGTGGAGCGTCACAATCAAGGTGAAGCCCGGAGATAAGCTTTGCGGCGGACAGATTTATGCAACCCTGCCCGAAACACCGATTATTGAGCATAGGCTGCTTGTTCCTCCGCTTATTAAAGAGTGCGAGGTTTTAAGCGTAAAGCCTGACGGCGAATATACTCTTAACGATACAATCGTAACGGTCAAGGACGAAAAAGGCAACGAAACAGAGCTTACGCTCTGTCAGAAGTGGCCTATCCGCACTCCTCGCCCTGTTAAGAACAGACTGTCGGCAACTATTCCACTGATAACCGGTCAGAGAGTTATTGACACTCTCTTCCCGATTGCGAAGGGTGGTACAGCAGCTATCCCGGGTGGTTTCGGAACCGGTAAAACTATGACGCAGCATCAGCTTGCAAAGTGGTGCGACGCAGATATTATCATCTATGTCGGCTGCGGTGAGCGTGGTAACGAGATGAGTCAGGTTTTGCAGGAGTTTTCAGAGCTTATCGACCCGAAGTCTAACCGACCGATGACAGACAGAACGGTACTTATTGCAAACACCTCAAATATGCCTGTTGCGGCTCGTGAAGCTTCAATTTATACAGGCGTTACCCTTGCCGAGTATTACCGTGATATGGGCTATAACTGCGCTATTATGGCTGACTCCACCTCGCGTTGGGCAGAGGCTCTGCGTGAAATAAGCGGACGACTTGAGGAAATGCCCGCCGAGGAAGGCTTTCCGGCTTACCTGCCGTCAAGACTTTCCGAGTTCTACGAAAGAGCCTGCATAGCCGATACACTTTGCGGAGCACAGGGCTCTGTTACAATGATAGGCGCAGTATCACCACAGGGCGGCGATATGAGTGAGCCGGTAACACAGAATACAAAGCGTTTTATCCGCTGTTTCTGGGCGCTTGATAAAGAACTTGCGTATTCAAGACATTATCCGGCTATCAACTGGCTTTCAAGCTACAGTGAATATTTCACGGACCTTGACCCTTGGTTTGAAAAGAACGCAGGCGAGGACTTTATAAAATACAGAGGCAGAATAAGCGCACTTCTGCAAGAGGAAAGCTCTCTTATGGAAATAGTAAAGCTTATCGGCTCCGATGTATTGCCGGATGACCAGAAGCTTGTTATTGAAACCTGCCGTGTAATCCGTGTAGGATTCCTACAGCAAAATGCTTTCCACCCGGAGGATACTTATGTTCCTCTTGAAAAGCAGAAGCAGATGATGAAAACAATTCTCTATTTGCATAAAAAGGCAAAGCATCTTGTCAATGCCGGAATTCCTATTTCAAGGGTGCTTGAAACCGGTCTTTTCGACAAGCTGACAAAGATGAAGTACGACATTCCGAACAACAAGCTTGAAATGTTTGAGCAGTACAGAGCAGAAATCAGAGAAAAGCTTGAAAAGGTCGCACAGGCGTAAGCATTAACAATAGAAAGAAGGTTGTTAAATTGATTATAGATTATGTTGGCGTTAAAGAAATTAACGGCTCTCTTATTGTTATAGACGGTGTTGAGAACGCGTCCTTTGATGAAATTGTTGAAATCCGCCTTGACAACGGCACAAAGCGACAGGGCAGAATTGTTCAGATGGACGGACATCGTATTGTCGTACAGGTTTTTGAAGGCACAAGAGGGCTTTCGCTTGAAAACACAAGAACAAGGCTCACCGGACACCCGATGGAAATTGCACTCTCGCCCGAAATTATCGGCAGAGTCTTTGATGGAGTCGGCAGACCGATTGACGGTCTCGGCGAGATTTTTCCCGATAAAACCGCCGACATCAACGGCACGCCGATTAACCCGGTTTCCCGTGTTTACCCGCAGAACTATATCAACACCGGTATCTCAACAATCGACACGCTAATGACGCTTATCAGAGGTCAGAAGCTGCCGATATTCTCAGGCTCGGGTATGAACCACAACGAGCTTGCGGTTCAGATTGTTCGTCAGGCGAAAATTGCCGACGAGGCAGGTCAGGGATTCTGTGTTGTTTTTGCCGCAATGGGCGTTAAAAACGATGTTGCCGATTACTTTCGCCGCAGCTTTGAGGAAAGCGGAGTTTTACAGAGGGTTGTAATGTTCCTGAATCTTTCAAACGACCCGATTATCGAGAGAACTCTTACTCCGCGCTGTGCGCTCACAGCGGCTGAGTATCTTGCATTTACCCTGAATATGCATGTTCTCGTTATTATGACGGACATCACCTCATACGCTGAGGCACTTCGTGAATTCAGCTCCTCTAAGGGCGAAATCCCCGGCAGAAAGGGTTATCCCGGTTATCTTTATTCCGACCTTGCATCTCTTTATGAGCGTGCAGGTATGATAAAGGGCTCAACAGGCTCGGTAACTCAGATTCCTATTCTGACAATGCCAAACGATGATATTACTCACCCAATCCCCGACCTTACGGGATATATCACAGAGGGTCAGATTGTTCTTGACAGGACATTGCAGGGTCAGGGACTTTATCCGCCTGTTTCTGTTTTGCCGTCGCTTTCGCGTTTGATGAAGGACGGTATCGGCGAGGGTTTCACAAGAGCAGACCATCCGGCACTTCAGAACCAGCTCTTTGCATCGGTAGCAAAGGTGTTTGAAGCACGAAGCCTTGCCTCTGTTATCGGTGAGGAGGAGCTTTCTCCGACTGATAAAAAGTATATGCAGTTTGGTAAGCTGTTTGAGGCATATTTTGTCAACCAGGGCTTTACAACAAACCGCTCTATTGACGAAAGCCTTGACCTCGGTTGGAAGCTTCTTGGCACACTCCCGAGAACTGAGCTTGACCGTGTTGACGATGCAATTCTTGATAAATATTACAAGGAAACCTCTCCTGAGGATTTTAATTAATATAAGCAATCCTGATATAAGGTGGTGAATATTGTGGCTTCACAGGTTACTGCAACAAAAGGTAATTTAATGAGCACAAAAAAGACCCTTGCTCTTTCAAAAATGGGTTATGAGCTGCTCGACAAAAAACGCAATATTCTTATTCGCGAAATGATGACCCTGATTGACAGGGCAAACGAAATACAGGGTAAGATAGATAATGCTTACAGTGAAGCATACCTTGCCTTACAGAGAGCAAACATACTTTCCGGCTTTTGTGACGAGATTTCGCGCAGTGTGCCGATTGAGAACGGACTAAAGCTTTCGTACCGCAGTGTTATGGGCGTTGAAATCCCGATTGTTTCATTGCAGGAAGAAAGTGTACCGGGGCTTCATTACGGTTTGTTTAACACAAGCTCGCCGCTTGACGACGCATACCTCAAGTTCAACGAGGTAAAGGTGTTCACAACCGAGCTTGCAGAGGTTGAGAACAGCGTATACAGGCTTGCCGACTCAATCAAGAAAACGCAAAAGCGAGCCAACGCACTTAAAAATATTATGATACCTAAGTTTGAGGCGGCGGTTAAGTTTATTACCGATGCGCTTGAGGAAAAGGAGAGAGAGGAATTCTCCCGACTTAAGGTTATCAAAAAGCAAAAGTCACAGCAGGACGAATAATAAGGCATTATATTTCCGGCGGTTATCTGTCGGAAATATTTTTTTGTTTGCGTTTTTATTTATCCTGTGCTACACTAAAACCCGAAACGGAGGGAGAGCGAGTGAGAAGGTTTGAAAAAATGCCGTTGTTCGCAAGGGCGGATATTATCATAATCCTGCTTGTGGCACTGCTTGAGCTTGTGTCTGTGTTATTTGTGTTCGGCGGCAGCAGCTCTCCCGAATATGTCTGCGTAAAGCTTAACGGCATAATTACAGCCGAATATTCGCTTGACAAAACAGGTGAATATGAAATTATCGGCGACAACGGTATTACACTTACGCTTGTTATTGAAAAGGACGGAGTATCGGTGAAGAACGCCGAATGCCCCGATAAGATTTGCAAAAAAACAGGGAAGATAAGTGGAGCAGGGCAGAGTATAATATGTCTGCCTGCTAAAATTTCAATCTCCCTTGAGGGCGGATCAGAGGAAATTGACGCGGCGGTGGGGTGATGTGATGAACAACAGAAGAGCTTATTTTATTACACGCTGTGCACTTTTGTGCGCCGTTGCGGTCGTGCTTTCAATGCTTGAATCAATGCTCCCGACTCCCGTATTCCTTGTTCCGGGGTGTCGATTGGGGCTTTCAAACCTTGCAGTAATAATCGCAATACCGCTATGCGGTGCAGGCGGGGCGTTTTCAGTTGCGCTTGTCAAGTCGCTTTTCGTGCTGATTACACGGGGAGTCACAGCCGGAATGATGAGCTTATCCGGAGGACTGTTGAGCCTTTGCGTTATGCTGCTGCTTTTTAGGTGTAAGCGCTTCGGCTTTGTCGGTGTTTCGGTTGCAAGCGCAGCGGCGCACAATACTGCTCAGCTTGCCGTGGCGGCGCTTTTGATGACTGATATCCGTGTTTTCTCGTTTTTGTGGCTGTATTTGATTTTGTCGATTGTGACAGGCGCATTGACGGGAACAGCGGCAGGAATAATAATTCCGCCGCTGCTTAAAGTGCTGAAAATAAATGAAAAAAATGCAGGACGGAGTGATTAGCTTCGTCCTGCTTATTTTTGAGATTAATGTTGGTGTTCTATTCCGAAGCAGTGTGGGGGGAATATGAGGCTGTGCTTGAAACTGCGCTTACAAACTCAATCGCTCTGTCAACGCCGATGTTAAAAATCTTTTCTGTGTCAAGTATGTTTGTTCTGAGGTATCCGTCCTCCGTAACTGATAATGAAATGTTTTCATATCCCAGTATCGGTATGTCAATGCCTATATCCATAACGGTAACAAGTCCCCATGTAGGTTGATTGCTCAGGTCAACAGTTTCGGCGTTTCTGTCGCTCATAAGTATATTCCAGATGGCATTTTCGGGAGGTCTGTCATAGTGTGCTGATACCGGCTTGCCGTTCTCGTCAGTAAATTCATACCATACCGAAGTAATTATCAGATTCTCCTCAAGGCTTAAATCATCAATAAACTGACCGAGCGTTTCGGGGCGGTAGTATGCGTTTACATACACATAATACTGTTCGCTGTCCTTGTGCTTTACCGCAACGGCGCACTGACTTGAAATTCCGTTAATCTCAGCTACCTCGCCGTATGTCCGATGCGCTTCTTGATTTATTTCGTCATATCCCGATAGGGTGTGTGTAAGCCCAAGCGACTGCCCAATGCTTTCAGACGGCACAACCGTGTTCCTGCCGCTGTATTTCTCGTTTTCAAAATCAAGCTCAGAATATTGCTCGGCTATCGACAGCTCATCCCACGGCTTTAATATTGCTATTTCCGAGGAGCTTTCGTTCGGGTCAATATCGGTATAAATGTGGGCTGAAGATGTATTTGTGTTGCTGTAGCTTTCATCGCTTGTCAAAGGCTGCTGCTGACGAAGAACCAATGCGCCAAGCGCAATAGAAGCAACAAGTGCGGCGGCTGTGCCGATGCCGATAATCTGTTTTTTATAGCTGCGTCTTGCAGGTGTTTCGTCCGCTTCTTCAAGGTATTCGTCCTTGATACCGTTTATGGCGTGAAGTAATGCACTGCTGTTCATATGTATATACCCTCCTTTTCAAGATAGGCTTTAAGCTTTTGCCGTGTTCTGCATAGCTCTGTTTTAACCTTGCTATCGCTTATTTTAAACCGTTTTGCAATATCGCTTACCGACTCCATATGCCAGTACCGTCTGATAAATATTATTCTCTTCTCTTTCGGCAGTGTTGCAAGAAAGCCGTTAATCGCCTCGACTAAAATTGAGTTGTCAAGGCTTTGCTCTGTGCTGTCGGTTGAGGCTATGCACTCCTCAAGCTCGGACAAAACAAGCGTATATTGTCCTGCTCCTCGCTTTTGGGCATTGCTTTGCTCAATGCGGTTTAGCGCAAGATTGCGAGTTATTTTGCATAGGTATGCCTTTAGATTTTGCGGCTTGCTTGGCGGAATACTGCTCCACGCCTTCTGCATAGTATCGTTCAGGCATTCCTCGGCATCTGATGTGTTTTGCAAAATATTATACGCAACTGTTTTGCAGTAAGCCGCATACTTTTTTGTTGCTTCGCTGATTGCCTCCTCAGACCTTGTCCAAAACAGCTCGACAATGCTCTTATCCTCCATAGAATCACTCCCTTCAAAAGTATAGACAGAAAAAACGCCGAAAGGTTACACAATAATTTACATACTATTAAGTTTACCATTCTTTATTGGTGTTTTAGTTTTTCTGAGCAAATATAGCCTATATATTACAAATTCAATAATTTATTCAATTTGCTCTTTAAATTTTTAACGCAATACGATATAATAATTGTGTATAAATTTTTCTGTTGAAAGGAAGATAATAATGGAATCCACCTTCACAGTTCCTCTCTCCGAAATTATCAAGGAGCTTTCCCTCGTAACCGAGTACACTCCTTGTGACACAAATGAAATTCTTATTTCTTCAAGAGATATTAACCGTCCCGGTCTTGAGCTTACGGGATTTATGGAATTTTTTGACCCTCAGCGTATTATACTGTTTGGTAATACCGAAACAGGCTTTCTGAATAAGTACGGCAGTGAGCAGAAATTCCATGTTCTCGAGCGTTTGTGCAAGCTTAAGCCGCCTGCAATTATTGTTACAAGAAACCTGCAGCCGTTTGACGAGCTGATGAAAGCAGCAAAGACTCACGGTGTTTCCGTTCTGCGTTCGGGCGATTCAACCTCTGAACTCAGTGCGGCTCTTGTATCATACCTGAATGTTCAGCTCGCACCCAGGGTTACCCGCCACGGCGTACTGGTTGAAGTATACGGCGAAGGCATACTGCTTATAGGCGACAGCGGCGTAGGTAAAAGCGAAACCGCGATTGAGCTTATAAAAAGAGGACACCGTCTTATTGCCGATGACGCGGTTGAAATAAGGCGTGTTTCAAGCAAATCGCTTGTCGGCTCATCACCCGAAAATATCCGTCACTTTATCGAACTGCGCGGTGTCGGCATCATTAACGCAAGACGCATTTTTGGTATGGGTGCGGTTAAATTAACCGAGAAAATTGACATTGTAATAAATATGGAGGTATGGGACAGTACAAAGGTTTATGACAGAATGGGAATTGACAATGAATACACCGAAATCCTCGGTATTGAGGTGCCTGTTCTGACAATCCCGATAAAACCCGGCAGAAACACTGCTGTTATTATTGAGGTTGCCGCCATGAACAACAGACAGAAGAAGATGGGTTACAATGCTGCACAGGAGCTTCTGCAAAGCCTCGGTATGGAGGTTGAAACAGACGAAAACAGCGGCAAAACTAATATAAACTGGTTGTGATTTAATGAAAATTATTGCGGATACCCATACTCATACAATAGCTTCTACACACGCTTTCAGCACTGCGCAGGAGATGATAGCCGCCGCGGCTGAAAAAGGGCTTTATGCAATCGCTCTTACCGACCACGGCTATGCAATGCCCGGCTCACCGGGAAAGTGGTATTTTGAATGTCTGGGAACAATCCCGTCCACATTTAACGGTGTTCGTGTGCTTAAGGGCGTTGAGGCAAATGTTATGGATTTTGACGGTACGCTTGATATGACTGACAATGTGCTTAAAGGTCTGGAATGGGTGGTAGCTTCAATTCACTATGGGCTTTGCAAGGGCAAAGCAAGCGTTGAGGCGACTACAAACGCATACCTCAATCTTGCAAAGAATCCTTATGTTAATGTTATAGGTCATTCCGGTACACCGAAGTTTAAGTATGATTTTGAAAGGGTAATCCCTGAGCTTGCCAATAACGGCAAGCTTATTGAAATAAACGATAACACATTTTACCACAAAAAGGATTCCTGCAAAAACTGCGTAGAAATTGCAAAGGTGTGCAAAAAGCACGGCGCATTCGTTATTGTAAATTCAGACGCTCATTTTTCATCAAGGGTCGGTCATTGCTCTTGTGCAATGGAAATGCTTAACGAAATTGACTTTCCGCAGGAGCTTATAATTAATTCTGACGAAAGCCGTTTTAAAAAATATCTTGAGCAAAACGGCATTTCGCTTGTATAGGAGAAGTATATGGTCAATATTGAAAATATAAAGCAGCTTGCAATAGACAATGGCTGCGAGGTCAGGGAAAACGAGCCTATGAGCCGCTACACCACCTTTAAAATCGGAGGAAACGCTCAGCTGCTTGTTTTTGTGCCGAACATTTCCGCACTCAAAGCAATACTCATGCAATGCGATGAGGAAAAAATTCCGGTGTTTATACTTGGCAAGGGCTCAAACCTGCTTGTGTCAGACAAGGGCATTGAGGGTGTTGTAATCAAGCTTGACGGCGGCTTCAAAAAGATTACTCTTGTTGATGATGATACAGTATATTGCGGTGCCGCGGCAAGCCTTGCCTCGGTGTGCCGTTTTGCGCTTGAAAACGGACTTTCGGGTCTTGAATTTGCATGGGGAATACCCGGCAGTGCAGGCGGAGCGGCTTATATGAACGCCGGAGCATACGGCGGCGAAATGAAGGATGTTCTGATAAACTGCAATCATATAACAACAAGCGGAGAAACAGGCAGTCTTTCGGGCGAGGAACTCAAGCTTTCTTACCGTCACAGTGTTTACTGCGAAAATGAAAACATAATAACCGGTATATCGCTCAGACTTCACAAAGACTCTAAGGCGGAGATAAACCGCAGAATGGACGATTATATGCAAAGGCGCAAGGATAAGCAGCCGCTTGATTATCCGAGCGCAGGCAGTGTGTTCAAGCGCCCTGAGGGGTATTTCGCAGGAACGCTTATTCAGGACAGCGGGCTTAAGGGTGCGAGTGTCGGCGGAGCAATGGTAAGCACAAAGCACGCTGGCTTTATCATAAATACAGGCGGTGCTAAGTGCAGCGATGTTCTGTCTTTGATTGAACATATTAAAGCAACGGTTAAAGATAAATTCGGCGTAGAGCTTGAGTGTGAGGTTAAGCCTGTCGGAAATGTATAACATAGATTTTTAAAGAATTGTGAAAGGGGTTTGTGGTAGGATTATGGAATTTTTGATAATTGCGGGGCTTTCGGGCGCAGGAAAAACAGTTGCGATGCATTCGCTTGAGGACATAGGCTTTTACTGCGTTGATAATTTGCCTGCGGAGCTTATTACAACCTTTTATGATTTGTGCGGTAATTCTAATGATGAAAAAATGAAGCGTGTTGCACTTGTCGCGAACATCAGAAGCCGCGACGATTACCTGCTGTATGCCGACAGCCTTACAAAGCTTAAAAACGATAAAAAATACTTTAAGGTTCTTTTTCTTGACGCGGCTGAAAATGTGCTGCTGACGCGTTATAAGTCAACGCGCCGCAAGCATCCGCTCAGCGGCAGAGCAGCGGCAACAACCAGCGCCGCAGTAAGGCTTGAGGCATCATTGCATGAGCCGATAAAAGAAAGCGCAGATTTTGTAATAGACACTACAAATCTTTCTGCCGCACAGCTTAAGGAGCGGGTGACAACGCTTTTTCTTGGTGACAGCCGTCTTGGCTTTACCGTCACCTGTATGTCTTTCGGCTTTAAGTACGGTCTGCCGATGGAGGCTGACCTTGTGTTTGATGTGCGCTGTCTGCCTAATCCGTTTTATATTGAGGAGCTTAAATACAAAACAGGACTTGACAAAGAGGTTCGTGATTATGTTCTCAAATGGGAGCAGACTAACGAGCTGTATAATAAAATTGAAGAGTATATTGATTATGCCCTTCCGCTATATATTAAGGAGGGCAAAAGCCAGCTTATTATTGCCTTCGGCTGTACAGGCGGCAAGCACAGGAGTGTAACTCTTGCCGGTAAAATGTACGAACATCTGCTTGAAACAGGTCAGCCGGCGGCAGTACACCACAGGGATATTCGCAAGGCATAAAGGAATGATAATATGTCATTTTCATCTGAAACAAAAAAAGAGCTGTGCAGCTTCGTCAATCAGAACGCCGCGTCAAGGCGTGCGGAGTGTTACGGCTTTTTACTTTTTGCAAAGATATTTTCATACGACAAAATTGTTTTTAATACAGAAAACCCATTCACAGCTGCTCGTTTTATGGATTTAATGGCTGAGCAGTTCAACGCAATAACCGAAAAAAAGACGGCGCTTACA
Source organism: Acutalibacteraceae bacterium (assembly GCA_051880615.1). Lineage (GTDB taxonomy): Bacteria > Bacillota > Clostridia > Oscillospirales > Acutalibacteraceae > UBA7067. The sequence continues at coordinate 111,797 of JBJEOH010000041.1, forward strand.
GGCAAAAAGGACAGTCAGCGGCTTTTTACTCTGAGCGTACCGCTGAGAAACGAATGCGAGAGAATTTTTTCGGAATTCGGATATTCGCAGCAGAACATAAGTCTTAGAATTAACAGAGCAAATCTTGAGGATGATTTATCGGCAGCGGCATTTTTGCGCGGTGCTTTTTTATGCTGCGGCAGTGTGTCCGACCCAAAGCGCGACTATCATCTTGAATTTTCCTCACCGCATAAAAATGCCTGCAACGATTTATGCAGGCTTATTTCAGAGGTTTCCTCGCGCGGCAAAGAACCGCGGCAGCTTGTTCGCAAAGGGGTTTTTGTGGCTTACATAAAGGACAGCGAGGAAATTGCCGATTTACTTACGCTTATGGGCGCGCCGATAGCTTCAATGAACCTTATGCAGGAGAAGATTCTTAAGAGCATAAGGAATGATGTGAACAGGAAAACAAATTCTGAAATGGCGAACATAAACAAAACGGCAAAGGCAAGTGCCGTGCAGCTTGAGGCGATTGAAAAGATTAAGAGGACAAAGGGGCTTGACAGCCTGCCCGATGATTTAAAAAGCATAGCGCAGTTAAGGCTTGAATACCCCGAGCATTCTCTGCGTGATCTGGGCGAGATGCTCTCTCCGCCGATAAGCCGAAGCGGCGCAAACCACAGAATGAAGAGAATTTTAGAGACAGCCGAAAATTTATAGGAGGAAATTATGGCGTTTGTTCATTTGCATAACCACAGCGAATACAGCCTGCTTGACGGTGCGTGCCGCCTTGAACACCTTGTAAAAACGGCTAAGGAAATGGGTATGGATGCAGTCGCAGTTACCGACCACGGCTGTATGTACAGCGCCGTCGATTTTTATAAGCTCGCTAAGAAAAACGGTATAAAACCTATCATCGGCTGCGAGGTATATGTTGCACCGAACAGCCGCTTTGACAAAAACGGTGAGCTTGACCGTGCAAACTATCATATGGTGTTGCTGTGTGAGAACAATCAGGGCTATAAAAACTTAGCTCAGATTTTGTCGCAGGCGTGGACAGAGGGATTTTACAATAAACCGAGAATTGACGACAGCCTGCTTAAAAATCATCATGAGGGTTTAATCTGCCTTTCAGCCTGTTTGGCAGGAGAAATTCCGCGTCTTATCAGCCGAGGAGATATAAACGCCGCAAAGCAAAAGGCGCTTTACTATAACAACCTTTTCGGTGAAGGCAATTTTTATCTTGAAATGCAAAATCACGGAATTGAAGAGGAGCGGCATGTTGCGCTTCAGATACAAAAAATCTCTGCCCAAACGGGAATTCCGCTTGTTGTGACTAACGACTGTCACTATATCAAAAAAGACGACAGCTATCTGCACCAGATACTTTTGTGTATACAGACAAACCATACTATTAACGACCCCGATAAAATGGAATTCACAACAGATGAATTCTATTTCAAATCTGAGGAGGAGATGCGCTCGCTTTTCAAAGCGTATCCCGAGGCTTATGATAACACGGTCGAGATTGCAAAGCGGTGCAATGTTGAATTTGAATTCGGAAAAACAAAGCTGCCGCATTTTGAGGTGCCTGATAATCAGGACCACTTTGAATATTTCAAAAACAAATGCATTGAGGGATTACACCGCAACTACGGCGACAATCCTTCATCGGAGCTGAAAAACAGGCTTGACTATGAGCTTTCAATAATAAAAGAGATGGGTTATACCGACTACTTCCTGATAGTAGCCGATTTCATCAACTACGCCAAATCGCAGGATATTCCCGTTGGTCCCGGCAGAGGCTCGGGAGCAGGAAGCCTTGCGGCTTACTGTATCGGTATTACAGGCATTGACCCGATAAAATACAACCTCATCTTTGAAAGATTCTTAAACCCCGAACGCGTCAGTATGCCCGACTTTGATGTTGACTTCTGCAAGGACAGGCGGCAGGAAGTAATAGACTATGTTATCAGAAAATACGGTGCTGACCATGTTGCGCAGATTATAGCCTTCGGCACAATGGCGGCAAGAGGCGCTATCCGTGATGTCGGGCGTGCGCTTGCAATGCCATACGGTGCTGTTGACGCAGTCGCAAAGCTTGTGCCGAATGAGCTTGGAATGACGATAAAAAAGGCTCTTGATGTTTCAAAGGAGCTTGAGGAAAGATATAAAAATGAGGAGCAGGTAAAGCGCCTTATCGACACGGCAATGGGTCTTGAGGGAATGCCGAGAAACGCATCAACTCACGCAGCAGGCGTAGTCATAACAAGAGACCCCGTAAGCACCTATGTTCCGCTTGCCAAGAATAATGACGCGATTGTCACACAGTACACAATGACAACCCTTGAAGAGCTGGGTCTGCTCAAGATGGACTTTCTGGGGCTTCGCAACCTGACGGTGCTTAAGGATGCAGAAAATATGATTCTCGCCGTCAATCCGTCCTACAGCGAAAAGGACATAAAAGATGACGACAAGGCTGTTTTTGAAATGCTTTCAAAAGGTCAGTCCGACGGTGTGTTCCAGTTTGAATCGCCGGGAATGAAAAGCGTGCTTGCTCAGCTTAAGCCAAGCTCGGTCGAGGACCTTATCGCCGTTATTTCACTTTACCGTCCGGGTCCGATGGACTCAATCCCTCGCTATATTGAAAACAGGCATCACCCTGACAAAATAAAATACAAGCATCCGCTTTTGAAGGGCATACTTGAAGTAACCTACGGCTGTATTGTCTATCAGGAGCAGGTAATGCAGATATTCAGAACGCTTGCAGGCTACAGCCTCGGCAGGGCGGATATTGTCCGCAGGGCGATGTCAAAAAAGAAAAAAGATGTTATGGAGCGTGAGCAGGAAATCTTCCTCAACGGCCTTGTCGGAGAAAACGGTGAGATTGAGGTCGAGGGTTGTTTGCGCAGGGGAGTTGACAAAGAAACCGCAGTTTCTATCCTCAAAGAGATGGAAAGCTTTGCATCCTATGCGTTCAACAAGTCACACGCTGCTGCATATGCAAATGTTTCGTATAAAACAGCGTGGATGAAGTGCCACTATCCTAAGGAATATATGGCGGCACTGCTCACAAGCGTACTCGACAATATGAATAAGCTTGCTATTTACACCGCTGAATGTGCAAGACTCGGCATAAAGGTTCTGCCGCCCGATGTCAACATAAGCAACGCAGGCTTTACGGTTTCGGGCAACGATATACGCTTTGGCTTGCTTGCAATAAAAAACCTCGGCAGAAATGTGATTGACGCTATCATTACTGAGCGTGATGCAGGCGGTAAATTCACAGGCTACTACAATTTCTGCAAGCGATTAAACGGCAGAGGACTCAACAGCCGCGCGCTTGAAAGCCTTGTCAAAAGCGGCGCTCTTGACGGTCTTGACTTAAACCGCCGCGAAATGCTTGTGAATTCCTCGCTCGTTATGGAGAGTCTTGACTGGGAGAGGAAGCACAATGCCGTAGGACAGCTAAGCTTTTTTGACGAGGAAGTAAGCGAGAAAAGCATTAACCTTGTGCGTATGGACGACTACAGCACGCACGACAAGCTGACAATGGAGAAGGAAACAACAGGTATGTACCTGAGTGGTCATCCGCTGTCGGATTATGCCCCGTTCCTGAAGATGATGAGAGTTGACCAAATTGGCAGAATTATCGAACAGCCTGAGCAGGGAAGCCGTGAATACAAGGACGGTCAGCGTGTAAGGCTGATAGCAATAATATCGTCTGTCAAGATTAAATCGACAAAAAACAACGATATGATGGCATTTGTAACGGTTGAGGATATGACAGGCTCGCTGGAGCTTGTCGTGTTTCCACAGCCTATGCGTGAGGGCGGAAATGCAATTTTAGAGGGCACTATTGTTGATGTTCAGGGAACAGTTTCAGTCCGTGAGGACGAGGAACCGAAAATACTCTGTAATGTCATCAAATTTGCGCCCGGCAAGGAGCATATAGAGGAAATCGCAAAGCAAAGCGCGGCTCAGAATATTGCTCAGCAGCCAAGCCAAGCTTATAATCAAAGCTCCGCTCCGAGCAATGCCGCTAATAACAACTCTCAGACAAACGGAGTGACCTGCCTGTGCCTTAGAGTGCCGAGCTTACAGAGTACGGAATATAACGAGGTGAAGCTTTTGACAGATGTTTTTGACGGAAGAACACCGCTTGTTTTGTATCTTTCAGATGAAAAGCGTTATGTAAAAGCACCTATGAATATGTGGGTCGATCTGAACCCTGTTCTTGAAAACGAGCTTAAACGCAGAATAGGCGACAAGAATGTTGTTGTCAAGAATATGAGAATATGATTTTCAATATTTTGCTTCTGCGATTTTAAATTCTCCGTAAAACTAAGTAAAGGCTTTGTTAAAGTTTTGTCATAATTTCAAAAAAAGGGAAAAAGGACTTGATTATACACCTGTTGGTGTACTATAATAGTAGAAAAGCAGGAAGCTGTGAAATAAAAAGTATAATATAATATTTAGATATAATCGGAGGTATCATTATGTCAAAAGATGCTATTGCTGTATTAACAAGCGGAGGCGACGCACCGGGTATGAATGCGGCGGTAAGAGCTGTAACAAGATCTGCTATCCAGAAGGGTATCAGGGTTATCGGTGTTCACCGCGGTTATAACGGTCTTCTCAACGGCGATGTTTTTGAGATGAATTTACGCAGTGTTTCAAATATTATCCATATCGGCGGTACAATCCTTTATACCGCAAGAAGCGAAGAGTACAACACACCCGAGGGTGTTAAAAAGGCTGCCGACACCTGCCGTGAGCTTGGCGTTAAGGGTGTTGTTGTTATCGGCGGTGACGGCTCTTTCAGAGGCGCAAGAGATTTGACAGGTCAGGGCATACCGTGCGTAGGTATCCCCGGTACAATCGACAACGATATTGCCTGCAGTGAATATACAGTAGGTTTCGATACCGCTATGAATACCGCTATGGAAATGGTTGACAAGATTCGCGACACTGCTCAGTCACACGACAGATGCAGCGTTGTTGAGGTTATGGGCAGACGCTGCGGCGATATTGCACTCCAGACAGGTATTGCAATCGGCGCAACCTCTATTCTTGTTCCCGAGGTTCCGTATGACCTTGACAAGGATGTTATCGCAAGAATGCTCGATTCACAGCGCAGCGGCAAAAAGCACTTCATTATTGTTGTTGCCGAGGGTGTAGGCGGCGTTGAAGAAATTGCAAAGGAAATTGAGGCTAAGACAGGCATTGAGTCAAGAGCAACAGTTCTCGGCCATGTTCAGCGCGGCGGTTCGCCGACACTTCGCGACAGAGTTGTTGCAAGCGCAATGGGACACAAGGCTGTTGAGCTGCTTTCTCAGGGCATCGGCAACCGTGTTGTTGCAATGACAAACGGCGTGATTGTTGATTATGACATCACAGAGGCTCTTAATATGAAGAGAAAGTTTGACTACGACCTCTACAAGATTGCGATGGAGATTTCAATCTGATTTTGTATATTTCGCATTATAATCTACTTATAAAAAATTACAGCCGGGCATTAGCCCGGCTGTTTTTGTAATGTTTAGCGGAGAGTGGAGTGCCTGCGCGGTATGAGCGCAAAAAGTTATTCCTCAACTCTCAGGCTTATCTTAAAATACTTCTCCTGAAAATTTACCTGATTTATTATCTCTTGTCGGGAAAAGTGCTTGTCAAATGGTGCGACAACCCATTTGTCCTCTATGTCGTCAAGTCGGTGAATCACTGCAATAACCCTGCCTGTGAAATTCTCAACAGGCTCCGTTACGCCGATAATATACGCGTCCTGCTCTTCTCCGTCAGAGACAATTATGCCTTTGATATAGCCGTAATTTATCGGGTAAATTATGTCGCTGTGATTCGGGTGGCGTGTTCCCATTGCACGGTCAACCGTTACCGTCACTGTTTTTCCTAAAATGCTCATTTTTTGCTCCGCATCTCTTTAAAAAAGTTTTTGAGTATCTGCGAACATTCATCTTCAAGCACTCCTGCTGTGTACGGCGGCTTGTGGTTGTACGGCAGGTCAAACATTTTTACTATGCTTTCAACCGACCCTGCTTTTTTGTCGCTTGCTCCGTATACAAGCCGTTTTATCCGCGAATTTATTATTGCTCCGGCGCACATCGGGCAGGGCTCAAGCGTGACATAAAGCTCACACTCCCACAGCCGCCAGCCGCCTAAATTTTTGCATGCGTCGTTTATCGCGAGCAGCTCGGCGTGAGCTACGGCGTTTTTGTCAGTTTCACGGCGGTTGTACCCTGTGCCGACTACTTGTCCGTTTTTTACAACAACAGCACCAACAGGCACTTCGCCGATTTGATAAGCCAAATGCGCCTGCTCTAAAGCAAGGCGCATAAATTTTTCGTCACTGTTCATAATCATCACTTAAATAATAAATTCGTTAATAACTCGTTCAGCAAATCAAAAATCCATGTCGATAAATATGCGAAAACCGTTTCAAGAACCATAATAATTATAAAAACAATCATTCCCGGCGAAGATATAAACGCAAGAGATTTTTCCGCATCGGTTATTATCGACTGCGGTCTTTCAAGACGCATAAAGTCGTTGTCACGCTTTGAAAGCTTCGCAAAAGCCACAACTGCAACGACGGTGAAAATGATGTAATATACTATCATAACGCCGTATACAATATTTTCGTCGCAGACCTTCAGCAGAATATCAAGCACAACCGACAGCAGATTGTTGATACCGTGCAATATCATAGACGGTATCAGCGAGCCTGAATAAACCGTAACGAATGCAAAGAACAAGCCGCCAGCAATCGCAAACGGAATCTGTGCCAGGTTGCCGTGTATAAGCCCGAACATCACCGACGACATAACAATCGCAAAGCCCTGACCGTATGGCTTGAGCGCTCCGAGCAATGCGCCGCGGAAGAAGAATTCCTCGCTGATTGCCGGCACAATGGCTGTGCAGAGTACCTGAACGAAAATATAGAATAAATTTATTTCAGGGTTTGTATCGGGAAGATCGTATGTTTTGTTCTCAATGCCGATAAGCGTCAGATTGTTCGCAACAAGCTGTGCAAGCAGGTTGCAAATCGGAATTGCTCCGAGTCCGACAAGAAAAACAGCGGTACATCGCTTGAGGCTTTTTGTGCGCCTGAATGTTACCACATCGCGAAGCTTTGTGTGCGTAAGAGCAAGCAGCAAAAAGCCGCTGCCGAACATCGCAAGCATAGCGCCGATGGAATTTGTGAGGTTTGCGATGTTTTCATATTGAGGTGAAGCTTGTGAGGTAAGTAAAGACATAAATAAAACCGTTACAATAATCGACATAGCCATATGAACGGCAAACGCCGCCCAGCCTGCTTTGTTGCCGAGCTTTCGCACAGTTTTTTCCTCGCTGAATTTTTGCCGCAATCGCTTTACCTCGGGAGAGGGAGCATAATTGTAATACTGATGCCTCGGCGGTTCAGGAGCATACATTTCAGGCTCAGGCGGCAGAAAATAATCCTGCGGATTTGCGCCTGTATTATAGCCCTGCGGCGGTGTGTATCGGGTGTTTGAGTTCTGATAATTCCCTTGTGTTTGTGTGTAATAATTTTGCGGCTGCGTGCTTTGCGAAAATGCATTGCCATGCAAGCCTGAATCATTATTGTTCATCATAAAACCTCGTAAAATATTAATACAACAATTATATCATTTCAGGGTAAATAAATGCAACATAATAAATATAAAGTTTTGGCAATTTGCAAAAATTTACAAAAAAGACTTTTTTCGTTTTTATGTTTTAATTTTCAAAACTGGCTGCAGAGCTTTTGAATGAAAAAGATTGGATATTGTATGAAAATTCGTTTGAATGATTGATAAAAGCAAAATTTATGGTATAATTATAAGAATAAAAATACAAAAAACAAGAGGATGGGAAAGCAGATGGGTTCAGATAATAACAGAATAAAAGCAAGAGAACAGGCATTCTTCTTTTGCTTTAGTGCAGATTTTGCGCAGGATAAGCTTGAGGAAATTATTGATGCATATGCCGAGGAGGAACAGGTGCTTGATTTTGCCTGTGAGCTTGCAAAAGGCTGTATGAGCAATATGGACAAATGCGATGAAATTATCAGCCGCTACCTTAAAAATTGGAAGCTGTCAAGAATTCCGAAGGTTTCAAAAACGCTTCTGCGACTGTCGGTATACCAGCTTGTTTTTTGCCCTGATAATACAATAGGTGAGAACCCGGTGGGAATTATAATAAATGATGCGGTTCGCCTTGCAAAAAAGTACGCAACCGATGAGGACGCCTCGTTTATCAACGGCGTTTTAGGCGGCGTTGCAAAGGCGCTTGAAAGCGGAGAGCTCAGTGCAGAGAGTGTAAAAGCCGATGAATAAGGCGTATCTTGCTTTTGATACAAGCAATTACACCACCTCGGCGGCAGTGTATCATGACGGCGAAATCCGCCAGAGTAAAAAGCTTTTGCCCGTAAAAAAGGGTCAGGCAGGATTGCGTCAGAGCGACGCGGTGTTTCACCATACGGCACAGCTGCATACGGTTTTTGACAGTCTTGATTTATCGGACTGCGATATACAGGCTGTAGGTGCGTCGTTTACTCCGAGGAGCGAGGAAGGCTCATATATGCCCTGCTTTACCGTCGGCAGCTCGACTGCTCAGATAGTGTCAAAGCTTCTGGGGGTTCCGCTTTATTCATTCTCGCATCAGCAGGGGCATATAGCCGCAGCGGTCTATTCAAGCGGAAAGACTGAGCTTTTAAGCCGAAAGTTTATTGCATTTCATATATCGGGCGGCACAACCGAGGCTGTGCTTGTTTCTCCCGACAGCGATAAAATAATCTCAACACAGATTATCGCTCAAACGCTTGATTTAAACGCAGGACAGGCGGTTGACAGAGTGGGACTTATGCTCGGTCTTGATTTCCCTTGCGGAGTACAGCTTGAACGCCTTGCGTTACAAAGCACCAAAACCTATAATCCAAAGCCTACACTCAAAGGCTGTGACTGCTGTATGTCGGGTCTTGAAAACAAGTGCAGAAAAATGCTTGACGACGGCACAAGCGGCGAGGACACTGCGCTTTTCTGCCTTAAATATATTGAAAAAACGCTGCTTGCGATGAGCCGTGAGCTTATAAAACAATGCGGAAAACTGCCGCTGCTCTTTGCAGGAGGAGTAATGAGCAATTCCATAATTAAAGAGGGACTCAGCAAAGAGCTTGACTGCTGCTTTGCAAAGCCCGAATTTTCCTGCGATAACGCCGCAGGAGTGGCGTATCTTACATATCTTGCACATCAGAGGTGAAGGCTTTGAGCATAGGTATACTCACCGTATCGCAAATAAACTTTTATATAAAATCAATAATCGACAATGACCCTCGTCTGAAATCCGTCTTTGTATGCGGTGAGCTGTCAAACTTCACCAGACACTACAAGTCGGGTCACCTCTACTTTTCGCTGAAGGATGATAAGGCTGTCATAAAATCTGTTATGTTCTCTTTTGCCGCATCAAGGCTTAAATTTGCACCGACTGACGGTATGAAGGTTATAGTCAGGGGCAAAATCTCGGTCTATGAGCCGAGCGGTCAGTATCAGCTCTATGTTGAGGATATGCAGCCTGACGGTGCAGGAGCGCTCGCACTTGCGTATGAGCAGCTTAAGGCTAAGCTTGAAAAGGAAGGTATTTTCAGCTCCGAGCATAAAAAGCCGCTGCCGCAGTTCCCGAAAAAGGTCGGAGTTATCACATCGCCGACAGGAGCCGCAAGGCGAGATATTGAGAATGTTATTTCAAGACGCTATCCGTGCGCTGAGATCATACTGTATCCCGTAACCGTTCAGGGGGATACAGCACCTTACCAGCTTGTGAAAGCTCTGGATTATATGGACGGAAAGAGCGATGTTATCATAATCGGCAGAGGCGGAGGCTCGGCAGAGGATTTATGGGCGTTCAACGATGAAAAACTTGCGAGAAAAATATATGACTGCACTACTCCGGTAATCTCAGCAGTCGGTCACGAAACCGACTTCTCCATCTGCGACTTTGTGTCTGATTTGCGTGCGCCAACCCCGTCAGCCGCGGCAGAGCTTGCCGTACCCGACAGGGAGGAGCTTTTAAACTCGCTTATGCAAAGGCGATTTACAATGCAGCAGCTTATGAAAGCAAGAATAAACGGCGGAGAGGAAAAGCTAACGGCAATTCGCCGCAGCGTGCTGTTTTCACCCGAAAAATATATAGCCGAGCAGTCGCTCAGGGCTGATAACTGCACAAGGTCGTTCAGGTCGGCGGTTGACAAGTATATTTCCGATAAAGAAGATAAGCTGAAATTTGCGGCGGCAGCACTGTCGCATTTAAGTCCTCTGAATATTCTGACAAGAGGATACGCTTTGCCGACCAAAAACGGCAGGACGGTAAAATCGGTTGATGAAATTTCGGCAGGCGATAAAATTAAATTAATTTTAAACGACGGCAGCGTTTGCTGCACAGCGGAGGAAATAAATGAGTAAGGATATTTCATACGAGGATGCAATGAAGAGAATTGACGAGATTGTCGATTGCCTTGAAAAGGGCGAGGTTTCACTTGACGATGCGCTGAAGCTTTTTGAAGAGGGAACGGCGCTTACAGGGCTTTGCTATGAAAAGCTTGAAAACGCAAAGCAAAAAATTACTGAGATAAAGGTGGACGAGCAAGATGAGCAGTAATACCGTAAATCATGATATTGAGCTTATCGAGGCGGCTCTTGAGGGCTTTTTGCCGAGTGTTGATTGCCTTGAAAAAAGTGTAATTGACGCTATGCGCTACAGCCTTATGGCAGGCGGCAAGAGAGTACGCCCAAGATTGGTGCTTGAATTTGCACGATTAAACGGCGAGAAAGTGGAGGAGGTTCTGCCTTTAGCCTGCGCCGTTGAAATGATACATACATATTCGCTCATACACGATGACCTGCCCTGTATGGATGATGACGACACACGCCGCGGAAAGCCCTCAAATCATATGGTGTTCGGCGAGGCAACGGCTCTGCTTGCAGGTGATGCACTGCTGACTCTTGCGTTCAAGACGGTGTTTTCGGGTCTTAGCTCAAAAAATGCCTGCAGACGGGCAAAGTGCGCTGAGCTGTTGGCGGAGTTTTCGGGAGCAACAGGTATGATTGGCGGACAAATTATCGACCTTGAAAGCGAGGGCAAAGCGCCGCAGCGCGAAAGGCTTGAAATAATGGACAAGAAAAAAACAGGCTGTCTGATTAAAGTTGCCTGTCTGCTCGGCTGTGTCGGAGTTGGAGTTTATGATGATGAAAAGCTCAGCGCCGCTGAGAATTACGGCGAGAGCATCGGGCTTGCGTTCCAGATTGTTGACGATATACTCGATGTTACATCAACCACACAGCAGCTCGGCAAGCCGGTCGGCAGTGATTTAGAGCAGGATAAGGCTACCTATGTTTCACTGCTCGGCATTGAAAATTGCAAGAGCCTTGCAGGCGAGCTTACGGAGAAAGCAATAAAAAGCCTTGACGCGTTTGACGGTGACAACACAGCACTTCAGGAGCTTGCAATGTCACTTGCAAACAGGAATATTTAATTCTCGAACCACAACAAAAAAGGGATAGGAAAGAAATGGACGAAAAATCAGTTGTTGAAACGGTGAAGTCACCGCAGGACCTTCAAAAACTGAATGAAAATCAGCTTAAACAGCTCTGCTCTGAAATAAGGCAGATTATAGTAGGCGTTGTTGCAAAAAACGGCGGGCATCTTGCCTCAAACCTTGGCACTGTTGAGCTTACCGTTGCGCTGCTCAGAATTTTCGGTGATAAAAACGACAGCCTTGTGTGGGATGTAGGACACCAGAGCTATACTCACAAGATACTGACAGGCAGGCTTGACGATATATATTCAATCCGCACCGAGGGCGGTATATCGGGCTTCCCGAAAAGGGAGGAAAGCTCGTATGACGCATTTAATGTCGGGCATAGCAGTACCTCGATTTCAGCGGCATACGGCATAGCTGTTGCAAAGCAGCTTTGCTCACTTTCAGGCAACACTGTCGCTATTATAGGTGACGGAGCGTTAAGCGGAGGCTTGGCTTTTGAGGGGCTTAACAACGCAGGTAAATATAAAAAGAATTTTATAGTAGTGCTTAATGACAACAAAATGTCAATTTCGCGCAATGTCGGCGCACTGGCAAGGTATCTCGGCGGAATCAGAATGAACCCAAAGTATTTAAGGCTTAAGTCGAGGGTTGAGCGTGTTCTTATCAAAACACCCGTACTCGGCAGTCCGATACGGAAGCTTCTGAAGCGCTCAAAATCAAGGGTCAGAAATCTTGTTTATAAGAGGACGATTTTTGACGATTTGGGTTTTGCATATTACGGCCCTGTTGACGGCCATAATATTCAGGAGCTTGAGCGTGCGTTTACCGCGGCTAAAAGCGTAAACGGCCCTGTTATGGTTCATGTCGTAACAACAAAGGGCAGGGGTTACACCTTTGCCGAGAACGATCCAAAGAGCTTTCACGGTGTCGGCAGCTTTGATATAGATACAGGTGAGCCGATAAGCTCGGGCAGAGATTTTTCGGGTGTTTTCGGCGACTGTCTTCTTGACCTTGCTTATGAGAATGAAAAAATCTGCGCTATTACAGCCGCTATGGCAACAGGAACGGGACTTGCAGGTTTTGCAAAAAAGCACAAGGAGCGCTTTTTTGATGTCGGCATAGCCGAGGAACACGCAGTCACCTTTGCCTGCGGTCTTGCAACAAAGGGAATGGTACCTGTGTTTGCAGTGTACTCAACATTTTTACAGCGCAGTATTGACCAGATAATCCACGATGCGGCAATGCAGGATTTGCATATGGTTCTCGCAATCGACCGTGCAGGCGTAGTCGGAACAGACGGCGAAACACATCAGGGAGTTTTCGATGTTGCACTTCTGAATTCCGTTCCTAATATCACAATATACAGCCCGTGCTATTTTGACGAGCTTGAATTTAATTTAAAGGCGGCGATTGACAGCGAAAGCGGCGTTGCAGCAGTTCGGTATCCAAAGGGCTGTCAGCCGTATAAGCCGCTTGATTTTGATTGCACCGATAGGCCGTTTGACTTTTTCGGTGACAAAAACGCAGGCGTTCTGCTTGTGACCTACGGCAGACTCTTTGCAAACGCCTGTCGTGCGCTCGATACGCTTACTGAAGAGGGAAAAGGCTTTTGCATATTAAAGCTAAATCGGATTAAGCCTATAGATACAGACGCTTTGAAGCAATCGCTTAAATATAAAAAAATCCTCTTTTTTGAAGAGGGTATGAAGTCGGGCGGAGTAGGCGAGAGCTTTGAAATAAAGCTCAATGAATTGAATTACAGCGGCAAATGTACTGTCTTTGCGATAGAGGATAAATTTGTAAAGCAGGCAAGTGTTGACCGCTCGCTTGAAATACTGGGACTTGATGAACGCTCAATGGCTGAAGCGGTTTCAAAGGCCTATGAGGAGGTGTGAGTGTGGCTGAAAAGAAAAGGCTTGATGCCCTTGTGTTTGAGCAGGGCTATGCTCAGAGCAGGGAAAAGGCTAAGGCGTATATTATGGCTGGGCTTGTTTATTGCGACAACCAGAAAGCGGATAAGCCGGGTGCTGTATATCCTGTTGATGTTAAGCTTGAGGTTCGTGCATCTGCGCCGAAATATGTCAGCCGCGGCGGCTTTAAGCTTGAAAAGGCTATGTCTGTTTTCGGCATAGATTTAAACGGTAAAATCACAATGGATATCGGTGCGTCAACAGGCGGATTTACCGACTGTATGCTGCAAAACGGCGCAGTAAAGGTTTACTCAATAGATGTAGGCTACGGTCAGCTCGACTGGAAGCTGCGCAACGACAGCCGCGTTGTGAATATGGAGCGGCAGAATATAAGAAAGCTGCAAAAGGAGCAGGTTGAGGACGAAATCGACTTTTTCAGCGTTGATGTTTCGTTCATTTCACTGCGCCTTGTTCTGCCCGTTGCAAGGCAGTTCCTAATAAGCGGCGGCAGGGCTGTGTGCCTTATAAAGCCGCAGTTTGAGGCAGGGCGAGAAAATGTAGGAAAAAAGGGCGTTGTCCGTGACCCGAGGGTTCACCAAAGCGTTATTGAACAGATAACAGGCTTTTGTCTTGATAACGGCTTTAATGTTTTGGGACTCGACTTTTCGCCGATTAAAGGACCTGAGGGAAATATAGAATATCTTATCTATATCGAAAAGACAGATGATGACACACAAATGCTCGCCGACAAAACACCGCTGATGCTCACCGAGGAATCACATAAGGCACTTGACAAAAGGGAGTGAGAGCGTTGAAAATTGCAATAATACCAAATCCGACAAAAGCAGGTGCGCTTGACTTCACAAAAAAAGCAGTAAGCATAATTGAAAGCTGCGGCGGCACTGCTTTGATGACAGAGGATCTCAAAATCAGCTTTTCACAGCTCGAAAAGATAGAATACTTTTCAACCATTGAGCGTATGGTAGAAAGCTGTGATCTTGTGATAGCCGCCGGAGGTGACGGAACGATTATTAACGCGGCAAAATACGCCTGCTCACAGGAACGCCCGATACTCGGCGTGAACTTCGGCAGAATCGGCTTTGTTGCTCAGCTTGAGCCGAAAGAGCTTGATAAGCTCACCGATATAATAAAGGGTGAGTACAAAACGGAAAAAAGAATGATGCTTAAAGCAGAAATTATATCAGCCGACGGCGAAAGCAGCGTGTACTATGCATTGAATGATGTAGTCATTTCAAGAGGCTCTTATTCCAGAATTCTTGATTTTACCATAGGACACAACGAGCGCGAAATCTGCTCATACCGTGCCGACGGTCTTATTTTCTCAACGCCGACAGGTTCAACGGCTTACTCGCTGTCAGCCGGCGGACCTGTTGTCGAGCCGACTATGAACTGCATTGTGTTCACGCCTGTTTGCTCACATTCACTGTTTTCCCGACCGATTGTTTTTTCAGCCGATTCGGTGCTGGGCGTTACGGCTGGGTGTGACGAATCGTGCGAGGCTATAGTCACCGTTGACGGGCAGTGCTCAAAAAAGCTGTGTGATGGCGATATGGTGAAAATCTCGCGTGCCGGCAAAGATGTAAATCTGATTATTACAAACGAAAAAACCTTCTATAGTGTGCTCGGCGATAAATTAAACCGCCGAACCGAATGAGGATGATATAAAATGAAATCAAGAAGACAAAGCAAAATACTTGAGCTTATCAATACAAATGAAATAAATACGCAGGACGGCTTGCTCACGAGGCTCATTGAGAGTGGATTTAATGTCACACAGGCGACTGTTTCAAGAGATATAAAGGAGCTTAAGCTGCAAAAGGTAGTGACAAGTGACGGAAAATATAAATATGTTTCCGCTTCAAAAGCACCGCAAAGCTTAACGGGCAGCTTTAATTCACTTTTTTCGGGTTCTGTAACCTCGGTTGAATCTGCGGGAAATATGATAGTCCTGAAAACGGTAAGCGGAATGGCTCAGGGTGTTTGTGCCGCAATGGACGCTGTTGAAATTGAGGGCGTTGTAGGCACTATAGCAGGCGACGATACAATTTTTGTAGTTGCAAGAAGTGAGTCAAGCGCAACATCGGTAGTGTCTTATCTTAAAAAACTTGTCTGAGAGGTGACAAAAATGCTCGATACCCTATACATCGAAAACATAGCTGTAATTGAAAAAACCTCAATAGATTTTACCGAGGGCTTCAATGTTCTGACAGGTGAAACAGGTGCGGGCAAATCTATTGTTATCGACTCTATCAATGCAATTCTGGGCAACAGAACATCGAAGGAGCTTATCAGAACAGGCGCAAAAAAGGCGCTTGTGAGTGCACAGTTTTCCGATATTTCGGAAAAGACGGTGAAGACGCTTGAAAGGCTCGGCTGCAAAAACGACGATGAGCCGAAAAGTCTTATCATTAACCGCGAGATAAGCGCAAGCGGAAAAAACCTCTGCCGCATAAACGGTATTCCGGTTCCTGTTTCCACGCTTAAGGAGCTTGGAGTAACCCTTGTTGATATACACGGACAGATGATGAGCTATGAGCTTATGAACGGCGAAAAGCACCGTGAATACATAGACGATTATTCAAACACGGCTCTGCTTCTGCGAGAATATCGGCAGGTGTTTCATCAGCTTAAGGACTGCAAGCACCGTCTTGACAAGGCTGAAACAGACGACAACGAGCGTGAAAGCAGAATTGACATTTTAAAATATCAGATTAAAGAGATTGAGCAGGCTGATGTGAAGGACGGCGAGCTTGATTCACTTAAGGAACAGCGTATAATCTGCAAAAACAGGGAGAAAATTGCAAGCTCCATTGCTTATGCCTATGCGCAGTTAAACGGCGGTGAGGATTACAGTGTGCTGTCTGCCGTTCAGAACGCACTGCAAAGCCTTGAGCAAACTTCAACCCTTTTGCCGGAGCTTGACAAAATCACCGAAAGGCTCAACAATGTGTATTATGAGCTTGACGATTGCATTGACTCAATTTCATCTGTTATGTCAGACGGCGACGGCGATGAATTGAGCCTTGAAGAGGTTGAGAACAGGCTTGACCTTGTGCAGAAGATAATAAAGAAGTACGGTCCTGAATACTCCGATATTCAGAGCTTTCTTGAAAACGGTAAGAAAGAGCTTGACGCTTTGTTGTCCTACGAGGAAAATATGGAGGCTCTGCTTGACGAATACAACGACCTTGCAAACCGTGCGCTTGATTTGGCAAATGAGATTTCACAGCTGAGGAAAACAGGTGCGCAGGAATTTGTAGCCGCAGTTGAGTCGCAGCTTGCATTTCTCGATATGCCGAGCGTGCGCCTTGTTTTGAATATTGAAAAGACAAAGCTTACCGAGAACGGTATAGATAAAATAGAGCTTTTAATCTCCCCAAACCCCGGCGAAGAGCCAAAGCCTGTTTCAAAAATTGCTTCCGGCGGCGAGCTGTCAAGAATTATGCTTTCGATTAACAGTGTGCTTACGGATTCCGATTCAGCGTCAACTATGATATTCGACGAGGTTGATGCAGGAATAAGCGGCAGCGCTTCTCAAAAGGTGGGGCAGAAGCTCAAGGCAGTGTCAGACGGGCGGCAGGTTATCTGTGTAACGCATCAGGCGCAGATTGCCGCACTTGCAGACACTCATTTTCTTATCAAGAAAAGCGTAAAGGACGGAAAAACCTTTACCGAGGTCACAAGGCTCTCGTTTGAACAGCGCAAAGAGGAGCTTGCAAGAATAATCGATGGTCTGAATATATCGGAAATTTCATTAAGACACGCCGAAGAGATGCTTGGCGGAGAGGGCGGTGCGAAGCACCGCAAAGCAGAGTGAAGAGTCGAGAGTGGAGAGTGGAGAGGCGGCTACGCCGCATCGAAGAGAGAATAGAATTGGTTGTCGCCGCAAGCGGCTCTTCGATTAAAGAATTTGTTGTTCGGGTTCTTAATCCCTTGAAAAATGTCGGCAGAAGGCTGAAACAAATATAAATTTAGCTAATCTAATAAATGGAGAAGAAATATGAAAATCTGGAATGTCTCAAAACTTAACAGAGAAGCGGCGAGGAGAATAGCCGCAAATTCCGGTGTGCCGCAGCTTGCCGCCTGCGTTATGGCGGCAAGAGGAATTAAGGACGAGGAAGCCGCGTCAGATTTATTGCCTGATGACGGCGAGCTTTTTGATCCGTTTTTGATGAAGGATATGGAAAGGGCAGTAAGCCGTATCACCGCCGCAATAGAAAACGGCGAGAGAATTTGTATATACGGCGACTATGACGCCGACGGAGTATGCGCCAGCACACTGCTTTTTTCAAATCTTTCCGATATAGGGGCAGATATATTTTATTATATTCCGTCACGCTTAAGCGAGGGCTACGGAATGAACTTTCAAGCCGTTGACAAAATCGCCGAGCAGGGCGCAACGCTTATTGTAACGGTTGACAACGGAATATCCGCTATAGATGAGATTGAATACGCAAAAGGCTTGGGTATTGACACAGTCGTTACCGACCACCACAAGCCGGGGCAGGAGCTGCCCGATGCTTATGCGGTGCTAAATCCCCATAGGAGTGACTGCGGTTATCCGTTCAAGGACTTGTGCGGAGTCGGCGTTGCGTTCAAGCTTGCCGCCGCAATGGTCAGCGACACGATAACACAGGAGGATCTCCTTTATGAATACGCCGATTTTATCACAATCGGCACTATAGGCGATATTGTTCCGCTTGTCAGCGAAAACAGGCTTTTTGTAAAAAAAGGTCTGGAGGTTATCAGGGATATGCCAAGACCCGGAGTCAGCGTACTTTTAAGGGCCTGCGGCATTGAACCCGATAAGATTACCTCAGGAAGGCTTTCATATTCACTTGTGCCGAGGATAAACGCCTGCGGCAGACTCAAGTTGTCGCAGACAGCGGTTGAATTGCTGTTGTGTGAGGACGAGGATGCGGCGTATGAGTCGGCGCTGGAGCTTGACGAGGATAACTCAAGCCGCCGCAAAATTGAACACGAAATGCTGCTTGAGGCTGTTGAAATAATAGACAGCAACCCTGATATGAAATACAAAAGCATTATCGTTGTGGCAAAAGAGGGTTGGAATGCAGGAGTAATCGGCATTGTTGCCTCACGGCTGCGTGAGATATACGGCAGACCGTCTATCGTTATCGGTATCAGCGAAGGTATTGCCAAGGGCAGCGGCAGAAGTATTGCGGGCTTTTCACTTGTAGACGCTGTTTTCGCCTGCAAGGATATTCTGCAGCATTATGGCGGTCACCCAATGGCTGTGGGTGTAACGCTTGCACAGGAGAATATTGATAGATTTTCACAGATGATTAATTCCTACGCCGACTCAATCGGAGAGATGCCGTATCCTACGCTTAATATTGATTTAAAGCTCAATCCGTCGGGACTCAGCTGTGAGCTTGTGCGTGAGCTTGAATATCTTGAGCCTTACGGCGCAGGCAATCCACAGCCGCTGTTCGGGCTTTATAATATGAAAATTGCAGGCATTACCGAGATTGGCGGAGGCAAGCATCTGCGCCTGAGTGTTTGCAGGGGTGAGCAGTACCTGACAGTTATGTATTTTTCACACACAAAGGACGAATTTGCTTTCAGGCTCGGTGACAGTGTTGACCTTGCCGTTACTCTCGATATAAACGAATATAACGCAGTGGAGAGCGTGTCGGTCATTGTACGGGATATAAAGTTGTCGTCGGAAAATACGCTTGAATGCTTGCAAAGTATCAGAATATATGAGAAAATGAGTATCAACAATAAATTAAGCTCAGAAAATCTCAAAGGTATTATACCGAGCAGAGCAGATTTTGCCCTTGTATATCGCTATATAAAAGCTCAAGGAGAGCTTAAAACAAGCCTTTCACGCCTTTGGTGCGATTTGGGCTGCGGTACAATATCCTGCGGAAAGCTCAAGGTTATTCTTACGGCTTTATCCGAGCTTGAGCTAATAAGCTGTGAGAGGAACGGAGAGCTTCTCAGAATAAAGACGCTTCAGTACAGCGGAAAGGCTGATTTGTCAAGCGCGCCTGTTATTATAAAATTGCAAGGGAAAATTAATACTACCGGAGATTAGTTTGTAAGCGGTGAATTAAGGGGAGAAATAAAAATGCCTGTGGGAACTATACATTATCAAGATTATGAGCAGCTTGTTGAAATGCTCAAAAAAAGCGAAAACAGCTTTGATATGGAGCTTATTGATAAGGCGTACAACCTTGCGCTTCAGGCACACGGCAATCAGCGCAGAGTGTCGGGTGTGCCGTATATTCTTCACCCGACCTCGGTTGCCTGTATTCTTGTTGATTTGGGTATGGACACCGAGTCAATATGCGCCGCGCTGCTTCACGATGTTGTTGAGGACACGGAAGTAACCTATGACGAGGTTAAAAAGGAATTCGGCAAAGAGATTGCCGATCTTGTAGACGGTGTTACAAAGCTTGCCAAAATCCCGTATTCAAGCCGTGAGGATCAGCAGGCAGAGAATGTGAGAAAAATGCTCATTGCAATGTCCAACGACATAAGGGTTATCATCATCAAGCTTGCCGACAGACTGCACAATATGCGCACAATCGAATGTATGCGCGAGCAAAAGCGACGCGACAAAGCACTTGAAAATATGGAGATTTTTGCGCCGATTGCCCACCGCCTCGGTATCAGGGCGATTAAGGAGGAACTTGAGGATTTAAGTATTCTTTATCTTGACCCTGTAGGATACCACGAAATAGAACACGCTCTGGCTCTTACAAAGGACGGACGCGACATTTTTATTGAAAACATAAAGAAGAAAATAGTTGAGAAAACTCAGACCCTTATCCCTGATGTGTATGTCGAGGGCAGGGTAAAGAGTATCAACGGAATTTACAGAAAAACATATATGCGCGGAAAGACAATAGAGCAGATTTTTGACATTTTTGCTGTTCGTGTAATAGTAAACACAGTCAATGACTGCTACAATGTACTCGGCGTTGTGCATGAGATATTCAAGCCGATTCCGAACCGCTTTAAGGATTACATATCAACTCCTAAGCCGAATATGTATCGTTCGCTTCATACAACGGTTATAGGCGAGGAGGGCATACCATTTGAGGTTCAGATAAGAACATGGGAAATGCACCAAACTGCTGAATACGGTATTGCGGCTCACTGGAAATACAAGCTTGGAATTTCAAAGAAGGGTAGCTTAGAGGATAAGATAACCTGGATAAGAAAGATGCTTGAAAATCAGACTGATGACGACAACACCGACATTCTGCGCAATATAAAAACCGACCTTGACCAGGAGGATGTTTTTGTATTTACTCCTAAGGGCGATATTATAGATTTGCCGTACGGCTCAACCGTTATTGATGTTGCGTATGCAATTCACTCGGCTGTCGGAAATCGTATGACGGGTGCAAAGGTTGACGGAAAAATCGTGCCGATAGACTATAAGGTTAAAACGGGCGAAATCGTTGAAATCCTCACCAAAAAAGAGGGCGGCTGCCCTAACCGCGATTGGCTGAAAATTGTAAAAACAAGTGAAGCACGCAGCAAGATAAGACAGTGGTTTAAAAAGGAAAAGCGCGAAGAAAATATAGAAACAGGCAAGCAGGAGATTGAAAGGGAATTCAAGCACTCAAAAATTGTGCTCAATGAAACCGAAATGGCTGAGCTTGTAAACAGTGTACTGAAAAAGCAGAGCTATCAGTCCCTTGACGATTTGTACGCGGCAATAGGCTACGGCGGAGTATCGCTGTGGAAGCTAATGCCGAGAATAAGAGAGGAATATCTCAAGAAGTACGGCACCGAGCAGACAGAGCCAAAGCCTATTACTCCGGTAAAACCGAAAAAAACAAAGGTCAGCAGCGGTATAATTGTTGAAGGATATGATGATGTTCTTATTAAGCTTGCAATGTGCTGCAAGCCGCTGCCGGGGGACGACATAATCGGATTTATTACAAGAGGAAACGGTGTTTCAATCCACAAGAGGAGCTGTTCAAATATTCCGAAGGACATTGAGCACTGCGAGCAGCCAGAGCGTTATATTAGCGCAGCCTGGGCACAGGATGTGAACGAAAGCTTCCAGACAACGCTTGAGATTCTCTCAAATGACAGAACGGGACTTCTTGCCGATATTACAAATCAGCTGTCGGCTATGCATATTTTTATCAATAATATGGATTCAAAGGAAGCAAAGGACGATCTTGCGATAATGCATTTCTCAATTACCGTGAACGGTATGGACCATCTCAGGAGCGTTATTTCAAGACTTTCAAATGTCAAGGGCGTTATTTCAATATCAAGGCAATAAGGGGGATAATATGAAAGCGGTTATCCAGCGTGTAAAAAGGGCAAGCGTCAAGGCTGACGGGGTGCTGACAGGTGAAATAGACCAGGGCTTTGCTGTGCTTTTGGGCGTCGAGAAAAACGACAATGACAGCGATGCAGAGATTCTGGCTGACAAAATATGGGGTATGCGTGTTTTTACGGATGAAAACGATAAAATGAACCTTTCGCTTGAAGCAATAAACGGTCAGGTGCTTGTCGTTTCAAACTTTACCCTCTGTGCCGACTGCTCTCACGGCAGGCGACCGAGCTTTTTCGGCGCAGCGCCTCCCGATGAAGCCAATAGGCTTTATGAATATTTTATGCTCTGCCTTAAAAATGCAGGTGTAAACAAGCTTGCGTGCGGCGTTTTCGGCGCTGATATGCAGCTTGACATTACAAACGACGGACCTGTCACGATAATACTTGATTCAAGGGAGCTTAAGAAATAATGATTACTGTTGTAAGCTTTGCAGTAGGTGCGCTGGCTACCAACTGCTATATTATTACAGATAAAACAAGCGGCGAATGTGCCGTTGTTGACCCTGGTGACAAATCTACTGCCTTGTGCGCAACACTTGACGCAATCGAGCAGGGAAAGCTTAAGTATATATTGCTTACTCACGGACATTATGACCATATCGGTTTTGTTAATGAGCTGGCTGAAAAAACGGGAGCAACTGTTGTTATCGGTGAAAAGGATAAGGAGTTTTTAAGCAACACAAACCTTAATCTTTCTGCGTTTATGGGTGATGAAATATCCTTTGAAATTCCTGCAAAGACAGTGTCGCAGGACGATGTTATTACTCTCGGTGAAACTGAAATAAGAGTGCTTGAGCTGCCCGGACACACTGAAGGCGGAGTCGGTTATCTTGCCGACGGCAAGCTTTTCTGCGGTGACACACTGTTCAAAGGCTCAATGGGACGAACCGATTTTCCGACAGGAAATGAAAAGCAGCTGCTCTGCTCGCTTAAAAAGCTTGCACAGCTGCCCGATGATACAAGAGCATACTGCGGTCATGGCGACAGCACTGTAATCGGTGAGGAAAAGCGCCGCAATTACTGTATGAAATACGCCGTTGAGAATTGCTGACGGTGATAATAAACTGCAAGGATACTAAAATGAAGGTATTTGTTGATAATCATAAATTCCACTACGAAACGGAAAATCTGACGAGAGTATTTTTTCCGAATGAAAAGTTAGAAATATTAAAGCAGCCGTGTGACTTGTCAGACGGTGAAATCCCGTTTGTAGAAACAAAGCGTGAAATTTCAGATAACGAAATCACGCTTACCTGCCGTATATCCGTTGCCGATTATCAAAAGAGCGAGGTTAAACGCTTGCCGCTTGACGCAACTGACGATGAGCAGGAAAGACAGCTTGCGATTATTCTATACAGCCTGCTCAGCGTTTACACCGGTATAACTCCGCCATGGGGTATACTCACAGGTGTTCGCCCGATAAAGCTTTTCAGGCGACTTCGTGAAAGCGACGGCGAGGAGTACGCAAAAGCCTATTTCAAGGATAAGCTGCTTGTGTCGCAGCCGAAAATAGATTTGTCGGTCGTAACCGAGCGAAACGAGAGAAAAATTCTTGAAACCTCATCGCCAAATTCATTCAGTCTGTATGTTTCAATTCCGTTTTGCCCGTCAAGGTGCAGCTACTGCTCGTTTGTTTCTCAATCGGTAGAAAAAAGCTTTAAGCTGATTGAGCCGTATGTTGAGCTTTTGTGTGCCGAAATTGCCGAAACAGGAAAAATCGTCGCAGACCTTAAACTAAAGCTTGAAAGCGTGTATATCGGCGGAGGAACACCTACAACGCTGAATGCTCAGCAGCTTGAAGCGGTGATGAGTGCAATAAACAGCAGCTTTGATATGAGCGCTTGCCGTGAATTCACGGTAGAAGCCGGCAGACCCGACACTGTGACCGAGGATAAGCTTTTGGCAATCAAAAGCTGCGGAGGTGACAGAATAAGCATTAATCCGCAGACCTTAAACGATAAAATATTAGAGAAAATCGGCAGAAGGCACACGGCAGACGACTTCCTCAGAGCATATGAGATGGCTGTCAAGGCCGGTTTTGACCATATCAACACCGACCTCATCGCAGGACTGCCCGATGAGAGCTTTGAAAGCTTCAGGGCAACCCTTGACGCGATAACCGAACTTGACCCGAAAAGCATTACCGTACACACTCTTTCTATGAAGCGATCTTCTCAGCTGACGCTTGACGGTATGGAAACGCTCAGGAGAGATATAAAGGCGGCTGAGAATATGCATCTTTATTGCTCACAGCTGCTGCCAAAGTGCGATTATGAGCCTTACTACCTCTATCGTCAGAGCAGAATGGTAGGCAACCTTGAAAATGTCGGCTGGTCAAAGAAGGGCAGTGAGGGCCTTTATAATGTGTTTATTATGGACGAAACGCATACGGTTCTCGGCTGCGGCGCAGGAGCGACAACAAAGCTTAAGCAGCCGAACGGTTCATATATTGAACGCATATTTAACTACAAATACTCGTATGAATATTTAAACGGCTTTGATGAAATAATCAAGAGAAAAGGCAGGTTTAAATCATTTTATGAAGAATACGGATTATAACAGCGCAAATGTTTATTCCATTGAAGAAATAAATGCAGCTGCAATAAGCAATCCCACAGTATTGGCTGAAGAAAGCGACTGCCACTTCCGCCTTGAAATTCACGCTGCTGTTGAGGAAATACTTAAGCGTTCGGAGCATGGCGGAGTTATAATGCTGTCGGGACCGTCCTCGGCAGGTAAAACGACAACCTCAATGATGCTGCGACATTTGCTTGCCGACAAGGGCAGGGACGCGGTGAAAATTTCGCTGGACGATTTTTTTCTGGCGGCTGACGAAACTCCGTTTGATAAGCAAGGAAGACGCGATTTCGAGAGTATAAGAGCGCTTAATTTAGATGAAGTCAGGAATTGTCTTTTAAGCCTGTCTGAAACAGGCGAATGCTATATGCCGAAATACGACTTCGTAAAGAAGCGTCCGTCTGATATTAAGCAGCATATCAGGGTAGCACGCGACGGTTTTGTTATTATTGAGGGCTTGCACGCTATCAATCCGGCGCTTACATCAAAAGTTGTAAAAATCAGCGTTACAAAGATTTTTCTAAATATCGAAAGCTCGGTTGTAATTGACGGCACGGTTTTTAACGGTCAGACTCTCAGAATGTTAAGACGCCTTGTCAGGGACACAAGCTACCGTTCAATAAATGGCGAGCAGTGTCTTGCACTTTGGGACAGTGTTGTTGACGGCGAAAGAGAGAATATTCTTCCGTTTGTCGGAAATGCCGATATCGTTATTGATTCATTCCACAGAAGCGAGCCGGGCATTATCGGCTGTCGTGCGATACCTATACTTATGACAGTGCCGAATGAGAGTGCTCATTATGCTCAGGCACAGCAGCTTGTGAATCTGCTTCGTCGTGTTCAATGCATTGATACCGCTGTGCTGGACCCTAAATCGCTGCTTACCGAGTTTGTCGGCGGCGGCAGTTATGAGTATTAACAATATTTTTGTTGAAACGAAAATAAACCAATGATATAATGTACTAAACCGTTCCGATTGGAAAATTCTGAGATAAAATAATGAAGGAGATGTCTATATGAGTGTTTTTGATGATTTTTTTACTAACGCAAAATCTGCCGTAAATGCAGTCGGCAAAAAGGCTGAAAAGGTGATTGATGTTTCAAAGCTGAAGTATGCCGAGTCGGGACTTCAAAGCGAAATTAACAAAAAGTATCAGGCGCTTGGCAGCTTTGTTTATGACAGCTATCTGTCGGGTGAAATGGATAAAGAGGCTCTTGATAAGAAAATTGATGAGCTTAAGGAGCTTAACGAAAGCCTCGACTCAACAAGAGAGCTTATCAACGCCCAGAGAAATAAAGTAACCTGCAAAGTCTGCGGCGGTGTAGTCAGCGCTGATTTGCGCTATTGCGGCAAGTGCGGTGCAAAGCTTTACAGCGACGACCCTGCTGCACCGGGCGCTTCAGATGATGCAAACGATCCCGTAAGCCGCGACGCGGCGCAGGCTGTAAAAGAAGCACAGGAGGATACTGTGCACTAAAAAAGTCTATTACATCTACAGGCGGTTTAAATACCGCCTGTGCTTGTGAATAAAGGAGAGGTGCGTTTTGGAGCGACAAACTCTGCAAAACGGCGAAAAGCAAAAGCAGACCTTTTTAAAGGGTGCAATGGTTATGTCGATGAGTATGATTGTTGTCAAGGTCATCGGCATGGTGTATAAAATCCTGCTGGGTCAGTTTCTTGACGGTGTCGGCTACGGTATGTTTACGCTTGCCTATAATTTCTATGACCCGCTGTTTATGTTGGCAACCGGCGGCTTTCCGATAGCCATTTCGCGTCTTGTTTCAAAGAGCGTTGCCGAAAACCGGTTCAGAGATGTAAAAAAACTGCATAAAATCTCAATACCTATCTTTATATTTACCGGCGTTATCTGCTGTTCGCTGATGATTATTTTCAGTGAGACCTACGCCGATCTGGTTCATAATAATGATGTAAAATATGCCATTTGCGCTCTTGCACCTACGATTGTGTTTGGTTGTCTGATGGCAATTTACCGCGGATACTTTGAGGGTATGCGCAATATGGTGCCGACCGCAATTTCGGAGATTATGGAGGCGGCAGGCAAGCTAGTTCTCGGCCTTTCAGCTGCAGCGATTGTTTCGACAATGGGAACAAACGAATTTATGGCCTCCGGCACAGTGTTCGGAACACCTTACAGCGATGCCATAGCCGCAGGGAATGCAATTACGATTTACACAGTATGTGCAGCTCTGCTCGGTATAGTTGCCGGAGCTTTTTTGGGATTTCTGTTTTTATTCATGCGATATAAGATTAAGGGCTGCGATGTTACTCGCCGTCAGCTTTATTATTCAGAGCCTGCGCGTTCGGGAAAGGCTATAACCAAGGAGCTTGTAAAAACTGCAATTCCAATCGGAGTAAACTCACTTGTTCTGAGTGTTTCAAGTATGATTGATTCTACTCTCATACAGATACGAATTGATGATTTGACAAATTCCAACAGGGAGCTTATGCAGAACCTTTATCCGCTTGTTGAGAATCATGTTTTTGACGACGGAATTTTTCAGACCTACTTAAACGGCTGCTATGGCTATGCCTTAACGCTGATGATGCTTGTAACCGCGCTTACTCAGGCATTTGGTTCAAGCGCACTGCCAAGCCTTACCTCTGCTTGGACAAGAGGCGACAAGGAAGAAATCAAGGATAATATCGAGATGATTTTAAAGCTGACGCTTTGCGTGGCGCTGCCGGCCGGTCTTGCGCTGTCAATGCTTTCGTGGCCGCTGCTCAATCTTCTTTACGGAAACAATGCCGTTGAGGTTGAGATAGCGTCAAAAATTCTGCAGATTCTCGGTATATCCGTCATATTTATCGCAACCAGTACACCTATATGCAGTATGCTTCAGGCTGTCGGCAGGGTCGATTTGCCGCTGAAGCTTATGAGCATAGCAATGGTTGTCAAAATATCCTTGAACTACACTCTCGTCGGTATTCCGACAATCAACATTCAGGGTGCCGCTGTGGGTTCACTTGTGGCATATCTCTTTGTTGTAGTAGTCGGGCTTTATTTCCTGTGCAGGGAAACGAAAATCGTGCCCGATTTTGTACATGTACTGATTAAACCGCTTATAGGTGCGTTTATTTGCGTCTTGATAGGGACTGGGATTTACAGCCTTATCGCTTCGCAAATATCGTCTAAAATTTCTATTATCATAACTGCAGTATTTACGGTGATAATATATTTTATCTCCCTGCTGTTACTTAGGGTTGTAAGCAAAAGAGAGATTTGTATGATGTCTAAGGGAGAAAAAATTGCAAAACTACTTGAAAAAGCACACATTTTAAGGTAGAATACTAATGGCTCAGCGTAAAATGCTGCCGGTAATGTTTTTTTTGATTGGAAGTGTGTTCCGGGTGGAATTTGAGCAAAAGAATCGCTATGAATTTAAAGACCTTGTGACAATCGTGAAGCTTTTAAGAGGCGAAAACGGCTGCCCTTGGGACAAGGAACAGACTCACCAATCAATAAGGCAGAATTTTATTGAGGAAACATATGAGGCTGTTGAAGCTATCGACACCGATGATACCGAGCTTCTTAAGGAAGAGCTTGGCGATGTGTTGCTTCAGGTTGTCTTTCATGCTGTTATGGAGGAAGAGGACGGTCGCTTTGATATTAACGATGTTGCGGACGGTATCTGCAAAAAACTGATAATCCGCCATCCGCATGTTTTCTCTGATGTTGTGGTTGATAATACAGCTCAGGTTCTCAAAAACTGGGATAATATCAAAATGCAGACAAAATCGCAAAAGACCCAGACCGACGCTATGAAAAGCGTTTCAAAGGCTCTGCCGTCGCTTATGAGAAGCCAGAAGCTTCAGCAAAAGGCGGCTAAGGTTGGCTTTGATTGGGAAAACATTGACGGTGCGCTTGCAAAGCTTGATGAGGAAATAGACGAGCTTAAGCTGGCTATAAAAAACAACGATGTTCAAAACCAGAGCGAGGAGCTTGGCGATGTTCTTTTTTCGGTTGTCAATGTTTCGAGGTTTTTAAAGCTTGACCCGGAAAAAGCACTGTATGACAGCTGTGAAAAATTTGTCGCGCGTTTTGAAAAGGTTGAAAATGCGGCGCAACAGCAGGGCATAGATATGAAAAATACAGACCTTAATACGCTCGATTCCTTGTGGGACAGAGCGAAGGAAATAAATTAAATGTGAAATTTCAGGAGGATACTTTAATGAACAAGACAGAATTAGTTGCAGCCGTTGCTGAGAAAAGCGGCTTGACAAAAAAAGATGCAGAAAAGGCTGTTTCATCTGTAATTGAGACTATCATTGAGTCTGTTGCAAATGGTGAGAAAGTACAGGTAGTAGGCTTTGGCACATTTGAGCAGCGTCAGCGCAATGCAAGAACAGGCTGTGATCCGAGAACAAAGCAGCAGATTGAAATCCCTGCTTCAAAGGTTCCTGCATTCAAGGCAGGCAATGCTTTTAAAGAGGCTGTTAATAAGTAATTCTTATTTATAATCATAATGCCTGCCATCAACTACGATTGGCAGGCTTTTTTTATAGGGGTGAATATAGTGAGACTTGATAAGTATTTGAAAATTTCAAGGATAATAAAAAGAAGAACCGTAGCGAACGAGGCTTGCGACGCAGGCAGAGTGCTGGTAAACGGCAAGGCTGCAAGAGCGTCGTATGATGTGAAAATCGGTGATGTTATCGAGGTATCGCTCGGAGCAAAGCCTGTTAAGCTTTGCGTAACAGCAATCAATGAGTACGCAAAAAAAGAGGATGCGTCCGATATGTATAAGCTTTTGTAATCATATTTTCTTTAGCTTTGTCATACTATTTCTTACAAGGAGTGGTATTATGGCAGAGTATAAAAATACGATGAAAAAGCCGCACACCCTTTCACTTGAATGTCGCAGCGCTTTGTCACTTACAGGTATAAACGATATCGGCAGCTTTGATACGCAAACGGTAATGCTTTATACAGACTACGGCGGACTTTGCATAAAGGGTGTGTCGCTGCATATAAGCAAGCTAAGTCTTGATTCCGGCGAGGTTACTATTGACGGGCAAATCAGCGCAATGATTTACACCGAATCGTCGGGCAAAAAGTCAGGCGTTTTGCAAAAGCTGTTTAAATAATGGAGATTTCAAGCTTTCCGCAGTGGCTGATTTTTCTCTTCTGCCTTGCGTGGGGAGTGCCTGTCGGCGTGCTTTATGATGTGTTCCGTTTTTTGCGCAAGGCGGGGCTGAATTCAAAAATAGCACTGGTTATTGAGGATATTGTTTTTATGTGTATCTGTGCGGTATGGCTGTTTCTGCTTGCAAGCGCCGTTAACCTCGGGATAATCCGTGCTTATATGGCAGCGGCGTTTTTCGGCGGTGCGATTATTTACCGTTATACGCTTGGCACATTAACTGGAAAGTGCTTTGACTGTATTATTTTGTTTTTTACAAGAATTTTCAACGCGGCAAAACGCGTAGTAAAGCGCATTTTTTCGTTTTTTTGCAAACAAACAGGCAAAATTACGGTTATATTTTGTTTCTTACATAAAAATTACAAAGAAAAATCGAAAAATCGCTTGAAAGTTAAATCAAACAAGGTGTATAATTATAAAAAGCATTTTCCGATTACTTTGTTAAGAGAAAGGAGAAACAACCGTGAGGGAAGTCGTAAGAGAATTAGAACCGACAAAAAAACCGAAAAAAAAGCGTAATATAGTGTTCGGCGTAATACTCGGGCTGTTTGCCGCCTATGCTGTTGTTACTCTTATTTCTCAGCAGATTCAGATTAACCAGAAACAGTCGGAGCTTTCGGAGTTAGAGGATAAGATTCTTATCCAGGAAGTTAAAAACGGCGAGGTTGAGGCGGTGTATAACTCGGATGAAGATAAAAACGAGGAATACATTAAGAAAATTGCGCGTGATCAGCTTGGCTACGCCGAGCCGGATGAGCGTGTCTTTATAAACATCGCCGGCGAATGACGGTTTGATTAAACAGGGGGATTTTTTCTTTATGCGGCTTGAAGTGGGAAGTATTGTGGAGGCAAAGGTTACGGGGATTACAAATTTCGGCGCTTTCGTTGAATTGCCTGAGGGCAAGAAGGGTATGGTGCATATTTCTGAGGTTGCGCCGACCTATGTTGAAAAGATTGCCGACCATTTGACTGTAGGACAGCAGGTGAAGGTAAAGGTGCTGTCGATAGGTGACGACGGCAAAATCAGCCTTTCAATAAAAAAGGCTATGGAGCGCGAAAAGCCTCAGGTTAATTCCAAAAAGAACCGAACAAGTCCACAGCCTGCGCAGGTTTCAAAGGGACCCGGCAGCTTTGAATGGCAGCCTAAGCGCAATGACGGCAGTTTTGAGGATATGCTGTCGCGCTTTAAGCAGACAAGTGACGAAAAGATGTCTGCACTCAAAAAGGGTGAAGTTGCGCCGAGACGCAGAAAGCCGCAAAAATAATTATAAAGTATCGGAGCTGTCTTGTGACAGCTCCTTTTTTACTGATTTGTAAATTTATGAATAATATATCAAAATCTTATGGAAAAGCAGATTAAATTATGTTATAATATTGCCGGATTAATTTTTCTTTGAAAGGATATTTGAAATGGATGTATTACTAAAGGTTATTTCGCAGCAGTGGATTTTTATTCTGCTTGCAGGCTTACTTATCGCATTGCTTTATTTTGTCAAGTCTAAGCGGCCGGAAGATTTTCAAAAAATAGCCCTTATTGAGCTTGTCGCAACTGTTGCAGCTTTAGTGCTGTTTGCTCTGTTCGGTTTTCAGGATTTGTTCCTGCTCGCACCGGTGATTCTTATTTGCTGTGAGCTTTTCGGGTATATAATCTCCGGAAAGGTTGTCGGTGTTCTGCTTGTTGACTTTTTGCTGATTCAGCTTTTATGGTTCCTCGAGAGCAAGGCTATTATCAATACAACCTTAAGCCAGATTCTCTTTTATGCGCTTCAGCTTGTTGCTGCCGTTGCTGTCGGACTTCTTATTGATAATTATATCAGAGCACTTAACAAGGCGAAGAAGGATAAGCTTGCAGCTGCTAAGGAGCAGGAAACACTTCAAAATAAAAAGCTTGAGAGGCATGTTGACGATTTGATTTCAAAATACGGCAATGATGAAGAAAGCACCTCAGAGGAGTCTGCAAAAGAGGATAGCGCAGAGCTTGATGATGAGCTTGGAAACATAAGCGATATTTTGAAGAAATACTCTTTAGATGATGACGAAAACTAAAGAGTTTAATATAACTGAATGCATATAAACACTAAAAAGGGCCCGCGGCAAAACCGAACTTGCAGGATTGTGTTTAAAAACCTCAATCCCGAACACAGATCAATTTTGCTTAAGACCCTTTTTTTAAGAGTTAAGAGTGGAGAGTGGAGAGTGAAGTGGCGGCGACCATTTCTAATTTCTCACTATTCATTTTTCATTGCGACGAAGTCGCCTTTGGATACTGCATACCGTTTATATACAGTGTGTCCTCGGTGACATACCAATGCTCAAAGTCGGCGCTATCTTCATCGGACGCCCATTTGTAGCTCAGTTGTTCGTCGCTGCCGTAAACACTGAGTGTGATTGAGTTGTCATCCTTTATTTCATATTCGCCTGCCGTACCGCCGATTATGCAGGTGTTGTCATCATAAAACTCACACCATGTCTGGCTGCGGTATTCCCAGTTGCCGAGTATTAGCTTTGACGGCGGTTGTGACTGTTCGCTTGAACAGCCTACTATCGCAAGGCATAAAAGGATGGCAGGTAGAAAGGTTTTAAGAATTTTTAAAGGTTTCATTTTTTTCGCTCCAATATGTAAGATATATTAATTTAATAGTATAAGCAAGCGAAAATTATGTCAACAAATTTTTTGTTAACATTTTCTGATGAGCCGTCTTGTTAAATTTAACGAATAATAAAGGATAATAAGTCGAATTTTTTCATTGATTTTTTCCGTGATTTCAGTTAAAATATTATGATGGTGATAGTTATGAAAAGCGTTTTGATAATTTCAAAAACGGATGAAATCGCTCAGCCGCTGAAAGAGCTGATGCAATCTGAGGGCTATGGCGACATAAGCTCGGTTTGCAATACGCAGCAGGCGCAAGCAAGTGTGAATGGGCGAGATTTTGATGTTATTATTATCAATACGCCGATTCTTGACTGCGGCGGAATTGATTTAGCCGTTGAACTTACGGGGCGTTCCAAGGCGGGGATTTTTGTGCTGATGAAAAGCGATGTTTACGACAAGTGCTGTGATACACTTGAAGAAAAGGGTGTGTTCGCAGTGAAAAAGCCGCTTAACCGTGCTGGATTTCATCAGTGTCTGAAAATCTGGGAGATTTCCAAAAAACGCCTGTTAAGCCTTGAAAGTGAAAATCTGAAGCTTAAAAATCAGGTCGAGGAAATAAAAATTATAAACCGTGCAAAATGCACTCTGATGCAGTGCCTAACAATGAGCGAGCAGCAGGCACACCGCTATATTGAAAAGCAGGCGATGGATATGCGTATCAGCCGTTTTCAGGTTGCGCAAAGAGTGCTTAGCACATATGAGCTTTGATTTAATACTGATTAAGTATAAAAACATTTGTGAAAGGAATTGATTGTATGAGCCAGAAGGCGTATCTGATACTTGAAAACGGCAAAGTCTTTGAGGGCATTGCCTTTGGCGCCCAAAAAGAGGCTGTTGGCGAGCTTGTTTTTACAACCGCTATGACAGGATACCTTGAAACACTAACTGACCCCAGCTACTACGGTCAGGTAGTTATTCAGACATTCCCTTTAATCGGAAATTACGGGGTCATTCCCTCTGATTTTGAGAGCAAACATCCTGCGCTTAAAGCATATATCGTAAGAAACAGGTGTCAAGAGCCGTCCAACTTCCGTTGCGAGGGTCTGCTTGACACTTTTTTAAAGAATGAGGGAATACCGGGTATATACAATCTTGATACAAGAGCAATCACAAGGATTGTGCGCGAATACGGCGTAATGAACTGCAAGGTGACTTATTCTCTTGACAATCTTGAAAGTGATATTGATGAGATAAAGGGGTACAAGGTAACAAACGCTGTTTCCTCGGTAACTCAAAGCGAGAGGGAAGAGCTTAAGGCAGAAAACCCGAAGCACAATGTTGTACTGTGGGACTTCGGTGCAAAGGGCAATATTGCAAGAGAGCTTGTAAAGCGCGGCTGCAATGTTACAATCGTGCCGGCAAGCACAACGGCTGACGAAATCCTCGCCCTTAACCCTGACGGCATAATGCTTTCAAACGGACCGGGAGATCCGCAGGAAAACACCGGAATAATCACAGAGCTTAAGAAGCTTTGCGAGAAAAAACTTCCGACCTTCGGCATCTGTCTTGGTCATCAGCTTTTAGCTATGTCGCAGGGTGCAAAAACACACAAGCTTAAGTACGGACACAGAGGTGCAAACCAGCCGGCTTGCGAGGTTGAGACAGGCAGAGTTTATATTACAAGCCAGAACCATGGCTATGCGGTAATGAGCGAAACTCTTCCCGAAAATGCTGTCGAGAGTTTCAAAAACGGCAACGACGGAACCTGCGAAGGTGTGCGCTACACTGATATGCCGGCATTCTCGGTACAGTTCCATCCGGAGGCTTGCGGCGGTCCTCTTGACACAGCGTTCCTGTTTGATAAATTCATTTCAATGATGGATAGATAAGTTTGAATAAATGTTTGTCGCATTTTTCTCAAACTGTTTTGTTGAAGAAAATAATTGTTATAGAACAAAATATTGATATTATAACGCCTTTGGAAAGGAATGTAACAAATGCCACTTAATAAGGATATTAAACGCGTAATGGTAATCGGCTCGGGTCCTATTGTTATCGGACAGGCTGCCGAATTTGACTATGCAGGAACACAGGCTTGCCGTGCGCTCAAGGAAGAGGGTCTTGAGGTAATTCTCATCAACTCCAACCCGGCTACCATAATGACAGACAATGCAATGGCTGACAAGATTTATATTGAGCCACTTAATCTTGAAACCGTTAAAAGAATTATTAAGAAAGAAAAGCCCGACAGCCTTCTGTCAACTCTCGGCGGTCAGACAGGTCTTACTCTTTCAATGCAGCTTGCAAAGGAGGGCTTTCTTGAAAAGGAGGGAGTTCGCCTGCTCGGCGCAAACCCGGAAACAATCGACAAGGCAGAGGACAGGCAGATGTTCAAGGACACAATGGAGTCTATTGGCCAGCCTGTTATCCCGTCAAAGGTTGTAAACGATGTTGAGAGCGCCGTTGAATTTGCAAACGAAATAGGTTACCCTGTTATTATCCGTCCTGCGTTCACTCTCGGCGGCACAGGCGGCGGTATTGTAAACAACGAGGAGGAGCTTCGTGAAATAACCGCAAACGGTCTGGAGCTTTCGCCTATCACTCAGGTGCTTGTTGAAAGATGTATCGCAGGCTGGAAAGAAATTGAATTTGAGGTTATGCGTGACAGCAAGGGCAATGTAATCACCGTCTGCTCAATGGAGAACTTTGACCCTGTCGGCGTTCACACCGGCGACAGTATAGTTATCGCACCGACTGTTACGCTCTCTGATAAAGAGTATCAGATGCTCAGAAGCGCGTCTCTTGACATTATCTCTGCACTCGGCGTAGAGGGCGGCTGTAACTGCCAGTTTGCGCTCAATCCCGAAAGCTTTGAGTACGCCGTAATTGAGGTTAACCCGAGAGTTTCGCGTTCTTCGGCTCTTGCTTCAAAGGCTACAGGCTACCCGATTGCAAAGGTTTCTGCAAAAATCGCAATCGGCTACACACTTGACGAAATCAAAAACGCCGTTACGGGTTCAACCTACGCCTGCTTTGAGCCTGCGCTCGACTATGTGGTTGTAAAGTTCCCGAAATGGCCTTTCGATAAATTTGTATATGCCAAGAGAACTCTTGGCACTCAGATGAAGGCAACAGGCGAGGTTATGTCAATCGCTCCGACCTTTGAGCAGGCTATTATGAAGGCTGTAAGAGGAGCTGAAATTTCTCTTAAGACCTTGGATCACGAGAAATTTGTGAATATGTCGCTTGAAAACCTCAGGAAGCGTCTTGAAATATGCGACGACGAAAGACTTTTCTGTGTGTTCTCAGCGCTTAAAAAGGGAATTACCGTTGATGAAATCCACAAGATTACAATGATTGACGAGTGGTTCTTATATAAGCTTTTGAATATAATCAACCTCGAAAAAGAGCTTTCAAAGGGCGAGCTTACGGGCGAGCTTTATATGCAGGCAAAGCATATGGGCTTCCTTGATGAATCAATAAAGAAAATAAGCGGATGCGAGATTAAAAATCCTGCACTTCCTGTATATAAGATGGTTGACACCTGTGCCGCTGAGTTCAAGGCTGAAACACCTTACTTCTATTCAACCTTTGACAGCGAGAACGAGGCAGAGGAGTTTATCAAAGAAACAAATGACGGCAAAAAGACGATTATCGTTTTCGGTTCAGGTCCTATCAGAATAGGTCAGGGTATCGAATTTGACTATGCGTCTGTTCACTGCGTATGGGCGCTGAAGCAGGCAGGCTTTGATGTTGTAATTGTCAACAATAACCCTGAAACGGTTTCAACCGACTTTGACACAGCCGACAGACTTTATTTTGAGCCGCTCACAAACGAGGATGTAATGGGCGTTATCAACACCGAAAAGCCATACGGCGTTGTAGTGGCTTTCGGCGGTCAGACTGCTATCAAGCTGACAAGCTATTTAAGCTCACAGGGTGTAAATATTCTCGGAACCTCGGCAGACAGCATTGATATGGCTGAGGACAGAGAACGCTTTGACGAGCTTCTGGAGAAGCACCACATCAAGCGTCCGCAAGGCGTAACGGTTATGACAACAGAGGAAGCTCTTGATGTTGCCGACAGAATCGGATACCCTGTGCTTATGCGTCCGTCATATGTTCTCGGCGGTCAGAATATGATTATCGCTTATAACAGCGATGATATTATTGAATATATGGCTATTATTCTGTCACAGAATATTGAAAACCCGATTCTGATTGATAAGTACCTTATGGGTACAGAGATTGAGGTTGACGCTATCTGTGACGGCGAAGATATTCTTATTCCGGGTATTATGGAGCATATCGAGAGAGCCGGTGTTCACTCGGGCGACTCAATAGCGGTTTATCCTGCATGGAATATAAGTGACGAAATGACCGAGCGTATTATAAAAAGCTCAAGAGATCTTGCGCTTTCGCTTAACACAAAGGGTCTTGTAAATATACAGTACCTTATCTATAACGGCGACCTTTATGTTATTGAGGTAAACCCGCGTTCTTCAAGAACTATCCCGTATATCAGCAAGGTAACGGGCGTTCCTATGGTTGATCTGGCTACTAAGGCTATGCTCGGCGAGAAGCTCAGGGATATGGGCTATGGCACCGGTCTTTACAAAAAATCGCCGTATATTGCAGTTAAGGTTCCTGTGTTCTCTTTCGAGAAGCTCATCAATGTTGACAACCACTTAGGACCTGAGATGAAGTCAACCGGTGAAGTATTGGGCGTTGCAGGAACACTTGAAGAGGCTCTTTACAAGGGACTTACGGGAGCCGGCTACAAGATGACAAAATCCGGCGGTGTGCTTATCACCGTAAGAAACTCCGATAAGAGAGAAATCGGTGACCTCGCCAAAAAGTATCAGGAGCTGGGCTTTGAGCTTTACGCAACTAAGGGTACAGCAGAGGTGCTGAAAAGCTATGGTATAAAGGCTCATAAGGTAGATAAAATCCACGAGGCTGAGGAAAACACACTTACGCTTATTGAAAGCGGAAAGATAAGCTATGTTATCTCGACTTCGTCAAAGGGCAGAATCCCGTCGCGTGACAGCGTAAAGATTCGCCGCAAGACGGTAGAGAGAAATATTCCGTGTCTTACATCTCTCGACACGGCAAACGCACTTGCAGAGTGCTTAAAGAGCAGATATTCACCGAGCAACACAGAGCTTGTTGACATTAACCATATGAGGAGAGAAAAAGTGAAGTACAATTTTACAAAGATGCACGGCTGCGGCAATGACTACATCTATTTTAACTGTTTTGACGAAATGATAAACAACCCCGAGGGACTGAGCGTAAGACTTTCTGACAGACGCTACGGTATCGGCGGCGACGGTATAATTCTTATCTGCAGATCTGATGTTGCAGATGCAAAGATGAGAATGTTCAACCTTGACGGCTCTGAGGGTAAAATGTGCGGCAACGGTATCCGCTGTGTCGGCAAGTTCCTTTATGACCACAACCTTGTTGATACAAGCAAGAACACCGTGTCTGTTGAAACCTTAAGCGGCATTAAGACGCTCACTGTTTACAAGCAGGATAACGAGGTTAAGAGCCTTCGTGTTGATATGGGCAAGGCTGAGCTTGACCCGAAGAATATTCCTGTTGCTATGGATAAGGACAAGATTGTGAACGAGCCTGTAACGATTGACGGCAAGGATTACAATATCACCTGTGTATCTATGGGTAATCCGCACTGCGTAGTGTTTATGGATGATATTGATAATCTTGATATTGAAAAAGTCGGTCCGAAGTTTGAGTTTGACCCGCTCTTCCCCGAGAGAGTAAACACAGAATTTGTAAGCGTTATCGACGACCACACAATCAGAATGAGAGTATGGGAGAGAGGCAGCGGCGAAACATGGGCTTGCGGTACAGGTGCTTGTGCTGTTGCGGTTGCGGCGGTTGAAAACGGCTTCTGCCCGAAGGGTGAGGACATCACCATTAAGCTCAAGGGCGGCGACCTTGTAATTAACTATACAGACGAAACAGTATTTATGACGGGTGCTGCTGAGCGTGTGTTCGACGGTACAATCGAGCT
The DNA here is from genome assembly GCA_051880615.1 of Acutalibacteraceae bacterium. Taxonomy (GTDB): domain Bacteria; phylum Bacillota; class Clostridia; order Oscillospirales; family Acutalibacteraceae; genus UBA7067. The sequence goes on from JBJEOH010000041.1 coordinate 149,965, forward strand.
ATAAGGAAACAATTCATATGTGCCGCCCCGAAAAACAGGCGGCACAGGCTTGATAATACAAAAAGAAAGGAAAGTTTGAGGAATGACTAAATATATATTTGTAACAGGCGGCGTTGTGTCGGGTCTTGGTAAAGGTATTACAGCCGCATCACTTGGACGGCTTTTGAAGGCGAGAGGCTATAAAATAGCAGCTCAGAAGCTTGACCCGTATATCAATGTTGACCCCGGTACAATGAGTCCGTTCCAGCACGGCGAAGTATATGTTACAGAGGACGGAGCTGAAACCGACCTCGACCTCGGTCACTATGAGCGTTTTATCGATGAAAACCTCAACAAATATTCAAACCTCACAACAGGCAAGGTTTACTCAAATGTTCTTGAAAAAGAAAGAGCAGGGGAATATCTTGGCGAAACAGTTCAGGTAATTCCGCACATCACAAACGAAATCAAGAATTTTATCTTTAATGTTGGCAAAAAGTCAAATGCCGATATAGTTATTACTGAAATCGGCGGCACAGTAGGCGATATAGAAAGCCAGCCGTTTTTGGAGGCTATCCGTCAGGTGTCACTTGAGGTAGGTCAGGAAAACTGTATTTTCATTCATGTTACTCTTGTGCCGTATATCAAAGGCTCTGAGGAGCATAAGTCAAAGCCGACTCAGCACTCTGTTAAGGAGCTGCGTTCACTCGGTATTAACCCTGATATTATAGTGCTTCGCTGTGACGAGCCGCTTGAGGAGAGCATTTTCAAGAAAATCGCTCTTTTCTGCAATGTAAAGCCCGACTGTGTAATTGAGAACATAACTCTTCCTGTGCTTTATCAGGCTCCGCTTATGCTTGAAAAGAATAATTTCTCAGATATTGTTTGCCGTGAACTTCACCTTGACAGCAAGCCGAGCGATATGACAGAATGGCTTGAAATGCTCGATAGAATCGAGTCGAGAAACAAAGAGGTCAAGATTGCACTTGTCGGTAAGTATGTTCAGCTGCACGACGCTTATCTGTCGGTTGCAGAGGCACTTCACCACGCAGGCTATGAAAATGCGGCTCATGTTGAGATTAAGTGGGTTGACGCAGAGCTTGTAACTGCTTATACTGTTGACGATTTGCTCGGCGACTGCGACGGAATTCTTGTTCCGGGCGGCTTTGGTGACAGAGGCGTTGACGGAAAAATCACAGCTGCAAAATATGCAAGAGAAAACGACATTCCGTATCTTGGTATTTGTCTTGGTATGCAGACCGCGGTTATCGAATTTGCAAGAGATGTTCTTAAATATGACGATGCAAACAGCGGCGAGTTCAACCCGAACAGCCAGAACAAGGTTATCGACCTTATGCCTGACCAGTTAGGCGTTGTTGATATGGGCGGCACAATGCGTCTTGGCGCATATCCGTGCAAAATAAAGGCTGATAGTAAAATGTCACAGGCTTATGGCAAGAGTGAAATTGCAGAGCGTCACCGCCACCGTTATGAGTTCAACAACGAATACCGCGATGAATTTGAGGAGAACGGTATGCTGGTAACAGGTACATCACCTAACGGTATGCTTGTTGAGGCTGTTGAAATTCCGTCAAACAGATTCTTTATAGGCGTTCAGTATCATCCTGAATTCAAGAGCAGACCCAACCATGCTCATCCGCTATTCAGGGACTTTGTTAAGGCGTCAATAGAGAATAAGGATAGATGATCCTGTAAAATAAATTGATAAAAGAAAGGGAGAAATAATATGCCGTACATTAACGAAAACTTTTTAAAGCTTGAGAAAAACTATCTTTTTATCAACATTGCGAAAAAGATTAACGAGTTTATCGCCAACAACCCCGACAAAAAGGACAACATCATAAGAATGGGTATTGGCGATGTTACTCTTCCGCTTGCTCCCTGTGTTGTTGAGGCGGTTAAAAAAGGCGTTGAAGAGATGGGCGTTAAGGAAACATTCAAGGGATATGAGGACAGCGGCACAGGCTACGACTTCTTAAAGGAAGCAGTCTCAAACTACTACAAGAGCTTTGGAGTGGATGTTCCGGCTGACGATATAAGAATCAGTGATGGTGCAAAGTCAGACTGCGGCAATATTGTTGATATTTTCAGCGACAGGAACACAGTGCTTATCTCTGACCCTGCTTATCCTGTTTATGTTGACTCAAACCTTATGAGCGGCAGAGAGGTAATCTACATCGATTCAACTCAGGAAAACGGCTTTAATGCCGTACCCGACCCGAGCATTCACGCTGACTTGATTTACCTCTGCTCACCTAACAACCCGACAGGCGCCGCATTCACTACTGCACAGCTTAAGGCTTGGGTTGATTATGCGCTTGATAACAAGGCTATAATAATCTATGATGCGGCATATGAAGCATTTATCACAGAGGACGATGTACCGAGAAGTATTTTTGCAATCGAGGGCGCTAAAAAGTGCGCTATCGAGATTTGCTCACTCTCAAAAACAGCAGGATTTACAGGACTTCGCTGCGGCTACACAGTAGTTCCTAAGGAGCTTGAGGTTGTAACCGAGGACGGCACTGTTGTAAATATTTCTCAGATATGGGGTAGAAGACAGGGCTCAAAGTTCAACGGCGTTTCATATCCTGTTCAGTGCGGTGCAGCCGCAGTATTCTCTGAAGAGGGTCAGAAGCAGTGCGCCGAGAACCTTGAGTATTACAAGGAGAACGCAAGAATTATTGCAAAAACCTTTGACGAGCTTGGCATTTGGTATTCGGGCGGCAAGAACTCACCGTACATCTGGCTTAAATGCCCTAACGGTATGGGTTCATGGGAGTTCTTTGACTATCTTCTCACCGAGGCAAATGTTGTCGGCACACCGGGTGCGGGCTTTGGCAAGAACGGCGAGGGCTATTTCAGACTGACCTCTTTCGGCGACCGTGACAAGACCATTGAGGCAATGGCAAGAATAAAAAAGCTTCTCTCAAAATAAAAATAGAGTAATAAGAATATAAAAAGGAGGACGAAAAATGGCAAAGCAGAAATCAGCGTTCCCAACATACAAGGGCAGACCGCTTGTCCGTGTTGGCAACGACCTTTATTACGGAAATATGGACGAAAAATATGTTATTCGCCTTCAGGTTAAAACGACAAAAAAGGTAAACGACCTTGATGTTGCCGATAAGGTAACAGTTCAGCTTATGTGCACAGACCCCGACATTCCGCCGAGAAAGCAGGTTGTGAAGTCGAGCGAAAAGCAGGGCTTGTACCTTGCAATGGACATCGGCGAAATCTGGCTCAACAGAGCGCTTGGCTGAGCAAAATAAATAACGAACACTTTTTTTGAAAACCCCGTGAATTTCCACGGGGTTTTTCTTGCAAAATAGGCTGTGAGGTAATATAATATTTATATATTGTCTTTTAATCTGAGATGTATAGTTTGGAGAGGAGTTTACGGATATATTATGAAAATTGTTGTTCTTGCAGGAGGACTCAGCACAGAGAGAGATGTGTCGATAACATCAGGCTGTCTTGTTGCTGATGCACTGAGAAAAAAGGGTCATAAGGTAGTCTTGCTTGATGTGTTTATGGGATATGAGCAGGACGAGTGTGATATAGAAAAGCTGTTTGAAAGCAACTACTGCTTTACGACAAACGCTCCTATCGGAAATACCGTCCCCGATATTGAAAAAATCAAGGCGAGCCGCAAGGATAAATCTGACCGCTTTCTCGGTCAGAATGTTGAGGAGATATGCAAAAGTGCGGATATAACATTCCTTGCTCTTCACGGTGATGTCGGCGAAAACGGCAAGCTTCAGGCAACTCTTGATTTGCTCGGCATAAAGTACACAGGCTCAGGCAGTCTTGGCAGTGCCTTGGCGATGGATAAGGGCATTTCAAAGAGCATTTTCCTTTATAACAATGTTCCGACTCCAAAGGGCAGTGTCTTTGTTAAGGCAGACATTGAAAACGGCAGAGCCTTGGAATGGAACAGCTTTCCTTGTGTTGTTAAGCCTTGCTCGGGCGGCAGCAGCGTCGGTGTTTCAATAGTTCGCAGCTTCGGCGAGTACGAAAGTGCAATGAAAGAGGCGTTTAAGTACGAGGACGAGGTTCTTGTTGAGCAGTTTGTAAAGGGCAGAGAGCTGTCGGTTGGTCTAATAGACGGCAAGGCTTTGCCGATTATCGAGATTGTGCCAAAGCAGGGCTTTTATGATTATGTGAATAAATATCAGCCCGGCAGCACCGATGAATATTGCCCTGCCGATATCTGCACAGAGGTTACGGAAAAAATCCAGCGTGAGGCTGAACACGCATATAAAGTGCTGAAGTTAGACGCTTACGCAAGAATAGACTTTATACTTGCCGATGACGGCAGCTTTTACTGCCTTGAGGCGAACACTCTGCCGGGTATGACCCCGACAAGCCTTTTGCCGCAGGAGGCAGCGGCAGTCGGCATAGATTACCCTGAGCTGTGCGATAAGCTTGCGCAGATTTCACTTGAAAAATATAACTGATTGGAATGAAGCTATGATTACTTTTACAATTAACGATATTCTGAAATCCTGCGGCGGTCGTTATGTTGGTGATGAAAGCCTTAAGGATACGCCGGTTGCAACTATTGTCACCGACAGTCGCAAGGCAGGTGAAGGCTCTTGCTTTGCAGCAATCAAGGGTGAGCGCAGCGACGGTCACGCTTACATAGAGCAGTGCTTTCAAAACGGCGCAGTGTGTGCAATTTGCGAGGAAGCACCGCAAAATCCGTCAAAGCCATGCGTTGTTGTTGAGTCAACACTGATTGCTCTAAAACAGATTGCCGAATTTTACCGTTCACTTTTCAATGTTCCCGTCGTCGGCATTACGGGCAGCGTCGGCAAAACCTCAACCAAAGAGATGGTTGCCTCCGTTTTGTCGCAGAAGTTCAGCGTCCATAAAACGCAGGGGAATTTCAACAATGAGCTTGGCGTGCCGATTACGCTTTTCGGCTTGAACGAAAGCCACACGGCGGCGGTTGTTGAAATGGGTATTTCTGACTTCGGTGAAATGACGCGTCTTGCAAAAATGGTCAGACCTACCCACTGCATTATAACAAATATCGGCAACTGCCACCTTGAAAACCTGCACGACCGCGATGGTGTTCTGAGGGCGAAAACCGAGGTTTTTGATTATATGTCGGGAAATCGGGAGATTTTCTTAAACGGCGATGACGATAAGCTGATTACTCAACAGAGCCGTTATGGTATAGACCCGGTGTTTTTCGGAATAAATAGTAAAAACGAATATTACGCCGAGGACATCAAAAACAACGGTGCAGACGGCATAAGCTGTACGCTTGTTCACAACGACAGAAGAATTCCGGTGCATATTGACGCTATAGGCACATATATGGTGTCAAACGCTCTTGCGGCTTTTGCGGTCGGCGAGAGCCTTGGTATGACAGATGCAGAAATCGCAAACGGCGTTGCAGGCTACAAAACAGTTGGCAGCCGTGATAACCTTATCAGGACGGGCAGAATAAACATAATTGACGACTGCTATAACGCTAACCCCAACTCTGTAATGGGTGCAATCGATACCCTGATGAATTTCAGCGGCAGGCGTGTTTGTATTCTCGGCGATATGAAGGAGCTTGGCGAAAACGAGCTTGAGCTGCACAAAAAAGTCGGAGAGTATGCAAAAGAAAAGGGCGTAGAGCTTTTGCTTTCGGTAGGTCCGCTTGCGAAAAAAATTAAAGAGGGCTACGGAGAGAGCGCTCTGTGGTTTGAAACGGTCGAAGAGCTGGTTGACAGCTTAAAAGGCATTATTAAAGACGGCGACAGCATACTTGTCAAAGCGTCAAGAGCAATGAAGCTTGAGCGTGTTGTTGAAGCTTTAAAAAATAATTAGAATTTGAGGTTGAAATAATGGAAAAGAAAAGAAGCAGCTTTACAGGCAGAATCGGTTTTGTCCTTGCGGCGGCAGGCTCTGCAGTAGGACTTGGAAATATTTGGCGTTTTCCGTATCTCGCGGCTAAATACGGCGGCGGTACATTTTTGATTGTATATACCATTCTCGCAATTACCTTTGGCTTTGCACTTATGGTGACCGAAATTGCAATAGGACGAAAAACAGGCTTGAGCGTTGTAGGCGCATACAAAAAGCTTGACAAGCGTTTTTCTGCGCTCGGTTGGCTTGCGGCGGCAGTGCCGATAATCATATTCCCGTATTACTGTGTTATCGGCGGTTGGGTAACAAAATACGGCGCAATGTTCATTACAAATCAGATGACAACGGCATCTCAGGACGGATATTTTACCGGATTTATTAAGGGAACATGGGAGCCTCTGGGGTGGTTTTTCCTGTTTGTAGCCTTGACGGCGCTGATTGTTTTGCTCGGCGTTAAGGGCGGCATTGAAAGAGCAAGTAAAATACTTATGCCGATTCTTGTTGTTATGACTATCGGAATTTGTATTTTTGTAATGTGTCAACCCGGTGCGCTTGACGGTGTTCTTTATTATTTCACACCAACGCTTGACGGTCTTAATGTAAATATGATTCTGGCGGCTCTCGGTCAGCTTTTTTATTCAATGTCGCTTGCAATGGGCATAATGATAACCTACGGTTCATATATGAAAAAAGATGTTGATATTGAAAAATCAACAAAGCAGATTGAAATTTTCGATATAGGTATCGCGCTTCTTGCAGGCTTGATGATCGTACCGTCTGTCTTTGTATTCTCGGGCGGAGATTTGTCAAAACTTCAGGCAGGTCCGTCGCTTATGTTTATAACTCTCCCGCAGGTATTCCAGAATATGTGGGCAGGTCAGATTATCGGTGCGCTGTTCTTCCTGCTTGTTCTGTTCGCGGCGCTTACCTCGTCTGTTTCACTTATGGAAACTATTGTATCAATCATCACAGACAAAACAAAGCTTAACAGACGCCTTGTCTGCTTTATTGTGCTGTTCGGTGCGCTTCTTATTGGTGTTCCGTCTTCACTTGGATTTGGTGTTTGGAGAGATTTCACAATCTTCGGAATGTCAATTCTCGATTTCTTCGATTTCATCAGCAACAGCGTTATGATGCCGATTGTTGCACTTTTCACCTGTCTGCTCGTCGGCTATTTTGTCGGCACAAAGGTTATTGGCGACGAGGTAAGGCTCTCGTCAAAATTCAAGCGCGAGAAAATGTATAATGTAATTATCAAGTATATTGCGCCGATATTTATTCTCGCAATTTTGGTAAGCTCGGTGCTGAATTCGCTGGGAATTATAAAACTGTAAAAGAGGTATCTTATGTATAACAACTGGGAAGAACTGAAAAAAGATTGCCTGAGCTGCCGCAGATGCGGACTTTGCGAGACAAGAACAAATGTTGTTGTCGGTGTTGGCAATCCGAATTCAAAGGTTCTTTTTATCGGCGAAGGTCCCGGACAAAACGAGGACTTACAAGGCGAACCGTTTGTAGGCAGAGGAGGAAAGCTGCTTGACAAAATGCTGGCAGCTGTGCATCTTGACAGAAAGAAGAACATATATATAGCAAATATAGTCAAGTGCCGTCCTCCGCAAAATCGCGACCCGTTTCCTGAGGAGCAGGAACAGTGCAACCGGTGGCTTCAGGCACAGATTGAGCTTATTAAGCCGAAAATCATTGTCTGCCTCGGCAGGATTGCCGCGATGAAGATGTTTAAGCCGGATATAAAAATCACAAAAGAGCACGGGCAGTTTTTTGAACAGGACGGAATACTCTATATGGCTACTCTGCATCCGGCGGCACTGCTGAGAAATCCCAACAACAAGCCGGCGGCGTTTCAGGATTTTCTTAACTTAGAGCAAAAAATCTACGAATGCTGCCCCGAAACATATGCTGAAGATTGATATTTTACTGCTGATGGACTGCGGCAAAAGATGCTTGCCGCAGTCCTTTTTTTTGCACTTGATAAAAAATATTGCTCTGCCGCACTTTTGTAATTTTCGACACAGCATAGGTATTATAATGCTCTTTACGAAATAATTAACAAATTCCTGAATTTGCCAAAAGTAAAAATTTAATATTATAACGATAAATTTATGCAAAAAAATTAAAAAACTATTGAATTTTAATCAAAATCTTGTTATTATATAATAGAAAGATAAGGTAGATTGAACAAAGTATGTCTTTTTGCTATTTCTGCCAAAAAAATATATTACATAAGGAAGGAGAACATTGAACATGGCTAACGAATTATATGAGGCTATGTCCATTGAAGCAGAAAAAGAGAAGGAGCTTTTTCTGTCCGGCAAAAGTACTACCGCGTACAAATATATGGGTGCTCACAAGGCGGTGAATCAGGATGGATACGAGGGAGTAATCTTTCGTGTTTGGGCGCCGCACGCACTTACTGTTTCGGTTGTGGGCGACTTTAATAACTGGGACAATATGGCGGACTATATGACCAAAGTTGACGACCGCGGTATCTGGGAGTGTTTTATCGGTAATGTAAAGCAGTTTGATTGCTATAAATACTGTGTTGAAACACCATGGTTTGAGAAACTTTACAAGTCTGACCCATATGCTTTCCACGCTCAGACGCGTCCCGACAATGCTTCAAAGTTTTATGATTTCCAGGAGTTCAACTGGGAGGACAGCGAATTTGAGGAACAACTCAAAAATAATAACAAAGGCATTGATAAGCCGATGAATATTTATGAGATTCATGCAGGTTCGTGGAAGATTGGCAAGGACGGCGAAAGACTGAGCTACCATAACCTTGCAAAGGAGCTTGTTCCGTATGTCAAGGAAATGGGATATACTCATGTTGAGCTTATGCCTATTACAGAGTATCCTTATGACGGCTCATGGGGATATCAGGTAACGGGATACTATGCCCCGACCTCACGCTACGGTACACCTGATGATTTTAAGAGTTTTGTAAACGAGTGCCATAAGGCAGGAATACAGGTTATTCTTGACTGGGTTCCGGCTCACTTCCCACGCGATGCTCACGGTCTTGCACGCTTTGACGGCACCTGCTGCTATGAGTATGCAGACACAAGAAAAGGCGAGCATAAGGAATGGGGAACACTCGTGTTTGATTACAGCCGTTATGAGGTTAAGAGCTTCCTTACATCAAGCGCAAATTTCTGGCTCAGCGAATACCATATCGACGGTATCAGAGTTGACGCTGTTGCTTCAATGCTTTATCTTGACTACAACCGCCGCGATGGCGAGTGGGTTGCAAATATGTTCGGCGGCAAGGAACACCTTGAGGCTGTTGATTTTCTGCGTCATCTCAATTACGGTATTCAGCAGAATCTGCCCGGCAAATATATGATAGCCGAGGAATCAACATCTTGGCCGCTTGTTTCAAGACCGACAGAAGACGGCGGACTTGGATTTAACTATAAGTGGAATATGGGCTGGATGAATGATATGCTGCACTATATGTCGCTTGACCCGATTTACCGTCCATTCCACCACGATGCACTCACTTTCAGTTTCTTCTATGCGTTCTCTGAGAACTTCCTGCTTCCGATTTCACATGACGAGGTAGTTTACGGCAAATGCTCGCTTATAAACAAAATGCCGGGCGATTATGATATGAAATTTGCCGGCGTTCGCGCATTTATGGCATATATGATGATTCATCCGGGCAAGAAGCTCACATTTATGGGAACTGAATTAGGTCAGTTTGACGAGTGGGATTCAACAAGCGAGCTCCAGTGGAATTTGCTTGGCTTTGAAAAGCATCAGAAGCTACATAACTTCTTTAAGGAAATAAACCATTTCTATCTGGAAAATCCGCCTCTCTACGAAGTTGACTTCACATGGGAAGGCTTCCAGTGGATTCACCATAACGACTACACTCAGAGTGTTATTGCTTTCCAGCGCATTGATAAAAGCGGTGAGAGAATTATCGGTGTATGCAACTTCCAGCCGATGCTGCGTGAGAATTACGCAATCGGTGTTCCTCAGAACGGAATTTATGCCGAGGTATTCAATACCGATGACGAGCGCTTTGGCGGTTCAGGTATTACAAACGGACAGCATATTGATTCGAGCGGAGAGGAAATGCATGACCTTGACCAGTCAATTATGCTTACTCTTCCTCCGATGTCTGTTATGTACTTTAAGTGCATAGAGAAAAAACCGCCAAGACCGAAGAAGAAAAAGGTTACAAAGAAAAAGACTACAGCGAAAACAAAAGCTGCTGATTCTGAAAAGGCTGAGGAGGCAGAAGCTTCCGAGAGCAAAACGACCAAAGCTTCAAAGTCAGCAAAGACAACAAAGACAACAAAGTCAGCAAAGACAACAAAGACAACAAAGACAACAAAGACAGCAAAAAAAGAAGCAGACAATAAAGAGGAATAAGACTTCAATTTGCTTATAAGATGCATTTGCATTTTTAAAAATAATATATTTTTATTAGTAGTGCTCCTTTATAAAGGATTGCTACATAAGGAGGTAATCGAATAATGCAAAACTATCCTAAGCAAGAAGTTGTTGCTATGCTGCTCGCCGGCGGACAGGGAAGCAGACTGGGCGTTCTGACACAGAACATCGCAAAGCCTGCCGTTCCATTCGGCGGTAAGTACAGGATAATAGATTTTCCGCTTTCAAACTGTGTAAACTCCGGAATTGATGAGGTTGGCGTGCTTACACAGTACCAGCCGCTTGTTCTCAACGAGTATATCGGTACAGGTCAGCCGTGGGATCTCGACGGAATTTTCGAGGGAGTTCACTGCTTAAGCCCTTACCAGCAGATTAACGGCGCTGCATGGTATTCCGGCACTGCAAACGCTATTTATCAAAATATTAACTACATAGACCGCTACAGACCGGAGTATGTTGTTATTCTTTCGGGTGACCATATTTATAAAATGGACTACTCCAAGATGATTGCCGAGCACAAGCAAAATAACGCCGATTGCACAATCGCGTCAATCGATGTTCCGCTTGCCGAGGCTTCGCGTTTTGGTATTCTAAATACAAATCCTGACGGCTCAATCTATGAGTTTGATGAAAAGCCGGCTGTGCCGAAGAGCACAAACGCTTCAATGGGTATATATGTTTTTACTTGGAGCAAGCTGCGTAAGTATCTCATAGAGGACGCTGATAAGGAGGATTCAAGCCACGATTTCGGCAAGGATGTTCTTCCGGCGATGCTCAATGCAGGTGAAAGAATGTTCTCTTATCGTTTTGAGGGCTATTGGAAGGATGTCGGAACAATCGACAGCCTTTGGGAGGCAAATATGGATTTGCTTGACCCGAATGTTCCTCTCGACTTAAGCGGCGAAAAGGACAAGATTTATTCAAGAAATCCCGTTATGCCGCCTCAGTATGTTGCGCAAACAGCAAAAATTCAGAATGCTCTTGTGGCTGACGGCTGTAACATTTACGGAGAGGTTGAATTCTCTGTTCTGTTTGCCGGCGTTACAGTTGGCGTTGGAGCAGTTGTAAGCGATTCAATTATTATGCCGGGTGCAGTAATTGAGGATAACGCAGTTGTTCAGTACGCAATAATCGGCGAGAATGCTCACATCGGCAGCGGAGCTGTTATTGGTAAGCGCCCTGAAGAAGTGGAAGACAAGGATCAATGGGGTATTGCTGTTGTCGGCGGTAATCTTTGCGTCGGCAAAAATGCTGTTGTTGCTGCGAAAGAAATGGTATACAATGATATAGAAGGGGATGGTGAGTAATGAAAGGAACAAACATTTTAGGATTGGTTTTTCCTAATATAAACGACATCTGCATCCCCGAGCTTACCTCAAAAAGAGCTATCGGTTCAACTCCATTCGGCGGAAAGTACAGGCTCATCGATTTTACACTTTCAAATTTTGTAAACTCAGGTATTGACAAAGTTGGCGTTGTTGCAGAGAAAAAATTCGCATCCCTTATGGATCATCTCGGTTCAGGTAAGGCGTGGGATTTGTCTAAACGCCGTGGCGGTCTTACAATATTGTCGCCGTACAGTATGGGAGCAGACAGCTTCACAACAACAGTTGAGTGTATGTATAATATGAGAGGCTTTGTTGAAAAGTCAAAAGAGGAGTATGTTCTTCTGACTACCAGTAACAATGTGTTCAACTGCGATTACAGCAAGATGATTGAGCAGCATATAAAAACTAACGCTGATATAACATTTATGTATGTTCACGGAACTGTTTCAAAGGGTTCAACAGCACCGATTGTTATAACTACCGATACAGATAACAAAATAACCGATATGGTTATCAATCCTCGTGTTGAAGCTGCAAGCGGTTTTGAGTGTGATTATCTGTTCTCTTCAGCATTTATGAAGAAAGAGCTTTTTCTTGATTTGCTTGTTGACTGTGTAAGCAGAAATGCTCTTGATTTCAGACGAAACCTTATTCTTGACAATTACAAGAGGTTCAATGTTTACGGCTACGAGTTCACGGGCTACTATTCATCAATAACCTCACTTGATACATATTTCAAGTCTAATATGTCGCTTATGGATCCGCTTGTAAGAGCTGATCTGTTTAACTTTGACAGACCGATTTTTACAAAGGTTCGCGACGATATGCCGAGTAAATACGGATTGGGCTCATCTGTTAAAAACTCTCTTATTGCACAGGGTTGTGTTATTGAGGGTGAGGTTGAAAATTGTATTATTTCAAAGGGTGTTCACATCGGCAAAGGTGCTAAAGTTGAAAACTGCATCATAATGCAGGATACAAAGATAGGCGAAAATGGCAGATTAAGTTATGTTATTTGCGACAAGGATGTTGTTATTAAAAATGACAGGGCTCTCATGGGCTACGACACCTATCCGATTTACATTGCAAAAAATAATACAGTTTGATAAATTTAGATTGGAGATTAAGATATGAGAGTTCTTTATTGCACAAGTGAATCTAACCCTTTTGCAGGCTCAGGCGGACTTGCAGATGTTGCAGGTGCCGGCTCATTGCCGAAAGCACTTAAGGAAAAGGGAGTAGATTGCAGAGTTGTTATGCCGCTATACGGTGATATTCCGCAGGGTCTTAAGAATCAGATGCGCTACAGAACAAACTTCACCGTTCCTGTAGGCTGGAGAAGCCAGTACTGCGGTATCTTTGAGGCATACTACAACGACATTGTGTATTATTTCATTGATAACGAATATTACTTCAAGCGCAGCGGTCTTTACGGCTTTTATGATGATGCAGAGCGTTTTGCGTTCTTCTCAAGAGCTATTATGGAGATGCTGCCGAGGGTTGAATTCCACCCGGATGTTTTGCAGTGCAACGACTGGCAGACAGCGCTTGTACCTACATATTACTATTTATTCTACAGCCACAATCCATGGTATCATAATATCAAGAGCGTTTTCACGATTCACAATATTCAGTATCAGGGTATGTATGGCTGGGAGGTAAACACAGAGTGTGTAGGTGTTCCTGCCGATAAGACAAAGCTTTTGGAGCAGGACGGCAAGCTTAACTTTGTTAAAGGTGCTATTGAAACCTCAACACGAGTTACAACAGTAAGCCCGTCTTACGCTAACGAGATTTTAAATCCGTGGTTCTCACACGGACTGCATACAATTCTGAATCGCCGTCAGTATAAGCTGTGCGGAATTCTCAACGGAATTGACAACGCAAGCTACAACCCGGAAAACGACATTCAGCTTTACGCTCATTATTCAGCCAATGATTTACGAGGTAAGGCATTCTGTAAGAGTGCATTGCAGGAGCGTTTGAATCTTGAACGCCGCAGTGATCCGCCGATTATCGCAATGGTATCAAGGTTGGTAGGACACAAGGGTCTTGACCTTGTCAGAATGTCGCTTGATGAGATTATGTGCGGTCACGATGTTCAGTTTGTTATTCTCGGCTCGGGCGATAAGGAATATGAGGACTTCTTTGCATATATGCAGAGAAAATATCCGGGCAGACTTTGCTTCTGCCGCGGTTACATTCCGGAGCTTGCAAGAAAGATTTATTCCGGATCTGATATTTTCCTTATGCCGTCAAAGAGCGAGCCTTGCGGACTTTCACAGATGATAGCTTTGCGCTACGGTTCAATCCCTGTTGTAAGAGAAACAGGCGGTCTGCGTGATTCAATTCACGACAGTATGGACGGCTACGGCAACGGCTTTACATTTGCTAAGTACGAGGCTTATGATATGGTTCAGGCTGTTAAGCGTGCTATCAACGGCTATTGGAATAAGGACGGCTGGTCAAAGCTTGTTCAGCGTGCAATGCGCAGCGACAACAGCTGGGCACGCTCCGCTCAGGATTATCTCAATGTTTATACTGACACAGTAAATAACTGGAAATAATATTACAGCATAAAACATTAAAAGCAGATGCTCATAGTCGGGCATCTGCTTTTGAGTTTTTGTTTGTATTTTAAGTGGCGGTCATTTACTGAGATACAATATGCTCAAGCAATCCTCGGCAGCCTCTGACAATATCGCTGTAGGTGATGTCAAAATTGCCTGTGTACCAAGGGTCGGCAATGTCGCCGCCACTTTGCGTGAAATCGAGGAGCTTGTAGATTTTATGCTTGTCGTCGTTTTTTATGATGCGCCGCAGGTTACGCATATTCAGGCTGTCCATCATAATTATGTAGTCGTATCGCTCATAGTCTGACGCTTTAATCTGCACCGCACGCTTACCCTCGCAGGAAATACCGTTCTCTTGAAGCTTGCGCCTTGTTCCGGGGTGAACAGGGTTGCCTATTTCCTCGGTGCTTGTGGCGGCTGACGCAATATAGAATTCATCGTGCAGTCCCATCTTATCTACCATATCCTGCATAACAAACTGCGCCATTGGTGAACGGCATATGTTGCCGTGGCACACAAACATTATTTTTGTCATATAAACCTCCGCTGAGAAACTTGAATTGAATTTACATTTCAGAGTATACCAAAGGATAAGGATTTGTTCAACTGTCTGATTCAGTTATTCGTATATTCAGCTCTAAAAAAACAGGTATAAGCTGTAATTTTTATTAAATATAATGGTTTATCACTTTACAAAAGAGAATTAATGATATAGAATGTTTATAAGGTTGAGTGGGGAGGCATACAAATGTTCAACGATGAATTAATGACCTTTTACGAAAGCAGAGAGCTTGTGTCAATTCACAGTGACACAAGTGAATACGGCTCGTATGCAGTAGGCTATATTGTGGGATATAATGAGGTGCATTATATCCTTGCTCTTATTTCGCCGTATGGCAGATATGACGGCTTTGTGGTGAGAGAAAGAAAAAGTATAGTATCTGTTGAACACGGAGGAAAGTATGAAAACAAGATAAAAAGGCTTGCGGCTTACTACAAGACGAAGCACGAAGAGCTTGATTTATCTGAGGATAATTTGTATCTGTCAATGCTTAATTTTGCGAGTGAACGCAATTTTATTGTAGCGATTGAGCTCAATGGCAGTGGGGATCAGGATTGTATAGGTTATGTTAAAAACATTGATACAAAAAGCGATGATAAGTCCTGCACAATAATACTGATTGACGAGTACGGCGAGAATGACGGAGAAGCAGTATTAATGATTGATGATATAACCGAGCTGTCCGTTAATACCGAGGATGAAATCAGGCTTAAAATCATTCACGAAAACTGAACGGAGGTAACAAAATGAATCACATTGAACGCAGGGACAAGGGTCTGCCGTACATATCCGACAAAGCTGTATTTGAGCAGCAGAAAGTCTGCCGCAGACTGACACATCAACTCAACACGATTGATCGTTCGGACTTTGAGGGCATAAGCAGAATTGTCAAGGAACTGCTCGGCAAGTCAGACGGTGCGTTTATCAATCCGCCGTTTTACTGTGACTACGGCTTTAATATTGAGGTAGGCAAGCATCTGTTTGTAAACTACAACTGCACGATAATTGATGTTGCAAAGGTAATAATCGGCGATAACTGCCTGCTTGCGCCGAATGTGGCGATATACACCGCAGGACACCCTGTTTATCCCGATACAAGAAACACAGGCTATGAATACGGCGCTGAGGTTGTAATCGGCGACAATGTGTGGATTGGCGGTAATTCAGTAATCTGCCCGGGTGTGCATATCGGCAGTAATACGGTTATCGGTGCAGGCAGTGTTGTCACAAAGGATATACCCGATTGGGTAGTGGCTGCCGGAAATCCGTGCAGGGTTATCCGAAAAATTACCGATGAGGATAAGAATAAATACTTCAAAAACAAAAAATTTGACGATGAAGCATGGCGGGACGCACAGCAGCTTATGCAAAACGGAGCGCCTTGGCTGCTGTAATTAACGGCGCTTTACGGCATAGCGGTAAATATTCAAGAATTTACATTTTCATTTTCCCGTGATAGTGATTGACGATATCCGGTTTTTGTGATAAAGTTACAAAGGTCGAATTCGCTCGGAATTCGTTATGGATATTGTTTTATGCGTCGTTTTGCGTTGCATATATTGGGGGAATAGAAATGCTTAAGCATTGCGTTGATACATTTTTGTACGCAATAATCGGCGGCTTGTGTATCGGTCTTGGTGCAACGGCGTACCTTTGCACCGAGAATGCTATTTTCGGCTCGGTGCTGTTTACGCTCGGACTTTTCACAATCTGCACAATGGGATTTAATCTTTTCACAGGCAAGGTCTCGTATATCCTTGAGAAAAGACCTTACAGATTTATTGAGCTTCCGTTAATCTGGCTTGGCAACCTTATCGGTACCGCTGGACTTGCACTATTGCTAAGTTTGACAAGAATAGGGGAGAACCTGAGTGAAAGAGCGGCTGAACTTTGTCGGATAAAGCTCGGCGACAGCCCTTTGAGCGTGTTCATACTTGCGATATTCTGCAATCTGCTTATCTTTATTGCAGTAGACGGCTTTAAAAATAACCCTTGTCCACTCGGCAAGTATCTCGGACTTTTCCTCGGGGTTATCGCATTTATATTTTGCAGCTATGAACACTGTATCGCAAATATGTTTTACTTTGCGGCAGGCGGTGCGTGGTCGATTAATGCGCTGCTCTATCTTATAATCATCACAGTAGGCAACTCTGTCGGCGGCTTGCTGATTCCTATATGCAGAATTGCCCATAATAAGCTTACAGCGTAAATTAAAAACGGAACGGTTTTCGCCGTTCCGTTTTGTGTTATATTCATCTAATTCAAATAATCAGCTTTCGCCGATAATTCTTTTCGCATTGCCGCTGAATATTTTTTCAAGCTCATCATCATTTAATCCGAGACTCATAATATCCTCTATGCTGTCTGAGGCTGTCCACATCGGGTAATCGGTGCCGAACACAACACGCTCAGCACCATAAAGGCGAATAAGCTCCTTTGCCCTTTTTTTGCCGATGAACATTATTGAGCTTGATGTGTCAACATAGCAGTTAGTGTCAAGCAGATATTCAAGTGCCAAATCCCACAGCGACCAGCCGCCGAAATGTGCGGCGATAACCGTAAGCTTCGGGAAGTTTTCAAGCACTTTTTGCAGTCTTTTCGGGTGAGAGTAGGTGTAGCGGTAGTCACCGCAGTGCATTAACACAGGCAGTTTGCCCTGTATCATATCGTAAATCGGGAACATTTTAGGGTCGTCCATATTAAAACGCTGTGTGTCAGGGTGAAGCTTGACACCGTGCAAGCCCAGGTTTATTATCTCCTCAATGTCCTCCTGTGGGTTTTCAAGGTCGGGATGAAGTGTGCCGAAGCCGATAAAATTTTTGTGCTTTTCGCACTCGGAGGCGATGAACTGATTGATACTTTTCACCTGATGCGGCACGGTTGCAACCGACTGCACCAGAAAGCGGTTCACACCGTTTTCTTCACCTTTTTTTACAAGGTTGTCCGCAGTGCCGCTGCAATCTATCTTAATGCTGTAAAAATCCCCGATGCCTTTAATTGCGTTGTCAGCTATTTTCTCAGGGTAAATATGTGCATGAAAATCAATAATTTCCATAAACTCAACTCCTTGTAATCTATTATATTTTATCTTTGTCAATTTGTAAAGAAAAGTCGTAAATTCGCAGTAAAATACATCACATATAATTGACGGTATTGTGTAAATGTGATATAATTCGATATAATAGAAACATTTTTTCTGTTTGCAAAATGCGGCTGTAATCCGCTTTTATTATACCGCAAATTAACGGAAAATGATGTTTAAACAATCTGAATTTATTATTCTGTGAAACGAGGTGTTTTTATGAAGGTTTATGTATGTGTGGGAAGCTCCTGCCATTTAAGAGGCTCTTACGACATCATCAATCTTATGAAGGAAAATATTGCTGAAAGGCAGCTTGAAGATAAGGTTGAGCTTAGTGCTGCGTTTTGTCTCGGGAAATGCACCGACGGTGTATCTGTCAAGTTTGACGATGAGGTAGTGAGCGGCGTTAACAAGGAGAATTTCAACGATATTTTCAACGAATATGTATTGAACCGTTTGAATTGATCGTGTATTCGGGAGTGTAAGATATGACCGATTGTATACAGACAAAAAAATCAAATTGCAAAAACTGCCATAAATGTATCAGAGCCTGTCCTGTCAAGGCAATTCGTTTTCAGGATAATCAGGCTTATATTCTGAAGTCAGAATGTATTATGTGCGGCAAGTGCTACACAGCCTGCCCACAAAATGCAAAAGTAATAAGGGACGACTTGCAGTCAGTCAAGGAGCTTGTGAAAAGCGGAGTACCTGTATACGCCAGCATTGCGCCTGCCTTTGTTGCTGACTTTAAGGGTGTGAATATTACTGAGCTTGAAAAGGCTCTTAAAAAGCTGGGCTTTGCAGGAGCAGGTGAAACAGCTATCGGTGCAACAGTTGTCAAGGACGAGTATGAGAGAATCCTGCGCGGCAACGACCGTGAGGTTGTAATTTCGTCCTGCTGTCACAGCGTTAATACACTTATTCAGAAGTATTATCCCAACGCATTGCAGTATCTCGCAAAGGTTTTGTCACCTATGCAGGCACACTGCACAAAAATCAAGGAACAGCACCCTGAGGCTAAAACTGTCTTTATCGGGCCTTGCATTGCAAAAAAGGACGAGGCTGACTCGTACCCCGGCATTGTTGACGGAGTGCTGACATTTATCGAGCTTAAACGCTGGATGGATGAGGAGGGGATTGCACCTGAGCCTACATACGAGAAGGATGACGGCGGCAGGGCAAGACTGTTCCCGACAACGGGCGGCATACTCAGATCAATGGTAACAAAGCCCGAAAATTACAGCTATATGGCGATTGACGGCGTTGAAAACTGTATGGCTGCGCTTGAGGATATTATTAACGGCAAGATAACTAAGTGCTTTATCGAGATGTCGGCTTGTCCCGGCAGCTGTGTCGGCGGCCCTGCGATGAACAAGCACAGCTTCCGTCCTGTTGAGGAGTTCCTCGCTGTTGACCGATATGCCGATAACAAGGATTTTGACACTGAACAGATGTCTTCCGAGCAGCTTAAAAAGAATGTTGATTTTATCAATACCAAGCGTCAGATGCCCGGCGAAAAAGCTATTTCCGAAATTTTGAAGAAGATGGGAAAAACAAAGCCCGAGGATGAGCTGAACTGCGGTTCGTGCGGATATAACACCTGCCGCGAAAAGGCTGTGGCTGTTTATTTCGGCAAGGCTAACATAACAATGTGTTTGCCGTATCTTATCCAAAAGGCAGAGAGCTTTTCGGATACGATTATCAAGAATACTCCTAACGGAATTATGGTTCTCAGCGAGGATTTGACTATTCAGCAGATAAATTCATCAGCAAGAAGAATTATGAATATTGCAAGGGTTCAGGATGTAATAGGCGAGCCTGTAGTTCGTATACTTGACCCATTGCCGTATATGCAGGTGTTAAGCAGCGGAGTCAATGTTCACGATAAGAGAATTTATCTTGCCGAGTATGATAAATATGTTGAAGAAACAATTCTCTATGATAAAAGCTACAACATCCTTATCAGCATAATGCGCGATGTCACCGCCGAGGAGCAGGAGAAGGAACAAAAGGAAACTATGGGCAAAAACACGATAGAGATAGCCGATAAGGTTATTGAAAAGCAGATGAGAGTTGTTCAGGAGATAGCTTCACTGCTCGGCGAAACCACGGCAGAAACCAAAATTGCCCTTACAAAGCTAAAGGAGTCCTTGAGCGATGAATAATCTCTGTACCGACATCAGCTTCAACAGCGTGATAAAGCACGGTGAGCAGCTGTGCGGTGATAAGGTTGAGCTTATTGAGCAGGGCGACAACAGCTATGTTATGGTGCTTGCCGACGGACTCGGCAGCGGAGTTAAGGCAAATATACTTGCAACGCTGACCTCTAAAATCATCAGCACGATGATGGCTAATAATCTGAGCATTGAGGACTGTGTTGAAACAATCGCCCTTACTCTGCCTGTTTGCAGCGTTCGGCAGGTTGCTTACTCAACCTTTACTATAATTCGCGTTGTTGACAGTGAAGAGGCTGAAATAATACAGTACGATAACCCTCAGGTTATCATACTGCGTGACGGCAAAAGCATCGACTACCCCAAGACCGTCACCGAAGTTGAAGGCAAGACAATTTTTAAAACAAAAATAAAGCTTAAAGAAAACGATGTTTTCATCGCAATGAGTGACGGTGCAATTTATGCCGGAGTTGGCAAGACGATGAACTTCGGCTGGCAGCGTGACAATATTGTTGAATTTATGGAGCAGATGTATGAGCCCGACTTCACCGCCAAGTCGCTGTGCAATCTTCTGCTTGATGAGTGCAACAGGCTCTACGGCGGCGAACCCGGTGACGACACAACAATAGGCGCAATAAAAATAAGAAAACGAGCTCAGGTCAATGTGCTTTTCGGACCTCCGTCAAACCCCGACGAGGCACAAAAAATGCACTCTCTGTTTTTCTCAAAGGGAGGAAAGCATATTGTATGCGGCGGAACAACCTCAAGTCTTGTCGCTGAGTATTTAGGCAAGCCGATGAATACATCAATAGACTATCTCGACCCCGAAATTCCGCCGACAGCGACAATCGAAGGTGTTGACCTTGTCACCGAGGGTGTTATCACAATGAGCAAGGTGCTTGAATACGCGAAGCTCTATCTTGAAAGTAACGATTTATACTCGGACTGGAGCTTTAAAAAGGACGGAGCGTCTCAGATCGCAAGGATGCTGTTTGAGCAGGCGACAGATATTAATTTCTATGTCGGCAGGGCGATAAACCCTGCTCACCAGAACCCGAATTTGCCGATAAGCTTTAATATTAAAATGCAGATTGTTGAAGAGTTGAGCGAATGCTTAAAGAAAATGGGAAAAAGAATTAAAGTAAGCTATTTTTGATTGGAGTTGATTTGAATGGCTGAACAGAATGCAAAACCGATACCGAAGCTTAGAAAGTTTGACACCAAGGTGCAGTATCTTAAATATAAGGTACTCAGAGAGGTAGCCCGCCACGCCTTTGACGACACACTGGTCGAAAGCTTCAATGATATAGCCAAGGTTATAGTAACCGGCAGAAAGCCGACAATGCGCTGCTGTATTTACAAAGAGCGTGCCATTATCGGTGAGAGAATAAAAATCGCAACAGGCGGTGACAGAAATAATCCTAATGTAATAGAAGTGCTGGATATAGCCTGCGACGAATGTCCGGTAGGCGGATTTATCGTGACAGAAAACTGCCGCGGTTGTATTGCTCACCGTTGTGAGGATGTCTGCAAAAGGGGTGCAATCACCTTTGACGAAAATCAGAAGGCGCATATCGACAAGGAAAAGTGTGTGAACTGCGGTAAATGCGCCGAGGTTTGCCCATACAGTGCAATTGCAAACTACAGAAGACCGTGCGAGAAAGCCTGCAAGATAAAGGCTATCAGTATGAATGAGGAAACAAAGGCGGCACAGATTGATAACAGCAAGTGTATTTCCTGCGGCGCCTGCGTTTATCAGTGTCCGTTCGGAGCGATTGACGATAAATCGTATATACTTGATGTCATCAAAATGATTAAGGACAGTGACGGCGGTAAAAACTTCAAGCTTTATGCTGTTGTTGCTCCGTCAATTTCAAGCCAGTTCAGCTATGCTAAGCTCGGTCAGGTTATAACGGCAATTAAGATGCTCGGATTTTCAAGCGTGGTTGAGGCTGCGTGGGGAGCTGATATGGTAGCCTACAAGGAGGCTAAGGAGCTTGTGGAAAAGGGATTCTTAACCAGTTCCTGCTGTCCGGCATTTGTAAGCTATATTCAAAAGCAGTTCCCGACCTTGAAGGATAACATAAGTCATAACCTTTCGCCGATGGCGGAAATTGCAAGATACATTAAGGAAAATGACCCTGACTGTAAAATTGTGTTTATAGGACCTTGCACTGCTAAGAAAATGGAGGTTAAGCTTGACAGCGTTAAGCCTTATGTAGACAGCGCAATGACCTTTGAGGAGCTGCAAGCTCTCATTGACAGCCGCGATATTCCTATCGCCGAGCTTGAGGAGGGTGTGCTTGATAACGCCTCTTACTACGGACGAATTTTTGCACGCTGCGGTGGCTTGAGCGACGCTGTTGCAGAGGCTCTTAAGGAACAGGGAGCAGAGGACTTTGACTTGAAGCCTATCTCCTGCGACGGAATTGATGAGTGCCGAATGGCGCTTTTAAAGGCTTCCAAAAATGTGTTGCCTTGCAACTTTATTGAGGGTATGGCTTGCACAGGCGGATGTATCGGTGGACCGGGTTGCCTTACTCACGGACCGAAGGACAAAAATCAGGTTGATGCGTACGGCAAGCTTGCTTTTGAGAAAACCATCACCGACGCTATCGGTGTAACAGGAATAGATAAATAGTCCTATGCATAAGCTTCATTATGCGCAGACGAGCAGCTATTCCGATATAGCAAAAGATATAGGCAGACCGAAAGCCTGCCGTGCTGTCGGTGGTGCTAACGGCAAAAATCCGATTATGATTATTATAATTCCCAGCCATAGGGTGATAGGGAAGAGCGGCTCACTTGTCGGCTTTTCGGCGGGTATGGAGGTTAAGAAGTATCTGCTTGCTTTAGAAGAAAAGACAGCAGGTAAGCACAGCGGGTAAGCCTTGATTTTTATTTTGATATAACAAAAGCAGCGATGATTTTGAACATCGCTGCTTTTTGCTGTGTATTTTATTTTATGTATTACTTCTCAGCCATTGGAATCGGCGTATTGTCGTATTCATCAATATGGTCGAGATAATACTTCGTATCCTTTCTCATATCGCCCGACAGCATCCATACCGCAAATATATTCGGCAGCGCCATACAAGCATTCAGAATATCCGCAATATTCCAAACAACATTTACAGCGAGCAGCGGAGCTATGGCAAGAACAACAATCCATACTACTCTGTATATCGGGAGTGCCTTCAAGCCGAAGAGATACACAATACAACGCTCAGCGTAATATGACCAGCCGAGAATTGTTGAATATGCGAAGGTTACGATTCCGACAACTATGATAACAGGGCCGACATACGGAATCTGAGCGAATGCCGCGTTTGTAAGGCTTGCACCGTCAATCTGCACAGTGTCGATTGCAGGATTTGCAATACAGCTGCTTACGATTACAAGACCGGTCATAAGGCATACAACAACTGTGTCCCAGAATGTACCTGTTGATGAAACGAGAGCCTGTCTTACGGGGTTTCGGGTTTTGGCAGCCGCCGCAACAATCGGAGCAGAGCCCATACCTGATTCGTTTGAGAACAGACCTCTTGCAATACCGTATCTGCATCCCATCATAAGGGCTGTTCCCATAAAGCCGCCTGCAACAGACTTAAGCGAAAATGCCTCTGATAAAATAGCCTGCACAGCCTGACCTATATACTGCCAGTTATAGCAAAGTATGTAAATACAGCCGCCGACATACAGAACAGCCATAAGCGGAACAAGCTTTTCACAAACTCTTGATATTGACTTTACGCCGCCAAAGAGAACAATACCCGTAAGAAGCGCCGCAGCAAGACCGCATACAAGCGGAATTACCGGCAGTGTAAGACCGAACAAATTGATGTTGAGCGCTTTGTCAGCGTCAAAAGTGTCGGTAAGTACGCTGGAAATTGCATTAATCTGAACGCCGTTTCCGATACCAAAGGCGGCTAAAGCGGCAAGCACGGCAAATATTATGCCAAGCCATTTCATATTAAGACCTCTTTCAAGCGCATACATAGCGCCGCCTACCATAGAGCCGTCCTTTGTTTTAACTCTGTACTTCACGCCGATGAAGGACTCGGCGTATTTTGTTGCTATGCCGAGTACGCCGGTTATCCAGCACCAGAACACTGCGCCGTAGCCGCCGAGTGCTATTGCTGTTCCCACGCCGATGATGTTGCCTGTGCCGATTGTTGAGGCAAGCGCAGTAGTCAGCGCCTGAAACTGGCTTACATCACCCGACGATTCGGGATCCTTAGTAACCGAAAGCTTAATCGCCTTCGGCAGCTTGCGTTGAATAACGCCTGTTCTGATTGTCATAAATATGTGTGTGCCGAGCAGAAGAATTATCATCGGCCAACCCCACATAAAGTCATCAATGACTCCGACAATTTGTTCGAAAATCTCCAAAATTTCCACCTCTTTTTTTATTTGTGCATATTATAATGCCGCTGTGGATTACCCAAGCAGTCTTATCGCTTTGACTTTTTACCACGGCTTTATTGTCGCCGTAAGCTCGGTAACGCTTTTCATTCCCTTTTTATCAAGGTAATCGTTGAGCCCTTTGCATATTTTTATCGGTGCATAAGGGTCATTGAAAAGAACAGTTCCGATTTGAAGTGCGTCTGCACCTGCAATCAGCATTTCAACAGCGTCCTGCCATGTCGTTATGCCGCCCATTCCGATAACAGGTATTTTAACCGCATTTTTTACCTGCCATACCATTCTCACCGCAACAGGGAATACAGCAGCACCGCTCATTCCGCCGGTGTTGTTTTTTAGAATCGGTCTTGCGGTGTCAATGTCAATTCTCATACCTGTCAGCGTGTTGATAAGCGAAACTGCGTCTGCTCCCTCAGTCTCGGCACTTTTTGCTATTTCGGCAATATCGGCTACATTCGGCGAAAGCTTTACAATCAGCGGCTTTTTGCAATGCGCTCTGACAGCTTTTGTTATATTGCCGACAGACTCGCACGATGTTCCGAAAGCAACACCGCCGTGCTTTACATTAGGACAGGATATATTCATCTCTATCATATCAACCGCGCTGTCAGAGAGCTTTTCTGCCATCTGACAGTAATCGTCAACAGTGTTGCCGGCTATATTAGCTATAACAGCTGTACCCTGCTGTGAAAGCCACGGTAAATCTTCTTCAATAAAATGGTCAACTCCGGGGTTCTGAAGCCCTACCGAGTTTAAAATTCCGGAAGTATATTCAGCTATTCGCGGCGGAGGGTTTCCGAGTCTCGGGGCAAGCGTAATGCCCTTGCACGAAATTCCGCCGAGCGTCGAAAGCGGATAAAATTCGCTGTATTCATGGCCGAAGCCGAATGTTCCCGATGCGGCAATAAGCGGATTGTTGAGCTTTACTCCGCAGATGTTAAGTGATAAATCAGCCATTCCAGACTACCTCCTCCGCATTAAATACAGGGCCTTTTTTGCATACATGGGTGTATTCCTCTTCACCGCTGCTGCTTTTTGTTTTGCACGCACACACAAGGCAAGCGCCAATTCCGCAGCCCATTCTCTCCTCTAAGGATACCTGACACGGCTTTCCGTTTTCTTTGCACAAAGCCGCCACAGCCTTAAGCATCGGTGTAGGACCGCAGGCACAGACCTCGTCAACCTTGTCGATTATTTCCTTCAGTGCGTCAGTGACAAAGCCGTGTATGCCAAAGCTGCCGTCGTCTGTTGTGACAATCGTTTCACAGCCTGCCGCCTTGAAATCATCGCAGAGTATTACAGCGTCCTTATTTGCAAAGCCGAGTATAGCGTAGGATTTGTCCGCCTGCTTTGCACTGTAGAGCATCGGCGGTGTACCGATGCCTCCGCCGATAAACGCATAGGTTTTGCCTTTTTCAATTTTAAAGCCGTTTCCTAACGGCGCAATAATGTCAAGCTTATCGCCTGTTTTAGTCTGCGATAAAATTTCAGTACCCTCACCCTTGATGCGGAAAACTATTCTAATGCAATCATCAATAACATCGCACACTGAAATAGGTCGGCGCAAGGTTTTGCCGGGTACCGCAATATGCACAAACTGCCCCGGTTTGGTGATTTGCGCAAGCTCAGCGTTTTTAAGATAGAAGTCGAAAATTCCTTTCGCAAGCTCCTTTTTTTCAACAAGCTCAAAGAGCTGTGAATCGTATTTCTTCATCTGCTACATCCTTTCATATATACTTAATATACACTTCAATTATCGACTGCCGCTCACGCTTAAGGACAGACACCTCTTCTTCGTTGATAATGCCGCCGAAATTGTAATTTACATCCTCAATATACCTGAAGAACTGATACGGCTGATCATAGAACAGCATATTCAACGCCTCATTATAATCTATGCTGCTGTCAACCATAATATAAATTGTGTCATTGTTATTTCCGATACAGAATTGAAGCTGTGATTCAATTCGCGAAGTGCACTCATCGTTTATGCCGTCGAACAGAACGGAGTTCCTTGTGTAAAAGTTCGCTTGGTTCGAAGTACACTCGGGTACAAAAATATTGAACAGCTGAGCACTGTCATCGCCGTCATTGCCGCAAACAGCTTCCGCTGACAGTTCGGTATGCAGTTTTGCAATTTGATGGTCATATGAAATCACCGCGTCGCTGACATTGAAATAATCGTAGTAAATGTTGTTATCGGTAGTGTCATTCCAAGTGGCGTCAAGGTGATACCATTCGCCGTCGATTTTTACAACATTCCACTGGTGTAAATTACCGTTGCCGTTGCCGCTTATTGTGTTGCACTCAATGCCGAATATGCTCAGAAGATACTGCATTGCTTTGCTGTAACCCTCGCACACTGCGCTGCCGCTTACCAATGCACCGTAAATTGAAAACGGCGCCCAGTCCTCGCTTGTTGACGCAACACTGTCATTGTAAACGCAGGTGTTAAGCAGTAAATCGTGGATTTCAAGCTCACGCTCAAATTCGCTCAGCCCTGCCGGAATTTTATTGATAAAAAAGCTTATTGAGGTTATAAGCTCTTCGCTTTTCTTTTTGATTTCACCCGGAGAAATAGTTGAATAAAGCTGGATTTGAGTTGTGCCTGATGCGATATATGAAAAACGGTTGGAAAGCCAGAATATTTCGGGATAGTCGTTTTTAAAGGCTGACATCGCAACCCTTATATCTTTTTCGCTGATAGGCTCGTCAATATAAATTTTCTCAACAGAATAAAGACCGTAATCGGATTTGCGGCTGCCAACGATATAGGCATCGACAGCCATTCGCTTATATAAGCTGCGCTGAGCGTCGTTAGCAAGAGAATTATAACCGGCGGTGATATCGAGCTTTGCGTAATTCTTGCTGTTTGCGTTTATTTCATCAATCGAAGAAAAGTCGCCTGCATCGGTATTGTTGTCGGGCTGAATTAGCGACGGAGTGTCAATCTTCGGCATAGGGATACTTTCAAGAGCGCTGCGTGCAGTGTCCTGAAGCTCGCTGATGTTTTTTCCGGAAAAGCAGGAGGTAAGTGTAAGCGCCGTAGCGGCGCAAAGTAAGAGTGATATTATTTTCTTTACGCTTTTCACGGATAGCCTCCTTTATAAAAAATATATTTCAACAATAATGTACAATTTAATCATCAAAATTATACCACAGCATATGGTGATTGACAATAATATCAATACAAGAATTTTACAAGAAATTTTTTTGAAATTGCATTATCAGCTTATTTTACCGTATTTATCCTTTTCAGATAGTCGTAATGCCAAAAATTATTATATTCAAATTTTAGTTTTATATCATTTGTTCTTTTACTCGCTTAATACTTGACTAAAATGTGAGAAAAATGTAAAATGTGCATAGCAGAACAAACATTGATATTATTCAGATAAAGCAAAGGAGCGTAAAGCCTTGAACACAAAGCCTTTTGAAGTGTATGAATCCGAAGTAAGGTCATATTGCAGACATTTCCCAACTGTTTTTGTAAAGGCAAAGGGCGCTGAGTTTACAGATGAAAACGGCGAGAGATATATTGATTTCTTCTGTGGCGCAGGCGCTGTAAATTATGGTCATAACAATGAAACCATTAAGGCAAAATTGGTTGATTATTTGCAAAGCGACGGCATACTGCACGCGCTTGATATGTATACAGTGCCAAAAAGGGAGTTTATTGAAACTTTTGAAGAAAAGGTTTTGAAGCCTCGCGGATATAATTATAAGATACAGTTCTGCGGTCCTACCGGCACTAACGCAAATGAAGCTGCACTGAAGCTTGCAAGAAAGGTTACAGGCAGAACGAATGTATTTGCTCTTATGGGCGCTTTCCACGGTATGACGCTCGGAGCACTCGCGCTCACTACTGACGATACCGACCGCAAGGGTGCCGGAATTCCGCTTCACGATGTAACGCATATTCCTGCTCCGTATATGTTCCCGGAGCTTGATACAATAGAGTATATGGAGCGTCTTATTACCGACGACCATTCAGGCGTTGATACTCCTGCTGCTATTTTCATCGAAACAATACAGGCTGAGGGCGGGGTAATGGTTATGAGCGACGAATGGCTCAGACGCTGCCGCGAGCTTTGCGATAAGTACGGTATTGTGCTTGTATGCGACGAGGTTCAGGTCGGTTGCTGCCGCAGCGGAAGCTTCTTCTCGTTTGAACGCGCAGGAATAAAGCCGGATATTGTAACGATGTCAAAGTCAATCGGCGGCTACGGTATGCCGATGGCTATTGCTCTTTTAAACCCGGATATGGATTTGTGGAAGCCGGGCGAGCATAACGGCACATTCAGAGGCAATCAGCTTTCATTTGTTGCCGCAAAAGCAGGTCTTGACTATATGCTTGAGAATAATGTTGAGGCTGAAACAAAGCGCAAGGGTGAAATTGTAAAAAGCTTTATTGAAAACGAAATCCTCCCGCTTGACAGCCGCCTTGAATACAGGGGAATAGGTCTTATCTGGGGAATAGATTTTGCCGGTTTCGACGACGATACTATGAGCGAAAAGGTTATTGATACCTGCTTTAAGAACAAGCTTGTAATTGAAGGCGCAGGCAGAAAGAATTCGGTTGTAAAGCTTATGCCTCCTTTGGTTATTGAGGATGAGATTTTGCTTGAGGGTCTTGGAGTTCTTAAAAAGTCTATTGCCGACTGTATTAAGTAATTTTATTAGTATCAATATTGTGGGGGCTGTGGCTGAAACACTATGGCTGTTTATGCACTCGGTGTGCTGAGCAGACTTGATTAATTTTGTTGTGCTGCAGCTCCTGTTTTATTTTGCAAAGGGTGAGTGAGATGGGTTTAAAGGATATAACGAGAATGCTCGGCGGTGCGACTTTCGGGAAAATGAAGGAGTGCATTGACAGGGTACACGAAAAAAGCGGCAAGAATAAGATTGCGGCGTTTTTTGATATTGCTCAGTGTTCACTGAGATACGGTGCCGGTTACTACGATTATCTGATATTTGAGTTTTATAATATGAATGCAAAGCAGAGAAAAACATATATGACAAGGGTAAAAAACAAGAAGCTGATTTCTCTGCTGAATGATGAGAATTATTCATATATTTTCGACCAGAAGAATGTTTTTGACAAGCGTTTCAAGGAATTTCTAGGCAGAGAAGTTATTGACCTTGCCGACATCGGCTACAGCGAGTTTGAAGAATTCATAAATGGCAAGGAATATTTCTTTGCAAAGCCGTATATCGGAGAAAGCGGCAAGGGTATTGAGAAAATCAAGGTTTCTGATTTTGCCGATACCAAGTCATTGTATGAATATGTGACGAACAAGGAAAAGAACTTCGGTGTTATTGAAGAGGTGATAGTTCAGCATCCGCAGGCAGCAAAGATTTATCCGTGCTCACTCAACTGCCTGAGAATTGTCACAATGGTTCACAACGGTCAGCCGCATATTCTTTATGCAGTGTTTAAAATGGGCAACAACGGTAAATTTGTTGACAACCTTGAAAACGGCGGTCTTGCTTGCAGCTTTGACCTTGACAAAGGCGTCGTCAACGGACAGGGACACACCTCGGCGCTTGTTAATTATGACGCTCACCCTTACACGGGCATTGAGTTCATCGGCTACAAGCTGCCGTTCTGTGATGAGATAAAGGAGCTTGTCAAGAAAGCGGCAATGGTCGTGCCGGAGATTAAATATGTCGGTTGGGATGTATGCTTTACCGAGAACGGACCTGCGATTGTTGAGGGCAACGACTTTCCGGCTTATGATTTTCCGCAGCTGCCCGACCCGGATAAGCCGCGAATCGGTTTGCTCAGCAAGGTGCAGAAGATTATGCCGGAGTTTAAGTAATTCAAAAATTTATAAATTAAATAATGTAAGAATATCCACCGTATTACAATTTACGGTGGGTGTTTTTGTATTATCATACAATATGTTGACGGCCATTGTCAGTTATACACAAAATATTGTTGATATTTTTGGCGATGAAAAAGATAAAAAATGTGTTATAATTCTTTTATCAATTAATATTGCTGTATTTTGTGTTATCATATTTACTGTTGACAGCAGTGAAGAGAGGAACGGTGTATAAATACCTTTCTTTTTTTGTCTGAATTTTTATCACAATATGTTGATATATAAAAATCGAAAAACACAATATGTTCGAAAACTATTAATTAAAATTAGGAGAGTATTGAAATGTTAGTTCAAAAGAGAAACGGCAAAATGGTCGATTATGAAGCGGACAAAATCCGCCAGGCTATTTTAAAGGCAAATGCTGAGGTTGCCGAGAATGAGCGTATAAGCGCTCAGACAATTGAGGACATTATCGCTTTTGTTGAGCAAAACGCCACAGATACAATGGCTGTTGAGCAAATTCAGGACATAATTGAGTCAAAGCTTGTTGAGCTTAACAAGTATGTTCTTGCCAAGACCTACATCATCTACCGCTATACAAGAGCTCTTGTGCGTAAGCAGAACACAACAGACGAGAGTATTCTTCAGCTTTTAAACAATGAGAATAAGGAGCTTGCGGAGGAAAACAGCAACAAGAACACCGCTATAGCCGCAACACAGCGTGACTATATAGCAGGCGAGGTTTCGCGTGACCTTACAAGGAGAATTCTCTTGCCCGAGAAAATCTCAAAGGCTCACGACGACGGTGTGCTGCATTTCCACGATGCTGACTATTTTGTTCAGCCTATATTCAACTGCTGCCTTATAAATATCGGCGATATGCTTGAAAACGGCACAATGATAAACGGTAAGCTTATTGAAACACCGAAGAGCTTTCAGGTTGCCTGCAATGTTATGACCCAGATTATAGCAAATGTCGCGTCTAACCAGTACGGCGGTCAGTCTGTTGATATTTCACATCTCGGTCGCTATCTGCGCCGCAGCCATGATAAATTCCGCAGAAATATTGAGCGTGAATGTGGCGGTGAAGTTACTCCTGAAATCATCGACAGGCTTGTAAATGAAAGACTTAATGAGGAGCTTAAGTCGGGTGTTCAGACTATTCAGTATCAGATAAACACACTGATGACAACGAACGGTCAGTCTCCGTTTGTAACGCTTTTCCTCTATCTTCGTGACGATGACCCGTATATTGAAGAAAACGCGAAGATTATTGAAGAGATTTTAAGACAGCGTCTTGAGGGAATAAAAAATGCACAGGGTGTTTATATAACTCCTGCTTTCCCGAAGCTTGTCTATGTTCTTGATGAAAACAACTGCCTTAAGGGTGGAAAATATGATTATATAACCGACCTTGCTGTAAGATGCTCGGCAAAGAGAATGTACCCCGATTATATCTCAGCTAAAAAGATGAGAGAAAATTACGAGGGCAATGTGTTCTCGCCGATGGGCTGCCGTTCATTCTTGGCTCCTTGGAAGGACAAAAACGGCAATTACAAATTTGAGGGTCGCTTCAACCAAGGCGTTGTATCCATAAATCTGCCGCAAATCGGCATAATTGCAAACGGCGATATGGATAAATTCTGGGAGCTTCTTGACGAAAGACTGGAGCTTTGCTTTGAGGCTTTGATGTGCCGCCACAACGCTTTAATGGGCGTTAAGTCAGATGTAAGCCCTGTTCACTGGCAGTATGGTGCTATTGCACGACTTAAGCCCGGTGAAACAATCGACAAATTCCTCTACGGCGGATATTCAAGTATTTCTCTTGGATATATCGGCATATACGAGGTAACAAAGCTTATGACAGGCAAGAGCCACACAAGCGAGGAGGGCAAGGAATTTGCACTTAAACTGATGAACTATCTGCGCAATACCTGCGAAAGATGGAAAGAAGAAACAAACATCGGTTTTGGCCTTTACGGCACTCCTGCCGAGTCGCTGTGCTATCGCTTTGCACGCATTGATAAAAAGCGTTTCGGCTCAATTCCCGATGTCACAGATAAGGGCTATTACACAAATTCATATCATGTTGATGTCAGAGAGAATATTGACGCGTTTGAAAAATTCAGCTTTGAAAGTCAGTTCCAGAAGATTTCAAGCGGCGGTGCGATAAGCTATGTTGAGATTCCGAACATCACAAACAATCTGTCGGCTTTGTCAGAGGTAGTTAAGTTCATCTATGACAATATTCAGTATGCTGAATTCAACACAAAAAGTGACTACTGCTCCTGCTGCGGCTTTGACGGTGAAATACAGGTCAACGACCACTATGAGTGGGAATGTCCGAACTGCGGCAACAAGGATCACGCAAAAATGAGCGTTACACGCCGCACCTGCGGTTATCTCGGTGAGAACTACTGGAATGTAGGTAAAACCAAGGAGATTAAAGCAAGGGTATTGCATCTGTAAAACAAAAATAAAATTAAAAAAATGCTCTTGTATCTGAGAATACAGAGCATTTTTTATCATCAGAGCTGAAGGGGCTGTATATAAGGCTATGAATTACGCAAGTATAAAGCCGGTTGATGTTGCAAACGGCACAGGAGTAAGAGTTTCACTTTTTGTCAGCGGCTGCACACACAAGTGTAAGGGTTGCTTTAACAGTGAGGCATGGGATTTTAATTACGGTGACTTATACACTGATGAAACTCAGAAATATATAATTTCCTGCCTTGACAAAACATATATAAGAGGACTGAGTCTGCTCGGCGGCGAGCCGTTTGATCCGCACAACCAGGACACACTGATAAAGCTTTTGAAAGAGGTTAAGAAAAAATTTCCTGAAAAAGACATATGGTGCTACACGGGATATGATTTTGACAAGGACTTTCACGGTGAATTTGCAGAAAAGTATAAATCAACGGCAGAGCTTTTGAGCCTGATTGATATTCTTGTTGACGGCGAATTTGTGCTGGAGCTTAAAAATCCGTCGCTGAAATTTCGCGGGTCCTCCAACCAACGAATAATTGATGTTAAAACCTCTTTAAAATCAGGCGAAACCGTTTTATGTGACCTTTCAAAAATCTGAAAATAAAACCGATATAAAAACAAGGCTGTATGATACGAAACCGTTTCATACAGCCCATTGTTTTATTTTGTACAAATATGTACGAATTACTCCTGAGCAGGAGCGCCTACAGGACATGTGTCTGCGCAGCAGCCGCACTCTGTGCAAGCGTCAGCGTCGATAACATATTTGCCGTCACCCTCTGAAATAGCACCAACAGGGCACTCAGCCTCACATGCACCGCAAGCAATACAATCATCACTAATTACATATGCCATTATGAATAGCACCTCCTTACCTTTCTATATATAATTGTATCATTCTTTTTTAAAAAAGCAACTCTTTTTCGGAAAAAATAAAAATTCCCTGAGTAAAAATCTGAAAACTTGTGCAAAATTAATGTAAAAACAAAAGTCAGAAAAAGTTAATAATCATTAAAAATAAGAGAATAAACGAGAAAACAAGAGAAAACACCGCAAAATATTAAAAAAACAGGTAAAAATCGAGTTTGACTATCTTTGACCAAATGCATATAATATAACCATAAGGTCAAAGAAAGTCAAAGACAAATCGAATAATCAGAATGACTTTCAAGTATCGACGACTTTTACTATATTCGTAAGATAAAATCGGAGGTGATGATATGAGAATTTCTGATATAGTTGCAAGCTATATTCTCAATATGCTTGACGAAAGCGACGGCAATGCTGAGATAAAGCGAAATGAGCTTGCCGATTCTATCGGCTGTGTACCAAGCCAGATTAATTATGTGTTAACATCACGATTTACACCTGAGCAGGGTTATATAGTCGAGAGCCGACGAGGCGGCGGAGGTTTTATAAGGATTACAAGAATCCACACCGACAAAAATACCGCGCTGATGCACATTGTAAACGCTATCGGCAAGGAGCTTGAGTACAATGATGCAAGGCTAATGACGGATAATCTTCAAAGTGCAGGAGCAATAAGCGAGCAGTGTGCCGTTCTGATTAATGCGGCTGTTGCGCAGCGAAATTTTGTAGGACTGCCCAAGTCAGCCGCAAATGCAATCAGAGCCTCTGTAGTAAAGAATATGCTATTAACTCAGATATAGATAAAAATAAATCAATAAAGTGGGAGGAATAATTATGTTATGTCAATCATGTAAAAAGAACGAAGCAACAACACATGTCAAGAGAATAGTCAACGGACAAATTGAGGAATACGATTTGTGCCACGAATGTGCCAAGAAAATGGGTTACACCAATCTGTTTTCAAGCTTTGAAAATGAATGGAACAGTATGCTCGGAAGCTTTTTCGGCGGCGGTTTGCCGTCAAGAACGAGCGCAACACGCTGTAAGGGCTGCGGCTCCTCTTTCTCAGAGATCGCTAAGAGAGGAATGGTCGGCTGTCCTGACTGCTACGACACATTTTTTGACGAGCTTCTGCCGTCTATAAAGAAGATTCACGGCAACACTCAGCACAACGGCAAGTTCCCTGCAAGCGCAGGCAAGCAGCTTGCAATAGTAAGCGAGCTTGAGTCTATGCAGGAGCAGCTCAACGAGGCTGTTGCAAGACAGGAATTTGAAAAGGCGGCTCAGCTGCGTGATAAGATTAAATCGCTTAAGGAGGGAAATAACAATGGCTGAAAAGTGGTATGAAAAATCAGGTAATCAGGGCGGCGTGGTTGTAAGCTCACGAATCCGCCTTGCAAGAAATCTTAAGAACTATCCGTTCCCGAACAAGGCGTCCCTTGAACAGAAAAAGGAAATCGCTCAAAAGGTAAAGCTTGCGCTTGAGGAAAGCAACAGCACGCTTTCAAACAGCTTCACTTTTATATCGATGGAGGAGCTGAATCAGATACAGGCTGTATCGCTTGTTGAAAAGCATCTTATCAGCCCCGAGTTTGCATCAGACCGCAAGGGAAGGTATCTGATGCTGTCAAAGGACGAGTCGATAAGCATTATGATTAACGAAGAGGATCACATCAGAATTCAGGTTTTAGGCAGCGGCTTAAGCCTGAACGAATGTTATGATACCGCAAATAACCTCGACACACTGCTTGACAATGCTCTGGGATTTGCTTTCAATAACAAGCTCGGTTATCTTACCCAGTGCCCGACAAATCTCGGTACAGGTATGAGAGCGTCGCTTATGCTGCATATTCCCGCAACTGAGAAAAACCGTTCGATAAACCGTATTTCAGGCAACCTCTCAAAGCTCGGTATGGAGCTCAGGGGAACCTTCGGCGAGGGCAGCGATGCAAAAGGCTCGCTGTATCAGCTGTCAAATCAGATAACCCTCGGACTTTCAGAGCATAATGCTATTGAAAATCTGAAGAACATAGCCTCACAGCTTATAGATCAGGAGGAAAAGAGCCTTGCCGAGATTTCAAAGACTATTGAAACACAGGATGTAATCGCACGCAGCCTTGCACTGCTCAAAAGCGCAAAGCTGATGTCAAACGATGAGGCTATGAAGCTTATCTCAAATGTAAGAGTAGGTATGAATACAGGACTTATCAAAAGTGCCGACTACGCAAGGCTTAACCGCTTAAACGAGCAGATTCAGCCTGCAACTCTTATGACGGCTGAGGGCAAGGAGCTTACGCCGCAGCAGAGGGATATTAAGCGAGCTCAAATTTTAAATAATGAATTTAAAGCGTTTTAATTTGACAATTTGAGAAATATTAAGAATAAGTTGGAAGAATGAAAAATGAAACAGGGAGGTATGTTTTATGTATAATTTCAGAGGATTTACACAGAAGGCAAACGATGCGCTTAATCTTGCCATTGAAAAAGCCGAGCAGCTCGGACACACATATATCGGAACAGAGCATATTTTACTCGGGCTTCTCGGCTCAGATAATAGCGTAGCCGCCACTGCGCTTGAATCAGCCGGAGTTACTGCGCAGGAGATTGAAAATCAGATAAAAACTCAGATAGGCTCCGGCTCAAAAACAACTCTCTCTCCGTCGGACTTCACGCCGCGAACGAAAAGGGTTGTTCAGGGAGCTATCGCAGTCGCTGCACGCTACGGTCATAACTATGTCGGCAGCGAGCATCTTCTGATTGCCTTGCTGTCTGAGGACGACAGCTACGCCGTTCACTTCATTTTTGGCTGCGGCGCAAGACCGAACGAGATTTTGCAGAGCCTTGCAAGTCAGCTCAACTCATCGGGTGAAAGCGGTGAGCAGGGAGGATACGCAGGAATTGACGGCGGAGCAAAATCCGGCGGCAAAAGCGGTACAAAGACGCTCGAAAAATTTGGCGAGGATCTTACCGAAAAGGCTAAAAAGGGCGGCATAGACCCCGTTATCGGACGCGAAGCAGAGATAAACAGGGTTATCCAGATTTTGTCAAGAAGAACAAAGAATAATCCTTGTCTTATCGGTGAGCCGGGCGTAGGCAAAACGGCAGTGGCAGAGGGACTTGCACTGCGTATTGCCAACGGTGATGTTCCTGACCTGCTTAAAAACAAAAGAGTTTTTGCGCTTGACTTAACAGGTATGGTTGCAGGCTCAAAGTACAGAGGTGACTTTGAGGAGCGCATAAAGGCGGCAATGGACGAGGTTAAAAACGACGGCAACATTATCCTCTTTATTGACGAGCTTCACACCATTATCGGTGCAGGCAGTGCCGAGGGCAGCGCAGACGCGGCGAATATTTTAAAGCCTGCACTCGCAAGGGGAGATTTGCAGGTTATCGGCGCAACAACAATCAACGAATACAGAAAGCACATCGAAAAGGATGCGGCTCTTGAAAGGCGTTTTCAGCCTGTAACAGTCGGCGAGCCAACAACCGAGGAAACGGTGCAGATTCTGAAGGGCTTGCGTGACAGGTATGAGGCTCACCATAAGGTGTCAATCCCTGATGAAGCAATCGAGACAGCCGTTGATTTGTCATCAAGATATATTACAGACAGATTCCTGCCCGATAAGGCGATTGACCTTATCGATGAGGCGGCGTCAAAGGTTCGCCTCAGCGCACACACTCAGCCGACAAGCCTTAAAGAGCTTGAAGATAAGATAAACAGGCTTGAGCAGGAGAAGTCAGCCGCAATCAACGCTCAGGAATTTGAGCAGGCGGCAAAGCTGCGCGATGAGCAGAACGAGGCAAAATCTCAGCTTGAAAAGGCAAAGGACGAGTGGAAGCAGAACACCGACAATTCCTCGGGTACAGTAACCGAGGAGGATATTGCAAACATTGTATCGCAATGGACGGGAATCCCGGTAGCAAAGCTTACACAGGAGGAAAGCCGGAAGCTTCTGAATATGGAGGAGATACTCCATAAGAGGGTTGTAGGACAGAATGAGGCTGTTGACAGCGTTGCAAGGGCAATCCGCCGAGGCAGAGTAGGTCTTAAAGACCCGAAAAGACCGCAAGGCTCGTTTATCTTCTTAGGTCCTACAGGCGTAGGTAAAACTGAGCTGTGCAAGGCGCTTGCCGAGGCAGTGTTCGGCGATGAAAACGCTATGATAAGACTTGATATGTCCGAGTATATGGAAAAGCATACGGTGTCAAAGCTTGTAGGCTCACCTCCGGGATATGTCGGTTATGACGAGGGTGGACAGCTCACCGATAAGGTCAGAAGTCATCCGTATTCAGTAGTTCTTTTTGATGAGATTGAAAAGGCGCATCCCGATGTGTTCAATATGCTGCTCCAGATTCTTGAGGACGGCAGACTTACCGACTCACAGGGCAGACTGGTTGACTTTAAAAACACCGTTATCATTATGACATCAAATGTCGGAGCAAGGCTCATTACAGACGCCGAAAACGGCAAGCTCGGATTTGCCTTTGAGGATAAAAGCGGCGAGAAAAAAGCTGAACAGGATAACGCAAATGTAAAGGAGCTTGTTATGGGCGAGCTTAAAAAGGTTTTCCGTCCTGAGTTCCTGAACAGAGTTGACGATATTATCGTGTTCAATAAGCTGAGTGAAAGCGAGATTGAGCAGATTGCAGGGAAGATGCTTGATAACCTCAAATCACGCCTTAAGGCGCTTGAAATCAATATAAGCTTTACCGATGAAGCAGTCAAAGCCGTTGCTAAGTCCGGCTATGACCCTGTATACGGAGCAAGACCGCTTCGCCGTTCAATCCGTCAGCAGATTGAGGATTCGCTGTCACAGCAGATTCTCGAAGAGAAAATCAAAGGCGGAGACAGCGTTACCTGTGATTACAAGGATAACAGCTTCACCTTTGAAACAACAAGCCATCTCCAATAAATACACATAAATCAAGAGCCTGTCGGAATTTCCGGCAGGCTCTTGATTTAGTGTGGAGAGTGGAGATGAGTAGTCTGTCTGCGATAATCCCAATATCTCGGCAAGCTCTTTTTTAGATAAATTTCTTTCCTCACGCAAATCATTTATTCTTTGATACATTCTAATCACCAAAATAATAATACAACACAATTAATTAAATTGTTGCAATTTAACCTGTTTCAGGTTAAATTATATTTTGAGGTGACAGCTTGATTATCTGTCGTTTCTTAGCTATAATTGAAGATAAAGATTTTAGTGTAATTTTGCAGTGTTAAACCATAATCAAATGATTTATACAGCGTAACCGAGAGGACATAAAAAATGAAAACAATAGTAATCTACAATTCCCGGACCGGCTTTACAAAGCAATATGCACAGTGGATAGCGCAGGAGCTTCAGTGCGACAGCGTAAGCTTTCAAAGGGTTGATGAGATTTCTCTGGGCGACTTTGACACGATAATCTTCGGCAGCTGGTGTCACGCAGGAAGAATAAAAAAGCTTAACTGGGTTTTTGAGGAGCTTAAAAAGGACGCAAACAAGAATTATGTTGTCTTTGCAGTGGGTGCTTCACCGATGAATTCTCCGGATGCTCAAAAGACAATGGAGCAGAACATACCGAAAAACAGCATCGTCAAGAGCTTTTATTTGCAGGGCGGTTTGAACTATGAAAAAATGACCCTTTCTTCAAGAATAATGATGAAGCTGTTTTCGAGTATGATAAAAAAGAAAAAGGACGCTACAGATGAGCAAAAGAAAATGGCTGAAATGATGAGCCGCTCATACGATAGCTCTGATAAAAAGTTTATTGTTCCGCTGCTGCGGTATGTTCACAGCTTAAAATAAAAATAAGGCTTCAGGATAGCATAAATTAACGCTGTTCCTGAAGCCTTTTAGTTTGTTTTGATTTTACCCGAACCACGAGCCAATCCACGATTCAATCGAGCCTAAAATTATGTCGGCGGCGCTTGTTGTTTTAAGCGTTACCCCGTCGGTTGTCGGCTTGATTTTTGTTACCTCTAAGGTGATATTCTGTTTAAATGCTTCAAAGCTGTACGAGGTCTTGATGTAAAGCTTATTTCTGTCACGCTCTAAAAAATCAGCGTTACTTGCCATACCGCCGTCCTTGAATATGTAGTCGAGCAGCATACCTGTTGGAACAGGTAATGCGCCGATTTTTGCCGATTTTATAGTAACCTCAATGCTGTTGTCAAAAACGGCAGGTGTAAGTTCAAACTCGCCTGACACCTCAAGGGTTTGTCCGCCAACTTCAACCTGTGCATAAAGCTCGCTTAAGCTGTCGCTGTGAACAAATACGGCGGCGTTTTTTATCGGCAATTTCTTCTCGCCGTTTTGCTCGTTTTTATTATTTGCTTTATCCAGCATATATGCGATAAAGGAATTTAAATCATCGTTTGATATTTCTGCTTCGCTATCGTATATAGCCGACTTCACAAGAGTAGTTACCATATCGTAGCTTGGCTGAGCAGTGAATTTATCGCTGTTTGGCGTTTGCAGAGCAAGGATAATAGCTGTTGCGGCGGCAATTATAAAAAGTAAAAGCAGGGAAATTATTACAAGCATAGTATTGCGTACACCGCGACCTTTCTTTTTTTGTGTTCGTGTAGCTATTGTGCCGTAGTTGTCGTCGTAGCTATCAACAGGCAGTTTTTTATCAGACATTGCGTTACCCTCCTCACTTAAGCGTGGCAATCGTCACGCCGCTTTCACCCTCGCCGAACACACCAAGGCGGAAGCTTTTGATTGCCTTACAGGTTTTCAGGAAGCTCTGCACCTCTCGTCTTAGTACTCCCGTACCCTTGCCGTGAATTATAGTTATCTGATTGATGCCCGACAGCACAGCCGAGTCAATCGCACTCTCTAAATCCATTATCGCCTCAGTAGCGGTCATTCCTCTTAAATCAACCTCGGTTACAGCCTTTATGTCGGTCTGCTTTGTGACTGTTCGGCTGCCGCCGTGTGATTTTGGCTTCTGCTGTTTTGGCGCATCAAGCAGGCGCAGGTTGCTGATGTCGGCTCTTGTCTTGATAATTCCTGCCTGCACAAGAACGCTCTTGCCGTCAGGGTTGATTTCAAGCACAGTTGCTTTTTTATCAATGTCGAACAGTAGCACAGTGTCACCGATTTTAAGCTTTCTCGGCAGCTTATAATCACCCGACTTTGCGTTTTCAATCGGGTCGGCTGTGTTCTCAATATTTTTAATCTCCTGCCTTAGCCTAGCCTTGTCCTCCGCAGAGAGCTTTTGCTCCTTTTGCACCTTTTCAACGCTCTCCATAACATCAAGTGCGGCGGCTCTTGTTTTCGCAACAATTCTTGAAGCCTCATCTTTTGCGCGCTGTATTTCAGCCTCGTTTTGCTGCTTTACTCTCTGCACCTTTTCCTCGGCTTCCTCAAGCGCCTTTTTAGCCGCAAGTGTTTTCTGCTCAGCGTCCTTAAGCTGTTCTTCAAGCGCCTGTCGCTTTTTTTCAAGATTTCGCACAACGCTTTCAAACTTTCTGTCCTCACGGGAAACAAGCTTTTTTGACCGTGCGATAATATCCTCGTCAATGCCGAGCTTCTGTGATATTGCAAAGGCGTTTGAACGCCCGGGTACTCCGATTGACAGCTTGTAGGTCGGGCGGAGCGTTGCGACATCAAATTCACAGCAGGCATTTTCAACTCCGCCTGTGTTGAGCGCATACGCCTTTAACTCAGCGTAGTGTGTGGTAGCCGCCGTTATAGTGCCGAGTGAACTAAGCCGTTCAAGTATAGCCGTTGCAAGCGCAGCACCCTCAACGGGGTCTGTTCCTGCGCCAAGCTCGTCAATCAGCGCAAGGCTCTTGTTGTCGGCAATTTTGAGTATGCCTGAAATATTAGTCATATGCGCCGAGAAGGTGGAAAGGCTTTGCTCAATGCTCTGCTCGTCGCCGATGTCGGCAAGCACATTGTCAAATACAGAAATTCTGCTGTTGTCGCCTGCGGGAATCATCAGTCCGCACATAGCCATCAGCGTTAAAAGCCCTATTGTTTTAAGGGTTACGGTTTTACCGCCTGTGTTCGGACCTGTTATCACAAGTGTTGTAAAGTCAGTTCCAAGCCGTACATCAATCGGTACAACCTTGTTTTTGTCAATCAGCGGATGTCTTGCTTTTTTCAGCTCGATTATTCCGTCATCATTTATAAGCGGCATTGACGCTTTCATTTTATACGCAAGCGAAGCTTTGGCGAAAATCAAATCGAGCTGAGTCAGGCACTCGTAGTTGTCCGAAATCTGCCTTGCAAAGCTGCCGACACTTGCAGACAGCTCAAATAAAATCCGTTCAATCTCGGCTTCTTCCTTTGACTGCAAAACCTTTATATCGTTGTTCGCCTCGACAACACCCATAGGCTCAACAAAGATAGTCGAGCCGCTTGCAGATGTATCGTGAACAAGTCCGCTGATACTGCCGCGGCATTCAGCCTTGACAGGTACAACATAACGCCCGTCACGCATTGTTACGATAGAATCCTGCAAATACTTTTTATATGTGGCTGAATGAATTATTTTGTTCAGTGCGTCCCTTGCTTTTTGCGATGAGCTTTTGATTTTTCGGCGAATATCCGATAGGGCAGGGGAAGCCTTGTCCGACATTTCATCCTCTGAAATTATTGCGCCTGTTATTGAGTCCTCAAGATATTTATTCGGTATAAGCGATTGAAAGCGGCTGTCAAGTACGCTTTCAACCGAGGCGCATTTTTCTCTCCATTGTCTTACTCCTCTGACGATTCGCAGAACCTCAGCAATGCGCAAAAGCTCGCTCATCGACAGCATACCGCCTGCCGCAGCTCTTGCAAGGCATCCTGAAATATTTTTAATACTTCCAAAAGACGGCGCACCAAAGCGACCGGTGAGAATATAAGCGTCCTCTGTTTCCTTTAAATTTGCCAGAACACGCTGCATATCGTTTTGAGGTCTTAGTGACAGCGCAAGATCCTTTGATTCTTCAAAGGAAGCCTCATTTGCCAGCGTATTCAGAATTTTGTCAAGCTCAAGTGTTTTAAGATGTCTGTTCATTTTGTTCTCCGTTATCTTATGACTTTATAGAAATCCAGTGTTTTAAATCCCCGTTCTGTCAGCGACAGCAAATATTCCTCGGCGGCTCTTTCAAATAGCGCAAGCCCGTCCTCAGACAGTGAAAAGGAAAATAGCTTTTCAAGCGGAGCGTATATAGAGTGCCGCATTGCGGCAGTTACACCAAGCCCTGTTCTGAGGGAGTATTCCTTTTTTGTATCAAGGCAGCCTCCACATAAAAGCAAGCCGCTTTTCGGGAAGAAGTGCATATTCTCGTCCTCATACTTTTTGCACTCGTTACAGCACACAAGGTCGGGCATATATCCGCAAATGCTTGCTAAACGAAGCTCGGCTGATGCCTTGATAAGCGGAGTCGGGCGTGATGAGCGCGACAAAACATAAAGTGTGTTGAGTATGAGCCGCAGTCCGTCCTCACAGGGCATATCCTCGGGGAAGAAGTGCATTGAAAGCTCACAGAAGTATTCAGCGAGAGCCATTTTTACAACATCAAGCCTAAGCGGTGCAAACATTTCAAGGCTTTGCGCGTCGTCAATTATGTATGACTCCCGACCCTTGAAAATGTTCAGTCGGGAGTAGCACAGCAGCCTTGTGGCGGCATTTTTACAGCTTTTAATGCTGCCTGCGTTTTTAACAAAAGCCCTGATAACACCGTTTTGTCTGGTCAACACGGTAACAAGACGGCTGTTTTCACCAATATTCTGTTCCTTGATAATCAGACCGTCTGTGCTCAGATTCATACGCGTCCTCCGTGGGTTGAGAGTCGTCAAATAATTGCTTTGAATTTTTCATTGAAGAGTAGGCGAGGTAATCAAGCACGCTGCCTGTTTTCAGAAACTCGTTCCATGCGTCATATTCATCCATTACAAAACCCCCATAATGATGAGCAAAATTGACTGAAGAAATAAATTCTCGGTCATGCTCTAATATCATTATACGCATACCGTAAAAAAATAACGGTGGTAAATTGTAGAATAAATCCGCAAAAAAATAAAAAATTCAAAAGTGCAAATAAAGCTGTTTATGACATTATTATACAAAATCAGATTAGATTTGTAAACTGCCGATAAACAGTATAATACTAATACCTAATAAAAAGTAGAAAATCTTTGCGGTCCAATTTCCGCAATACTGCGTTGTCGTCCTTGCAAGGCGTCAAGCCTTGCGGCGTCCTCCGCCTTGTATTGCGAAAATTATCCTCGCAAATATAAATCTACTTTCTATCAGGAATTAGTATAAAAACGGAGCCTGATTTTTTTCAGACTCCGTTTAAGTTTATTTCTCAGATAAAATCCTCGGTCAGTAATCCGTGCTTTTCATATCTTGAAATATTTTTTATTTTGTTATCGTCATCAACAAACACGACATACGGCTTGTGCTCCTTTGCCTCCTCAGGCGAAATCTGAGCATAGCACATTATTATTATGCGGTCACCGACTGAAACCTGCCTTGCGGCGGCACCGTTTAAGCAAATCATTCCTGAGCCTGCTTCTCCCGCTATGGTGTATGTTTCAAACCTGTTGCCGTTGTCAATATCGACAATCTGCACCATTTCGTATTCTAAAATTCCTGCTGCATCCAAAAGCTCGGTGTCAATGGTTATGCTGCCGACATAGTTTAAATCAGCCTGCTTGATAACGGCTCGGTGTATTTTACCCTTGAGCATTGTAAGCTTCATAATACCGCTCCAATCATTCTATAATGAAGTTATCAATCAGTCTTGTTTTTCCAATATAAACGGCTATTGCAACAAGAACGGATTTTTCTATTTTTTCAACAGGAGTGATAGTATTGAAATCGACAACGCTGACATAGTCGATTTTAGCAAGCGGTTCGGTATTTATATTATCCGAAATAGCTTTAATTACTGCTTTAGAATCGGTTTCGCCGCTTTCGATAAGCTCTTTGCCGAGCTTTAAGCTTTTGCTTAAAATCAACGCTGCTTTTCTCTCGTCGGGATTTAAGTAGGTGTTTCTTGAGCTTTTTGCAAGACCGTCATCCTCTCGGATAATAGGGCAGCCGATTATCTCAACATCAACATTGAGGTCTGCAACCATTCTTTTTATAACGGCAAGCTGCTGTGCGTCTTTCTGACCAAAATACGCTCTGTCGGGCTTTATTATGTTGAAGAACTTAAGCACAACAGTCTGAACTCCTCTGAAATGAGTAGGCCTTGTCCTTCCGCAAAGCTCGGTT
The DNA here is from genome assembly GCA_051880615.1 of Acutalibacteraceae bacterium. GTDB lineage: Bacteria > Bacillota > Clostridia > Oscillospirales > Acutalibacteraceae > UBA7067. Next base: position 194,801 of record JBJEOH010000041.1, read on the forward strand.
GTGAGTCCGTTCATATCTACATATGAGCAAAAGCCGTCTGCATACATTTCACTCGGCTCAGGGTGAAACAGCAAATCAACGCCGACTTCTTCGCACATTTTTGCGTCTTTCTCCAAATCCCTCGGGTAGCTTTCCAAGTCCTCAGTCGGGGCAAACTGCATCGGGTTTACGAAGATGCTCACAACCACTCTGTCGTTGTTTGCTCTTGCAGCTTCAATTAAGCTTCTGTGACCTTCGTGTAAATATCCCATTGTCGGAACATAGCCGATAGTCAGCCCTTCTTTTTTCCATTCGTTAACCTGTGATCTTACATCTTTAACTGTGTATTCTATGTTCATTATCAACACTCCAATCAATAAAGCTTTTTAATAATATCTTCGTCAATTTTAAATGTGTGTTCCTCTGACGGGAAAGTGCCTGACTTAACCTCGTCAATATAGGCTCTAAAAGCGCTTTTCATTGTTTCACCAAGCTGTGCATACTGCTTGACAAACTTCGGCTTGAAGTCTGAATACATAGCGAGCATATCCTGATATACAAGCACCTGACCGTCACAGCCATTGCCTGCACCTATTCCTATTGTAGGTATGCTGATAAGCTCAGAGATTTTCTTTGCGAGTGCCGCAGGAACACATTCAAGAACAACAGCAAACGCTCCTGCTTCTTCAACTGCTCTTGCTTCGTCAAGGAGCTTTTGTGCGGCTTGCTCGCCCTTGCCCTGAACCTTAAAGCCGCCGAACGCATTGATTGACTGCGGAGTAAGACCGATGTGTGCGCATACAGGGATTGAAGCTTTGACAATTGCCTTAATATGCTCGCAAACCTCAAATCCGCCCTCAAGCTTGACCGCCTGTGCGCGACCCTCCTTTACGAGTCTTCCTGCGTTTACTACGGCGTCATATACAGATGTCTGATACGACATAAACGGCATATCGGTAATTATTAGGGCGTTTTTTGCGCCTCTTGCAACCGCCGCACTGTGATGAATCATATCCTCCATTGTGACGGAGAGCGTGTCCTCATATCCGAGCATAACCATACCGAGGGAATCCCCTACAAGTATTGAGTTTACGCCCGATTCGTCAAGCTGCTTAGCCGTTGAATAATCATAGGCAGTGAGCATCGTCAGCTTTTCGCCCTTTTCCTTTGCTTCCTTAAAAGTGACCGATGTGTTTTTCATTTTAATTCCTCCGTTGCTTTGAAATTCAAAAGCTCTTTGATTTCGCTGTAATCCTTGTCTTTGTTTTTGATTTCAGACAGCATTACAAGACGCTCCGCAAGTACCGTATAAATCAGTCTGTCATTGCCTGCAAGGTTTTGCAGGTGCTTTTTAACGGTCTGAGTGTCGCCCCTTTCAATGGGGCCTGTAAGCGCATTTACGCAATCGCTGTTTAGCACATTTTTTATATTCTCCTGCACTAAACGGCTTGTAGCCTTAACTGCGTCATTTCTTGAAAAGCCGCACTGCTGCAAAAGCGAATAACCCAAATCGAGCAGGGCTATCATATGATTGCTCAAAATACTTGCAGCGGTGTGATATAGCGCCTTGCTGCTTTTGCCTATATGGCAAACAGTACAGCCGGTTGAAGAAAGCATAGCTTCAACCGCCGCCGCGGCTTCTTCGTCACCTTCAATGGTAAAGAAAGAATTTCTCAGGCTTTCGTATGATGAATACCTGTCGTTGAACGCTAACAAAGGATGAACGGAGCAAGTCCTCGCACCAAGCTCAGCTGCTCCTGAAAATACATCAGATGATAATGAACCACTAAAATGGCATATTGTTTTATTGTTCACGGGCATTTTTTTAATACAATCCCACGCAGAAGATATTGCATCATCGGGCGTTGTTATAAACAGGGTATCGCTTAAACTTACCAGCTTCTCGATATTTGAAAAGCAGTCCGTATCGGTAAAGCTTGCCGCTTGCGCGGCGTTTTGAGTGTTTACATCGTAATAACCTACGATATGAATATTGTTGTCGCAAAGAAATCTGCCTATTGAAAAGCCGACTCTTCCGGCACCGATAATTCCTATATTCATGCTATCACCTCTTTCAAAGCCTGTGATAACATATCATCTGATGCAGCTCCTTTTCAGAATACCGCTCGTAGAAAAATATATCACATTATCGAAAATAATTCAATCTATATATTTCGCCAAAATACGGGTATTGTAAAATACCGAGAATATGTTAAAATAATAAATATAATTTCAGCAGCCTGTTATTTAATACTAATTCCTGATAGAAAGTAGATTTATATTTACGAGGATAATTTTCGCAAGACAAGGCGGAGAACGCCGCAAGGCTGACGCCTTGCAAGGACGACAACGCAGTATTGCGGAAATTAGACCGCAAAGATTTTATACTTTTTATTAGGTATTAGTATAAGGCTGATAAAGGAGCAGAAAATGGTTAAGACCTTTTTGGAGATAGGAAAAATCGTAGGTACGCACGGGCTTAAGGGTGAGGTAAGAATAGAGCCGTGGTGCGATTCGCCGGAATTTTTATCGCAATTTAAAACACTCTATTTTGACGGAGGAAAGACTGCAATCAAGGTGTCGGCTCGTCCGCATAAAAGAATAGCAATAGCAAAGCTCAAAGGAGTAGACACGGTAGAGCAGGCTGATTTGCTGCGCGGCAAGGTGCTGTGGATGAACAGGAATGACACAAGCCTTAAAAAAGGAGAGTACTATATCCAGGACTTGATCGATTGTAAGGTTGCTGATATAGACAGCAATATTGAATACGGCATTATTACTGATGTATTCAAGACGGGTGCTAATGATGTGTACGAAATAACGGACAAAGAAAGTCGTAAATATTTAATTCCTGTAATCCCTGATGTTGTTAAAAATGTAGATGTATATTCAGGCGAAATAAAAATCAAACCGCTGAAAGGAATTTTTGATGATGAGGATTGACATAATAACCTTGTTCCCTGAAATGTGTCAGGCGGTTTTGTCGGAGAGCATCATCGGGAGAGCTGTAAAAAGCGGTGTTATTGAGCTTTGCTTTCATCAGCTTCGTGACTATGCCTTTGACAAGCACAGACGCGTTGACGATACACCGTATGGCGGCGGTATGGGTATGGTTCTTAAGGCTGAGCCTGTTGCTCTGTGCTTTGAGGATATTTGCCAAAAACTTGGTACAAGACCGCATTTTGTATATATGTCGCCGCAGGGTAGGGTAATTAATCAGCAGCTGCTCAAGGATACGGCGCAGAAGTATGAAAATATCTGTATACTCTGCGGACACTACGAGGGGCTTGACGAGCGCGTTATTGAGGAGCTGATTGATGAGGAGATCTCAATCGGCGATTATGTTCTCACCGGCGGTGAGCTTCCGGCGTGTGTATATGCCGATGCACTTTGCAGAATGGTACCGGGAGTGCTGTCAGATGAGGAATGCTTTACCGAGGAAAGCCATTATAACGGCTTGCTTGAATATCCGCAGTATACTAAGCCGTCGGTGTGGAGGGGCAAAGAAGTGCCCGAGGTGCTGCTGTCAGGACACCATAAAAACATTAATGAATGGCGCAGGAGGCAGTCGTTAGTGCGCACAAAAGAGAAAAGACCGGATATGTACAAAATTGCTGAAATTTCAGAGTCAGAGCGTTATGAAATTGACAATGAAACCGGAAAAGAATAATTATAATTTCGTTAAAGAATTAAAAGCGGTACATAAAAACAGTTTTTTTTTAGAAATTTATTTAAAATGCACAAATACCCCCACAATATTTACCTGTTTGAATGTTAATCAAACCGAAATTGTAAAAATAATATTGACGGAAAAAACCAGTGTGATATAATATCAATTAAGATTTATGCACATTTTAAATCTGTGCTATATAATTATTCAATGTGTCGAAATGGGTTATTTAAAATCATTTTAGAGGAGAGATTAAAATGTATGTAAAAGATGTTGAGGTTCAGAATCAGGTCGGTTTGCACGCTCGCCCCGCTACTTTCTTTATCCAGAAAGCTAATGAGTATAAGTCATCAATCTGGGTTGAAAAGGAAGAGAGAAGAGTTAATGCAAAGAGCTTGCTCGGCGTTCTCTCACTTGGAATTGTTGGAGGTACAACAATCAAAATTATTGCTGACGGTCCTGATGAGCAGGTTGCTGTTGACGCTTTGGTAAAGCTTGTTGAATCCGGTTTTTCTGAATAATTATTAAAGTGTTTCAGGCGGACAGAGGATAATCTCTGTCCGCCTTTTCTTTTCATTGAATTATTAAGGATTGAATTTTTTAAGGATTGATAAGATGAGCGAAAAAATTGCAGAACTCCGCAAAAAAGCAATGGCGCTGCCGCTTGAGCCCGGCGTTTATATTATGAAAAACAAAAGCGGCAAGATAATTTACATCGGTAAGGCTAAAGTGCTGAAAAACCGCGTAAGTCAATATTTCGGTTCGCAGAACAATCACAGTGACAAGGTCAGACGAATGGTTGAGAATGTTGATAGGTTTGAATATATCATTACAAGCTCCGAATTTGAGGCTCTGGTACTTGAGTGCAGTCTTATTAAGCAGCACAAGCCGAAGTACAATATCCTACTGAAAGACGATAAGGGCTACGCTTTTATCAAAATAACAAAAGGAAATTGGGGGAGGATAAGCGCAGAGAAAAACAATAACGATGTAACTGCCAATTACCTCGGTCCTTATATCAGCCATTACTATGTCAAAAATGCAGTTGACCAGGCGCATAAGATTTTCAAGCTGCCAAGCTGCTCAAAGGTCTTTCCGCGTGATTTCGGAAAAAGCCGACCTTGCTTAAATTTTTATATAAAACAGTGCTGTGCACCGTGTACAGGTAAGGTGTCCGTTAAAGAGTACAATGAAAATTTCTACGATGCAGTTGAGTTTTTACGCAACGGCGGTAAGGCTTCAATCAAAAAGCTCACAGACGAAATGAACGAGGCAGCCGAAAATCTTGAATTTGAAAAGGCTGCGAAAATCCGAGACAGGCTAAACGCTGTTCGCAGAGTCGGAGAGAGGCAAAGGGTTGTAGCCGCAACGGTAAAGGAGCAGGATGTAATAGCGCTTGCCTGCAACGGTGATAACGGCTGCTTTGAGGTCTTTCGTTTTGAAAACGGCAGTCTTTATGACCGCGAGCATTTTGTTATAAGCGATATTGAGGATACGCCGAAGGCAAGAGCGGAATTTATTGAGAGATATTATCAGCTGCGCACAAAAATACCGCCGAGGATAACGCTTGACAGCGAGTGCGAGGACACCGAAATACTTCAGCAGTGGTTGTCAGAGCTTTGCGGTAAAAAGGTTATGATAACCGTTCCGCAAAAGGGCGAGCAATTGAAGCTTGTGCAGATGTGCAAAAACAATGCCGCCGAGCAGATAGCGCAAAAGAGAGGAATAACAGCCAGAGAAGAAACTGCGCTAACCGAACTTGCAGAAATTCTCGGGCTTTCAAAAGTACCTGATTATATCGAGTCATATGATATATCCAATTTAATGGGCAGTGAAAATGTAGCCGGTATGGTAGTTTTCAAAAAGGGTAAGCCTTACCGCAAGGCTTACCGTAGATTTAAAATAAAAACTGTTGAAGGACAGGATGATTACGGCTCAATGCAGGAGGTTATAAGACGCCGCTTTGAGGAATACCTTAAGCACGGTGATGACGGAAACACTTTTGGAATTCTGCCCGATCTCATTCTTCTTGACGGCGGAAAGGGTCAGCACAGTGTTGTGATGCAGGTGCTCAGAGAGATGAATATTGATGTCCCTGTATTCGGTATGGTAAAAGACAGCAAGCATAAAACAAGAGCGATAACCGACGGCAGCGACGAAATAGAGATTTCCTCAAAACGAAGTGCGTTTACTCTTGTTTCAAATATTCAGGAGGAGGTTCACCGTTTTGCGATAAGCTATCATCGCTCAAGCCGTAAAACCGCTGCATTTAAAAGCTCTCTTACCGAGATTGACGGCATAGGCGAAAAAAGAGCAAAGGCGCTGCTTAAGCACTTTGGAAGTATAAAAAATATTAAAAACGCTGATTTGCAGGAGCTTATAGACGCTCCGAATATGAACAGCACTGCTGCAAACGCTGTTTATAATTATTATCATTGACTTAATACCGTGATTTTGGTATAATAACAGTATATTTTTGCAATAGATGCTTTACATGGATTGCTTAAGGGTGGTTAAATGAGAGTAGTATCCGGCTTGGCAAAGGGCAAGCGTCTTGAAACTTTGCAGGGTGATGATGTTCGCCCCACAACCGATATGGTAAAGGAAGCTGTTTTCAGTATTATTCAGTTCAATATCGAGGGCAGACGCTTTCTTGATTTATTTTCCGGATCCGGCCAGATGGGTATTGAGGCGCTCAGCAGAGGCGCTAAGCAAGCGGTTTTCGTTGACCAAAGTCGCCGTTCAATCAGGGTTATCAATAATAATATTGATACTGTCGGCTTTCGTGACAGGGCAAGGGTTGTCAATGCTGACGCTGCGTCTTTTCTGACTTCTAATACAGAAAAATTTGATATTGCCTTTCTTGACCCGCCTTATGGCACAGGGCTTTTGCAAAGCGTTTTACCTGCGGTTTCAGAAAATGTGAACAAAGTCGGGCTTATTATTTGTGAAAGTCCACTAAAAGAGGAGTTACCTGAAAAAATTGGCGAATTTACTCTTGACAGAAGTTATCGCTATGGTAAAATTAAAATAAGCATATATTGTGTCAAGGAAGAGTGTCTATGAAACAAACCGTAATATGTCCCGGTAGCTTTGACCCGGTAACGGTCGGTCATGTTGATATTATAAGCAGAGCGTCAAAAATGTTCGACCATGTTATTGTAGCTGTTATGGTAAATCTCAGTAAGACACCCAGCTTTTCTATTGAGGAGCGAATAGCTCTTTTAAAGAAGGCTACCGCTGAGCTTTCAAATATTGAGATTGTCGGGTTTGACGGCTTGCTTGCCGAATATGCAAAACAAAGAAATGCTACCGCAGTGGTTAAGGGATTAAGGGCCGTTTCTGATTTTGAATATGAATTTCAGATGTCGCTTACCAACAAAAAGCTCAACCCTGACCTCGAAACGATATTTTTGACTACAAGTGCTGAGAATATGTATTTAAGCTCAAGCATTGTAAAGCAGGTTGCAAGTCTCGGCGGTGACATAACAAACTTTGTACCTGAATGTATTCGTGCTGAAATTGAGAGCAGGCTTTCTCAAAATAAATAGCATTTTTAACACGAATAAATAAATATTTTTTATTAATCAGATATTATATTATTTGGGCGTACAGTCCGCGAAAGGAATGAAAACAATGAGAGTTGAAGAACTTATTGAAGAATTGCGCGAGGTTATCGGTGATGCCAAAAATATGCCGTTTTCGGGCGGCAAAATAATTGTTGAGGCTGACCATGTTAAGGATATCCTTGATGATATTGACGACAATCTTCCGCAGGAGGTTCGTCAGGCAAAGGCAATCGTAGCGGACAGAGCTCAGATTATTGCTGATGCAAAGAAAGAGGCAGAGCAGATTATCCGTAACGCCGAAGAGAGAAAGAAAACTCTTGTAAATCAGAATGAAATCGTCCGTCAGGCACAGGCTGAGGCTAATGACATTATAAACGACGCTCAGGCTAAGTCAAAGGAGCTCAGAAAGGCTGCTAATGCGTATATTGACGATTTGATGGCAAGAACCGACGAGCTTCTCTCTGCTCAGGTTAATGAGCTTAAAAAGGCGAGAGCAGGTCTTAAGAATACTCAGAGAACCGGCAACTGATTTATTAACTGATAATTAAGAAGGCGTACAGTTTACTGTGCGCCTTTTGTTTTGCTCAGATGATATACAATTTGTAAAAATATACTTAATGTTTTATAATAATAATTTTGAAAATATGATGAATTTTTTTATCTTTAAACGAAAATAATATTTTTGTAACCTCTTTATTATTCTGAACCGGAAAAATAAGCTTATGAAACTACCTATTTTGTGCTGGATCAGAGTTTGTATTTCTACATCTTGTGTATCCGGTTTTTGGTAATAACATACATAAAATTACAAATCTGTATCCTAAAATAATGAATTTATGCTTGCAACTTGGCGGAAAATGTCATATAATAGGTACATCAAGTGACATAGATTGTCACACGGTGTCACAAAAATGTGATTTTTGAAATTTTATGACAGGGAAGTGGCGTTATGTTTATCGGTACCTACAAGCATAACCTTGACCCCAAAAACCGCATAATAATGCCCGCCAAGTTCCGCGAGGAGCTGGGCGACAGCTTCTTTGTCACAAAAGGTCTGAGTAATTGCCTTTGGGCGATGCCTGCAGAAAAATGGGAGGCGTTTGTTGACCAGATTTCGGCGCGTCCGGCACCTGAAGCAAATGCTCTTCAGCATTACTTCCTTGCCGGAGCTGATGAGGCAGTTCCCAATTCTCAGGGGAGGTTCGTTCTGACTGAAGAGCTGCGAGCCTTTGCCGGAATTGAAAAAGAGGTCACAATCGTCGGCACGGGCAAACAGGTTGAAATATGGAGCAGCGGAAGCTGGGATAAGATCTCGAACGCAGCTTCACAGCAGGATATTGCGGAGCTGATGAAAAATATCACATTTTAAGAGGTGATTTAATGGTATTTTCGCATATTCCTGTATTGCTTAACGAGGCTGTCGAGGCACTCAATATAAAGCCAAACGGTATATATATTGACGGTACGGCAGGCGGAGGTGGACATTCGGCTGAGATTTTAAAGCGGCTGGGACCTGACGGGAGGCTTATTTCCATTGATCAGGACCCGACTGCAATAGCCGCGGTAAAAAAACGCTTTCAGGACGACAACCGCTCTGTAATTGTTCAGTCGAATTTCAGCAGGATGGCACAGGTAGCAGAAGACCTAAGTATTGAAAGTGTTGACGGTGTTCTGCTTGACATCGGGGTATCCTCGGTTCAGCTTGATACTCCCGAAAGAGGATTTTCTTTTCACTATGACGCGCCACTCGATATGAGAATGAGCCAAAGCGGCAAAAGTGCTGCGGATTTGGTGAATAATCTCAGTTACAGTGAGCTTGCGCGTATTATCTCTCTGTACGGTGAAGAAAAATTTGCCTCACGAATAGCATCAAACATTGTTAAGTACAGGGAGAAGGAGAGAATCGAAACAACGCTGCAGCTTGCCGAAATAATAAAGGAGGCTGTGCCGGCAGCAAAAAGACGCGACGGTCATCCGGCGCGAAAAACCTTTCAGGCTCTCAGAATTGCCGTAAACGGCGAACTTGACAGGCTTGAAGAAGGATTGGACGCAGCATTTTCTCTGTTAGCTCCGAACGGACGCCTTGCCGTAATAACTTTCCATTCACTTGAGGACAGAATTACAAAGCAAAAAATGGCGTCATGGTGCACAGGCTGCACCTGCCCAAAGGACTTTCCGGTATGTGTATGCGGAAAAAAGCCGAAAGGAAGGCTTGTTTTCAGAAAACCTGTGGAAGCGTCTTTAGAAGAATTAAACAAAAACCCCCGAAGCAGAAGCGCTAAATTAAGATGTTTCGAGAAAATGTAACAATATTGTAAATAGTGGCAAAAAAGCCTTTGACATTTAATACAGAAAGTAGTAAACTATATGTAGTGAAATTAAGACGATTTATTTGAATTTTCACGCCAAGATATAGTAAATGATGTTTAAACTGTCAAAATAATTACGATGAAGGTAAATTTTGCAAAGGTTACAAAATCGTTACGAACTTAATTTGGTTGGATTTGAATATTTTCAGTTATATTTCTGATTATTTCGGCGTTTTTTATTTCAAGTGTGTTTCGGGCCGACAAAGACAAAATTTAATAATGACAAATTCGTTACATTTTTCATTTTATGATTAATGTGTGTGTATTTATTTAGAGGTGCAAAACTATGGCTTTAAACGGTAGAAGCGTGGCCTACGATATCAGCCTCTTTGAAACGACGGCTGAAGAAAGATTAGAAGAACAAAAAAGATTACATAGAAGAAGACATAATGTTGTTAGCTTACCTGAAGAGGATTTAATAAAAAACAGAAGAGCAAAGCGAAACCCGGCTAAGGTTTTTTCAAGGGTCGCTTTAGGCGCAATTATTACGGTTACTGTTGCCCTGATTATTCACGGGCAGGTTCAGCTTACCGAGTTGAATCAGAAAATCAGCAACGCATCGACGAATCTCTCTGATCAGGAAAGCCTTTATACACAGCTTCAGATGAAGGTTGATTCAAAGCTTTCAACCGAGCAGGTAGAAAGCTTTGCCGAGTCTAAGCTTGGTATGAGCAAGGCTGACAGCTACCAAAAGGAATACATAAGCTTGTCAGAGGGCGATAAGGCAGAGGTTGCACAGGAGCAAGGCTCAAATATTTTCGACTCTATTGCACAGGCAATTGCGGGCTTGTGGTCTTAATCCTATTTGGGTGTACAAAATAAAAATGAACAGAAAAGCGGTTGTAACACGGGGCACTGCCCTGTTGGTAAATCAGTGGCAAATTAAAAATAAGCTTGTCACTGGTTTAACTTGTTGCAGCCTTTTTGCTATTTATGGGCATTGTCGCATTTTGTTGAAAAATTTTTTCTGCACAGGCAAAGTTATGGATAATAATTATTCTTACAGCTTTGCCTGTGTTGCTCTATTCAAGATACAATAAGAGAGATTTTTCAGCCCATACTTATTATAATAAAAAACACTACATATATATGTATTGAATATAGAATAAAGTATTAAAACACGGAAAGGGGAAATTTAATGTCAAAGGGATCTAAGTCAAAGCTTATGCGCCGATGTATGATAATAATGTCGTGTATATTGCTGCTTGGCTTTGGCACGGTTGCTTTCCGATTGACTCAGCTCACATTGGTTCAGGGGCAGGAGCTTCAACAAAAGGCAGTCGATCAGCAGCTGACCGATACAACAATAAACGCTCGGCGAGGCACAATTTACGATACTAACGGTAAGGTGCTTGCGCAAAGCGCAACAGTGTGGAAGGTTGTTCTTTCTCCGATTAATTTTGAAAATGACGAGGAGAGAACAATAGTATCAAAGGGTCTTTCCGAAATTCTTGGAATTGACCAGGAGAGTATTTTTCAAAAAACAAAAGAAAAATCCTATTACTCCGTTGTAAAAAGACAGATAGAAAGTGACACCCGCGACAAGGTACTTAAATTTGTCGACAAGATAAAAAAAGAGAATAACATCACGGGCGTTATTGATTTGCTTGAGGACTATAAAAGATATTATCCTTACAATGACTTTGCCTCGGCGGTTATAGGTTTTACCGGAAGTGACGATCAGGGTCTTTCGGGTCTGGAATATCAGTACAATGAAGAACTGACAGGCACGCCCGGAAGATTGGTAACTGCGACTAACGGAAACGGCAACGGTACCGAAATGCCGTTTCAGTACGAGCAAAAGGTTGATGCGGTTGACGGCAACAGCCTTGTTCTTACAATCGATGAAACGATTCAGCACATTATGGATAAGTACCTTGAACAAGGAAATATTGAAAACAAGGTGTATAGCCGTTCTGTTGCTATTATGATGGATGTTCACACCGGCGCTATACTCGGATGCTCGGTTGTGGGCGGATATGATTTGAACGACCCGTTTACTCTGACAGATAAAAACGCAATAGCCAAGATTAGCGAGCTTGTCGGCACAGAGAAGGAAAAGGCGGAGAATGAGGCGTTGTCAGCTCAGTGGCGAAATAAGGCAGTCAGCGACACCTACTACCCCGGTTCTGTTTTCAAGATAATTACAGCGGCGATGGCGCTTGAAGAAAACAAGGTCAACGATAAATCAACATTTACCTGCACAGGTTCATACACACCGGTTCAGGGCGTAAGACCAATCTCGTGTCATAACACAAGCGGTCACGGAACACAGACCTTTGCGCAGGCTATCTGTAATTCCTGCAACCCGGCATTTATGCAGATAGGTCAAAGCGTTGGCAAGACAAAATTCTGGGAATACTTTCAGGCGTTTGGCTACAACACAACAACCGGTATTGATTTACCGGGTGAAGCAAGCGGACTGTTCTTCAGTTCAGACGGCTCAATGACAGACCTCGACCTTGCGATTTCATCGTTCGGTCAGGGCATATCGGTAACTCCGATTCAAATGGTAACGGCTATTTCCGCTGTTGCAAACGGCGGTCAGCTGTTGCAGCCTTATGTGGTAAAGCAGGTTCTTGACCCCGATGGAAATGTGGTTAAGTCAACCGATAAGATGGTTAAGCGACAGGTTGTTTCAAAGGAAACCTGCGAAAAGCTCAGCGAGATTCTCGAGCTTAACGCAAAGGAAGGCTCGGCGAAGAACGGCTATGTTGCAGGCTACAGAGTAGCAGGAAAAACAGGTACATCAGAAAAAATGGTTGATGTAAACGGCGACGGTTCAGAAGATTATATCGCTTCGTTCTGCGGTTTTGCTCCTGCGGACGATCCACAGGTTTGCCTGCTTGTATACTTTGATGCACCTCTTGGTAATAACTACTACGGCAGTGCGGTAGCAGCTCCTGTTTTCGCACAGATTATGGGTGAGGTTATGCCTTACTTGAGTGTAAGTACACAGTATACTGACGAAGAACTTGAGCAGATGGACACAACGGCGAACAGCTATCTTGGTCTTTCTGTAAGCGAAGCTCAGTCAAAGGTTGAAGGCGACGGCTACACCTGTGTAATCAAGGGTGACGGTGACACAGTAGCGGCACAGCTTCCGGCGGCTTCCACAAGAATACCTCAGGGCGGCACAGTGGTGCTTTACACAAGCCTTGAAGAGGTGGCAAACGGAGAGGTTGAGGTTCCGAGCTTTTCAGGAATGTCGCTTGCCGAGGCAAATATGGTTGCGGCAACCTATAATCTTAATATAAGCGTTCAGGGTGTAAGTGGCTTAAGCGACGGAGTAGTGCTGACGCAAAGTACGGCAGCCGGCGAAAAGGTAGCTCCGGGAACGGTTATCACACTGACATTTACAACCTCATCAAATTACGGAAACAACAATGTAATGTAATATTGATGGCAGTCCAATAAAAAGTACAGAAAAAGAATAAAACAACGGAGGTAGAAAAATGAATATCGGATGGGTACTCGGCAGCGCAGTAGGATCTTTTATAATATCGGCTCTTATCGGAAAGTGGCTTGTACCGTTTTTGAAAAAGCTTCATTTCGGTCAGACCATTTTAGAGGACGGACCCAAGTGGCATGAGAAGAAGCAGGGCACTCCGACAATGGGCGGCTTTATGTTTATAATCGGTTCGGTCGTTACAACCTTAATATGTGTGCTTTTGTTCTGTGTCTTCACAACCGAGCCTGCACTCAAGGCTGATGTCGGCAGAGTTCTTGCCGGTGTGGTAATGGCTTGTGCATATGGCGCAGTTGGCTTTATTGATGACTATATTAAGGTCGTTAAAAAACGCAATCTTGGGCTTACCGCAAAGCAGAAGCTTTTGCTGCAATTTATGATAGCCATTGCTTATCTTGTAACGCTTTATCTGCTTGGAACAACAAGCAACATCGTAATACCTTATATCGGTGTTTTTGACCTTGGAATTTTCTATTGGATTATATCGGCTATTGCCATTGTCGGCGTTGTTAATGCGGTCAATCTCTCAGATGGTATCGACGGTCTTGTGGGTTCAATGTCATTCTTCTCGGCTCTTGCTTTTATGCTGCTTGCATCAGTGCTTCAGAGCCAGTGCTCGGGAGTAATGTCTTCAGCTCTTGCCGGCGGCTGCCTTGGCTTTTTGCTCTGGAACTTCCACCCGGCAAAGGTATTTATGGGCGATACCGGTTCACTCTTCCTTGGCGGTTACATCTGCGCTCTTGCATACGCTCTCAATCTGCCGATAATTCTTATTGTAATAGCTCTTCCGTATCTGCTTGAAATGCTGTCGGTTGTGCTTCAGGTTACTTACTTCAAATTAACTCACGGCAAGCGGCTTTTCAAGATGAGCCCAATTCATCATCACTTTGAAATGTGCGGCTGGTCAGAGGTCAAGATAGTAACGGTGTTCAGCTTCTTCGCCGCCATTTGCGGAATTTTTGCGGTGCTGTTTACAATGTTCGGAATCGTTTTTATAAGTTAGAATAATTTTCAGTTTCAGTAAAAATAAATTACGGTGGTGTAAAGATGGATTTAACACACACGAATACAAAACGCCGGGAAAGGCAATCACGCGTGCGTGATGACAGCTCCGGATATTTTGCAGCCTCGGGCGAAGCAGCAGTGCCGTCAGGAGAGTCTGCGAGAAAGCGTCAGTCTCGCAGGTTAAGAGAACGCCGGCGAATGGCTAATTCCCATAAGGCGTTCAGAGTAGGCGCAGGAATTGATATGCCGTTTTTAATTCTTGTTATTGTACTGCTTGCCTGCGGCGTGATAATGATGTTCTCGGCAAGCTACCCTATTGCATATTACAGCGAGGGCAACAGCTACTATTACCTTATAAGACAGGCGATTTTCGCTCTTGTCGGCATAGGCGTAATGTTCTTTATGTCGTACCTGAATTATGAATATCTCAAAAAGCTTTCCCTCATAATTCTCCCTTTAGGCTTTTTAGCCTTGATTGCTGTTTTCTTCTTTCCGTCGTCAACAGGTGTTCACCGTTGGATTGATTTCGGTGTTTTCAACATTCAGGCGTCAGAGATTATGAAGTTTGCAATCATTGTTTTTCTGGCTCATTGGGGAGCATATCAGCACAAAAAAACAAACACCTTTAAGTACGGTGCTTTGCCTCCGCTTATCATTTTTACGGTAACGGCTGTGCTGCTTTTCTTCGAGCCGCACTACTCAGGTATTGTTATTATCGGCATTCTGACTGCGCTTATGGTAATCCTATACGGCGGCAAAGTACGCTGGTTTATAATTATCGGCGCTGTTCTTGTCGGCGTTGTTCTTATCCTCGCGGTAACAGATAAGCTCGGCTACGCTATGGAGCGTATGGACGGATGGGGCAAGGCTCTTGAATATGTCGATGAAGATATGTGGCAGAGCACCTTCCAGACGAGAAACTCGCTTTATGCCATAGGCTCGGGCGGACTTATGGGACTCGGACTCGGACAGTCAAGACAAAAGTATCTGTACCTGCCCGAACCGCAGAACGACTTTATCTTTGCGATTGTCTGCGAGGAGCTTGGTCTTATCGGAGCGCTTGTTGTGCTTGTGCTTTTCGGTCTGCTTATCTGGCGCGGCTTTGTAATCGCGATGCGCGCTAAGGATCGTTTTGGCACACTGCTTGCGTCAGGTCTTACAGCTCAGATAGGAATTCAGGTTGTGCTTAATATTTTCGTTATAACCGACTGGATGCCGAACACCGGTATCAGTCTTCCGTTTTTTAGTTACGGCGGCTCTTCTTTGATAATGATTTTGTTCCAGATGGGAATAATACTTTCAATTTCGAGAACGGCTAATATGAGTAAGGTGTAAATAATTATAAGGAGAAATAATTATGCGTGTGATTTTTGCGGGCGGCGGCACGGCAGGACATATTAACCCGGCTCTTGCGATCGCCGGATACTTAAAGGATAAGGATCCCAAAACAGAAATACTCTATATCGGCGCACAGGGCGGAATGGAGGAAAGGCTTGTTCCTCAGGCAGGCTTTGAAATCAAAACAATTAAAATCTCAGGCTTTAAAAGAAGCTTTTCTCCCAAGGCAATTAAGGATAATATTATTACTCTTCAAAGAGCCTTTTCTTCAACGGCTGATGCAAAGAGGATTATAAAGGAATTCAAGCCGGATATATGTATAGGTACAGGCGGCTATGTCAGCGGCCCTGTTATACGCGCGGCTCTGAAGCTTAAGATTCCGGCAATTATCCACGAGCAAAATGCATTCCCCGGTGTTACAACAAAAATGCTCTCAAAGAATGTGCAGAAGGTTATGCTTGCAAACCCTTATGCAAAAAAATATCTCAGTGACAGCTGTCATTTTGTGACAACGGGAAACCCTGTCAGGGGTGAAATCATAACTGCGGCAAAGAAGCCGTCAAGAGCACAGCTCGGTCTTGATGAGCGCCCGGTTATTCTGTCATTCGGCGGAAGTCTCGGTGCCCGCAAAATCAACGAGGGTGTTGCGGATTTGATAGCAAGAAGCGGCAAGGATGGTAAATATCAGATAATCCACGCATACGGTCAGTACGGCAAGTGGTTCCCCGATTTGCTCCGCGAAAAGGGGATTGAACCAAACGACTGCAAAAACCTTGATATAAGAGAGTATATAAACAATATGTCAACCTGCCTTGCGGCGGCAGACCTTGTTATATGCCGCGCAGGTGCGATAACATTAAGTGAGCTTCAGGTTCAGGGTAAGCCTGCAATTTTAATTCCCTCACCGAATGTTGCCGAAAATCACCAGTACCATAACGCGATGTCAATGGTTGACTCAAAGGCGGCATTTATTATTGAGGAAAGCGAGCTTACCGGCGAAAAGGTTATTGAGTACGCCGACAAAATTTTAGGCGATAAGGAAACTCTGAAGGAGTATTCCCAGAACGCCGGAAAGATGGCTATTGTCGATGCCAATGACAGAATTTACTCTGTGATAAGAACTATCTTAAACGGCGTAGCAAAGTAATTATGTTGTTGACTCCCTCATAAAAAGAGGGAGTCAACAATTCACAAAGCACAGCCCTTATTCATAATATATATGGAATAAGTCTTTACCAAACTGCTATTATATATTAGAATAAGGGGTGTTCTCTGTGTCAAAGCTGGTAATTGAGGGTCGCAGAAGGCTCAGCGGAAGGGTTGAAGTTCAGGGTGCTAAAAACAGTGCCTTGCCGATTCTGGCTGCGACATTGCTGACGCACGATTGCAGTGTCATAAACAACTGTCCTAATCTTTCGGATGTTGAAATTACGCTGAATATATTGCGCTATCTCGGATGTACAGCCCTGCTTGACGGAAACACCGTATCTGTTGATACAAAATGCGCCGATAAATATGACATACCCGATGAGCTGATGCGCGCAATGCGTTCATCAATTATTTTTCTGGGTGCACTTATTTCGCGCTTTGGTAAGGCAAGACTTACTTTCCCGGGCGGCTGTGAGCTTGGACCTCGTCCTATCGACCTGCATCTGAAGGCACTCAGAATGATGGGTGTTGAAATATCGGAGCAGCACGGTGTGATTGAGTGCAGTGCGCCTGACGGAATACACGGCGCAAAAATTACGCTGTCATTTCCAAGTGTAGGCGCTACCGAAAACATTATGCTTGCCGCAGTAACAGCCGACGGCACAACGACTATCACAAATGCAGCCAGAGAGCCTGAAATCTGCGACCTTGCCGATTGCTTAAACAGCTTCGGTGCGAACATTTCAGGAGCAGGCGAGGGCACTGTGGTAATCGACGGAGTTGATTCCTTAAGCGGAGCAATGCACACAATAATTCCGGACAGAATCGCGGCGGCTACATATATGGCTGCGACGGCTGCAACAGGCGGCAGAGTGCTAATAGACAGGGTGGTGCCGTCTCACTTAAGCGGGATAATACCTGTTTTTGAGGAAAGCGGCTGTTCGGTTAAGCAAAGGGGAAATTCGATTTTAATTGACGCACCGCACAGGCTAAAGGCTGTCAACCTTATCCGCACAATGCCGTATCCCGGCTTCCCGACAGATGCTCAACCTCCGCTGATGGCTATGCTTGCTGCTGCAAAGGGAACGGGTATATTTGTTGAAAATATATTTGAAAACCGCTATAAGCACACGAGCAGTCTTGAGAGAATGGGTGCGAAAATCTATATAGAAGGAAAGGTTGCAGTGGTCGAGGGTGTGCCTGAGCTTTACGGAGCAAAGGTATCTGCTTCTGATTTGCGCGGAGGTGCCGCGCTTATTGTTGCCGGACTCAACGCCGGCGGCAAAACCGAAATAAACGATATACATTATATAGAAAGAGGATATGAAAGTATTGAGCTTTCATTATCACGGCTTGGAGCTTCAATAAAAAAGTTGTAAAGTTGTGGGGAAGATAAAATGAAAAAGAATAATGCAAGCGAAAGAAATGAAAAGCCAACAAAAAACAGGAAAAGACCTCCGGAAGACATTGAAAAAATGAGAGCTTCAGGCGGCTCGCGCACTAAAAGAAAAGAGTATATTCCGCAGGAATCATTTGATGATGCGCCTGTGAGAAAAAGAAATTCCGACGGTGCTAAACGACAGACAACTGATAAAGCAAAACGGAAAAAATCATCGACTGACTCTAAATCGAAAAAAAGCAAAGTCAAGGCTAAAAAAGGCTTTGATGATACAAACTCGATTGACAGCAAGGATTACGGTGACGATTTTTACACCGATGAGCTTGAGCTGAAAAGAAAGAGAGCAAGACAAAAGATAGATGAAAGGCAGCTGCCTGAAATTGACATTGAAAAAAAGCCGCTGTCGCACAAAAAGCGTAAGCTTAAAAATATCGGAGTTGCAGCGTCTATTATCTCTATCATACTTATTATAGGTATAGTTTTGTCGCTTACGGTGTTTTTCCGCAGTGAACAGTTCACTGTTGAAGGTGCCGAGCATTATTCTGCACAGGACATAATTGATGCAAGCGGAATGAGGCTTGGCGAAAACCTGTTTTTGAGCGACAAGGGTGCAGGAGAGGAAAGAATAGAAAGCTCACTTCCGTATGTGGAAGAAGCTAAAATCTCAATTAAAATTCCGAACACAATGGTAATAACCATTACCGAGAGCCAGCCTGCCTTTATTTTTCAAAACGGCAGCGAGTACATAATAGTAAGCTCACAAGGTAAGGTTATGGAAAAGGTAAAAGGCACAGCTGAAAAGTATGATGCCCCTGTGGTGCTTGGCTGTACCGTTAAGAGTGCTGATTTGGGAAAGGAAATTACATTTAAGGAATCGGGTATTCTTTCTATATTAAAGGGGATTGCCGAGGGACTTTCCGTGAATGAGTTTTCCGGAATTAAAGAGATTGATATAACCAACACTGCGAGAATCTGCCTTAACTACTCTAACAGAATAAAAATAGTTCTGGGACTTCCCGAGGATATAAGCTACAAGCTTAAAACCGCAAAAATAATTATCAGCGAAAAACTGTCTGAGACCGACGCAGGCGAGCTTGATGTTTCCGGCTGCAAGGGTGAGAGCAAGGCATCATACTTTGATCCTGACCCGAGCATTTATATAGAGAAAAGAACACAGGCTACTCAGAGTGCTGCCGAAGCACCCACAGATGCGGCAACTCAAGCTCAGACTCAGACGGAAACCGCAACTGATGCAACGCAGGACGATTATTCCCTCGGTGTACCCGCGTATGAATACCCGACCGATGAGTACGGAAACATAATCTATGATAATGACGATGGAAACAGCGATGAGAATGATTACGATAACGGCTATGATAACAGCGGAGACTATAATTATGATAACAGCGATTTTGAGGATTCTGATAATCCGTATTCCGTCGATGACTATCAGTAATGATGCTTATTTTGTGAATGGTGATTGCAAAATTTGACTCAAATAATCTCATTTATTTGAGAAATCTCATATATTTGCGAAAAACGGAAAAAAATCTGTAAAACGCTATTGAATTTTTTATTCTTTTGTGTTAAATTTATAAGGTAGCAGTATAATGGTTGTGAGTATACACAGCTAAATTTTATTTTAGAAAACTAAGAATTAATTTTTATGTCGTCTTTGCGACGTATAGGAGGAAGTTTAAATGGCATTTGAGATTGAAAAAGAGTTTGGCAACGATATTCCCGTTATTAAGGTAATAGGCGTTGGCGGCGGCGGTGGAAACGCTGTGAACCGAATGGTGAAGATGGGCGTTCAGTGCGTGGAATTTGTTGCGATTAATACAGACGACCATGTTCTTCAGTTCTCCAGTGCCGGCACAAAGATTAAGATTGGCGAAAAGATTACTCACGGCAAGGGCGCTGGCTCAAAGCCTGAGGTTGGCAGACAGGCTGCCGAGGAAAACAGAGAAGAGATTGAAGCTGTTCTTAAGGATACCGATATGGTATTTATTACAGCCGGTATGGGCGGCGGCACAGGCACAGGTGCTGCTCCGATAGTTGCTGAGATTGCAAAGTCAATGGGTATTCTGACAACTGCAATCGTTACAAAGCCGTTTGGCTTTGAGGGCAAGAAGAGAATGGAGCAGGCTGAGGCAGGTATTGCAGCTCTCAGAGAAAATGTTGATTCACTTATCGTTGTTCCCAACGAAAGATTAAAATATGCAAGCGAGCAGAGAATTACTCTTAAAAACGCATTTGAGCTTGCTGATGATGTTCTCCGTCAGGGCGTTCAGAGTATTTCAGACCTTATCCTTATTCCGGGTCTTGTAAACCTCGACTTTGCAGATGTTACAGCAATTATGCATGACGCAGGCTATGCTCATATGGGTATCGGCTATGCAACAGGTAAGGACAAGGCTGACGAGGCTGCAAGAATGGCTATCACAAGCCCGCTTCTTGAAACATCAATCAGCGGAGCTAAGGGCGTTATCGTAAACATTACAGCGTCACCTGACATCGGTCTTGATGAAATCGACACAGCGTCTGCTATGATTACTGAGCAGGCTGATCCGGATGCAAACATCATCTGGGGTGCTGTTCTTGATGAGAATATGGAGGACGAGATGAGCGTTACCGTTATTGCAACAGGCTTTGGCGGTAGCAACGACAGCACAATGCGCGACCCGAGAAGCAGAAACAGAGCTTCTTCAAGAAATAATGATTCGTTCAGAACTGCTCCTGCAAAGGAAGCTCCGAAAAAGCCGTCTGCTGATGTAGCTGATGATGACGATTCATACTATGACATTATGTCAATCTTCAACCGTAAATAATAACTGCGATATATAGCAAAGAGGCTGCCAAACGGCAGCCTCTTTTTAGTGGAGTGATTAATATGGATGATAAACTGAATAAATTGTTTCTTGAGATGACGGCGTATTTCAAGGGCGACAAAAAGCGCATCTGCCACTTCACAAAGGTTCATTCCTTTGCCACACTTATCTCCTCTCTTGAGGGCATAGACAGTGATACAAAATATATCCTTGAAGCCGCCGCACTTGTGCACGACATCGGCATAAAGCCGTCGGAGGAAAAATACGGCACCTGCACAGGAAAACAGCAGGAGCTTGAGGGCCCGCCTGTGGCGGAGAAGATGCTCAGAAACCTTGATTTTTCTGATGAGGTTATAAGCCGAGTAAAATACCTTGTCGCACATCATCACACCTATGATTGCATAGACGGCATTGACTATCAGATTCTTGTCGAGGCAGATTTTATCGTAAATATGGACGAGGATGAAATGAGTATTGACGCAATCAACAAGTGCGTTGACAGGATTTTTAAGACAAAGACGGGCATTGAAATATGCAGGAATATGTTTATGTAGCTTTTCAAATTTTAGGCTTAAATACTAAAGGGACACTTCGTCTTTTGAAGTGTCCCTTTGAAATTATAGTGTTATAATGAGTCTATTCCTGTAACCGTTGGCTCTGTAACATCAGATTGCGGTTCAGTAGGCGGTTCTGTTTCCGGCAGTGTAGGTTCTTCAGTTTGGGGTTCGGTCGGTGCTTCTGTCTGCGGCTCAGTCGGAGGTTCTGTCGGAGCGACCGTTTCAGGCTCTGTTGGCTCAGATGTGGGAGTTTCGGTTTCAGTCTGAGTTTCAGACTGGGTTTCCGTTACTGCTGTGTCAGCAGTCGGAGCAGTTGGTTGTGTACTGCCGTTTTTATTTCCCATAAATGCAACAAGAAGAATAATTGTCGCTATCACAGCAACAACCGCTATGACTGCGGTTACAATAACAGGTGCATTGCTGTTCTTCTTCTTTTCGTTTCTTGTCTGTGTATAGGTAAAGGGTGATGGTGCAGGCGTGTATTCATCAACAATAGGTGAATCAAAGCCATCGTTATATCTTGAAACATCATAACCGCAGTAAGGACAAACGCTCTGCCCGCGGTTGAGCGGCTGATTACAGTTCGGGCAGACCTTCCTGATATGCGGCTCCTCTTTCTTCTCAGGAGCGTTTTTATGGCTATTGATGTTTACTACTGCTCCGTTGTTGTTTGCGTTATCAGCGTTGTGCTGAGAGTGGCTGTAAATATTGTTGTCAGGGTCGCTGTCACCGCTGAAATTATGAACTGCAGAAAAGTCAATCGGGTCTTTGTCAAAATCATCGTCTAAATAGCCGTCGTTGTAATCGCTTTTCTCTTCCTCAATTTTTGCACCGCAGTTTGAGCAAAAATTCTCGCCTTCCTTCAGAACTGCATTACATTTGCTGCAAAATCTCATAGCTATACCATTCCTTTCCAAGACTATGCTTTAGTAAATGCTAAGCATACTATACACTTTATTTCATCTTATGTCAAACGGAATAATATAATACTTAGCTTATGTTGTTTCTTTTTTTGCGTAATTTTACTTGACAAATCGCATAAGTTATCATATAATAAATAAAGTAATCACGCCACTTGCGGATGTAGCTCATCTGGTAGAGCGCCACCTTGCCAAGGTGGAGGTAGCGAGTTCGAGCCTCGTCATCCGCTCCATATTTGACTTTACGGATAGAGCTTGCTCTATCCTATTTTTATACTAAAATGAAATTGGAGGGGTAACATTGGCGGCAGATTTACATTGCCACACCAAATTATCTGACGGCAGCGTACCTGTTGATGAGCTTATTACGCTTGCAAAGGGCAGCGGACTGAGTGCAATAGCGCTTACCGACCATGACACCTTCAGAGGAGTAAAAACGGCTCAGAGTTTGGGTGAGAGTGTTGGGCTTGAGGTTATCCCCGGTGCTGAGGTTTCATGCTTTGACAATAAAAGGCACAGGCTCGTGCATATACTTTGTTATTATCCCGACAAGCCTGAGGTGTTCGACAAGGTTTTTGCCGACATTGCAGAAAGCCGGAAAAAAGAGGTAACTCTTGCGCTTGAAAAAATAATGAAGTATTATCCGATAACTCCGGAAATGGTTGCGCGCAGAGCACAGGGCAGCGTGACGATTTTCAAGCAGCATATAATGCACACACTGCTTGATTCGGGGTATACCGATAAAATCTACGGCGAGCTGTATAAAGAGCTGTTTGGCTACAAAACCGGAATAGCACGCACCAATATTGAGTACCCCGACGCATTTGAAATACTCGATATGATTCACCTTTCAGGCGGTATTGCGGTGCTTGCTCACCCGTCAGTTTACGATTCGCTCGACCTTTTGCCGGAGCTTGCTGAAAAAGGACTTGACGGAGTTGAATATAATTTCCCTCGCAGAAAGCCCGGCGAGGATAAGGTGATTGAAGAAATCGCAGAAAATTATAATCTCATAAAAACAGGCGGAACTGATTTTCACGGCGGCAGCACAAGCCATGTTCACCCGATAGGCACTTGTACGACTGATGATGATCAGCTGATAAGGCTGAAAAAGCTCAAGAAATTAATTTGATAGGAGAGATTACTTTGAAATTTCAGTATAAGCCAAGAGGAGTATGCTCACAGAGCATAGAGCTTGATATGGACGGTGATATAATTAAGAATGTGAAATTCTACGGCGGCTGTAACGGCAACCTCAAGGGCATAGGCGCTCTTGTAAAGGGTATGCAGGCGCAGGAGGTTATCAAGCGCTGCAGCGGTATAAGGTGCGGAATGAAGAGCACATCTTGTCCCGACCAGCTGGCGGCTGCTCTTGAAGAGTACCTTACAACAAAATAATGACATAACAAAACTGCGGAGGATAATCTTGTTCCTCCGCAGTTTTTAAGTTTGTTAAAAGCTTATTACACCTAAATGCTCAAGTAAAATCTTGGCACCCATCAAAATCAGTATCACTCCGCCGGCAATTTCGGCCTTGCTTTTGAACCTTGTCCCGAACAGGCTGCCGATTTTTATTCCGACCGCTGAAAAAATAAAGGTGATTATGCCGATGAATAATACAGCGTACCATATGTTTACATCAAGAAAGGCAAATGTAATTCCGATTGCGAGTGCATCAATGCTTGTGGCTATCGCAAGCAGCAGCATGTTTTTAAAATCCATCGCCGCCTCGGTTGTTTCCTCCTCGTCCGACAGCGCTTCCTTTATCATCTTGGCGCCGAGCAGGAAAAGTAAAATAAAAGCAACCCAGTGGTCGAATGCCGAAATATAGTCCTTGAACCAATAGCCGCAGAAAAATCCGATTACAGGCATCAGCGCCTGAAAGCCGCCAAACCATAGTCCCGCTTTTACACTGTGCCTTAGTTTTACATCATTAAGCGCAAGACCCTTGCATATTGACACCGCAAAGGCGTCCATTGACAGTCCTACCGCAATCAAAAACAGCTCTAAAATTCCCAACTATATTCATTCCTTTCGGTAAGAGTGTAACTCATATTGTACTTTTTTTGCTTTGCAATGTCAATATGAGTCATAAATTTACAAAAATTATTGAATTTATGGTTGGTAAATGATATAATATTTACATAATCACTGGGGGTGTTAAAATGAAAAAGCTATTAATTTCTATACTTTCTATTGTTGCTTTGATTATGTCGGTTTTCACAGCTTCGGCAGCCGACACAGGCAAGACGCTTGCTGCAACAGGCGATGAAACAAATGTGTTCCTGATTATCGCCATTCTTGTTGCCGCCGTTGCCGTTGCAATCGTTGTGGTTGTTTTAGGAAAAAAGAACAATAAATAAGCATACAAATCTTTGAAATTCGGGGAACGGTTTTGCCGTTCCTTTTTCTGACGAAAGCAGTGATAAAATGAACGAATTTGATTTGCTGAATAACAATAAAAATATAATCTCGGCTAAAATGCCATTTGTACCCGATACTGCCCTTGTTCTCGGTTCGGGACTCGGGGGACTTATCAGGGAAGAGGATATTATTTTCAGTATCACATACGGCGAGCTTGAGGGTATGCCTGTGTCAACCGTTGACGGACACAATGGTCAATTTATATTTGCAAAGCTCGGCGGTGTAAATGTTGTCGCTATGCAGGGCAGAGTTCACCTATACGAGGGCTACACCGCACAGGAGGTAGTTCGCCCGATACGCCTTATGGGTATGCTGGGTGCGAAAAATTTGATACTTACAAATGCGGCAGGCGGCATTAACAAGACCTTTTCCTGCGGTGACCTGATGCTTATTACCGACCATATTTCAAGCTTTGTCAGCTCTCCGCTTATAGGTGAAAATTGCGCATTGCTCGGCACTCGTTTTCCCGATATGAGCGAGGCTTACTCTGAAAAGCTGCGCAGTATAGCGCTGAAATCAGCCGAAAGGCTTGGTATAGAGCTGAAGCAGGGTGTTTATGTTCAAGTCACGGGCCCGAATTACGAAACGCCCACAGAGATAAAAATGTATTCGCTCTTAGGTGCTGACGCAGTCGGAATGAGCACAGCTGTTGAGGCTATGGCAGCTGTGCATATGAGAATGTCTGTGTGTGGTATCAGCCTTATCACAAATGCGGCGGCAGGTATAAGCGGCAAGCCGCTTTCACACGATGAGGTAAAGCAGGAAGCAGACAAGGCGGCTGATAAGCTTAGCTGCCTTGTCACTGATATTATAAGCAATTTGGGTGAAATATATGATTGATTTACATTTGCATCTTGACGGCTCTTTGCCGATAAATGCGGTTATTAAGCTTGCGAGAATTCAGAATATTACTCTGCCTGCCGATGATGAGGAAACGCTCAAAACATATCTTACGGTAAGCCCGACAGCACAAAGCCTTAACGATTATCTCAAATGCTTTGATTTGCCGCTTGAGCTTCTGCAAAGCTGTGACGCGGTTGAATTTGCAGTGTATGAGTTAATATGTGAGCTGACAAAGCAGGGGATAGTCTACAGCGAAATTCGCTTTGCACCGCAGCTCCACACAAAGAACGGACAAACTCAGCGTGATATTATAGAAGCTGCAATAAAAGGGCTAAGAAAAGCTGAACGCGATTTTAATACAAAATCAAACCTCATTCTCTGTACTATGCGAGGAGGAGCAGAGAAAGAAAATCTTTTGACTGTCCGTCTTGCCGCCGAATATTTGGGCAGTGGAGTTTGTGCCGTTGACCTTGCGGGTGCCGAGGCTCTGTATAAAACCGAGCTTTACAGGAGTGTTTTTGAGCTTGCCGCAGAGCTTTGCGTTCCGTTTACAATCCACGCAGGAGAGGCAGACGGTGCGCAGAGTGTAAAAACAGCCTTGAACTTTGGCGCAAGGAGAATCGGTCACGGAGTTGCGGCTGTAAACGACAATGAGCTGCTCGATGAAATAAAGCGCAGGAATATCTCAATAGAATGCTGCCTTACAAGCAACCTGCAGACAAAGGCGGTGTCAAGCCTTTCACAGCACCCGATTAAGGATTTCCTGCACCTCGGAATTAACGCAATTATTAATACAGATAATATGACGGTTTCTGATACAACGATAGAAAAAGAGTTTGCTCTGCTGTCGGCTATTGCGCCAGATGCTTCAAGAGAAAGACTTTTGCAAAACGCCGTAAACGCCGCTTTTTTGAGTGACAAAGAAAAGGAGGAGATTATGATGAGGATGTCGAATCCTTAATCTTCTTCAGTGCGCCTTTTTCAATGCGGCTGACCTGAGCCTGAGATATTCCTATCTCTGAGGCAACCTCCATTTGTGTTTTGCCCTTGAAAAAGCGCAGACCGATTATCGTCTTTTCACGGTCGTTTAAATCAATCATTGCCTGCTTAATCGCAATTTCATCAAGCCAGTTGTTGTCATCGTTGTTGTCGCCTATCTGATCCATAACGCAAATTGTATCGCTGCCGTCGGAGAAAACAGGCTCATACAGTGACACAGGCTCAACCACCGCCTCAAGAGCCAGCACAACATTTTCCTTTGTCGTGTCAAGCTCTTTGGCAATCTCTTCAATAGTCGGCTCACGGTTGTTCGTGTTTGTAAGCTGCTCCTTGACCTGCATTGCGCGGTATGCTGTGTCGCGTATGCTGCGGCTTACTCTTATGAAGTTGTGGTCGCGCAGATAGCGGCGCACCTCGCCGATAATCATAGGTACAGCATAAGTGGAAAATTTTACCATCAAATCGCAGTTAAAGTTGTCTATCGCCTTGATAAGACCGATACAGCCGACCTGAAACAAATCATCGAGGTTTTCGCCGCGGTTTGTAAAACGCTGAATAACGCTTAATACAAGGCGGAGATTGCCGTTTATCATTTCATCTCTCGCTTTAGCGCGTTCGGCTTTTGTGCCGTTTTTGATGATTTTTAAAAGCTTGCGTTTTTCGTCTTCCTTCAGTACCTTGATTTTGCTTGTGTTTACACCGCAAATTTCAACCTTCTTATACTGCACGAAGAAAATCCCCCTTGTTAAGGCTTTATAACAAGTATTGCCTTAACAAGGGGGTTAAATTCATATTATGCATTAATTTCCGTTTTCCGTTGTGTCAGAAAGCTTTGGCATATCAATGTTGTCAAGCTGTGACAGTCGCTTTCTTATCTGTCTTGTGCGAACTCCCACAAGCTTGTCAAGCTCGGCGTTTGCCTGCTCAATTCTCTGCTGGGTGAGGGTAAGAATGTTGTCAAATTTTTCAAACTCGGTTTTAACACTGCCGAGTACCTTCCACACCTCAGTGCTCTGCTTTTGTACGGCAAGCGTCTTGAAGCCCATTTGCAGGCTGTTGAGCAGTGCTGCCATTGTGCTTGGTCCTGCGATGTTGACCTTGTAGTTTCTTTGCAGTTCTTCCACGATTCTGCTGTTGACCGCCTCGGCATACAGTCCCTCAAACGGCAGAAACATTATTGCAAAGTCCGTAGTGTTCGGCGGGTCAATGTACTTTTCGCTTATGTCCTTTGCCTCTTTTTTGAGGGTGGCTGTCAGTATCTTTTTTGCATCAGAAATTTTATCCCTGTCGCCGCTGTCATAAGCGTCGCACAGCGCTGTGTAGGTGTCGCCGGGGAACTTTGAGTCTATCGGCAGATAGATAAAATCGCCGTTTTCCTGCGGCAGCTTAACGGCATATTCAACAAAGTTTTTGCTGCCTTTCTTTGTTACAACATTTTCCTCGTACTGCTCGGGGGAGAGAACCTCTTTAAGGATTGCGCCGAGCTGTAACTCACCAATAATTCCTCTCGTCTTTACATTTGCAAGCACCTTTTTTAGACCGCCTACATCGTTTGCAAGGCTCTGCATCTCGCCGAGACCTTTGTAAACCTGTTCAAGCCTTTGGTTTACAAGCGCAAAGGAACGGCTCATCTTATCTTCAAGCGTCTTTTGCAGGTTTTCGTCAACCGTTTTTCGCATTTCGTCAAGCGAGCGTGAGTTTTCATTTTTAATGTCGCTTAGGCGTGTTTCCATTGTCGCTCTGATATTTTCAAGCTTTTGCTCATTTTCAAGAGAAAAGGTTTTCAGCCTGTTTTCAAGCTGCAAAAGTCGTTCGCTTTGGCTTTGCGACAATATGTCACCCATATTTTTGGTGCTTAACTGCACTATTGAAGAAAGCTCCTGCCGCAGAGTGCTGTTTGCTCTGTCGAGCATATTAAGCCTTTCTTCAAGCTGTGACAGCGATTTTGCAAATTCGCCGCTATTACTCTCTCCGACTTGTTTTCGTATGGCTGTGTATAAAACGCCGCCTAAGCATAGAGTAAGAATAATTAAAATAATCAGTAAAACAGCTTCCAAGCTCATAATATCACCCAAACAAATTATATTTCTCATCTGCTTTTTCGTCAATCACAAATCCTATTTTTATAAGACGCTGTTTCTTCTTGGAAACAGCAAAAAGCGGAAGGCTTAACCTCCCGCTTTCTGCGATAATGTAAATATGGTTTTGGAAAAAGCTCAGTTAACCGGCTGTAAGGAATACATATTTATCCTTTTTAATGTTTGCCTTTGAATCCACGCTGACATAATAAGCGTAATCGTAGTAGTTTTCGCTTATATTGACAGGAGTAGTGTAAATCTTTTCATCGTCGCTGTAAGCCTGAATTACAAACGGATAATAAACCTTATTCTTATCATTGTTATCTGTCAGGTGATGCAGTACAATTCCGTCATAAGCTGAATCATATAAATATGCATATGAACACTTATCGTTGTAGTAATACAGGTTTCCCTCATCATCTGCATAGACAACCTTAAAGCTAAGCTTATTCTCGTCTATAATTTGCTCTCCATCCTCTTCTTCACTGTATTCTGCGTCGTCATAGTCGTACATAATATAATCATTATAGTAATACATATCATAGCTTATTGCAGAGTATGAATTCATTGCATCAGAGTAAAAATTGTTGGAAACCTCTGTCGTTCTGTCCTCAAGATAATCCGTGCTGATATTCTCAGGCAGAGTGAAGAACTGCTCGGCGGCTTCCTTGCTCAGCATTCCGCTGCCATCAAGGAAAAATTGGCTTACCCCAATGCTTTGGGACTCATAGTCGTAAATGAGATTCAGGCTCGTTGTATAGCCGTACTGCGACAGAAGCTTAACACTGTTTTTGTAGGAGTACGGAACAGAAATATTCGTCTGTTTTTCGCTTGAGTCGTTTTCACGGTAGCGGACTATTATCTTGCAGAATACACTGTCATACCGGCCATCATCTTGTTTTTCTGCATCGTTCTTCATATCATCAAGTAAAGCCTTTTTCATTTCATCAACAAGATTTTTACTGTTGAATACAGAACTGTCTGCGCCGTACCATTTTGACATAATATTAATTGAGGTTATCTCACTGCTTTTATCGCTGAGGAAGGACATAAGCTGGGCTGAATTTTCCTTTGATGCTATAGCCTCAATATTCTCAAGCTCAGATGTCATATAGATATTTCCGTAATATCCGTCTGAGTATGAGCGCTCAACAGTTGTGCCGTTTTTCATATGGTATACGAATTTCAGGCTCGAAGGATTCATATAGTAAGAGTCGTCACCGTCGTAATAATCCTCGTCATCATAGCTTTCATATACATATGAGGGGTACGGATCGCCGAAGGTGCTGATATAATACGGCACAGGGTTGACAGTGTTCAGATTCTTGATAATCTTTTCGTGAAGCGCAACTGCTGCGTTTATGCTCTCTTCGCCGTTGCAGATTATATCATCGTCATAATCGTAAGAACTCGGAGATATCTGCGGTGCAAATATTGGGAATAAGAGGCTAGTCAGACCTGTATTCAAGTAGTCAGGATAGTATGAAGTCTTGATTTCAACCGAGCTTATTTCGCTGCTTTGCGGAATATATTTGTCTGCGCCGAAGCCGCCGAAAGCAAGACTTGTGTAGAGCAGGCAAACGCACACAACAACCGCAGCAAAGCTTATCAAAGATTTTGCAAAGCCCTTGAATCCCTTGTTGAAGATAACCGTTGCAACAAGGTGGGTTAAAAACGCCGCAATGAAAAACGAAATTAAGAATATCGCAAACATAGTCCATGCGTTGCTTTGCAAGGTAGCCGCAATATCAGCGGCAGTCGGATTCCCTGAAATAGTAGTGCCAGACATAATATTAATATACATAGAGAATGTAAATATTAAACCGAAAAGCAAGCCTATTGCCGCTGTTGCGATAAAGCGGATAATAACAGACGGTGCTTTGAAAGCGAACGAATTCTGCGCAGCCTCGGTTTTTCTTTTTTTCGTGAGGAAGAAGCAGCCTGCAACGCTTGCGGCAATCAGAATTGCCCATACAACAAGCTGCTGCCAGTTCTCATAGAAGAAATTGTATTCCCCACCTCTGAATAGGGACAAAATCAGTGATAGTATACTGCCGCCCGATGAACCATAGGGAGAGAGAAAATTTGAGATGAGCGGGATTTCGTCAATATGCAGGTTTACACCGGGAATTACGCTTGAGCCTAAGATAGAAAGCATTGATATAGCAATCGGATAGGCGAAGTTGACAAGCAGGGTTGTAAGAACAGTGTTCGCCGTTGTGCCGCAGCATACCGCCATAAACGCTGTAAAGGAATATGAGGCGATAACCGACAGCATTACAAATACGCCTGTCTGGAAAACGACTGAAACAACATCAGGTCCATATGCCACTACAACTGATGAGTCAAACGCTACACCCAACGACATAAGCGCTACAATCAGCATATTGATTATATACGGAACAAGAATCATTATTAGTCCCGTTGCATAGCGCGAGAAGAACAGCGTTCGCCGTGTGCAGGGCAGTGAGCCGAAAACATCAGCCTGCCGCTTGTTGTGCAGGTAGTCGAACATCATAACCGCAATGATAAATGTCATTATCATTGTTACAGCGGTTGACAGCGTTGCAAATGTAAGCATTGTGACAGGATTGTTCAGCGTGCCGATAGACAGGGTTGCAAGCGTGCCTATAACAGGGCTTGAAAACAACAGCAGTGAAGCGTAAACAATAGGCAGAGCCTTGTGCTTTTTTATGCTCCATAAAATGATATTAATGAAATCGCTGTATTTTGTCTTTCTCTTAGCCGATAATGTTGCTGACATCATAGCCTGCCACCTCCATTTCGTAAATAAATACCTCTTCAAGCGTCAGCGGTAATGCCTCGATAAAAACAGGGTCAAGAGAGCGTATTTTTGACAGCACCTCGTCCTGACTGCCTCTGATAATAAGGTTATAAAGCTGACCGTGCATATTTGCGTTGAGTATTTCAAACTGCGACATATCCGCGTTTGTCGGCGGTGTTGAGAACGCAGCCTGAATTTTTGTGATGCCCATTTTTGTGTCGTCAAGCTCGTTGTTGAAGAGCAGCTTTCCATTGTGCAGAAGCGCCACATGGTCGCATAAATCCTCAAGCTCACGCAGATTGTGCGAGGCTATTACAACGCTCATTCCGTTAGCCACATCGTCAATGATAAGCTTTTTAACAAGCATCCTGATAACAGGGTCAAGACCGTCGAAAATTTCGTCGAGCAAAAGATATTTCGGACAGCAGCTGAGCGCCAATATAAGCGCCGCCTGACGCTGCATACCCTTTGACATATTGATAATTCTGTGATTCGGGTTAATCGGGAAACGGGAGCAAAGATAGTTATATTTTTCCTCGTTCCAGCTTGTATACAGCCTTCTGTAAAGGTCGGCTGTGTTTTTTACTGTTGAATCGTTGTAAAAATACGGATAATCGCTGACGAAAAAGACCTTGCCCTTAGCGTCAATGTTTTCAAAGCTGTCCTCTCCGTCAATCAGAATTTCACCATCGTCAGCCTCGAAAACTCCTGCAATCAGCCTCAGCATTGTCGATTTACCCGAGCCGTTTGAACCGACAAGACCCAATACATTGCCGCAATCAATTTTAAGGCTGATGTCGTCAAGAGCTGCAAGAGAGCCAAATTTTTTGGTTACGCTGCAAAGCTCAATCATAATTTACCTCCTCCTTTTTTTCAAAGTGTACCTTTACAATACTGTTAATATCGTCCTTCGTTATACCAAGCTCAAGTGCCTTGTCAATCGCTTCACCGAGAAGTCTTGATGCTGTAAGCATTTTGAGCGACTCGGGTGAGGCTGAGTGTGCGATGAACGAGCCTCTGCCGACTACCGAATAAATTATATTGTCACGCTCGAGCATCTGATACACCTTCGCAACGGTGTTCGGATTTACCCCGACATCCTTTGCAAGCGCTCTTACGGTTGGCAGCTGTTCGTCGGGCTTGAGCACTCCGAGCGCAACAAGCTTTACTACATTGTTGTATAGCTGTTCGTAAATCGGCTCCCGGCTGTCGTAATTTAACGAGAACATAATATCACCTCTTCCTTAAGGTTGTGGGGTTGCATTGAACTACTTGTAATAGTGTGTTCTATTACTAATGGTACAATTAGTATATTCCAATTTTTACCGGTTGTCAATAACAAATAAAAAATTAGCTGCGCGGTTTTTGTAACCGTACAGCCAAACTGACTTATCTTATCTTTTCTTTTTTATTAACTCCGAAAATTCCGCCGATTGCACCGCTGAGTATAAGTGCGGCGGCCTTTATGATTATCATAAGCGACGGTGCAAGCTCGCCTGAAATAAGAGAAATTAAAAGCTGAACAAACAGCAGAATGAAGCCGGTTGCAGCTCCTGTGAGCAAGCCTGATTTCTTGACAAGCCGTCCTGCGATAAATCCGCCGATAAAAGAGCTTAACGCGCTTAAAACAGTTGTAAGTGTTGATATGAAATTGTCCGGTATGTATCCTGCTTTTGTCAGTGCAAATGCTGTAATAAGAAAAAGCAGAATGCAGGCAACAAGCTCTGAAATGCCGCCGACGATTATTCCCTTAACGCTTTTATTCAGCTCCATAAATTTACTCCCTAACATAAAAAATACCTATGAATTGCTTTCTACAATTCATAGGTATTCATATTATCGGGAAATTATTACAATTACTTGTCTTTCTTTTCGTCCTTGCTTCTGCCAAAAATGCCCTTTGACTTTGTTGGCTCAGGCTTCTGCTGGTCGTCTTTGATTGTGTCAACGGTTGAGATAGCCCAACGCTTAAACTGCATCTTAACTCTGTCAGCGCCTGTTTCAATAACAAAGGAGTCGGTTTCCTCCTTGATGCTTACAACCTTGCCTACAATACCGCCGATAGTTGTAATCTCGTCGCCGATTTCAAGGTTATCTCTCATTGCCTGTTCCTGCTTTTTTCTCTTGGAATTCGGGCGAATCATAAAGAAATAAATTGCAGCGAAAATAGCAACATAAAGCAAAATGATAACCCACATATTCATACCGCCGTTGGCGTTATTTGCGCCGCTTGTACCTGCCGGTGCGCAAGAGCAGAATGTGAGCATTGCAACTGACGCAACAGACAAAAGTGTAATAAGCTTTTTCAAATTTAATCATCCTTTCGTTTAGAAAACACTGTCAGCAACCATTATACCAATTTGTAAAAAATCTTGCAATAGCAAAAAGAAAAGTTTGCAAAATAAATTCATATTCTCCTGCCGAGAACTTCAACACTCTGCCTGTAATAGCTTTCAAAGCAGCCGTTATCAAGGGCATCT
Organism: Acutalibacteraceae bacterium; assembly: GCA_051880615.1. Taxonomy (GTDB): domain Bacteria; phylum Bacillota; class Clostridia; order Oscillospirales; family Acutalibacteraceae; genus UBA7067. The sequence goes on from JBJEOH010000041.1 coordinate 228,662, forward strand.
CTTATTTCTTTTAACAGGTTATTATAAAAATAAAGGTTGTGCATAACCGCCAAACGCATACCGAGCATTTCCTCGCTCTTGAAAAGATGGTGAATATATGCTCTGTCAAAATGTGTGCAAACAGGGCAGTTGCACTGCGTATCAAGCGGCTGAGCGTCGAGCGTGTACTTTGCGTTTTTAATGTTCCTGACGCCTTCTTTGGTGAAAATCTGCCCATGCCTTGCGTTTCGTGTCGGCATTACACAGTCAAACATATCAATTCCGCGGTGCACCCCTTCAAGAATGTTTACGGGTGTGCCGACTCCCATTAAATACCTCGGCTTGTCTTTCGGCATTTCTTCGGTTACAACATCAAGAATATGATACATAACCTCGGCAGGCTCACCAACTGCAAGACCTCCGACTGCATAACCGGGTAAATCAAGCTCGGATATAGCTTTCATATGTTCAAGGCGTAAATCGTCATATGTGCCGCCCTGATTAATGCCGAAAAGCATTTGCTCCTTATTAATGGTATCCTCAAGGGAATTCAGGCGGTCAATCTCAGTCTTACAGCGTTTAAGCCAGCGCGTGGTGCGCTCAATCGAATTTTTTGTGTAGTCGTAGGGGGAGGGATTTTCTATACATTCGTCAAACGCCATAGCGATAGTAGAACCGAGGTTTGACTGAATCTGCATACTTTCCTCAGGTCCCATAAATATTTTCCGTCCGTCAATGTGAGAGTTGAAGTAAACTCCCTCTTCCTTTATATTTCTGAGCTTTGCAAGAGAGAACACCTGAAAGCCGCCGCTGTCGGTAAGCACGGGACCGTCCCAGCGAGTGAAGCTTCTTATACCGCCAAGCTGTTTTACAACCTCGTCATTCGGGCGCAGGTGAAGATGATAGGTGTTGCAAAGCTGAACCTGACATCCCAGCTCCTTTAGGTCAAGTGCAGAAACGCCTCCCTTAATTGCGCCGCAGGTAGCAACATTCATAAAAAACGGCGACTGAATAACCCCGTGCGGTGTTTCAAAAACACCTCTGCGCGCATTGCCCTCTGTCTTGATAATTTTGAACATTTCAAACCTCCGTCATCTTATAAACATAGCGTCACCGAACGAGAAAAAGCGGTATTTTTCATCAACGGCAATTTTATAGGCGTTCATTGTGTTCTCAAAGCCTGCAAACGCACTAACAAGCATTATAAGCGTGCTTTCGGGCAGGTGAAAATTTGTGATAAGTCCGTCAAGCACCTTGAATTCATAGCCGGGATATATGAAAATTTCAGTGCTGCCTACATAAGGTTCAATTTTTCCGCCGTTTACAGAGGCAGCGGCCTCAAGCGAGCGGCAGCTTGTTGTGCCGACGGCGATAACACGCTTTCCGTTTTCCTTTGTTTTTGCAATAAGCTTTGCAGTGGCAGGCGGTATTTCAAAATGCTCGCTGTGCATTTTGTGGTCAGTGATTTCTTCTGCCTTTACAGGGCGGAATGTGCCGAGTCCGACATGAAGCGTGACAAAGCCTATACCTACCCCTTTAGCTCTGATTTTGTCAAGCAGCTCGTTTGTAAAGTGAAGTCCTGCTGTCGGTGCGGCGGCAGAGCCAAGCTCACGGCTGTAAACCGTCTGGTATCTTTCCTGATTTTCAAGCTCCTCTGTGATATACGGCGGCAGAGGCATTTTGCCGACCTTTTCAAGAGAGGCAAAAAAGCCGTCCTCGCCGTATGAGAACTTTACAATTCTGTTTCCGTCCTCTGTAACCGACAAAACCTCGCAGTCCATTATGCCGTTGCCAAAGCTGAATTTTGTTCCGGGTTTTGCCTTTTTTCCGGGACCTGCAAGACACTCCCATACATCGTTTTCAACCTGCTTTAAAAGCAAAAACTCAACACAAGCGCCTGTCGGCTCTTTTATGCCGTAAATTCTCGCAGGTAAAACCCTTGAATCGTTCAGTATCAGACAGTCGCCCGGGTTAAGCTCGTCGATAATATCATAAAAATGCTCGTGCTTGAGTTCACCGCTTTGCCGGTCAAGCACCAGAAGGCGAGAGCTGTCGCGCGGCTCAACAGGAGTCTGAGCGATAAGCTCTTTCGGTAAATCATAATAAAAATCCTTTGTTTTCATAGAATTCCCTTTCAAAATTTCTCTAAAAAATTGACAACTAACTGCTGTGTATGGTATATTATAAAGTAAAGAGATTATACGCAAAAGTGCATAAGCCTTGCGTTGCTTTATCTATTATATTTTATTTTGTCCTTGTTGACAACTTATTTTTTTATAGGAAAAGCAAAAGGATAGCATAGGAGGAATTTTATATGAAGAAGTATAAGGTTGGTATTATCGGTGCAACGGGTATGGTTGGACAAAGATTTTCGTTATTGCTTGCAGATCATCCGTGGTTTGAGGTAACTACTCTTGCCGCAAGTGCCAGAAGCGCCGGTAAAAAATATAAGGACGCAGTCGGCGAGCGTTGGGCTATGACCTCTCCGATTCCTGAAAAGCTTGCAGATATGGTCATTCTTGACGCTTCAAATGTTGAAGAGGTTGCATCAAATGTAGACTTCGTATTTTGCGCAGTTGATATGAAAAAGGACGAGATAAGAGCGCTTGAGGAGAGATACGCAAAGGCTGAATGCCCTGTTATTTCAAACAACAGCGCACATCGTTCAACACCGGATGTTCCGATGATTATTCCGGAAATTAACTCGGATCACGCAAAAATCATTCCGGCTCAGAAAAAGCGTCTCGGCACAAAGAGAGGCTTTATCGCAGTCAAGTCCAACTGCTCTCTCCAGAGCTATGTTCCGGCAATTCATCCGCTTATGGACTTGGGTGTAACAAAGGTTCTCGCCTGCACATATCAGGCTATTTCAGGCGCAGGAAAGACTTTCAAGAGCTGGCCGGAAATCGTTGATAACATCGTTCCGTATATCGGCGGCGAGGAGGAAAAGTCAGAGCAGGAGCCGCTTAAAATCTGGGGTAAAATAGAGGGAGATAAGATTGTAAATACTCAGACTCCGTCTATCACATCACAGTGTATCCGTGTGCCGATAAGCGACGGTCACACAGCAGCGGTGTTTGTATCGTTTGAAAAGGAATGCTCTCTTGATGAGATTATTTCAAGATGGGAGAACTATAAGGGAAGAGCACAGGAGCTTAATCTGCCGAGCGCTCCGAAGCAGTTCCTACACTATTTCACCGAGCCGGACAGACCGCAGATTAAGTCTGAAAGAAATCTTGAAAACGGTATGGCTGTTTCAATCGGCAGACTCAGAGAAGATACACAGTACACAATCAAATTTGTTTGTATGTCGCACAACACATTAAGAGGAGCAGCCGGCGGAGCCGTTCTTATGGCAGAGCTTCTTTGTGCTGAGGGATATATGGACTGATACTTATCGGAGGTAAATTAAATGAAGAACACTGTTTTTACAGGCAGCGGCGTTGCGCTGGTAACCCCGATGAACAGCGACGGCTCTGTAAATTATGATACTCTCGGTCAAATCCTTGAATATCAGATAGAAAACGGTACAGATGCAGTTTTTACCTGTGTTACAACGGGTGAATCGGCTGTGCTTGACCATAAGGAGCACTGTGAGGTCATTTCATATACCGTAGAAAAAGTAAACGGCAGAGTTCCTGTTGTAGCAGGAACCGGCAGCAATGACACAAGATATGCCGTTGAACTTACAAAAACGGCTAAAGAGCTTGGAGTTGACGCTGTTTTATCTGTAACTCCGTATTATAACAAGGCTTCTCAGAACGGTCTTGTTAAGCATTTTATGACAATAGCAGACAGCACTGATATACCAATGATTCTTTATAATGTTCCTTCAAGAACAGGCTGCAACATTCAGCTTTCAACATATAAGGAGCTTTCAAAGCATCAGAACATTGTTGCTACTAAGGAAGCAAGTGATAATGTCGGTCTGGCGGCTCAGATTCTTGCCGAGTGCGGCGATGAGCTCACTGTTTACTCAGGCTGCGACGATTTGACAGTTCCGCTTATGAGCCTTGGCGGAAAGGGCGTTATTTCAGTTTTTGCAAATGTAATGCCTAAGGAAATGCACGAAATAACCACACTTATGCTTGAAGGTAAAACCGCACAGGCGGCAGAGCTTCATCTTAAATACTTAAAGCTTATGAACGCTCTGTTCTGTGATGTAAATCCCATTCCTGTTAAGGAAGCAATGAATATGATAGGCTTTGACTGCGGAGAGTGCAGACTTCCGCTTTGCTCAATGACTGACGATAAAAAGGCATATTTAAAGTCTGTGCTTGCCGAGTGCGGCTTGATAAAATAAAATGATTTTTAAATAAGGATGATAAAGCTATGACAAGGATAGTTCTTTGCGGCTGTAACGGCAAGATGGGTCAGGTTATTGTCAGGGAAGTCAGCGAGCGCGATGACTGCAAAATAGTAGCCGGGGTTGATGTAATAACAAACTGCGGATATGATTTTCCTGTTTTTGATGATTTTTCAAAAATTGATGTTGATGCCGATGTTATAATTGACTTCTCAAATCCGGTAACCTTAAACGGACTTCTGAAATATGCCGTTGAAAACAAGAAAAATGCCGTTATCTGCACAACCGGCTACACAAAGGAGCAGATTGAGCAGATTAACGAAGCTTCAAAAACAATCGGAATTTTCCGTTCGGGCAATATGTCAATCGGAATAAACCTGCTGATTGACCTTGTGAAAAAGGCAAAGTCGATTCTCGGCGATGCATTTGATGTTGAGATTATCGAAAAGCACCACAACCTCAAGGTTGACGCGCCAAGCGGCACTGCTTTGATGATAGCCGACGCTGTTTCTTCTGTTTCCGAAAACGAGCCGCAGTATGTTTATGACCGCCATGCCTACCGCAAAAAGCGCGATAAAAACGAGATTGGTATTCACGCTGTCAGAGGCGGTACTATTGTCGGCGAGCATGAGGTAATCTTTGCAGGCCACGACGAGGTAATATCAATTAAGCATCAAGCGCAGTCAAAAGAGGTATTCGCAATCGGCTCTATCAATGCTGCTGTATTTATGAATACGGTTTCGGCAGGCGCATATGATATGAATGACCTTATTAACGCGAAATAACAGGAGGGGTAACCTATGAACTCAAAAGTTACGGTAAATGAGAATATAACTCTCATTTCACTTCATAATGTTTCGGCGAGTATGCAGGCGATTGCCGATATATTTGAGAAAATCGGCGAGATGGATATTGATGTTGACATTATTTCAATGTCACCGGTACAAAGTGACCTTACAAGCCTGTCCTTTACTGTAAATGATGAGGACACAATCAAGCTTTTGCAGTTTATTAATACGCTGCCGGGACTTTCGACAAAGCCGACGGTCAGCAGCGGAAATTACATAATTTCCGTACTTGAAAGCAAAATGGAAAATCAGCCGGGATTCGCTTCAAAGATTTTTCGCTCACTTGCACAGGTAAACACTGATATCCGTATAATTTCAACCTCGGAGGTACAAATTTCTGTGCTTGTTACCGAGGCTGACTTCAACTGCGCTTATACAGCCATAACCGAGTGTGTAAAGAATATGTAAATTTAGAGTGCCGAACTTTGTTTTTCGGCGCTCTTTTATTTTGGGTATATTATTTTGAGTAAACTGAAATTATATTGGAGATGATAAAGAAGATGTCAAAAAACAATTCAGAAAAGGAAATTAAGAAAGCAGAAATAAGAGAGGAAAGAGAAGCTAAACAGCAGGACGAAAAGAATAACAAGGATAAGCATATGAAAAAAATGCCATATAAGAATCGTGAGCTGAGCTGGCTTGATTTCAACAGCCGTGTTCTCGAGGAGGCAATGGAAAAGGAAAATCCGGTTATGGAGAAGCTCAACTTCCTTGCCATAACAGCCTCAAACCTTGATGAGTTTTTTATGGTTCGTGTAGCCGGTGTTTTAGACCAGATTCATCATGGCTCTAAGAAAGCAGATGCGTCAGGGTATACGCCCGAACAGCTTATGAAGAAGCTTTCCGAGGAAATTCATGATTTTTCTAAGCGTCAGTACAGCTGCTTTGCGCGCTCAATAATACCCTCCCTTAAAAATAAAGATATGTACTTTGTAAAAGTAGCGGATATGAATGATAAGCAGCTGAAGTTTATCACCGAATATTTCAATCGTTTTGTATTTCCGGTGCTTACACCTATGGCTGTTGATACAAGCAGACCGTTTCCTCTGCTTGCAAACAAGAGCTTAAATCTTGCAGTTCGCCTGTCAGATGAAAACGAGGATACATTCTTTGCGCTTGTTCAGGTGCCGTCTATATTGCCGAGGTTTCTTGAGCTTCCAAGTACGCATGGCAGAGCCTTTGTGCTTCTGGAGGATATAATAGCGCACTTCCTGTCAGAGCTTTTTGAGCTTTATAACATTGACGCATATGCTCCGTTTAGAATTACGAGGGACTCTGACCTTGACATAGATGAAGAAACAGACGACCTTATGGAGGAAATTCAGAAGTCCATAAGAAAGAGGGAAAGGGGTATTCCCGTTCGCCTTGAATTTTCAAAAAAGTGCGATAAAGAAATACGCTCGTTCCTTATTGATATGCTTGATGTTACCGAGAATGAAATTTATATTCAGGCAGGGCCGCTCGATTTAACCTTCCTGTCAAAGTTTGCCCGTCTTGACGGCTGCGAGGATATGTGCTTTGAGCCGATAAAGCCTGTCAATCCGCCTGCTGAGTTCTACGGTTATTCGGATTTATTCCAGGCTATAAGGGAAAAGGACAGACTTGTACACCACCCGTATGAAAGCTTTGATGTTGTCGTAAAGTTTATCAAGAAGGCAGCCGAAGACCCGAGCGTTCTGGCAATCAAGCAGACTCTATACCGTGTAAGCGGAAATTCGCCGATTATTGCTGCGCTTATAAAAGCGGCTGAAAACGGCAAGCAGGTGACGGTTCTCGTTGAGCTTAAGGCAAGATTTGATGAGGAGAACAATATCCAGTGGGCTAAAAAGCTTGAAAAAGCAGGCTGTCATGTTATATACGGCTTAACGGGACTTAAAACACATTGCAAAATCTGTCTTGTAGTAAGGAGAGAGGGCAATGTAATCCGCCGTTATCTGCATATGGCTACAGGTAACTACAATGACAGCACCGCAAGATTCTATACAGACATAGGTATGTTTACCTGCCGCGAGGAATACGGCGTTGACGCATCGTCACTGTTCAATGTATTAACAGGATATTCCGCACCGCCTGAGTATAACAAGTTTATTGTTGCGCCAAAGGGTATGCGTTCATTCTTTGAGGAGATGATAATTAAAGAAACAGAAAACGCAAAGGCAGGTTTGCCGTCAGGCATAACGGCAAAGGTTAACTCTCTTGTAGACCCGGATATAATCAGGCTTTTGTATGATGCTTCAAACGCAGGAGTAAAGATAAATCTAATTGTCCGCGGCATTTGCTGCCTGTGCGCCGGTGTTAAGGGTTACAGCGAAAATATTACGGTATATAGTATTGTCGGTCAGCTTTTGGAGCATAGCAGAATTTTCAGGTTTGAAAACGCAGGCTACCCTCTGCTTTATATGGGCAGTGCCGACTGGATGCCGAGAAATCTTGACAGGCGTGTGGAGCTTGTTTTCCCTGTTGAGGATCCCGATTTAAAGCAGCGCAGCTTTGAAATACTCGATATTATGCTTCACGATACGGTGAACGCAAGAATACAAAATCCTGATTCAACCTACACTATGGTTGACAAACGCGGCAAGCAAAGGCTCAACAGCCAGACATATTTCTCAAAGCTTGCGCTTAAGGCTCAGAAGAATGTTAAAAATATCACAGCCTACAAAACAATAGGTACGCCTATTTTGCCGGCTGACAGAAAGGAGTTAAAATAAATTATGAAAAGAATCGGAATTTTAACCAGCGGCGGAGACTGTCAGGGACTTAATTCAACTATCCGTGCTGTCGGAAAATCGCTTTACAATTACTACGGCAGTAAGGACCTTGAAATTTACGGAATTATCGACGGTTACAGAGGTCTTATTTACGGTGAGTACAGATTGATGAAGCAGAGCGACTTTTCCGGTATTTTAACACAGGGCGGCACAATCCTTGGTACCTCACGCCAGCCGTTCAAGCTTATGCGCGTAATTGATGAAAACAGCGTTGACAAGGTTGCGGCGATGAAGGAAAATTACAAGAAATTAAAGCTTGACTGTCTTGTAATCCTCGGCGGAAACGGCACACAAAAAACGGCTAACCTTTTAAGCGAGGAGGGTCTTAATGTAGTTTCACTGCCGAAAACGATTGACAACGACCTTTGGGGTACCGATATGACCTTTGGTTTCCAAAGCGCAGTTGACATAGCAACAAATGTTATCGACTGTATCCACACCACCGCAACCTCACACGGACGCGTATTTATAGTTGAGGTTATGGGACATAAGGTGGGCTGGCTTACACTTTATGCCGGTATCGCAGGCGGTGCAGATGTTATACTTATTCCTGAAATTCCGTATGATATTAACTCCGTCATTAAAACTGTAAAGCAAAGAACAGAAAGCGGCAAAAACTTCTCAATACTCGCCGTTGCAGAGGGAGCAATAACAAAGGAGCTTGCGGCTATGCCGAAGAAGCAGAGAAAAGCGGCTGTTGCCGAAATGGCTTATCCGTCAATCTCATACAAAATTGCTCACGAGGTTGAGCAGGCGACAGGACAGGAAACAAGAGTTACAGTTCCGGGCCATTTCCAGAGGGGCGGCAGCCCCTGCCCATATGACAGGGTTCTGTCAACCCGCTTTGGAACAAAGGCTGCCGAGCTTATCATCAACAAGCAGTACGGCAATATGGTAGCGCTTGTTGATAACAAGGTTGTACCTGTTCCGCTAAAGGACATAGCAGGAAAGCTCAAGGTTGTTCCGAAGGATTGCGAGATTATCGAAACAGCCAAGAAAATGGGCATAAGCTTCGGCGAATAATTAACATTACTCACCTCTTTTTCATACTATATTAGTAAAATGAAAAAGAGGTGATTTTTTTGGATAAGCCATTGATTGTGCTTACCTCGGTAACGCACGCAATGAAAGGCAAATCGCTTCTGCTTGGATACGGAATTCTCTCGGAAATTGTAAGAACGCCAAAGGGCAGAGGAGTAAAAAGCTGCGGCTACAGCCTGTATGTGCCTCAGCGAACGGACGAAGCGCAGGCATTACTGAAGGAAAACGGAATTGCAGTGCTTGGGAGGATAGATGGTGATGTCGAATGATATATCTTGACAATGCTGCTACAACCTTTCCGAAGCCGCAGTCGGTTGTTCGTGAGGTGAACACCGCCCTAACCCGATACGGTGCAAATCCCGGCAGAGCAGGTCATGATATGGCTATGAAAGCAGGGAAGATGATTTACGATTGCAGGGTCAAGCTTTCACAGCTTTTTAATGTGGGTAATGAGGAAAACATCGTCTTTACCCTCAACTGTACGCACGGACTCAATATGGTGCTGAAAGGGCTTTTAAAACCGGGCGACCATGTTGTTATAAGCGACTTGGAGCATAACTCTATTACGCGTCCGCTAAAGGCATTGGAAAAGCTCGGCGTTACCTTCACGCAGGCGGCGGTGTATGAAAACGATAATGATAAAACCGTTCAGTCCTTCCGCGAAGCGATAAACGGTAACACCCGTCTTATCGCCTGTACTCACGCATCAAATGTGTGGGGACTCCGACTGCCTGTTGAACGCCTTGCTGCTCTTGCACATGAATACGGAATCGAAATTTTGGTTGATGCCGCCCAGAGTGCAGGAGTTCTGCCGATAGATTTCACGGGTTCGGGAATAGATTATCTCTGTATGCCCGGACACAAGGGACTTTACGGCCCGACAGGCACAGGTGTAATGATTGCGAAAAATCCTGAAAAGCTTATTCCGCTTATGCAAGGCGGTACAGGCAGCAGCTCGATTTCCTATGAGCATCCCGACTTTATGCCTGACAAATTTGAATGCGGCACGGCTAATGTCATAGGTATATCAGGACTTTTGCGCGGTGTTGAATTTGTTACGGAAAGAACAGCAGAGCGAATTTTCAGGCATGAAATGAAGCTGATAAAAATGCTTTATAAGAGTCTTTCAAACAATAAAAATGTGATACTTTACACGCAGTATCCTAACGATAAATGCTATGTTCCGCTTTTGTCTTTTAATGTTAGGGACAAGGATAGCGAGTCTTTAGCACGACATTTGAACAAGGATTACGGAATAGCTGTAAGAGCAGGTCTTCACTGTGCGCCAAGTGCTCATATGAAGATGGGTACGCAGGAATCAGGCGCTGTGAGAGTTAGCCCATCTGTCTTTACAAACGAATATGAAATTCAAAGATTTTCAAATGCAGTAAATAAAATTAGATAAAGGTATTTTCAACAGGATTTATTTGTGATAAAATAAAATGATAGAAAAATAAAATTTAAGGAAGGAAAAGCCTATGGGATTTCTGAGTGCATGGTTTGACAATCTTTTTGCGATTATCAAAACCTTTCAGATTATGGATTTTGTCGATATCCTGTGCATAACCTTTGTAATATTCGGAATTTTCAAATTAGTCAGAGAAACTCGTGCCGAACAGCTGTTAAAGGGCATTATTGTACTGGTGATAGTTTATTATCTGTCGTATGTACTGAAATTGACAATGTTCACCGCTTTGCTTAAAAACTTTTTTGAGTTCGGTGTTATTATCATATTTATTATTTTTCAGCCCGAAATACGAAAGGCTCTTGAGCAGATCGGACGAAGCAATATTGCAAAACGGCTTAAGTTTGGAGTGTCGCAAAGCAATAAGGAAGATGAGCTTATCGCTGCACAGCGCAAGGCGATTGAGGCTGTGGCGAGCGCCGCAATGTTTTTTCATACCTCCAAAACAGGTGCACTTATTGTGTTTGAGTGCGCAACAAAGCTCGGTGATATTATCGACACAGGAACAATCATTGACGCACAGCCGTCAGTTTCAATAATCGGTAATCTTTTCTTCAACAAAGCTCCTTTGCACGACGGAGCGGTAATTATCAGGGAGGGCAAAATATATGCAGCGGGCTGCATATTGCCGCTGACGAAGAACGAAAACATTGATTCCGAGCTTGGCACAAGGCACCGCGCGGCTCTTGGTATGAGCGAAGAATCCGACGCTGCAATCGTTGTTGTGTCGGAGGAGACAGGCAGCATATCGTTTGCATATAAAGGCAAAATAACAAGGGATTTAACCCGTGAGATGCTGGTTGAAAAGCTTAACCACTATGTTCTGCCTGTTGAAAAAACAGATTTAGTCGAGCTTATTCCCGTTTTCTCGGCAAAGAGAAAGGAGAAGAAGCATGAAAAAAAATAAAAAATATACTTTCTCAAAGCTCTTCAGAAATGATAAATTTCTTATTGTGTTTGCTTTTGTTACAGCTTGTATTCTGTGGTTTATATTTTCGCAGAACACGGGTGAGGAATCTGTGACGACTATTACCGATATTCCAATCAATATTGAGCTTTCACAGGAGGCAAAGGAGAACGGTCTTGAGGTGTTCAGCAAGGGCAGCGAGACAGCCTCGGTTAAAATTTCGGGAAATAAAATTACCATAGGTTCTGTCAAGGCTGAGGACATTCTTGTAACTGCAACTCAGACAGGCACTATAACCTCGTCAAACACTTATCCGCTGGAGCTGAAAGCAAAGCAAAACAGCAATAAAACAAATTATTCTATAGAGTCTGTTGACCCAAGCTTTGTGAATGTATATGTTGACAGGCGGCGCTCGGTAGAGTTTAATATTCAGGACAATATCAACTACGATATTCAGGTTGACAAAACCTACTACGCAGGCAACCCTGTATATTCAACTGAAAAAATTGTGGTTACAGGACCTGAAAAAGAGGTTCTCAGCATTAAATCGGTCGCTATAGTCGGCGAAATTTCCGGTCAGCTTAAGTCAACGGCTGAGATAGAGGCTCAGGTTGTTTTGTACGATTCCTTTGGCGAGGAAATCAACAGCGATTACCTCACACTAAGCACACAATCAGTCAATGTGTCAGTGCCGATACTGCCCGAAAAGACAGTTCCGATAAAGCCTGTGTTCTCTAATGTTCCTTCTGATATTGACATTGCCTCAATAGTTACGCTTGAACCGTCTGAAATCACTGTTGCAGGCCCTGAAACAACACTTAAAACTCTACAGTTTGTTGAACTGCCTGTGATAGATTTTTCAAAGCTTGACCCCACAAGCAACGGTGAGTACGAGCTTGATGTTATTTTGCCTACGGATTGCCGTAATATATCAAATATAACTAAGGCAAAGGTTACGGTAAATCTTGACGGTTACACGACACAGCAATTCACTGTTACAGATTTTGTCTTTAAGAATGTCAGTGCAGATTCAACGGCGACTGCGACCACATCGGATATTCAGGTTGTAATCGCAGGCCCTGCCGAAGCTCTTTCGGAGCTTACCGAAACTGATATAACGGCGACAATCGACCTCAAGAGCAAAGGCTCTGACTTTGTGGGTTCAACAGAAATACCCGTTGAGATAAAGGTCAATAACGGCTATTGCTGGGTTTACGGAACCTACTCGGCGAATGTAAGCGTTGAAAAGAACTCATCGTCTGAAGATGCGGTGAGTGGATAAAATAAATATAATTATAAAACCGACGGCTTTCAAACCGTCGGTTTTTTTCGTAGGTGTTCAGCTCCATTCGGATACAGCAGCTTTTTTGCCTCTGATGTGAATATCATTTAAGTTGATGTATGATTGTTTTCTGCAATTCATAAGCTCCGCTCTGCCTTCTCTTGACCTTGTATATATGACCTCGGTATCACCCATAGACGAATAAAGATTAGCTGAGAGAAGCTGTGCGTTTTCCTTTTTACTTCCGAGAATTGACGGGCATGCATAGCTCTGGCTGTAAAGCATTTTGTTCCCTTTTTTCTTAATCAGAACATATCTTGGATTTTCAATAGGCGACAGCATTTCTTCAATAGCCTTTTTGAATACCTCTTTTTCGTGTGCACTTGCGTTTTTAAGTGTGGCATTCACACTTGTGCCTGCGTTTTCGCTTGTTACCGTAACATACGCACCCTTGCTTGTGATTTCGCCGATGCTTTTAAGTGATTTCAGTACAGCGGTGCTAAAGGTCTGAACCGTCTTTTTCGGCGATACAAATGCGCTTGTTTTTGCTATATTCACAATCATAATTATCATTGTTACAAATGCAGCTGCCGCGGCTATGACTGCGCCTGCCGTAAATGAAAAGGCTTTGAGCGTGACAGCGCATATTATGGAAGCGATAAACACAACAACCGCAATGATTAGCATAACAAGTGCAAGTCTGTTTTTAAACGAATATCCCTTTGGCGCAACAGTATTCGGTATTTCGGTTACATCAATAACCTCTGTCTTTCTGCCTCCTCCGATTGCACCTTGCCAGCGTGCAGCCATTGCCGTTCTGTTGCCTGAAAGCTCAAGCATACGGCGGTTTATGCTGTCAAAGCCATCTTTTGTGTATGGCGGCTTGATAATATCAAGGCGCTGTATGCCGCTTTCAATGGCGTTTTTGCTGTAGCTCGGCGCGAGGAAGCCCTCAAACCGCCTTTCCATTGTTGCAAAGTCGTTTCCGGGTATGCCGAGCTTTGAGGTGTTATTGCCCTGAGTATCAGGCTCAACCGTCACCAGATGCCATATGTTAGAAGCCTTTCCGGGATTTAACTTGTCCATTCTGATTGCTCTGCCTCGCATCTGGTTTGAAAGCATAAAGCTGCCGACGAAGCTTGCAAGTATCAGCGAATTTATACACGGTGAATCCCAACCCTCTCCGAGCAGGGATTTTGTGCCGATAAGGATATTTATATGCCCCTGTGAGAGTGCCTCGGTAATTACGGCTACCTTGTTCTTGTTTGAGCCGCTGAAAATAATCTCACTGTGCGCGGTGTTTGCAATAGGCTTTGATGAAAAGGTTATTCCTGTTTTTGCGGCAATATCTGCCACAGCGCTTATGATACCTGTCGGCAGAATTACAAGACCGCCCGACAACACGCCGATGCTTGTGCTGCTGCCAAGCGTTCTGCGCAGTGCTTCAAAAATCGGAACAGTGCCCATTGCAGTAATGTCGCCTTGAGTGCCGATTATACCCATCATATCCTTTTTGATATAGTCGGTGAGTATGAGCATACGCAGACTGCTGCCAAGTCCATTAAGCTCTGCCGCAGCTATCTGCTCAATGCTTTTAAGCTTGCCGAGAGAGGAAATCATCATCTTGTCTATCTTTTCGCTGCCTGAAAGCGCAACGGCTTTTTTCTCAATCAGTCCTGATTGTGAAAGCTTAGTATGCAGTGCGTTTGAAACCTCTTCACCGAAGATTGACGGCGAATCTATAACAAACTGAAAGGCTGTCTGCGCAAAGGAAATGTTGTATTCAGGCAGCCTGCCGCTTGGTGATACAAGCGTTATCAGGTCACTTGGAATATTTACGCCGGTGTGCTTTGCAAGACACAGTATGGCGATAAAGCCCTGAGCGTTATCAAGAATACACTCCTCGTTGTTGCGGTAGTTGCTCAGCACAGGGGCAAATAAAATTTGTTTCCAAATATCGCCCGACAGTATCTCGTTGACTGTTTGTACCGCTTTTTGATTATATTGCTTAAGTACCGCAGTTTCCTCTTCGGTAGGGTAGTTAAAATAGATGTAGTCCTGATGAGGACACAGCGTTTTCTGCGCTACAAGCTGAGGAACAAATATTTCCTCGTCAATTTCACCGCAAAGTGAAATATATCTTTTCCATTCATTCGGAGTGCTGTCATACGGCGGAGTAGCTGTCAGCGAGATAACATACACGCTGCCCGACACAGCCTCGATAAATTTTTCAAGCGATTTTTGCCACTCGCTCCTCAGATGGTGCGCCTCGTCAAGACAGATTGTTCCGATACCGCTTGCCTTGATTTGCGCGATTAAGTCAAAGTCTTTGAAGTCCTCAGGTGCGTCATATTCAATATCTTCGTCGTTGTTATCCTTTTCCTCGGTAATGGCAGTCCTTGTAAATGCCGAATGAAGCGCCTGATATGTTACCGATGTGAGCAAGCTTGGGTTTTTAAGGTCATAGGATATGTACCCGTCACCCGACTGACCGTTTAAAAAGCCTGAGCAAAATCTTTCTCCCCATTGCTGTTTTATGGTCACAGACGGCGACAGTATTAATGCCGGTCTGCCTATCCTACGGATAAGCTCAAGACCGAGTATAGTTTTGCCGCTTCCGGGTGCTGCAACAATATGGATTTTTCCGTCACGGATGTGGCTTTGTGCATTGTCAAGCACGCTTTGCTGATAATCGCGAAATGTACCGTTGAATCTGACATTATCAAATGTGTTCATAATAACCCTCCGTTTATCTTATACTAATTCCTGTTACAAAGTAGATTTATATTTGCGAGGATAATTTTCGAAAGACAAGGCGGAGGACGCCGCAAGGCTGACGCCTTGCAAGGACGACAACGCAGTATTGAGGAAATTAGACCGCAAAGATTTTCTACTTTTTATTCGGTATTAGTATTAATACTGAAATCGGGGCAGCGAATAAACCGACTGCCCCGAATTAAAATTCGTGATTTTATATGTATCAAAGTGTTTTTGAAATTTCCTTAAGATATTCTCTGAATTCGTCCTTTACCTCGGGGTGCGTGAGTGCAACCTCAACGGTAGCTTTCAGAATGCCGAGCTTGTTGCCCATATCGTATCTTTTACCCTCAAAGTCAACCGCTGTCATACCTTTTGTGACAGCAAGCTGACGCATAGCGTCTGTAAGCTGAATTTCGCCGCCGACTCCCGGCTGTGTGTTTTCAAGAATATCAAATATTTCAGGAGGGAGAACGCATCTGCCAAGAATAGAAAAGTATGACAGAACATGGTCATCGTCAGGCTTTTCAACCATATCGGTGCATTTGTAAATATTGCCTTCAAGCTTGTCAACCTTTAGTGAGCTGTACTTGTGAATATCCTCGGGCTTGACCTCCTTGATGCCGAGAACTCCGAGACCGTATTTTTCATACGCCTCTATAAGCTGTCCGCAAGCAGGCTTTTCGCCGATAATAACATCATCACCGTAAAGTACCGCAATAGGTTCCCCGGCGGCAAAGGACTTTGCACGGCTTATTGCGTGTCCCAATCCCAAGGTTTCCTTTTGGCGGATTGTGTAAATGTTGGCTAAGTCAGATATATTTCTTAATTGTTCCAATACATCTTCCTTGCCGCTTAGTTCAAGACTATGCTCAAGGTTAGGGGAGCGATCAAAGTGATCCTCTATAATGCCCTTGCCTCTGTTAGTGATAATCAATATGTCGGTTATGCCGGACTTTACAGCTTCTTCAACTATAAATTGAATAGACGGTTTGTCAACAATAGGTAGCATCTCTTTCGGCATTGCCTTTGTAGCGGGAAGAACCCTTGTGCCAAGGCCTGCCGCAGGGATAACGGCCTTTGTAACTTTCATACCCATTTCTCCTTTTTAGTGTATTTTGTTATATTATCTGAATAATAAAGTTGAATGCAAAATAACATACCATAACAACAACAGCCGCAATGGTGTTTACACCGCCTGTATTTCCTAAGGCTTCCTTAAGATTAGACGGCTTGCTGTCCTTGATATTTTTAATTTTCTTGACAGTGTGGTTAAAATATATTCTGTTGCCGACAAGTCCGCTTATAAACATAGTCACAAACATAACAAGATTTGCAATGCAGGGCAGAAGAAATCTTATAAGCTCGGACATACTTAAATTATAAAATGCGTAATTAATGATTTGAACTGAGCTTGCTGTAGTGCCGAGCGTCTGCTGAATTTCGCTGTAGGTCCGCAGAAAATCGTTTATAAAAAACGCTTCGGTTACAAAGCAGGCGGCAATCAAAGCAATAAATATTCCTCCTGCAACATAGAGCTTGCGGTATAAAAACCACGCGCCGGTAAACAGAGCAGACGAGAGGTTAAAGCGGCTTCTGCCGAAACGCTTTATGTTCTTAAAGACCGGCAGATAATAAAAATGGTTGTTTTTTACATAGCTCTCGCAGTCCTGCGCGGTAACGCCCGGTGCAAATTCCTCGTCCATAGAAATTCCGTAGCTTGAGTAAACAGCGGATGGATCGAAACCTCCTGCACCAAAGGGAAAGCCCTGAGGGTTTGCAGTGTTCCCGAACGGAGGTTTATTGCTGTTGTTTTGAGTGTTGTTTTTGACCGGGTCATCCCCAAGAGGATGTGCACAACTTGAGCAGAACATAGCGTCCTTAGCGTTTTCAGCACCGCACGACGGGCAAATTGATTTATCATCGGAATCTTCTTCACCCCAGTTAAAGCCGTCACCGTGTTTGTCGGCATTGACGCATTTCCCAATGCGTTCATAGCATGTTCTGTGTTGAGGTGTTCCGCATTCGGGGCAAACAACAATATCGTCATTTTCGTCAAACGGGACGCCGCACACCGGACATCTTTTATCTTTAAAATCCAAAAATCTAAGCTCCCTTCAGGAATGTATAATAATCACATTTTATGCTCCTATTATATCAAACCTCGACCGGATTATCAATTCTTTTTCAAAAATATTCTCATTATTCAATTACTCATCTGTTAAAAGTTGTAATAAGCGCAATAAAATGCTATAATATGAATGATAATTCTGCAAACAGGAGGGAAAACAGTGGATATAAGGGTTGGCGATGTGCTGCAAATGAAAAAGCCCCACCCGTGCTCATGCAATATGTTCAATGTTTTGCGGGTCGGTATGGATTTTCGGCTTGAATGTCAGAAATGCGGGCATAAAATAATGATTCCGCGTGCCAAAGCAGAAAAGAATATTAAAAAAGTTATCAGAAACGAAGATGCGTCAAAGGTGGAATAAAATTGTTTAATCGGCTTGACATATTTGAAAAAAGATATAATGAGCTTAACACGAGGCTTTATGACCCTGCTGTTGCGGCGAATCCCGAGGAATACAGCAAGGTTATGCGCGAGCTTAAGGAGCTTGAGCCGGTGGCGCTTAAATACGGCGAATATAAGTCTGCGACAAAAAAAGAGGAGGAGGCTCTTGCAATTCTTGATGAAAGCGGAATTGAGCAGGAGCTGCGCGAAATCGCCAGAATGGAGCTTATGGAGGCGCAGTCGGAAAAGGCGACACTGTCGGAGGAGCTTAAGATTTTGCTGCTGCCGAAGGACCCAAATGATGAGCGCAATGTAATTGTCGAGATCAGAGGCGGAGCAGGCGGCGAGGAGGCTGCGTTGTTTTGCGGCGTGCTTTACCGTATGTACACAATGTACGCCGAGAAAAAGGGTTTCAAAACCGAGCTTCTGAATGCAAACGAAACTGAGCTTGGCGGCTACAAGGAAATAAGCTTTATGATAAACGGCTCGGGTGCGTATTCCCGGTTGAAGTTTGAAAGCGGAGTCCACCGTGTCCAGCGTGTACCTGAAACAGAATCACAGGGCAGAATCCACACCTCAACAGTTACGGTTGCGGTTTTGCCGGAAGCTGAGGATGTTGAAATTGAGATAAATCCTGCGGATTTGCAGATTGACACCTTCCGAAGCAGCGGTGCAGGCGGACAGCACATCAACAAAACAGAGTCGGCTATAAGAATTACTCACCTGCCGACAGGCGTTGTTGTTGAGTGTCAGGACGAGAGAAGCCAGTATAAGAATAAGGATAAGGCGATGAAGGTGCTGAAATCACGGCTTTTGCAGGCTAAACAGCAGCAACAGCACGACGAGGTGGCGCAGGAAAGAAAAAGTCAGGTAGGTACAGGCGACCGAAGCGAGAGAATAAGAACCTACAACTACCCTCAGGGCAGAGTTACCGACCACAGAATTGGGCTTACGCTATATAAAATCGACGATATATTAAACGGAAATCTTGACGATGTAATCGACCCGTTGATAGCCGCGGCAAGAGCGCAGCAGCTGAGTGAAGAAAGTTGAGTAAAGAAAATTAAGAATAAGTTAATACACAGTTTAATATTTTTTGATTAAATAGTTTTTAATTTAACCGAAAGAAAGTAATAATATGGAAACTAAAATATTATCGCATGAACAGGTAGCCGAAGCGGCAAAAATCATAAAAAACGGCGGTCTGGTTGTTATGCCTACCGAAACTGTTTACGGCTTGGGTGCCGACGCATTTAATAAGCAGGCTGTCGCGAATATATTCAAAGCCAAAGGCAGACCTATGGATAATCCGCTTATTGTTCATATCGGCGCAATAAAGGATTTAAAGCGCATTGTCAGCGAAATACCCGAAAAGGCTTTAAAGCTTGCAAAAGCCTTCTGGCCGGGACCGCTTACTATGGTATTGCCGAAGGCTCAGTGTGTTCCCGATGAAGTCAGTGCAGGGCTTGACACTGTTGCAGTGCGTTATCCGTCGCATCCGCTTGCTGAAACGCTGATACTTTTAAGCGGTACGCTTATAGCCGCACCGTCGGCTAATTTATCGGGCAGTCCGAGTCCGACTGAGCTTAAGCATGTTATTGACGATATGAACGGCAGAGTTGATGCAATTCTGGACGGCGGCAGCTGTGAGGTCGGGCTTGAATCAACAGTAATATCTCTTGTCGGCGATGTTCCGAGGCTTTTAAGACCGGGCGGAGTAACGGTTGACGAGATTGAAAGCGTTATCGGCAGTATTGAGCTTGACCCTGCTGTTACAGAGAAGCTCAGGGAGGGCGAAAAGGCGGCAAGCCCCGGTATGAAATACAAGCACTATGCGCCGAAGGCAAGGATTATTGTTGTTAAGGGCAGCGACGAGCAGTATATTCGATATGTCAATTCACATAACCAAAAGGGTGTCGGGGCAATCTGCTTTGATGAGGATGCCGGAAAACTCAGTGTGCCGTTTTTCTCGCTCGGAGCTAAAGACGACCAATCATCACAGGCGAAAAATCTTTTCTCCGTTTTAAGAAGTGTTGACGAGGCAGGAATAACACTTGCCTATGCACGCTGTCCTCGCCTTGACGGAGTAGGCCTTGCCGTATATAACCGCCTTATCAGGGCGGCTGGCTTTGAGGTGACCCGACTTGCGTAATTTTGTTATTTTAGGGCTTACCGGTCCGTCAGGTTCGGGAAAAAGCACATTCTGTAAATACTTAACCGACTGCGGTTTTGCCTGCGTTGACGCAGATGAAATTGCAAGGCAGGCGCTTATGCCCGGCTCAGGCTGTGTGTTTCAGCTTAAGGCTGTGTTCGGTGACGATATAGCCGATAGTGACGGTGTTGTAAACCGCTCTCTTCTGGCTTCTCGTGCCTTTTCATCAAAGCAGGGCACACGGGCACTGAACGATATTACTCACCCGTGGGTGTTTCTGCGTGCGCTAAAGCAAATAAAGCAGCTTGCCGAACAAGGAGAACGGCTGATTGTTTTCGACGCTCCCGTTCTTTTTGAGAGCAACAGTGATGTTATGTGCGATATGATAGCAAGCGTTATTGCCGACAGGCAAACAAGGCTTAAGCGCATAATGAGCAGGGATAATATATCCGAGGAGCTTGCGAACAAGCGCTTCGCTGCACAGCAAAGCGATGAATTTTACATTTCGAAAAGCGACTTTGTAATCAACGGCGCAGGAGATGAGCTTTATCTTAAACAAACAGCGCTTGAAATTAAAGATAAATTAATGTTACTGAAAGGCGGCGGTTAATATATCAACGAGAAGAAGAGCTAAACGCCGAAGTCATACCGGCGCAGTAATTGCCGTGATATTGCTGCTTGTTCTTTTTTTTATATTGGGTATGATTCTCTATCTCAGCAGCTGCAGTATCAATAAGGCGCACTATCAGCTTGAATACAGGGATTTGGTGAGCAAGTATTCAAATGAATATGAAGTCAGTGACGAGCTTATATATGCCGTAATAAAAACCGAGAGCAATTTTGATCCCGATGCCGAATCAAGCGTCGGTGCAATCGGGCTTATGCAGATTATGCCGTATACCTTTGAGTGGCTGCAAACATATTATGACGGCGAGGTTACAATGGATACCGAAAGTCTTTATGACCCTGAAATCAGCATAAAGTACGGCACGCGTTTTCTTGCGTTCCTGCTTGACAGGTATGAAAACTGCGAGGAAACCGCTGTAGCCGCATATAACGCAGGCTTTGGTGCAGTAGACGAATGGCTGATGGACGAAAGCTGTTCAAGCGACGGTATAACGCTTTATTATATACCGTACAGCGAAACACATAATTATGTTTTAAAGGTTGAAAATGCCAAAGAAAGCTACAAGGATGTTTACGGCCTTTAATTTGTGATAAAATATAGATATATATGATTTGTAAAAATGAAAGGATGGTCAGAGATGGCAAAATCAAAAGAAAAGTCGGAGGCAGCTTTGCTTAAGGAAAAGCTCTTTCGCGATACAAAGAAGGGTGCAGGCTCGTTAAGCGACAAGGAAATCGCCGCGGCCGATAAATTCTGCAAAAAATATATGAAATTTCTCGACGAGGCAAAAATTGAGCGTGAGGCTGTAAATGTATCAAAGGAGCTTGCCGAGAAAGCAGGCTTTACCGAGTACATCAGCGGCAAAAAATACAATCCCGGCGATAAGGTTTATCTTACTAACCGAGGAAAAAATATTATCCTTGCCGTTATCGGTAAAAAGGGATGCAGTGAGGGTGTAAGGCTTTCAATCGCGCATATCGACTCACCGCGCCTTGATTTAAAGCCGAATCCGCTTTATGAGGCTAATGACCTTGCGTTGTTTAAAACTCATTATTACGGCGGAATCAAAAAATACCAGTGGACTGCAATACCGCTTGCGTTGCACGGTATGATTGTGCTGAAAAGCGGCAAAAAGATTGCAGTAAAAATCGGCGAAAAGGACGATGAGCCGTGCTTCTGCGTGACCGATTTACTGCCGCACCTTGCAAGGGAGCAAATGAAAAAGCCCGGAGTTGAAATGTTCACAGGCGAGGATTTGAATGTGCTTATCGGCAGCCGCCCGTTCAAGGACGACAGCGAATCCGAGCTTGTAAAGCTGAATATTATGAACCTGCTTTTCAATGAATACGGTATAACCGAGGACGATTTTCTCTCGGCTGATTTAGAGGTTGTTCCTGCGCAGAAGGCGCGCGAAATCGGCTTTGACAGAAGTATGATCGGCGCATACGGTCACGACGACAGAGTTTGTGCTTATCCTGCGTTGATGGCTGCTCTTGACTGTGAAAATCCCGAAAAGACAGCGGTTACTATGCTGGTTGACAGAGAGGAAATCGGCAGCGAAGGCAACACAGGAATGAAGAGCGACTTTATGAAGTACTTTATCTTCGATATGGCTAAAAGCGAGGGACTTGATGAATATAAGGTTATCTCGCAAAGCACCTGCCTTTCAGCCGATGTAAACGCCGCCTTTGACCCGAATTATCCGAGCGTTTTCGAGACGAATAATTCAAGCTATATCAACAAGGGCGTTGTCATTACAAAATACACAGGCAGCGGTGGCAAGTACGATACATCCGATGCCTCGGCAGAATTTATGGCTGAAGTACGCGCTTTGCTCGACGGCGAAATTGTGCTGTGGCAGACAGGCGAGCTTGGCAAGGTTGACGCAGGCGGCGGCGGTACTATAGCAAAATTTGTAGCAAATCTCAATGTTGATGTTGTGGACCTCGGTGTACCTGTGCTTTCAATGCACGCTCCGTTTGAGGTTGTATCAAAGATTGATGTTTATATGGCTTACAGAGCATTCCTTTCTTTTTTCAATAAATAACTGAATATATAAATTCGGGCAGTCTGAAATTTCTTTGAATTGTCAGACTGCCCGTTTTTGTTTATTGGTAAAAAATATTGAAATGAAAATAGTTTTGTTGTATATTTATATATTATAGCATATAAACAGGAGGGGTTTTTTATGTTTTGTCCTAATTGCGGAAAGAGCAATACGCCTCAGGCGAAGTTTTGTAAACACTGCGGTACAAATTTACAGCTGCCTGCGGAGCAGGAGACCGAAAAAAATACCAATCAGACGACTGATTCTGTTTCGGATACACCGAGCAATCAGTCGAATATATCAACAAATCAAGCAGCACCAACATACCCTGTCAGTCAGGGCAGTCAGTATTCAAGGCAAAACCAACAGACGACAAGCTTTACTGCACAGCAAAACAATCAGAACCGTCAGACAACAAGCTTTACTCCATCTCAGAACTATCAGACCCGACAACCTTCCGGATTTAATATGCCCCCTGCCAACCAAAATAGACAGACTGCCGGCTTTAATATGCCGCCTGAGAACGGTTATTATCAGAACTCTCAGCAGTACGGACAGAGAACCAATAATCCCCGTAGTGCGGGATATGACCAAAATCCCCATGACGGATATTACACCGATATTGTCACTGAAAAGAACAAAAGCTCAAACGCAGTAATAATTGTGGCTATTTCGCTTGCCGCACTTGTGTTGATAGTTTTTGCAGTTGTGGCGCTTATATATTTCAGCGGCAATAAGGGGGATAATTCTCAATCGCAGGCTGCTTCGGTTGTTGCGCCGACAACCACAACGCTCTCTCCGATTGACGAGGACAAGACTGTAGAGATTCCCTCGGTAATCGGTTATACATATGCCAATGCAGTGGAAAAGCTTTATGAAAGTAATCTGCAAAGCCGTGTGACTGTTGAGTACAGCTCAAGCGTGCCTGACTACTGCATTATCAGCCAAAGTCCCTCGCAGGGAACACAGGCAAAGGAGGGTGATGTTGTTTCTGTTGTAATGTCAAAGGGAGTTTACGAAACACCGAATTATGATTATTTCGGCGTGCCGTCATATGCAAGAAACGATAACAGCTATATTATCCCGCAAAGTTCTTCAAAGTATCTTACAAGCAGTGACATAAGCGGCTTTAGCATTAAAACGCTTGAGCTTGCAAGAAATGAGATATTCGCAAGACACGGCAGGCGTTTTGAATCAACAGAGCTGCAAAAATACTTTAACAGTAAGTCGTGGTATATCGGAACAATAGAGTCGTCGGATTTTCCTGAATCGTTATTAAATGAGTATGAAACAGCAAATGCAGACTTTCTTAAAAAAGAGGAGGATAAGCTAAGAAATCCGAGCAGTCAGTCAAGTTCATCCAATTCGTCATCATCAACCGCGAGCAAAACCTTGTACCGTGTCAGAAAGACATGGAATGACGCGGAATCTCAGAAGGGCGCATTTTACGATTTATCAAACGCAAAGGAATGTGCTGACCAGAACGAAGGCTATTCTGTATTTGATGAGAATGGCAAGGTGGTATATTCGCCGAAAAGCTCAAGCTCCAGTGAATCGAAGCAAAGCTCAGGCAGCAAGCCTGTTTTCCGCAGTATTTCTTCATCTTCAAATCTCGTCAGCAGTAAGGGTACAGAATATACACCTGACAATGTCTGCAAGGATAACGGCGACTGCTGGGCTGAGGGAGTAAGCGGCAGCGGCGAGGGCGAATGGATAATGTTCAGCGACGCTTCAGAGCAGCAGGTGAAAACGATAAATATTGTAAACGGCTTTGCAAAATCAAAACAGCTCTATAATGAAAACGGAAAGATAAAACGCGTTCGGTTTGAGTTTTCCGACGGTTCTTCCTATTCGGCTGATTTAACGGTGAGGTCAAATGCTGCAGAGAGCAACTATTATACGGTTGATTCTGTCACTCTGCCGCGCACTATAAGCACAACCTATGTGAAAATTGTAATTGAAGAAGCAGTTGAGGGAACAAAGTATGACGATACCTGCATAACTCTTGTCACCTTCGGATAATATTAATCCCCATACAACAGTCGGTTATCGGTTGTTGTATGGGGATTTTGTCATAATACAGCGTTCTTATAGCTGATAGTGATATGGCACAGCGCAAAAATTATTGATGAAATAATAAGCGGAATATTAAGCGTTATTATTCCGCTGAATATGAACATAACTGACGGAAGTATTGACAGCGCGAGCGATTTTCGTACAGACGATTCCCTCCAGAATACAACCCAGCAAAGGCAGTATAAAAAGCAAAGCACTGAGTTAACAAATATGTAAATCATTTCACCACAGTCAACAAAATAACCAAGGCATAAACAGGGAATGTTTATCACCATCAGAGCAAATGAACAAAAGCGCCCGATTTGTTCAAGCATTATTATAGCTTTATTATCGTATTTGTTTTCATACATATCCTTGAGTTTCAGTGATGCGATAATGTTAGGTATCATAATGACAGCCATAATAATCAATCCGTAGATATTAAACCAGTCCATTTTACCCTCCGTTTATTCGCTGAGCAGTGCCATCGTAGCCTGCGCTTTTTCAAGAATCCTGTCCCTGAGTCTTTGCGGAGAAACTATTTTTATCCTGTCACAGTACTGAAACAGCCAGTCAATAAGACCGTCACTGTAAAATACTGTTGTTTTCAGACTGAATTTTTCGTCCACCTCGTCAACCGTTACAGCGTCAGCACCGAACCTGTCCACCATAACATCAAGCAGTCCGTTATCACATATCAGCTCAATTTCCGTTTCCTCACCGTTATACATCATAATGTTTTTCTCAACATAATCGGTTGCGTCAAAAGCTGCTTCGCGACCGCAAATATCGCTGTACGGTCTTGACGGCTGCTCTGTAATGCTTATCATCTTCATTTTGTCGAGCCTATAATTGCTGAGATTATCATATTTATCATAATTGCCGACAAGATAATACTTGTCGTTAGCCCATACAAGAGCATAGGGGCTTATCGTAAAATGCCGCTGCTTTTTAAGGGTCGGCTTGCCCTGCGCAATTCTGTATTTGTAATAGTCAAATTCAACCTTAAGGTTTGCCGCAATCGCCCTGTTTATCTCGTCAATAACATAGTAAATCTGCTCGTTGTTCGATTTAACACGCTCCTGCGGTGATAGCTGTGCCGATATCTCATCGCGCTGATAGCGGCTCATAAATTTCAGCAGCTTATCTCTCAGCTCTTTTGTCTTTTTCTCGGTTATAAACGGGGCAGAGGTGACCGCGTCAACCATAACCCGTACCTCTGAGGTCTGAAAGGCGCGTTCGGCTAAAAAATAGCCGTCGTTACTGCTTTTTCCGCGCATAATCTCATAGCCGTACAGGTTCAGGGCGGTGATGTCATCATAAACCGATTTTCTGCCGCACTTAATTCCTTTTTCTGCAAGATATTTAATTATAGCGTTTGAATTGGCGCAGTGCTCCGAATCCGTATTTTCTCGTAGGTATTCAAGTATATATTCGCTCTTGACCCTTTTCAGCAGCGCTTCTTTGTCATCCACTTTATTCACCTCTTATAATCGCCTCGGCACACTTTATTCCGTCAACAGCCGCCGATATTATTCCGCCTGCATAGCCTGCACCCTCACCGCAGGGATAAAGTCCCTTGCAGTTAAGGCTCTGATATTTCTCGTTTCTGATTATTCTCAGCGGTGCTGAGCTGCGTGTTTCCATTCCCGTTAAAACTGCGTCGGGATGATTAAAGCCCTTGAGTTTTTCGTCAAGCCTTAAAATTCCCTGTTTTAAGGAGCTACTCATATATTCAGGCATAATCGTGTTCAGGTCAGCTCCGGTAACACCGGGACGGTAGCTCGGCTTGACCTCGCCGAACGCAGCGGTTTTCCTGTTGCTTAAGAAATCCTCAACCCTTTGTGCAGGCGCAAAGTAGCTTTCGCCGCCAAGCTTGAATGCCGCTCTTTCAAATTTTCTTTGCAGCTCAATTCCGTCAAGTACGCTGTCACCGCCGAAATCATCGCAGCCAATGCCGACTAAAAGCGCAGAGTTTGAGTTTGTCATATCTCTTGCAAAGCGGCTCATTCCGTTTGTTACAACCGAGTTTAACTCGCTTGCCGCCGGCACAACCTCGCCGCCCGGACACATACAAAAGGTGTAAACACCTCTGCCGTTTTGCAGGTGAACTGCAAGCTTATAGTCGGCAGCACCCAAGTGTCCTTTTTCGGCAAAGCTGCCGTACTGCGATGCGTCAATTTTCTCTCTTAAATGCTCAATTCTAACGCCGATTGAAAAAGGCTTTTGCTCCATAGCTATGCCTAAGTCATACAGACGCTTGTAGGTATCTCTGCTGCTGTGACCGAGAGCGAGTATAATATTTTGTGATTCAAGCTTTTCTCCTTTATCTGTAATAACCGCACTGATTTTTCCGTTTGAAATTATAAAGTCAGTTACGGTTGTGTTGAACCTGAATACTCCGCCGAGGCTAATAATTTTCTCACGCAGATTTTTAACAGCTATATGCAAATAGTCAGTGCCGACATGCGGTTTTGCTCTGTATAAAATTTCCTCGGGTGCGCCTGCCGCAACAAATTCCTCAAGCACCTTTCTCGCCCTTGAATCCTTTGTGCCTGTGTTGAGCTTTCCGTCTGAAAACGCTCCTGCGCCGCCCTCGCCGAACTGAATGTTTGAGTTGGTGTCAAGCTTGCCACCGTTTGAAAAGCTCTCAACCGACTTGATACGCTCGTCAATTTTTCCGCCGCGTTCTATGATAATCGGGCAACAGCCTGCCTGTGCAAGAATCAGTCCTGCGAACAATCCCGCAGGACCTGCGCCGACGATAAGCGGAGGAGTATCAAGCCTGTTTGCAAGCTTTGGCGGCTCGTAGCGATAAGGCTGTGCAATAGCTGCGTTCTTGCTTTTGCATCTTCCGAGCACCTTGTTTTCGGAAATATTAAGTTTAACATCAACACTTGCGCTGAAATGCACGCTCGACTTTTTCCTTGCGTCTACCGAAAGCCTGTGCAGCTTCACTGAATCAATCGCCTGTCTGTCACAGCGCAGCTCCTCACAGACTCTTTTTTGTATTGTCCTGTCGTCATAATCGACAGGCAGCTTTATGTTATTTATTCTTATCATTCAAACACCTCAAAGCAGCGTTCCTTGCGCTTATTGCCGCCGATGCCCATGCCCATTGCAGATTAAATCCGCCGCAAGGAGCGTCAATGTCTACTATTTCACCTGCAAAATATAATCTGTCAGACTTTTTGGAGGACATAGTCCTGAAGTCGATTTCCTCCCGTTTAACTCCGCCGCCGCTTACCTGAGCCTTTGAAAAGTCAAATGCCATTTTTGAAGTGAGAGTGAAATTCTTAATCTCATTGCAAATTGCAATCAGCTCACGCTTATTAACTTCCTTACATTTGACAGCAGGGGAGAGATTTGCTGATTTTTTTGCGATAAATCCGCCGAGCTTTTTGTTCATTATTCCTGTCAGCACCTCATTAATAGCAATGTCAGGATTTGCAAACACCGCTTTCATAATAAAGCTTTTAAGCTTGTTTATATTTACATCAGGAAGTAAATCAATTACAATATCAGGCGCATTTTCACCCTTGCTGTATGCGAGGTTTACATAGTGTGAGAGGTTAAAAACGCATATGCCTGAAATGTTGTTCTCGTTTATCTGAAGCTCACCGCGTTCAAGCGCGATAAGCTTATCTCCCTTTTGAAGCTTAATTTCGCAGTCGCAACGAACGCCCTTTATTGCGCGCAAATCCTCAGCGACATAAATCGGAGTAAGGCTCGGAAACGGCTTTACTATTGTGTGCGTGAATGATTTTGCAAGCTCAAAACCGCTGCCGTCTGTGCCGAATACGGGCGATGCTGTACCTCCGCAGGCAAGTATAACGCAGTGAGCCGAAAACTCGCCGTTACTTGTCTTTATTGTATATTCGCCGCCGCTTTTCCTGATTGAAATAACCTTTTCATCAATTCGTTCTTCAACATTGTATTTTTTAAGATTATTTCTCAGAATATCCAGAACAGACGAGGCGTTTCCGCTTTGCGGGTAGGCTCTGCCTGCACTGTCGGCTTTTATCATCAAACCGAGAGAATTAAAAAGGGATTTGGTGTATTCAAAATTCAAGGCTTGTCTTACCTCATCAGGAAAAACCAAGCTGCCGCAGTAATAAGAATCTGCTGATGAGCGTGTATTGCCAAGATTGCATCTGCCGTTGCCTGTTGCAAGCAGCTTGCGCCCTGTTTTGCTGTTGCGCTCAAAAATTGTAATTCTAAGCCGATTGTCGCTTTCTCTGCCGGCTATGCAGCCGCACATAAGCCCTGCTGCACCTCCGCCGATTATTGCAATGTCAATAATGTTTTTATTCTGCACGATGATGACCTATGCTCCTTTCAAAAAAATAGGGCAGCCTGAGCTGCCCCTAAAAGTCATATTATTTTGGAGCAAATATTGCACCGATTGCACCGAACAAGCCTGCGCTTGCAAGACCCATAATTATGCCGGCAAGAACAACTCCGCAGAAAACGGCGATCATACTTGACTTGAAGTCCATATCAAGAAAGCTTGCCGCAAGCGTTCCTGTCCATGCTCCCGTGCCGGGCAGCGGAATACCTACGAATAGCAGCAGTGCAAAGAACAAGCCCTTGCCTGCCTTCTGCTGCAGCTTTTTGCCGCCCTTTTCACCCTTCTCAATACAGAATGTGAAAAATTTGCCTATGTACTTTTTATCGCAACCCCACAGAAGAACCTTTCTTGCGAAAAGATAAATAATCGGCATTGGCAGCATATTGCCGATGATCGCGATAATATATGACGGTACAAGGTCAAGCCCCATACCGACAGCGTATGGAATAGCTCCCCTAAGCTCAATCAAGGGAACCATAGAAATTAAAAACACTAATAAATAATTTATCATTTTTACCTCCGAGATACGCGTTTACTTTAAACATTTATCTTATTATACTAAGAATATTCAGTTATTGCAAGAAAAATAATCTATATATGAGCCTTTACGCGACTTTATTTTTTTGACAAATAGCGGTTTTTGGTCTAAAATCAAAGGAAGATTTACAGCAGGTGATGTTTATGATAAATTTAAAGCTGAAAAAAACCTCATTATTTTTTCTTTTGCTTACTGTGCTATCGGCGTTATTTTTTATAATAAATTCGCTTACAAACGGAAATATTTCAACTGCCGAAAGCCGCTTTTTTGTAAGCCTTATTGCAGATAATATTTTTCATACAAGCAATCCGGACGCTATCAGTCTTATTACCTTAATTGTCCGAAAGCTTGCCCATTTTATCGAGTTTGGACTGTTTTTCGGCTTTTTTAACGCCTTTATGCTATGCCATACAGAATACAAGAACCGAGCATATTATTTTTTAACGCTTTTTCTTGTCATATTTGCACCCTTGCTTGATGAAACAATTCAGTATTTATCTCCCGGCAGAACTCCTCAGGTTTTTGACATTTGGGTTGACGCGGCAGGCGGGTTGTTCGGCATTATAGTATCGGGCGTTATATTTAAATTATGCAGGGATAAATATAAGAAAAAGTTGAAAGAAAGATAAATTTGATGTATACTGTTGAATACAAGGAATACTTGTTTTTTTGGCGGAGTTTTCTCCGCCAAAAATTTATCTTATGCGGATTTAAAAGGGGTATCATTATGGAGAAGGCAAGCCCGAACAAAATGGGTACGGCGCCGATGTTTAAGCTGATAATGTCAATGGCACTGCCATCGATGTTTTCAATGATAATTCAGGCGCTTTACAACATAGTTGACAGTATTTTTGTGTCGAAGATAAACGAACACGCGCTTACCGCCGTGTCGCTCGCATTTCCGATTCAGATGCTAATTATTTCGGTTGCTGTCGGAACAGGCGTGGGCATTAACAGCCTTGTATCGCGTAAGCTTGGCGAGGGAGATTTAAAGCAGGCTGACAGTGCGGCAACTCACGGACTTTTGCTGGGCGTTGTGTCGTGGATTGTGTTTGCAATATTGGGGCTTACGATAACAAAGCCGTTTTTTGCACTTTACACCGATAATCAGGAGATTTTCAATATGGGTGTAAGCTACTTAAGCTGTGTTATGATTTTCTCCTTTGGCTGTTTTGTTGAGATTAATATTGAAAAAACGCTTCAGGCGACAGGAAATATGATTCAGCCTATGATATTTATGCTTATCGGTGCTGGGATAAATATTATTTTAGACCCGATGTTTATTTTCGGAATCGGATTTTTCCCGAAGCTCGGTGTTTTTGGCGCGGCAGTTGCAACGGTAATCGGGCAAATCATCTCAATGATATACGCTCTTATCATACTTTTTTGCAGAAAGCACGCGGTTAAAATTCATTTCAAGGGGTTTAAACCGAGCCTTAGTACAATAAAAAATATCTACGCAGTGGGAGTGCCGTCGATAGTAATGCAGTCGATAAGCTCTGTTATGCTGTTGTTTATGAATCAGATACTTGTGAGATTTTCAAATGACGCAGTGTCAGTTTTGGGAGTGTATTATAAACTGCAATCGTTCGTGTTTATGCCTGTGTTCGGTTTGAATCAGGGAGTTATGCCGATTATGGGCTATAACTACGGTGCAAGGAACAAAAAAAGACTGCTGCTTGCGCTGAAATACGGCTGCCTGATTGCTCTTGTTATTATGACGCTCGGCACACTCATTTTCTGGCTGCTTCCTGAACTGCTGCTTTCTATGTTCTCACCAACTCAGGAGATGATAACAATAGGAGTGCCTGCACTTCGCACAATCAGCCTGTGCTTTATACCTGCAACAATCGGCTTGCTGTTCACTACATTGTTTCAGGCTGTGGGTAAGGGACTGCGAAGTCTGCTTTTGTCTGTATTGCGCCAGCTTGTGGTTATACTGCCTGTTTCGTATATATTCTCATTTATAGATTTGTGGGCGGTTTGGTATGCCTTTCCGATAGCTGAGTTGGTTGCCCTTGTTACCGCACTGCTTATGTTCAGAAATCTTTTGCACGGCGACTTTAAAAAGCTTGACGCTCACGCTTGATAGCATTATTTTCATATTGCAAACATAGTATTTAGCAAATACTATTTGGGATGTGGCAATATGGAAAAAGAGTGCTTTGAGAATCAAGGCTTTGAACAAATAGATTTTGAGCCAAAGGATTTCGGGTCAAATGACTTTGCGCAAAACGAATATGAGCAGGAGTGGCAGTCTGTAAGACAATATGACGCTATGCCGGTGTCATACGACAGTGAAGAGTATAACCCCGAATACGGTGAGGATTTTGTAGAAGAAACTGAAAAGCAGAGTCAAAGAGCAAAAAGAAAGCTTTCGGGATTTCAGCGAACTGTAAAATATCAGCTGATAATCTGCGCCTTGCTTGTGATTGCCGCTGTTGCAGTTAAATTCATCAGCACAGATTTGTATCAGACGGTAAAAAGCTGGTACTATGAAAAGCTCAATTCTCAGATAATTATTACCGATGTGTTCAATCGGATTAGCGGAAATACCGATGAGATTTAAGCTGTTTAATATACCGTTTTATATTAGCTTTCCGCTTGCTGCGGCTTTGTGCATTGTGCTTTGCGTTGACAGCAGTATGACGGCGTTTTGTGCCTTGATTAACGCTGTTCTTCACGAACTGGGGCATATTATTGTGCTCAAATATTACGGATGTAAAATAAAATCAATAACACTCAGCCTGTTTGATATTAATATAAAGAAAACAGACTGCGCTTTGTCAATCAACAGTGAAATTGCCGTTGCGCTGGCAGGTGCGGCGGCTAATATTTTATGCTCACTTTTGTTTTCGGTTTTGTATTTATGCTTTGGATTGTCTATTCTGAAAACCCTTTCCCTGTCTGCGCTTGTGCTTGCTTGCTTTAATCTTTTGCCTGTAGATTCGCTCGACGGCGGCTGTGCGCTTATGCTTATGATGATGAAAAGGCTGAGCCTAAATAAATCCTCAAAAATTCTTGATATTATTTCTGCACTTGTTCTTATTCCTATGGCAGTGTGCGGGATAATTTTGCTGATAAAATCAAAATATAATTTTACTTTGCTGTTTACAACCTGTTATTTGACAGGTATTATATTAATAAAGAAAAAACGGACGACGGAGATGATAGAATGATAAGCAGGGATGTTGAAAAAATACTTCTGAATGTTCAGAAGCCGGGCAGATACACCGGCGGAGAGCTAAACAGTGTTGTTAAGGATAAAGACAAGGTTGATGTAAGATTTGCCTTTTGTTTTCCCGATGTTTATGAGGTGGGAATGTCGCACCTCGGAATGAAAATACTTTACAGCCAGTTTAACGAGCGCGATGATATATGGTGTGAGCGTGTGTTTGCTCCGTGGACTGATATGGAGGAGCAGATGAGGAAGCATAACATTCCTCTTTACGCTCTTGAAAGCGGAGACAGCCTTGATAAATTTGATTTTATCGGCTTTACTCTGCAATATGAGCTGTCGTTTACAAATATTCTCTATATGCTCGAGCTTGGCAATATACCGCTTTTGTCAAAGGACAGACACGATTTATTCAACATCGTAGTTGCCGGAGGTCCCTGTGCCAGCAACCCTGAGCCGCTTGCCGATTTTATTGATTTGTTCTTTATCGGCGAGGGTGAAGAGGTTGACCTTGAGGTAATAGATTTATACAAGCATTGCAGAGCAAACGGCGAAACAAAGCAGCAGTTTCTTGAAAAGGCGGCTCAGATTCAGGGCGTGTATGTTCCGTCACTTTATGATGTGGAATATAATGACGATGGAACAATTAAATCCTTTAATCCGAAAAGCAATGCGCCTGCCGTAATCAAAAAGAGAATAATAACAGACCTCGACAATCTGTATTATCCCGAATCCTTTGTTGTACCGTCGATTGAAATTGTCCACGACAGAGCAATGGCAGAAATTTTCAGAGGCTGTATAAGAGGCTGCCGCTTTTGTCAGGCTGGCTTTTTATACCGCCCTGTGCGTGAAAAATCGCCTGATGTTATCGACCGTCAATGCCATATGCTCTGCAACAACACAGGCTATGACGAGGTGTCGCTGTCGTCCTTAAGTTCCAGCGACTATACAAAAATCGGTGAGCTGCTTAACAATCTCACAAAATGGTCAAAGGATGAGAATGTAAGCATATCCTTGCCGTCACTGAGAGTTGACGGCTTTTCGGACGAAATTTTATCAAAGATAAAAACCGTGAGAAAAAGCGGACTGACCTTTGCGCCTGAGGCAGGAACGCAAAGGCTCAGGAATGTCATCAATAAGAATGTAACAGAGGAAGAGCTGATGAGTACCTGCTCAACAGCCTTCAACGGCGGTTGGACAACCGTTAAGCTTTACTTTATGATAGGACTTCCGACCGAAACTCTCGATGATGTTGCAAGAATTGCACAGCTTGGGCAAAAGGTGGTAAACGCCTACTATAATGCCGAAAACAGGCAAAAGGGAAAGAGCGTTAAGGTTACGCTGAGTACGGCAAGCTTTGTTCCGAAGCCGTTTACACCGTTCCAGTGGTTCCCGCAGGACACGATGGACGAGCTTAAGGAAAAGCAAATGCACTTAAAGGATTCAATCACCACAAAGAAAATAAATTATAACTATCACGATTCATCGACAAGCTTTGTCGAGGCTGTGTTCGCAAGAGGCGACAGAAAGCTTTGCAAGGCTCTGCTTAAAGCGCACGAAAAGGGAATGATTTTTGACGGTTGGGGCGATTTCTTCAGCCTTGACAAGTGGCTTGAGGTCTTTGCTGAGTGCGGCATAGACCCAGCATTTTATGCCAACAGACAAAGAGAATTTGACGAGCTGCTGCCGTGGGATCATATTGATTACGGTATAAAGAAATCATTCCTGATTGAGGAATGTAAAAAGGCTTATAACAACGAAACAACGCCGAACTGCCGCCAGAAATGCAGCAGCTGCGGTGCGGCACAGTGGAAAAGGGGTGTGTGCTTTGAAAAGCGTCAGAATATGGTTTAAAAAAGAGGGCTTGTCACGCTTTATCTCTCACCTTGATCTGAACAAGGTGATGACCCTTGCTTTTAACCGCAGTCGTATACCGTTGTGGCACACCGAGGGCTTTAATCCTCATCCGTTTTTAACATTTGCACTGCCGCTGTCACTCGGCTTCAGCGGAGAGTGCGAAACGATGGATATTAAGCTTGAGGACGACAGCTTTGATATTTCACGGATCCCCGAAAGCCTGAATAAAAGCCTGCCCGACGGAATTAGAGCCTACAAGGCAGCTGAGCCTGTGATGAAACCTGCGCAAATTGCACTCGCAAGCTACAGCATAAAAATCGGCTGTGACTCTCAGAGTGCGGAAGAAATATATAACGATTTAAATTCGATGCTCAATGCTGACAGCATAATAACTCAGAAAAAGACGAAAAAGGGGATAAAGGATATAGATTTAAAGCCGTATTTATCCGATTATTCGCTTGATGTTGACGGCGAGGAGGTTGTGTTCTGTGCAACCTTGCCTGCCGGCAGTACGGTTAATATTAATCCTGTTTTATATCTTAATGCGCTTAAAGAAAAAACAGGCAGAGAATATTACTATTCAGCGGCAAGAACAAAAATTATGAATGAAAACGGTGAGTGCTTTGAATAGGCTTGCAAACATAAAATATATCTTCGTTGACGCTGACGAAACTCTGCTCGATTTCCGTTATGCCGAGCATTACGCATTCAAATCAACAATGGAGCATTTCAATATCCCTTATTCTGATAAGCTTTATAATGATTATTCCGAAGAAAACCTAAGGCTTTGGAAGATGCTTGAAAAGGGCGAAATTACAAAGCCGAGGCTTTTGACCTTAAGATATGAAAATCTGTTTGAGCGTAACGGCATTACAGTTGACAGTGTTGATAAGGTCAACGAGTGCTATTTCTCTTATATGAAAAATTGCGGAAAAATTATTGATAATGCAGACAAGCTGTGCGAAATGCTGTGTAAGAATTATAAGCTGTATATAGCAACGAACGGAACAAAATATGTTGCTATGGGTCGCCTTGAGCAAAGCGGACTTCTTCCGTTTATCTCAGATGTATTTATATCGGATTATATCGGGCATAACAAACCCTCAGAGGAGTTCTTTAAATATTGCTTTGACAAAATCGGCGATTATGATAAGAGCAGATATATAATTCTCGGCGATTCGTTGAGCTCTGATATGCTCGGCGGCAAAAACGCCGGAATTTTAACCTGTCTGTATGACCCTGAAAATAAAACGCAAATGCTGAACGAGCTTTGCGACTATAAAATCAACAGTCTGCTTGATTTTTTAAAGCTCTTAAAGGGGGAGAATTATATTGAGTAAAAGATGCTTAAGCCTTGCGTTATCTGCACTGGTTTTATCGCTTTTTCTTGTTTCGTGCGCTCAGAACAACACTGCGGAACAGTCGCTTTATATCGATAAAAGCAACTGGGCGTATTTTGCACAGGGCGAGGATAAGGACGCCGACTTGTTTTTGATTTGTCCTACTGTCTTTTCGGGCAGTGGTGATAATCACAATATGAGCCTTGATGATGAGAAAACAAAAGCCTCTTTTTACGGTGCGCTGAATATGGAGAAGGGTATTTATGAGGACGAGTGTCGTATGTTTGCGCCGTATTACCGTCAGGCAGGTTTAGAGGTGTATCAGCTTGGAAAGGACGAGAGAGAACAGTACCTTGAAGCAGCATACAAGGATGTTAAAGACGCATTTTTGTATTATATGCAAAACTGTAATGACAACCGCCCGTACATATTGGCAGGCTTTTCACAGGGAGCAGATATGACGATAAGACTTATGAAAGATTTGTTCTCGGATGAAAAGTACAGCAAAAATCTTATTGCAACCTATTCAATCGGCTGGTCGCTGACAAGCAATGAGGTAGCACAGTTTCCTCAGTTAAAGCCTGCTCAGGGTGAAACCGACACAGGCGTTATAATAACCTTTAATTCAGAAGCAGAGGATATTAAAACATCAGTAATAGTCGAGGATACAACGCTCGGCATAAATCCGCTCAACTGGAAAACAGATTCTACGCCAGCCGATAAATCGCTGAATTTTGGTGCTTGCTTTACAAATTATGACGGTGAAATCGTCAAAGAGGAGAAAAACCTCACAGGCGCTTATCTTGACCCTGACAGAGGTACACTTAAGGTAACAGACATTGACAAGGCAGATTATCCCTCGTCGATCTCGCTTTTCCCTGACGGCGTGTATCATATTTACGATTATCAGTTTTTCTACCGAAATTTGCAAAAGAATGTGGGCGACAGGGTGAGTGCCTTTATCACAAGGTAATTATAAACGATATAACAAAACGCTGTGACGGCTTCAATCTGTTACAGCGTTTTTGTTTGCGTTGTGGGTTTATCAAAATTCAACTCATCTTCGTTGTTAATTTGAAAAGGCTTGACAAACATAAGGTAATGCTGTATTCTATATACATAGGATAACAATGTATATAGAACTTCTATGTATATGATGAACGACAAGATAAATATGAGTACACATTGCTGTGATGAGGTATTGTTATGAATAATTATTTTTTAAAAAGAGTATCCGAGCTGATAGAGGATAAAACCGCTCAAAAGCAAATAAATACCGAGCTTGAAAGCCACCTGCTCGACAAAATTGACTACTACACCGAAATTGGCTATACACACGAAGAAGCGGCAAAGAAAGCAACTGAGGAAATGGGCAATCCCGATGACACAGCCGTTCCGCTAAACTCGATGAATAAAAAGGGGATACAAAGGAACATTTGGAGCATAGTCACAGCTGTTTTTGCCATTTTTATCGCACTACTCAGCTTAAATGTTATTCCGATTGAGCATAGCTTCCGTTACGGAGATGCAAGCTTTGCGATTTACCATCGCGTGTCAATCGACTTCTTATCACTCTTTATCTGTGCGGCGTATCTGCTCCTGCTTTGCAAAGCTCACAGGCAGAAAAATATTGCTTCTGCGGCACTTATTTCTCTGTCCTTGCTTGTGATGGCAGTTGCGTATTTCCCCGATATGCGCTATCCTGCATTTCAGTTTTCGCTGTTTCAGCCTCTCTATTATCCTGCGGCTATGATAACTATGCACGGATTATATGCATTTTACGACAGCATTTTCGCCTACAGCTACATACCCGACTCGGACAGATTATTCTATAATTGCGGCGCTGTTGGTATGTATTTGATATTACTTGCCGTTGCCGTCACACTGTTTGTTGCAATTCTTCGACAGAGTAAAATGAAAACGGTGCGCAGGCTGTGGCTGCCGATAAAAATTGCAAAGCCTGGTTTATGTATATTTCTTCTTGTTGACCTGCTTGTGCTGAGTGTCGCAACAATTCCTGCGCTGACAAGTTTGAACACAAAACGCGATGAAATGCAGACAGCAAAGGAGAGGGCGATTCACTATGTAATCAACGCAGATTTATCAAATGGAACAGAGCACTTTGTTGACAGACTTCTGAGTGACGGATATGAATATTACTACAGCGAGGATAACATATGGCAAAGCGGGCAGAAAACACTGCACAGTGGCTTTAATGATTCGATTATTATCACTGTGGATTCAGAAAAAAATCCGTATATTTGCTACGCGCCTACAGATTTTGATCCGTTTTTTATTTTTGAAGGAGGCGATGTCTGCCTCAGTCTTGAGGAGCGCAAGCAGATTAAAACAAATATGACTCTTGATGAATTTATGACTCTCGGCTTTTACGGGAAGGCAATAATGGTATCAAAATCAGTTTATCCTGACAACGAGGAACAAAATTCCATTGACTTTTCGTTTGATTTGCCTGGTGAGGGATATGACGATTTCCAGTGCCATTTCGGTTATGATTCTTCTGAGAAGAAATATTATCTGACAGGTACGGAAAATATGAAAGAAAAATATGAGGAAGCACAGACAATTTTCGGTGAAAGCGAAAACTATGCTGTTGCCGGATAAACGACAGACGATTATAATTAACTTAAGAAACGGAGTGTTTATAATGAAAATCAGCAAGACTCTTATCAAGGGGAGTACATCAATGCTCGTTATGAGCGTTTTAAAGGGCAAGGACCTTTACGGCTACAAAATCATCAAGGAGCTTGAATTGCGAAGTGAAAGTGTTTTTGAGCTTAAGGAGGGGACGCTTTATCCGATTCTCCATGCGCTTGAGGAGGAGGGCTTTCTCGAAAGCTACTGGGAGGAATTTGACGGCAGAAAGCGCAAGTATTATCATCTCACCCGCAAGGGAGAAAAGCAGCTTAATGAAAAACAGCAGGAGTGGAAGCTGTTTTCAAAGTCGGTCGATAAGGTTCTGGAAACTCAGTTTGCGTGACCGCTTATCGGTGCAATACAATAAAATGCAGCCTTGTTTAAGAATTTGTTGCTTAAACAAGGCTGCATATTTTTTCGATTTACCTTACTTTTCCTCAGCTTTCAAAAAGCCGTATTTTAAATAGTTGATATGCTTTTTATATTCGTCCGTTGCTTCCTGCATGGTGATAGTGCCATCAAGATATGCGGATATATATTTTATCGTTAGTATGTTCATAAGCATGGCAAGCATCAAGGTGTCCTCGCGGTTGCTTGTCGCAAGATTATCTGTATTGAAAGTTTCAAAGAAGCCCGATATCTCCGGGTTTTTCTCCGCTAAATCTCCCTGTGGCTCAAATCCGTTAAACAGCGAAACTGTTTTCTCGTTAAATATTTTAATCAAATCAAACGACTTGATATTTGCTATCATTTGCCTTACAAGAGGCTCGTTTTCAGTTCCTTTAAGCGACAGATAGTATTCAAACCGAGCGTTGAATACCCTGAAAATATCGTATTTTTCTTCGATAGAATTCATATATTCCGAAAATTCGTTTTGAATTTTTACCAGATAAATATAAGCATACAGGTCTGCCTTGTTTTTAAAATAGTAGTAAAATCCGCTTCGTGATATTCCGGCAGCCTGTGCAATTTTAAAAACCGACACCTTTTCATACGGCGTAGATGAAAATTCCTTTACTGCGGCGTCAATAAGCTTCTTCTTTTTTTCTTTCTTGAGCTGGTTAAAAGCGTCTGTCGGCATCTGTACTCCTCCTCGGACACTGTGTCAAATTTTCTAAATTATATGCTCATTATTTTTCTGTGTCAAGAAAATATCAGCAAAATAATTTTAAATTTACAGATTGGTAATATAATCTTATTATACCGCGTTGCAAAACTCTTGAAGAAAATACAAATTTGTGCTAATATATACTTTAAGTTTAATAGAATGGAGTACAAGCGACTTGAACGAAAAAGATACATTTCTTGATACTCAAAATGAATATATAAATCTCGTTGCCGAGATAATGCAGATAAGGGCTATAGGCGATAAGCCGATGGCTTACATCCGCACATATGGCTGTCAGCAGAATGTAGCAGACAGCGAAACAATCAAGGGTATGCTCTCCTCAATGGGCTACGGCTTTACCGATACGCCCGAGAATGCCGATTTTATTCTTTTCAACACCTGTGCAGTTCGTGAACACGCGGAGGACCGTGTTTTCGGCAATGTCGGTGCAATCAAGGCTATCAAGCGAAAGCACCCGACTACGCTTATAGCTCTGTGCGGCTGTATGATGGAGCAGGAGCATATCGCAAAACGAATATACAAAAGCTTTCCGTTTGTCGGGCTTGTGTTCGGTACACACTGCCTGCACGAGTTCCCAAAGCTTTTATATAACAGTCTGCTCACAGGTAAACGGCAGTTTGTAAGAAATAACGATGACCTGCTTGTGCATGAGGGTATGCCGAAGCTTCGAGACGGGCAGTTCAAGGCTTGGCTGCCTATTATGTACGGCTGCGACAACTTCTGTTCCTACTGCATTGTGCCGTATGTAAGAGGCAGGGAGAGAAGCCGTAAAAGCGAGGATGTTTTAAAAGAAGCAAAAGCGCTGATTGAAAGCGGCTATAAGGATATAACGCTTCTGGGGCAGAATGTAAACTCCTATGGTAAGGGGCTTGACGAGGATATAACCTTTGCACAGCTTCTGAAAAAAATAGATGCAATCGACGGCGATTATGTACTGCGCTTTATGACCTCGCACCCGAAGGACTGCACAAAGGAGCTTATCGACACAATAGCCGAAAGCCGCCATATTTCCACTCATCTGCACCTGCCGTTCCAGTCAGGCAGCAACAGGATTTTAAAGCAGATGAACAGGCGCTATACAAGGGAAAAGTACCTTGAAATTGTAAACTACGCCAAGGAAAAAATCCCGAGCGTTTCACTTACGAGTGATATAATAGTAGGTTTCCCCGGAGAGACCGAGGAGGATTTTCAGGATACACTGTCGCTTATCGAAGAGGTA
The DNA here is from genome assembly GCA_051880615.1 of Acutalibacteraceae bacterium. Classification (GTDB taxonomy): domain Bacteria; phylum Bacillota; class Clostridia; order Oscillospirales; family Acutalibacteraceae; genus UBA7067. The sequence continues at coordinate 269,679 of JBJEOH010000041.1, forward strand.
GGTTTTACATCGCTGTTCACCTTTATTTACTCAAAGCGCGTTGGTACACCTGCCGCTAAAATGGACGACCCCACAACCGATGAAGAAAAGTCAGAGCGTTTCCAGCGGCTGCTGAAATTACAGGAGCAGATTGCCGCGGCACGCTGCGCTTCGATGGTCGGAACAAAGCTTAAGGTTTTGTTTGAGGAAAAATCAAAGAAGGACGGCGTATTAAACGCCAGAACCTCGGGAAATATTGTTGTAGAAGTTCCGGCTGATGATAAATTAATCGGAAGCTTCGGCAGCGTTGAAATAACCGACGCAGGAAACTGGATTTTAAAAGGCAAGTTAACAAATTAATTTGATTTATATTTGAAAGGAAGATAAAAATGGATATTATCACAATGGCAAGAGAAATAGGACACGCAATTCAGAAAGAGGACGCTTATATAAAGCTTCAGGTTGCTCAGCAAAACAGCGATAACGATAAAGAGCTTCAGGACTTAATAGGTGAGTTCAACCTTAAGAGAATGTCAATCAACAACGAGGCGCAGAAGAGCGACCGTGACGATGAAAAGCTGCAAAAGCTCAACACCGAGATGCGTGAGGTTTACTCAAAGATTATGCAGAATGAAAATATGAACGCATATAACGACGCTAAAGAGGCTCTCGATTCAATACTTCAAAGGGTGCTTACAATTATCAGCAACTCTGCAAACGGCGAAGACCCTGACACAACCGACTATTCACCGAGCTGCACCGGCAGCTGCTCAAGCTGCGGCGGCTGTCACTGATAAAACTTACTGAATAATCAATATATTTATTAAAACGAGGTGAAATTGATGGCAGAGCTTTCTCCTATGATGAAGCAGTATCTTCAGATAAAAGAGGAGAACAAGGATTGCATCCTGTTTTTCAGGTTGGGCGATTTTTACGAAATGTTCTTTGACGACGCCAAGCTTGCTTCAAAGGAGCTTGAGCTGACCTTAACCGGCAGGGATTGCGGTCAGGAGGAGCGTGCGCCTATGTGCGGCGTTCCGTTCCACAGCTGTGAAAGCTATATTGCGCGCCTTGTAGCCAAGGGCTATAAGGTTGCAATATGCGAGCAAATGGAAGACCCTGCAACTGCAAAGGGACTTGTAAAGCGTGATATAGTGCGTATTATAACTCCCGGCACGGTTATGGAGAGCAGTATGCTCGATGAGGCTAAAAACAACTTCATCGCCTGCTGTTATGCCGAGAACACCTCTATCGGTGCTTGCTTTGCCGACATTTCAACCGGCGAACTTCACTGCACGCAGATAAGCGGCGATAATTCGTTTGACTCACTTAAAAATGAGCTTTTCCGCTTTTCGCCAAGAGAAATTCTCATCGGAGGAGATATACGCAGCTTCAGCGGATTGCCGAATTTAATACGCGACAAGCTCTCGGCAGGCGTTGAGATGCTCGAAGATGAAAAGTTTGATTATGAAAGTGCGCTTGCAACGATTAATACGCAGTTCGGCGAAAAGCAGTCGCAACAGCTTATCGCTCAGAATTACCGCGTGGTAATTTCGTGTCTCGGCGCACTTATTGACTATCTTCTTCTTACACAGAAGAACGGTCTTGAGCGTATGAATAAAATTGATTTTTATCTTGAAAATCAGTTTATGAATCTTGACTTCAACACAAGGCGAAACCTTGAGCTTCTCGAAACTATGCGCAGCAAAGAGAAAAAAGGCTCGCTTTTGTGGGTGCTCGACAAAACAAAAACGGCAATGGGCAAGCGACTTATAAGAAATTGGATTGAAAAGCCGCTTGTAAGCTGTGCCGCAATTATAAAACGACAGAACGCTGTGGACGAGCTTTGTTCCGACACTGTAAAAAGGCTTGAGCTTGTCAATGTATTGAGCGGTGTGTTTGATATTGAAAGGCTTATGACGAGGATTGTCTACGGCAGTGCAAACGGACGGGAGCTTCGCAATCTCTGTGCCGCGCTTTCCTGTCTGCCTGAGATTATCTCGGTTATGGGCGATGTAAGCTCTCCTCTTTTAAAAGAGCTGATGTCGGCTATTGACCCGCTTGAAGATATCACCTCTTTAATTGATTGCTCAATAGTTGACGACCCGCCTTTTTCACTCAGAGAGGGCGGCATAATCAAAAAGGGGTACAACGAGCAGCTTGATGTACTCAGGAGCGATATGGATAACTCGGCTTCAATTCTTGCGCAAATTGAGGCAAGAGAGCGTGAAAAAACATCAATCCCGAAATTGAAGGTAGGCTACAACAGAGTTTTCGGGTATTATATCGAGGTTTCAAACTCATATAAAAATCTTGTGCCGCAGGAGTATATCAGAAAGCAAACGCTTACAAACTGCGAAAGATACATAACTCAGGAGCTTAAGGATTTGGAGGGCAGGATTTTAGGCGCAAAGGAGCGTTCCTTCGGACTTGAATATAAGCTCTTTGAGGAGGTCAGAACACAGGTTGCCGATAACCTTGACCGCATACAGACTACAGCTTCTGCAATAGCTAATCTTGATGTACTTGCTTCACTTGCATCAGTGGCGGCTGATAACCGCTACTGCAAGCCGAATATTTCGGTAAGCGGCGGTATTCATCTTAAGGAAAGCCGCCACCCTGTGGTTGAGCAGCTTTTAATGGGTGCGCCGTTTGTACCGAATGACGCAGTGCTTGACAGCGGAGAAAACACCGTTGCGATTATAACAGGACCGAATATGGCAGGAAAATCAACATTTATGCGCCAGGTTGCTCTTATCGTCTTAATGGCTCAGATAGGTTCGTTCGTGCCTGCAAGCAGTGCCGATATTGAAATCTGCGACAGCATTTTTACCCGTGTCGGCGCTTCTGACGACCTTGCCTCAGGCCAGTCAACCTTTATGGTAGAGATGAACGAGGTAGCATATATCGTTAAAAACGCAACCTCCAAGAGCCTTCTTATTTTTGACGAAATCGGCAGAGGCACATCAACCTTTGACGGTATGAGCATTGCAAGAGCAGTGCTTGAATATGTCGCAAACAAGAAAAAACTCGGCGCTAAGACGCTTTTCGCAACTCACTATCACGAGCTGAGCGTTATGGAGGATATTCTTGACGGAGTTAAAAACTATAACATAGCTGTTAAAAAGCGCGGTGATGATATAACCTTTCTGCGCCGCATTGTTCCGGGCGGAGCTGACGACAGCTACGGTGTAGAGGTCGCAAAGCTTGCCGGAGTGCCTGACTGGATAATAAAACGCGCAAAGCAAATTTTAAAGGAGCTTGAATCGGGTAAGTCCGAGCAGGACAGTAAGCCTGTAGCGAAAAAGGAGATAGAAAACGACCAGCTTTCGTTCTTCTCGGCGGGCAATCCTGCGATTGAGGAAAAGCTTAAGTCAATCGACATCAACACGCTGACGCCGATTGAGTCAATGAATATACTTTTTGAGTTAATAAAAATGTGCAATTAATTTTGTGAGTTAAATTTATTTAATTTGGAGGTGAGCCTGTATGGGCAGAATCAATGTGCTTGACAAGCATACGGCCGAGCTTATTGCAGCCGGCGAAGTTGTCGAAAGACCTGCATCTGTCATCAAGGAGCTTGTTGAAAACTCGATTGACGCAGGCTCAAAATCAATTACGGTTGAAATAATGCGTGGCGGAGTTTCCTATATCCGCGTTACCGACAACGGACACGGAATTATGAAAGAGGACATTAGAAACGCCTTTGTACGCCACGCAACAAGCAAGGTTGCAACAGAGGACGACCTGATGTCAATTTCAACGCTTGGCTTCAGAGGCGAGGCTCTTGCTTCTGTCAGTGCAGTTGCAAAGGTCGAGCTTATGACACTGAGTAATAACGAAGAAATCGGTACTCGTTTTGTAATTCACGGCGGTGAGGAAATTGAGTTTGACAGCGCAGGCTGTCCTCAGGGCACAACAATAATTGTGCGTGATATTTTCTATAATGTACCTGCAAGAATGAAGTTTCTGAAAAAGGATGTTTCCGAGGGCAACGCAGTAACAGCAATTATTGACAAAATTGCACTCTCACATCCCGAGATAGCATTTACATATATTCGCGACGGAAAGCAGGCGCTTAAAACGACAGGCGACGGAAAGCTGCTTTCTGCAATTTATGCCGTATTCGGCAGGGACTTTGCAAAGACCCTTGTCCCTGTTGACTACAGCCTTAACGGAATAACAGTAACCGGATATGTTTCGCAGCCGTATAATTCACGCCCGAACAGAAATATGCAGAATTTCTTTATAAATAACAGGTATGTCCGTTGCCGCACTGCTATGGTGGCTCTTGAAGAAGCCTGCAAAGGCTCTGTTATGGTTGGAAAGTTCCCGGCGTGTGTACTGCATATTTCACTCTCGTTTGAGGGTGTTGATGTTAATGTCCATCCTGCGAAAACAGAGATTCGCTTTATCAATGAACGACCTGTATTTGACGCCGTTTACCATGGGGTTAAGTCGGCTCTCAATTCAAACCACAGGGAGAAGGAGGTCACACTTCCGAACAGGCAGGCAGTCGAAAAAACCGTCTATAATGTGTCCGGGCAAAAGACACCGTTTAGCTTTGACAGCTTAAAGCTTATTAGGCAAAAGCAGGACTATTCTCAAAGCCGTAATCAGCAGTCTGTTGAAAGTAAAAGCACTTTTGCAGAGCCGATTATTTCTGTTCCGAGAAAAGCCGCGCCTTTTCAATCCCAAAGACTGTCCGACAGCTCAGATGACCGCAAGGCAGTAGAGGCATATCTTAATATGCTTGAGGCTTCTGATGGTAAGTCGAAAAACGGCATTGTAAAAGACAACTCAGAGGAGGACAATGAGATATTTGTTCCTCAGCCGAGCCTGTCAGATAAAGGCATTGATAAACCGAAGGACGAATCGCTGACCGACAGTATTGATACGGCTGTTACAAATGGTGAAGATCTTCAGCCTGCAACACAGGAAGAAATCGACAAAAACAACCCGATAACCGAGATTGCAAAGCCGTCAATCAGGTATATCGGCGAGGTGTTTAATACATATATCCTCGCCCAGCGCGGCGATAAAGAAATGCTTATTATCGACAAGCACGCCGCCCACGAAAGAATAATTTACGAAAAATTAAAGCAAGAAAAGGGTGCTGCCTATTCGCAGGCATTGCTTGAGCCTGTAACGGTATTGCTCAGTGCGGGTGAGTACGACGCTGTTACAAATAATACCGAGGCGTTTTCTCGTCTTGGATTTGAAATTGACGACTTCGGCAGCTCAACAGTTTTAGTCAGAGCATATCCGCAGTATCTTAAAATTGAGGATATAAAGCCGACGGTTGAAGAAATGGCAGGGTATCTGCTCGATAACAAAAAGCTTATTGAAAGCGAAAAGATGGACTGGGTTTATCACAGCGTTGCCTGCCGTGCCGCAATAAAGGGCGGCAATATAAGCAACGAAGCAGAGCTTACCGAGATACTTCGGATTGTCGAAAGTGACGAAAAAATCCGTTACTGTCCTCACGGTCGGCCTGTAAGCACTGTGATAAAGAAAAGTGAATTTGAAAAAATGTTTGGCAGGGTGTAATAAATTGACTGATACACAAAAAATTCCTTTGATTGCGGTTGTCGGTCCGACAGCCTCGGGTAAAACCTCGCTTGGAATAGAGCTTGCAAAAAGATATAACGGCGAGATAATCTCTGCCGATTCAATGCAGATTTATAAATATATGGATATAGCCACTGCAAAGCCGACAGAAGATGAAATGCAGGGCATACCGCATCATCTTATCGGCTTTCTGCCACCTGATACGCCGTTTTCAGTGGCAGACTTCGTTGAGATTACAAAGGCAAAAATACTTGATATTCACAGCAGAGGCAAGCTCCCGATAATTGTCGGCGGCACAGGCCTTTATGTTTCATCTCTGCTTAATAATATTGAGTTTTCTCAGTCATCGTCTGATGAAGTCTTGCGAGCCGAGCTGTTTGATATAGCCGATACAAAAGGCGCAGACGCACTTCTTGAAATGCTCGGTGAGTTTGACCCTGACAGTGCCGAAAGATTATCCGAGCAAAAGAACATCAAGCGAATTGTCAGAGCGATAGAAATTTATAAGACAACAGGCATAACAATGACCGAAAGCATAAAAAATTCACGCCTTACAGAGCCGCCGTATAATGATGTGAGAATCGGTCTTAAGGCAGAGAACAGGCAGTTTTTGTACGACAGGGTAAACAAAAGAGTCGATATAATGCTTGAGTGCGGCTTGCTTGAAGAAACTGAAAAAATAATGGCTTTAAACCTCGGTAAAACCGCAAGAATGGCAATAGGCTACAAGGAGCTTATCCCTTATTTTGAAGGAAGTGCAACGCTTGAGGAAGCTGTGGAAAAATTAAAAATGGAAACTCGCCGCTATGCAAAGCGACAGCTTACATGGTTTAGGCGTGACGGAAAAGTAAGTTGGATTGATATTGATAAATTATCGGATTGTGATATTATTAAAAAAGCCTGCAATATTGTTGACAGCAGCAGGATTTTAGATTGACAGGTAAGGTGAAATCAAATTGGGAAAATCGACATTTAAAAGGGTTTGCGTTATTGCGCTGAGTTTTATTGTCTTTTTATATATAATATATTTGCTCTACGGCGCTAATTTCTCTGTTGTAAAAACAGAAACAGTTTCACTTGCAACGGCAGCTGATTCTATCTATGCCGACGGTTATATTGTCCGCAACGAAACGCTGATTACAAACGACACAAACGGCGTTGTATCTTATGAATATGACGGCAACAGAAAGGTTGCCGCAGGCGGAATTATTGCAAGGGTATATGCAAGCGAGCAGGACGCAAATAATCACAAGCAGATGAATCAGATTGAGCAGCAGATTGACATATTTGAAAAGCTCAATAAATCTGCAAAGCGTGAGACCAGCAGTCTTGACAGTATAAAAAATCAGATAAATACACAGATTATGAACATCAACAAAAATATTGTCAGCGGTGATTTGCTTAGTCTTGTTGATAACGAGGACAGCCTGATTTATTCTCTGAATGAAAGTAAGCTTGTTCTGGGTGATGTAAAGAATTATAACTCTAAGATTGCAGCGCTTCAGAAAGAATACAGCACACTAAAGGGAACAACAGGAGAGGCAATAGCAGAGATAAAATCTCCTGTGTCCGGTTATTTCACGACAAACACCGATGGATTTGAAAAGAAGTATAACTACAAACAAGCTCCCTCAACCACACTCGAACAGGCAAACAAACAGCTTGAATATGAGGCGGACAAGGTAGCGTCAAATGTAATCGGCAAGGTGATAAGCGAGCTTAACTGGTATATAATTTGCCCGATAAAAGCGAATGAAAGCCTTGCGATAAACAAGAATCTTGATTCCTCACAGATAAAGGTGAATATGCCGTATGTTTCAACACAGAGTGTTCCGGTTACAATAGCCGCCATGAATCAGACGACAAAAACCTCTGACGGAGCGCTTGTGCTGCAATGTAATTTTTTAAGTCCGGTGCTTTCATCGGTAAGGCAGGAACAGCTCAGAATTGACATTCAGACCTATGAGGGCTTAAAAATAAGCAAATCGGCTCTTCATGAGAACACTGTAACAAGAACAGTAACAGATGATAAAGGCAATAAAAAAGAAGAAAGTCAAAAGGTTAAGGGCGTTTATGTTGTCAGCGGCAATGTAATGGAGTTTAAAGAAGTTATTATCCTTTACTCAGGTGATGATTTTGTTATCTGCAAGCAGACAACAGGTTATGATGAGGATCTGTTCAGTGACAGCACAGTTAAGCTTTACGACAGAGTAGTAATAGGAGGTACTGATTTATATGACGGAAAAAGCGTTAGATTATGACCCGAAAAAGATGGGGGATATTGAATATAATTACTCTCAGATTGAAGAGAATATTTCGCTTGCCGCCCAAAAGGCAGGAAAGAAGCGCGATGATATTGTTTTTCTCGCCGCAACAAAAACAGTTGAGCCTGTGTATATTAACCATGCTATTTCCTGCGGGCTAAAATATATAGGTGAAAACAGGGTGCAGGAGCTGCTTGCGAAGTATGATTATTATGACCTTGAAAATGCGTCATTACATTTTATAGGTCATTTACAGAGCAATAAAATCCGACAGATTGTCGGCAAGGTACAGCTTATTCAGTCTGTTGACAGCATAAAGCTTGCTAAGGAGATTTCACGGCAGGGTCAGCTCAAAAACACAAGCACCGATATCCTCGTTGAAGTTAATATCGGCGGCGAGGAAAATAAATCGGGTGTTGAGCCTGAAAAGCTGGAGGAGCTTTTGTGCGAAATATCTGCTCTTGACAATATTTCGGTTAAGGGATTGATGACAATTCCGCCGATTTGTGACGAAAAAAGCGAGATACGCAAATATTTTTCAAGAATGAACAAACTATTTATTGACATTAAGGCGAAAAAATTAGATAATGTTAATATGCAGATTTTATCTATGGGTATGTCTTCTGACTATCAGGAGGCTATTTTAGAGGGTGCAAATATGGTCAGAGTAGGCTCTGCTTTGTTTGGTCCCAGAATATATGTTTAACGGAGGAAAAATAAATGGCTGGTTTGGTTGATAAATTTAAACGCATGTGGGATGTTCCCGAGGACGATTACGATTATGACGATGACGATTATGATTATGACGATTATGACGACGACAAGGAAGAGGATATAAACGACTATAAAAGCTCGCGCTCAGGCAGCTCGTATTCTTCTTCGGCAGCATCGTCATTTGCTTCAAGCTATCCGTCATACTCATCTTCATCGACAAGTGAAACGAAAAAAAATAAGGTTGTAAACATCAGCGCGACCGCAAAGCTGCAGGTTGTTCTCTTTCAGCCTGAAACCTTCGGCGCTGAAACAAAGGCTATTGCCGATGAGCTTATTAAGTCGCACACGGTTGTTTTGAACCTTGAAAAAACAAACCGCGATGTTTCAAGAAGAATTCTTGATTTCTTAAGCGGCTGCGCCTATGGCAATAACGGCTCTGTCAAGAGAATCGCTACAAGCACATTCCTTATTATCCCGAACAATGTTGACTTGACAGGCGATGAGCTTTTGGACGAGCTTGAAAGCAACGGTCTTTACTTCTGATGAATTCTGAGGATAATGTTTCCTTACAGATTAAGGACGCAATACGCTTGGCTTCTCTTCGAGATAAGCCTCAGTTTGTCGGCTTTTTAAATGAAGATGAGGTGAATCAGGTATCAGCTCAGCTGCAAAGCCAAAGTCCTGACAGTTATTTGCTGTGGGGCGGCGTGACAGACGCGCAAAGACTGATTGTCGGAATTTTCCCCGATTCAATATCGCCGCAGGCGAAAGCCTTTCCGATAAAGGCGATAAGGGCGGATTTTCCGAAACAATATAAGCTTTCTCACCGAGATTTTCTCGGTGCGCTGATGAGCCTTGGAATTAAACGCAGCTGTGTCGGCGACATTAAAATTTCAGACGGTGCCGCCTTGATTTTTGTCAAGTCAGAAATATCCGAATATGTTATTTCTCAGATTGAAAAAATAGGCAAGGTCGGTGTTAAGTTATCATATACCGATGCTCTTGATTTTGAATTTGAGGACGATATAACTCTTTTAAATTTAACCGTTTCCTCTTTAAGGCTTGACAATGTGGTGTCTGCGGTATTAAACTTAAGCAGAGATAAAAGCTCGCAGGCTGTGAAGTCCGGGATTGTATCGGTCAATCATACAATTAAGCAATCGCCCTCTTTTCAACTTAAGGCAGGCGACTCGGTTGTATTTAAGGGGAAAGGCAAGTTTGTAATTGAGGAGCTTGCCGGAGAAAGCAAAAAAGGAAAGAAAAAACTGATAATTAAAAAATACAGATAGGAGAGAAATATTTATGCTTACTATTGATGAGGTAAAAAATATCAGCTTCAGAAAAGCAAATCTCGGTGGTTATCGTCCTGAGGATGTTGAGGCGTTTATCGACGATGTTGTTGCAACGCTTGAGCAGCACAAGAAGGACAAGATTGAGCTTGTAAAAAAGCTTGATATTCTTGCAAAGAGAATTGAAGAATACCGCCGTGACGAAGAAAATGTCAGAGGTGCTTTGATAAACGCACAAAAGGTTATGGACGCCACTAAGAAGGAAGCAAACGAGCAGGCTGAGAAAATAGTAAACGATGCAAAGGTTAAAGCACAGGATATTGTTGTAAAGGCCAATTCATCTGTTGTTGAGCAGAAGAACAACTATCTTAAGCTTCAGGCTGACGCTGTTGTTCTTAGAGAGCAGCTTCTTGAAATTTACAAAAACCACCTTGCTCTTATTGAAGAGCTTCCGAATGTTGACGATATAGCAAAGAAAAAATCAGAGCTTGACAAGAAATATCCTGTTGATGAAAGTGCTGTTTACACATCTGTTGCACAGGCTGAGGTTGAAAAAACCGTAAGCGAGCTTACAAAGGAAACTGCACCGCAGGAGCGCGATGTTGTTGACATTACAACTGAGTTTTCAACCGATGCTGTTCAGAAGGCAGCAGAGGAAGCAGTAAGCAATGCTAAAAGCGAGGAATAATTCTGACTTTTACTGATGATAATTTACATAGTAAATAATTTTTGGCGGTGTGTCTGTCGATACGCCGCCAAATTGATATGCGGAGATTTCAGAATATGAAAAAAATAATGACATTTCTCATTGCTGCCGTGTCTATAGTTGCCGACCAGCTGATTAAAATTATGGTTATCAACAATCTGAAACCGATAAAATCAGTCACGATTATTGATAATCTGCTCAATTTCACATATGTTGAGAACAAGGGTATGGCGTTTGGTATGCTTGCAAACCAGCGCTGGATTTTTATTGTTCTTACATCAGCGGTAATAATTGCGTTGGTTATAGCTGTTTTGAAGCTGAAAAATCAGAGCAGGCTCTTTTATGTTTCTGCGGCGCTTCTGATTGGCGGAGGAATAGGAAATCTGATTGACAGAATACTCTACGGTTATGTAGTCGATTACATTTCACTTTCATTTTTCCCGCCTGTTTGCAACTTTGCCGATTACTGTGTTACGGCAGGAGTGATACTGTTTTTAATTTATCTGTTTTTCTTTACCGATTTTCTGAAAAGCGACAAAGAAAAAAGGGTTGATAAAAATGCAGCAGCTTGATTTTTTGTGTGACGATGCAACCGCCGGCTTGCGGCTTGACAAATATCTTGCGCAGCAAATACCCGACCAGACGAGAAGCTTTTTATCAAAGCTCATTGATGATTCTCAGGTTACTGTAAACGATAAGGCTCAGGCGAAAAATTATAAGCTCAGAAACGGCGACAGTATCTCAGTTACAATACCCGACCCTGTTGATATTACTGCTCAGCCTGAAAACATACCGCTCGACATTGTCTATGAGGACGATGATTTGATTGTTGTGAATAAGCCTAAGGGAATGGTGGTTCATCCCGCGCCCGGTAATTACAGCGGAACATTGGTAAATGCCTTGCTCTATCACTGCAAAAACTCACTGTCAGGCATCAACGGCGAGCTTCGGCCGGGAATAGTTCACAGGATTGACAAAAACACAAGCGGACTTTTAATAGTAGCCAAAAACGATAATTCGCACAGACACCTTGCCGAGCAGATAAAGGAACATTCATTTACAAGGGAATATATGGCGGTTGTATGCGGCTGTATTTCAGAGGACGGCACAGTTGACGCGCCTATAGGGCGGCATCATATCGACAGAAAAAGAATGACTGTAACCGACAAAAACTCAAAAAACGCCGTTACACATTATTATGTGAAGAAGCAATACAACGGCTATACGCACATTGTCTGCCGGTTGGAAACAGGCAGAACACATCAGATAAGAGTTCATATGTCATATATCGGTCATCCGGTAGCAGGCGACGATGTTTATGGCGGAGTAAGGCAGGATAATATAAAATATCTAAACGGGCAATGTCTGCACGCCTATAAGATAGGCTTTGTTCACCCCACAAGCGGAGAATATCTTGAGTTCAGCTCACCGCTGCCTGATTATTTTGAAGATTTTATTTCGTTTCTCGAAAAAAAGGAAAAATAACACTTGATTTCACAATTTGAATGTGATATAATACTTAAGCATTTGAAATCCGTTACCTGCTTAACGGGAGTCAACAGCCCGACAATTTGTCGAGATATTGAAACGGACAGTCCTCTGCTTATGCACGAATGTCTTACAAAACAGGAGGAAAAGTTATGACAGAAGCATTAAAGAAAATTTCGGCTGATTCTATGAAGTCAGAGATTCCGGAGTTTGGCATCGGCGACACTGTAAGAATCAGTGTTAACATCCGCGAGGGTGAAAGAGAAAGAATTCAGATGTTCGAGGGTACAGTTATTGCAAGAAGAGGCAGCGGCGTTGCCGAGACCTTCACTGTAAGAAGAGTAGCCTACGGCGTTGGAGTTGAAAGAGTTTTCCCGATTCACTCACCAAATGTAAAGGATATCAAGGTTGTAAGACACGGTAAGGTTCGCAGAAGCAAGCTTTACTATCTGCGTGACAGAGTTGGTAAGGCAGCCAAGGTTAAGGAACAAATTCGCTGATAATTTTTTAAAGGGACAGTTTTTGTCCCTTTTTTGCTATAGCACACGGAGGTATAATGTATGACCGACGATATGGATTTTCTTCACGACGAGAACGAGGACTTTTTGAGTGCAGCGCAGGATAGTGACGCGCCTGCTCCTGCATCAAGAGTGAATACTATTGAGCAAAAAAAAGGTCCTGTCGCAAGCATTTTTGAGTGGATGCAGCTTTTGCTGCCGGCTATGCTGATTGTTGTTTTGCTGCTCACATTTGTTTTAAGGCTTATCCGTGTTGACGGAACTTCAATGATGAATACCCTTTTTGATGGGGATCAGGTTTTCGTCACAAATCTTCTTTATGAGCCTGCTGACGGCGATATTGTCGTTATCAGCCACGGGCAGGAGTATCCCACGCCTATTATCAAAAGAGTAATAGCCACTGAGGGACAAACCGTTAAGATAGATTATGACAATAACCGTGTCATTGTTGACGGTGTTGTTATTGATGAGCCTTATTTGCACGAGGCAATGATTTACAACCAGCTTGATAATAATCAGGAAATTCCGGAGGTTATTCCCGAGGGCAAGGTTTTTGTTATGGGCGATAACAGAAATCACTCGCTTGACAGCCGCTCGCAGAAGGTCGGCATAATAAATAAAACCGATATAATCGGCAAGGCACAGTTTGTTTGGATGCCGTTTAACAGGTTCGGTTTTATAGAGTGATTAATTTATACTGATCACCTATTGAATTGCGGTGTTTGGTATTAACGAGCATTACACAGGCGTACTAAGGTGTACGCCTGATTTTTTTAGGAGGATAAAATGGCTGAAAAACAGAATATACAGTGGTTCCCGGGGCATATGACAAAAGCAATACGCAGAATAAAGGAGAGCCTGCGTATGGTAGACCTTGTTGCCGAAATAGTTGACGCAAGACTTCCGCAAAGCAGCCGCAACCCCGACATTGACCGTCTGATAAAGAACAAACCGAGAATAGTTTTGCTTAACAAATGCGATATGGCTAACCCGAATGTCACTGCAATGTGGGTGAACTATTTTAATTCGAGGAAAATAAAGGCTATTCCGGTTGACTGCAAAAGCGGTAAGGGCGTTAAACAGTTTTTGCCTGCCGTTAAAGAAATAATGAAGCCGAGTATTGAAAAGTGGCAGCAAAGCGGTATGGTTGGCAGAAGTATAAGAATAATGATTGTCGGAATACCAAATGTCGGTAAATCTTCCTTTATCAATAAGCTTGCAGGAAAAACAAGGGCAAAGGCGGAGGATAGACCCGGTGTTACAAGAGGAAACCAGTGGTACACAATAGACGGCAATATCGAGCTGCTCGACACACCGGGAGTATTGTGGCCGAAGTTTGACGATCAGGAGGTCGGTGAAAAGCTCGCATTCACAGGTGCTGTCAAGGATCAGATTCTTGATATTGAGCTTTTGGCTGTCAGACTTCTTGAGGTTTTCAAGGAGTACCCGAATCAGTTTTTCATAGAGCGCTTTAAGCTGCAAAATGAAAACCTTGATGATTACACGCCGTATGAGCTTTTGGAGCTTGTTGGCAGAAAAAGAGGAATGTTAGTGTCCGGCGGAGAGGTTGACACCGAGCGTGCCGCAAATGTTCTTCTTGATGAATACAGGGGAGGAAAGCTTGGCAAGGTAAGTCTTGAACTACCGCCAAAAGAATAGTTTTGAGAAAAATCTCGTCGCATCTTACCCTTATTCAGGACTTGAGGTACACATAGTACATCGGCGTCCTTCATAAGGGCAATCTGCTTAGAGCTTTTTCTCAAAACAAATTTGGATGAAATCTCGTCGCATATTACATTTATTAAGGACTTGAGGTACACATAGTACATCGGCGTCCTTCATAAGGGCAATCTGCTTAGAGCTTTTTCTCAAAACAAATTTGGATAAAATCTCGTCGCATCTTACAGTGAATTGGAGTAAAAATATGGACTGGTTAGAATATGAGAATAAAATTATCGCAAGCGGATACAGCGCTGTTTGCGGAGTTGACGAGGCAGGCAGAGGTCCGCTTGCAGGTCCTGTGTGTGCTGCTGCTGTTATTTTGCCGCAGAATACGATTCTTGACGGTGTGAACGACTCAAAAAAACTGAGCGAAAAAAAGCGTGAGCAGCTCTTTGATGTTATAACCGAAAAGGCTGCGGCATATTGTGTTGCGTGGGCGAGTGTTGAGGAGATTGAGGAGATTAATATTCTCAATGCCGCTATGCTTGCAATGAAGCGCGCAGTTGAGGGGCTTTCAATGAAAGCAGATTTTGCTCTAATTGACGGCAATAAAACACCAGACCTTGACATTCCTGCTTATCCGATTGTTAAGGGTGACGCACTTTCAATGTCGATAGCCTCTGCATCTATTTTAGCTAAGGTCAGCCGTGACAGACTGATGTACGAATATGACGAAAAATACCCGGAATATCAATTTGCAAAGCACAAGGGCTACGGCACAAAACTGCACAAAGAAATGCTGCTTAAATACGGTCCGTGTGAAATTCACAGACCGTCGTTTCTGAAGAAGATTTTAAAAGAGGCAAAGTGAGTGATGACTAAAGAAGAAATCGGGCATCTCGGCGAGGACAGAGCGCAAAAATACCTGCTAAAAAACAACTACAAAATATCCGATACGAACTTTACCACCAATCTCGGTGAAATCGACATAATCGCAACAAAGAAGGATATAATTGCGTTTGTTGAGGTCAAGACAAGGGTAGAGGGTTCTTTTACACGCCCTGTCGAGGCGGTGAGCCGCACGAAGATAAACAAGATAATCAAAACAGCGCAGCTATATATGATGCGCAACTATGTTAAGTTACAGCCACGATTTGATATATGCGAAGTAACATATTATAAGGAAACGCAGCAGTTCAGGGTGACAAACTACATAAAAAACGCTTTTCAGCAGGAGGGAAGCTATGCGGTATTTTGACTTGCACTGTGACACTCTTTACCGTGCAGTGACGGAAAACAGAAATCTGCTTGATAACGACTTTCATATTTCACTTAAATATAAGGACAGCTTTGAAAAATGGGTTCAGTGCTTTGCTGTGTGGATTCCCGACGATATTACTCTGGACGAAGCGCAGGACTTGTATAAAAAGGCCGTGCGCAGATTTAAGATTGATTCGCTCAATAATTCTCTTTCTGTTTATGACGGAAAAGGCTTTGCAAATAAAATGACGGCTGTTCTTACCGTTGAGGGCGGCAGGCTTATCGGCAATGATTTGCAAAACATAAAACGCCTTGCCGATGATAATGTCAAAATTCTGACGCTAACATGGAACGGCGACAATCAAATTGGCTGCGGCGCTCAGACCGAAAACGACACGGGTCTTACGCAGTTCGGCAAAGAGGTTATCCGCGAGCTTGAAAAGAATAAAATCGTTGTTGATGTTTCGCACTTAAGCGACCGATCTTTTTATGATACAGCCGAAAATTCCTCTGCTCCGTTTATCGCCTCACATTCAAATTCGAGGACAATTTGCAGTCACAGGCGAAACCTGACTGATGAACAGTTCAAGATTATCAGGGACAGGGGAGGCATAGTAGGGCTGAACTTTTATCGTGACTTTTTGTCCTGCGGTAATTCAGGAATTAAGGATATAGTAAAGCACGCTGAGCATTTTCTTTCTCTCGGCGGCGAAAATACGCTTGCAATGGGAAGTGATTTTGACGGCTGCGATATGCCTGACGACATCTGCGGTATTGCCGATGTGCCGAAAATACACAACGAATTCCTGCGATTAAATTACAGCGAAACGCTTGTGAAAAAGATATTTTGGGGAAATGCCGCTAATTTTTTTGAAACCTTTGACAATAACTGATTTTTGTTATAGAATAAGGTGTAAAATTGAACCATTATAGTTTTGATGGGAGAGGATGATAAAAATGTTGTACAACAGCACAACAGACAAGTCTGTTACTGTTTCAGCCGCACAGGCTATTGCACAGGGAATTTCTGCTGACGGCGGCTTGTTTGTACCCTGCGAAATTCCAAGCTACAGTATCGAGGATATTGAAGGTCTTACAAGGCTTGATTATTGCGGCAGAGCAAAGAAAATTCTTGGTGATTATCTTGAGGATTTCACTCAGGCTGAAATTGACGAGTGTGTAACAAAGGCTTACACTGCCGAAAAATTCGGAAGCAACAATCCTGCTCCCGTTGTTTTTCAGACTAATGACGGAGTTGAAATGAATATTCTTGAGCTTTGGCACGGTCCGACCTGTGCTTTTAAGGATATGGCGCTTCAGATTTTGCCGCATCTTCTTACAAAGTCGCTCAAAAAGACATCAGACGGTAAAGAGGCTGTTATACTTGTCGCAACCTCAGGTGATACCGGCAAGGCAGCATTAGAGGGCTTTAAGGATGTTGACGGCACAAAAATAATCGTATTCTATCCGCAAAACGGCGTCAGCCCGATGCAGAAGCATCAGATGAACACTCAGCTTGGCAATAATGTAAATGTCTGCGCTATTGAGGGCAACTTTGACGACGCTCAGACAGGCGTAAAAAAGATTTTTACCACACCGGAAATGAAGGTTGAGCTTGAAAAGAACAATATGCTTTTCTCAAGCGCGAATTCAATCAACTGGGGCAGACTTCTGCCGCAGATAGTTTATTACTTCTCAGCATATTGCGATATGGTCAACAGCGGAAGAATAAACCTCGGTGACAAAATCAATGTATGCGTTCCGACAGGTAACTTTGGCAACATTCTCGCGTCTTATTATGCAATGAGAATGGGTCTGCCCGTAAATAAGTTTATCTGCGCATCAAACGCAAACAATGTTTTAACCGACTTCATCCGTTCGGGTGAGTACAATAAAAACAGAAGCTTCTATACAACAATTTCACCGTCAATGGATATTCTTGTTTCAAGCAACCTTGAAAGACTGCTTTATCATCTCTCTGACAACAACGACAAGCAGGTTAAGGAATGGATGACTGCGCTCAAGACAAACGGCAGCTACACTGTACCCGATGAAGTTAAGGACAAGGTGTCATCGTTATTCTACGGCGGTTGTTGCGATGATGAGGGTACGAAGGAAACTATAAAGAAAATGTTTGCCGAGTCCTCTTATCTGTGCGATACTCACACAGCTGTTGCAATCAATGTATATGAGAATTATGTGAAGGAAACAGGCGATACAACACCGTCGGTTGTTGTATCAACAGCAAGCCCGTATAAGTTCTCAAAGTCTGTTTTAGAGGCTGTAGAAAGCGGCATCACTTTGCCCGAAAGCGAGTTCGATATGGTTGACGAGCTTAATAAGGTAACATCTCAGCCTGTTCCTGCTCCGCTTGCAGCGCTTAAGGACCGTGAGGTTCGCTTTAACAATGTTATCGCCGCAACCGATATGCCCGCATATGTTTTGAAATCATTGGGTATTGAATAAATGTCGCTGTTTGCCATTGCAGATTTGCACCTGTCGCTTGGCACCGACAAGCCGATGGATATTTTCTCGGGTTGGAATGATTATGTTGCTCGCCTTGAAAGCAACTGGCGAAAGCTGATTGCTGACGGTGACACCGTTGTTATCGGCGGTGACATTTCATGGGCGATGAAGCTTGAAGAAACCTATGAGGACTTCAGTTTTATCAATAATCTTCCCGGCAGGAAGATACTTGTCAAGGGTAACCACGACTATTGGTGGCAAACAAAAAAGAAGATAGAGGATTATCTTAAGCTGAATAAATTTGATACAATTTCAATTTTATTCAACAATGCATACGAGCTTGATGATTATGCCGTCTGCGGCACAAGAGGCTGGTTTTATGATGCCGGGGCTGATGCGGATAAAAAGGTTATCAACCGCGAAGTCGGCAGACTGAGAACATCTATTGAGGCGGCACTGAAAACAGGAAAGAAACCGGTAGTATTTTTGCATTATCCGCCTGCTTTTCAAGACAGAGAATGTGAAGAAATAATGAGCGTTCTGCTTGAATATAATATCGGCAAATGCTATTACGGTCATCTTCACGGTGCGAATGCGTTCAGATACGCTGTGACAGGCGACTACAAGGGTATTGATATGCACCTTATTTCCGGCGATTATCTCGGCTTTATGCCTAAGCTTTTAAGATGAAAAATTTATAAAATATTTACACATTAAGCTATGGTAATATCAGCTTGTGTGTGATATAATATCAGATACACTGTTATTATGGAGGAAATGTAAAATGAGTTTGAAGTCAACAAAAGAGGTAGAAACAAATCGCCATGAGCTTGAAGTTCAGGTTGACGGCGAAACTTTTCAAAAGGCAATTAACAATGTTTTCCTTAAAAAGAGAAAAAATATAAATGTTCCCGGCTTCCGTAAGGGCAAAGCTCCGAAGAGCATCATTGAGAAGATGTATGGCAAAGAGGTGTTCTATGAGGACGCTATGCAGGATTTGTATCCTGAGGCTTTGGAAGACGCCGCTAAGGAAGCAGGTCTTGTAATCATCAATGACAAAATCGATCTCGATGTTGTTGAGGTTGGCGACGACGGCTTTACCTTCAAGGCTGTTGTAACTGTTAAACCGACAATCGATGTTAATAATTACAAGGGTATCGAGGTTACTGCAAAATCAACCGAGGTAACAGACGAAATCCTTGACAAGGAAATCGAGAATGTACGCGAGCGCAACAGCCGTCTTGTTACGGTTGAGGACAGACCGGTTCAGAATGACGACCTCGTTGTAATCGACTTTGAGGGCTTTGTTGACGGCGTAGCTTTTGAAGGCGGAAAGGCTGAAAACTATAACCTCAAAATCGGCAGCGGCAACTTTATCCCGGGCTTTGAGGAGCAGATTATCGGTCACAGCACCAATGATGAGTTCACAATCACTGTTAAGTTCCCTGAGGACTATCAGGTTGAGGAGCTTAAAGCTAAGGACGCTGATTTCAAGATTGTTCTTCACGAAATCAAGGAAAGACAGCTTCCTGATTTTGACGAGGAATTTGTCAAGGATGTAAGCGACAAGGAAACTATCGATGAATACAAGGAAGAGCTTAAGGGCGAGGTTGCACAAAGACTTCAGAAGGAATCTGACAATGATGTTGAAAATCAGATTACCGATAAGCTTGTTGAGCTTTTAGAGGGCGAAGTACCTCAGGCTATGTATACAAATGAAGTGAACGAGATGCTCAGAGAGTTCGATATGCGTCTGCGTCAGCAGGGTATGGACCTCAACACTTATATGCAGTACACAGGTATGAATGTTGAAACTCTTGCAGGCGGCTACAGAGAGCAGGCTGAAAAGAGAGTTAAGCTTCGTCTTATTCTTGAGAAGATTGCAGAGAAGGAAGCAATCGAGGTATCCGACGAGGATGTAGAGAATGAGTATGCAAGACTTGCCGAGGCATACAGCATGGAAGTTGAAAAGGTTAAAAACGCCATTTCAAGTGAGGATCTTGCAAAGGATCTTGCTGTAGAAAAGGCTATGCAGCTTGTTAAGGACAGCGCAAAAATCTCTTGATTTTGAATACATAGCTGATTTTTGACTATCCTTTAATGCGTATATTAAAAAATATATAAAGGGATGATTACCAATGAGTTTAGTACCGTATGTAGTTGAGCAGGACGGCAGAGGCGAGCGTTCATACGACATTTTCTCCCGTTTGCTCAAGGACAGAATTGTTATGCTCAATGATGAAGTAAACAGCACTACCGCAAGTCTTGTTGTTGCTCAGCTTCTGTTTTTAGAGGGACAGGATCCGTCAAAGGATATTTCTCTTTATATCAACAGCCCGGGAGGCAGTGTTACTGACGGTCTTGCGATTTATGATACAATGAATTACATCAAGTGCGATGTATCAACAATCTGTATGGGTATGGCGGCAAGTATGGGTGCTTTTCTGCTTGCAGCAGGTACTAAAGGCAAAAGACTTGCTCTGCCGAACAGTGATATAATGATTCATCAGCCAAGCGGCGGCGCTAAGGGTCAGGCAACCGATATTATGATTCATGCCGACCACATTTTGCAGACAAAGAAAAAGCTCAATACGATTTTGTCTGAAAAAACAGGTCAGCCGTACGATGTAATCGCACGCGACACTGAAAGAGATAACTTTATGACAGCTCAGCAGGCACTTGAATACGGTCTGATTGATAAGGTTATTGAGAAAAGATAAATCTTGTTATTTTAAGATTTGATAGTTAATAAGATTTGATTGTTTAAGAGATAGGAGCTTTATTTCGATGGCAAACAAAGACGACTCAAACAGAGAGAGAAATATTCACTGCTCTTTTTGCGGAAAGCCTCAGGATTTGGCAGGAAGACTGGTTGCCGGTAACGGAGTATACATTTGTGATGAATGTATTGAGCTGTGCAACTCTATTTTGCAGGAGGAAAAAGCCGGAGCGAAGAGCAGGAAGAAAAAAAAGAATATTGCCTTTGAGAATTTGCTTAAACCCGAAGAAATTAAAGCAAAGCTGGACGAATATGTTATCGGGCAGGATAACGCTAAGATTACACTCAGCGTTGCGGTGTATAATCACTACAAGAGGGTAACGCACGGCAACGATGATGTCGATTTTGTAAAAAGCAATGTGCTTATGCTTGGACCCACCGGTACCGGCAAAACTTATCTTGCACAAACGCTTGCAAAAATTCTCGATGTTCCGTTTGCAATCGCAGACGCAACTACGCTTACACAGGCTGGTTATGTAGGCGAGGATGTTGAAAACATTCTGCTCAGACTTATTCAGGCTGCTGATATGGATATTGAGAGAGCCGAAATGGGCATTATCTATATTGATGAGATTGACAAAATTTCAAGAAAGTCCGAGAATCCGTCTATCACCCGTGATGTAAGCGGTGAGGGTGTGCAGCAGGCGCTGCTTAAAATACTTGAGGGTACTGTTTCAAATGTTCCTCCTCAGGGCGGTCGAAAGCATCCTCAGCAGGAGTTTTTGCAGATTAACACCAAAAACATTCTCTTTATTTGCGGCGGTGCTTTTGACGGACTCGAAAAGGTAGTAGAAAAAAGAACAAGCTCCTCAAGCCTCGGCTTTGGTGCTCAGGTTATGAGCAAAACCGAGCTTGACGAAACCTCATGGATGAGCGAGGTTATTTCTCACGACCTTGTAAAATTCGGTCTCATTCCTGAGCTTGTCGGCAGACTGCCTGTAATCACTGCGCTTAACGGTCTTGACAAAATGTCTCTCGTCAGAATACTCAAAGAGCCAAAGAATGCTCTTGTAAAGCAATATCAGCGGCTGTTTGCTCTTGATGATGTATTGCTTCAGTTTGAGGACAAATCGCTTGAAGCCATTGCCGATAAGGCGATAGAGGAAAAAACAGGCGCAAGAGGACTTCGTTCAATACTTGAGAATATTCTCAAAGACCTGATGTTCAAGGTGCCGTCTGATCCTACTATTGAAAAAGTAATTATTTCAGCCGAAACCGTTAAAAACCCGGAAAATGTAACAATAATTCATAACCAAGGAAAAGTACCGGCTCCGCTGAGTATCAGTGATGACGAAATAAAAAGCCCAAGGAAACCTAACGCATCTTAAATTTGATTTTTCTTATATGAGCTGTAACTGATTCCAAGGTTGCAGCTCTTTGTGTTTAAAGGAGGGATAAATATGAGTAAGACAATAACCGAAACAGCCGAGATGACTCTGCCGATGCTGCCGCTTCGCGGACTGGTGCTGTTTCCGAAAATGAAGCTTCATTTTGATATCGGCAGAAAAAAGTCTGCAAAGGCGATTGAAGCTGCTATGAAGAGCGACCAGATAGTTTTTATAGCTACGCAGAAAAACATAGCCTGCCTTGAACCGAAGATGAAAGATATATATTCTGTCGGTGTGATTGCAAAGGTTATTCAGGTGATAAGACAGCCTGACGATACGGTCAGAGTGATAGTTGAGGGTATTTGCAGGGCAAGCATTGATAATATTATAAACGCTTCTTCATATATGTCGGCTGCGGTGAAAAATATTCCATCCGAGGATTTCAGCGAACCAACCTCCTATGATATTGCAGTTATCAGAAGTGCAAAAGATATTTTTGACAGGTATCTTATGTTTTCTCAGAAACCTCCGACCGAGTTGCTGTATAAGCTGAATTTTATCAATACAACAGAGGAATTGAGCAATTTTATTGCTGCAAACTGCGCTCTTTCATACCAGAAAAAGCAAGAGATTCTTGAAATTGATGATCCTACAGCTCGTCTGGAGTTGCTTGTTGATTATCTGACGCAGGAGGTATACATATTAAGCGTTCAGGAGGACATAGCAAAGCGCGCCAAGGAAAAAATAGACGAATCTCAGCGCGAATACTTTCTCAGAGAGCAGCTTAAGGTGATTGAGTCTGAGATAGGCGTTGAAGACGATGATTACGCCGAGCTTGATGATCTGCGTTCTAAGGTGATTGACCTTCATTTGAGCGAAGAAAATGAAAAAACGCTGCTTAAGGAATGCGACAAATTAGAGAGAACGCCTTACGGCTCGCAGGAAGCAACGGTGATGCGTTCCTATATTGAAACCTGCCTTGAGCTGCCGTGGAACAAAAGCACCGAAGAAATAATTGATATTCCGAATGCTCGTGCGAGTCTTGACGAAAACCACTACGGTCTTAAAAAGGTTAAGGAAAATATACTTGAAAACCTTGCAGTCAGAAAGCTGTCACCCGATATAAAGGGTCAGATTCTCTGCTTAGTCGGTCCTCCCGGAGTAGGAAAAACCTCTATCGCACAGTCAGTGGCGCAGGCTATCAACAGAAAGTGCGAAAGAATTGCTCTTGGCGGCGTCAAGGATGAATCGGAAATTCGGGGACACAGAAGAACCTATATCGCCTCTATGCCCGGCAGAATTATCAATGCAATTAAAACAGCAGGTGTGAATAACCCTGTTTTAATACTTGACGAGATCGACAAGCTCGGCAATGACTACAAGGGCGATCCGACCTCAGCTTTGCTTGAGGTTCTTGACAGTGAGCAGAACAACAAGTTCTATGACCACTATATAGATATGCCGTTTGATTTGAGCAAGGTTATGTTCATCACAACGGCAAACGACCAGTCGATGATACCCGCACCTTTGCTTGACAGAATGGATGTAATCACCCTTGACAGCTACACAAGGGAGGAAAAGTTCCATATCGCAAAGGAGCACCTAATTCCGAAGCAGATGAAAAACTGCCGCATTACAAAAAAGATGTTTAAAATCACCGACGAAGCGATTTATATGCTTATCGACGGCTACACGCGAGAGGCAGGAGTGAGAAGCTTAGAGCGCAGGGTAATAGAGCTTTTGCGAAAAGCGGCTATAATGTTTGTTGAGGGTGAGGCAAAATCGCTTACCGTTAATCCGAAAAAGATAGAAAAGCTGATTGGGCCTGTTAAGTACAAGACCGAAAAGGCTCAGAAAAATTCCGAAGTCGGTGTTGTAACGGGTCTTGCGTGGACATCTGTCGGTGGTGAAACTTTGCCGATTGAAGTTGCTGTTATGAACGGCTCAGGCAAAATTGAGCTTACAGGCTCGCTTGGCGATGTTATGCAGGAGTCGGCAAAGGCGGCTGTTACCTGTATACGCACAATGACCGATACGCTCAATATTGAAAAGGATTTCTATAAAAAATACGATATTCATATTCACGCACCTGAGGGAGCTGTTCCGAAGGACGGTCCGTCGGCAGGCATTACAATGGCTACGGCTGTTGCCTCTGCGCTTACAAAGCGCCCTGTCAAGCCGAATATCGCAATGACGGGTGAAATCACGCTGCGCGGAAGAGTTCTGCCGATAGGCGGACTTAAGGAGAAGTCAATGGCTGCATACAGATTTGGCGTTGACACCGTGATTTTTCCTGAGGACAATAAATCAGATATATCAGAGATTGACGAGCAGGTGAAAAATTCAATTAATTTTGTTCCTGTCAGCTCAATTTCACAGGTTATAAATTTAGCCCTTGAAAATTCAAATAAAAGCACAGCTTCAGAAGTCTGTGCCGAACAATAAGGAGGGATATTTTGATTAACTTGAATAACGCCGTTTTCGAGGCGGCATACGGCACTTCAAAGCAGCTGCCGAAGTCCGAATTGCCCGAGATTATTTTTTCAGGGCGTTCAAATGTCGGCAAATCCTCGCTTATAAATAAGCTGCTCAATCGAAAATCCCTTGCTCGCGTCAGCGCAACACCGGGCAAAACTGCAACTATCAATTTTTTTGATATAGACAAAAAGGCGAAGTTTGTTGATTTGCCGGGGTACGGATATGCCAAGGTTTCGCAGTCTGAAAAGCAGCGCTGGGCAGACCTTGTTGAGGGCTATTTTGCCGATGAGCGCAAATTCTGCGTTGTTGTGCAGATTATTGATATGCGCCACAAGCCCACCGAGGACGATATGAATATGCTTGATTTTTTGTGTCACAACCGTCTGCCGTTTATAGTTGTGCTAACAAAAAAAGATAAGCTGAATAAAACCGAGCAGCAAAAGCAGATGAATCTGTTCAGTGAAATATTCAGTGATTTCGGCAGTGCGCCGGTATTTCCTTTTTCTGCGCTTAAGGGGGACGGGAAAGAGGAAATAATCAATTATCTTCAAGAGAAAATAGAAGAATATTACTGATAAGGAGATGTAGAAAATGTTTGTTAATGACTGTTTAAATGTGAATGAAAAGGGACACCTCACTATAGGCGGATGCGATACCGTGGAGCTTGCAAAAAAGTACGGTACACCGCTTTATGTGCTGGACGAGAATGTAATACGCAACACCTGTAAGGCTTATGTCGATTCTTTCAAAAGACATTACGACGGAAAAGGTCTTGCTCTTTATGCAAGCAAGGCTCTTAGCTGTAAGGCTCTGTGCGAGATTGCAAAGGAAGAAAATATGGGTCTTGATGTTGTGTCGGGCGGTGAGCTTTACACAGCCCTAAAGGCAGGTTTCCCAGTTGAGAATATCCACTTCCACGGCAACAACAAAACATATGATGAAATTTGTTTTGCAGTTGACAGCAATATTGGAAAAATAGTCGTTGACAACCTGACAGAGCTTGAAACACTTGACAAAATCTGCGCTGAAAAGGGCAAGGTGCAGAAAATCTCAATGAGAATCAAGCCGGGTGTTGACGCTCATACACATAACTTTATCAGAACAGGTCAAATTGACTCAAAGTTTGGCTTTGCACTTGAAACAGGCGAGGCTATGAACGCAGTCAAGGAGGCTATTGAGCTTAAGAATGTTGAGCTCACCGAGCTGCACTGCCATATCGGTTCGCAGATTTTTGACATAGACCCGTTCGTAACAGCCGCTGAAATAATGATGGACTTCATCGGTGCAATCAAGAACGAAACAGGTCACGCTGTTACAGAGCTTAATCTTGGCGGAGGTTTTGGTATAAAGTATACCGACAACGATAATCCGACTGCATATGATAACTATATGAACTCGGTTTCAAAGGCAGTTCACGCAAAGGCTGAGCAGTACGGCTTACCGGTGCCGTTTGTATATATCGAGCCCGGTCGTTCAATAGTGGGCGAAGCAGGAATTACTCTTTACACAGTCGGCGCTGTCAAGACCATTCCCGATGTAAGAACCTATGTTTCAATCGACGGCGGTATGTGCGACAATATCAGATATGCGCTTTATCAGTCGGAGTACACAGTTGTTACAGCAAACAAGGCTGACAAGGAAGCTGATACGGTTGTTACAATAGCCGGCAAGTGCTGTGAAAGCGGCGACCTTATTCAGGAGAACACAAAGATAGCCAAGGCTGAGCCGGGCGATACAATCGCCGTTCTCTCAACAGGTGCATACAACTACTCAATGGCTTCAAACTACAACAGAATCCCTAAGCCGCCAATCGTGCTTGTAAACAACGGCACGGACAAGCTTATCGTAAAAAGAGAAAGCTATGAGGATTTGATTAAGAACGATTTGGATTTATAATAATTAATAATATAACGCCCACGCTGGATTTCTTGGAAACGGCGTGGGTTTGTTTTTGATATAATAAAGCTTTACAAAATAGGTTGTGATGTGTTAACCAACAAAAGCATCCTAACTTCAAGATTATACAAATTTCGGTGAAATTTCCTAAAAAATACATTTACTTTATTGCGCTGATGTGTTATCATAATATAGTCAAAATAATTGAAATGAGGGTTTAAAAATGAACAAAACAATGCTCAAAAAACTTCCGAAAAGATTATTGCTTCTTTGCTTGATCTTTGCTTTAGCTCTTCCGCTTATTGCCTGCGGCGGCAACAGCAGCTCACAGGCTGAGGAACAAAAGACCTTTACAGTCGGCTTTGACGCAAGCTTTCCGCCGTACGGCTACAGAGATGACAACGGCGAATATGTTGGCTTTGACCTTGACCTCGCACAAGAGGTCTGCAACAGACGCGGCTGGACTCTTGTAAAGCAGCCGATTGACTGGGACTCAAAGGATATGGAGCTTAACTCAAAGACAATCGATTGTATCTGGAACGGCTTCACAATGAGCGAGGAAAGAATTGATAAGTACACATGGACTGAGGCTTATGTTGACAACAGTCAGGTTTTTGTAGTTGCTAAGGATTCGGGTATAGAAACCTTTGATGACCTCGCAGGCAAAACAGTAGCAGTTCAGGCTGCTTCATCAGCTTTAGAGGCTCTTGAGTCAGACGATTGCAAGGAGCTTACAGCTTCATTCAAAAGCCTTGAGCAAATTCCCGAGTACAACACAGCGTTTATGAATCTTGAAGCAAAATCTGTTGACGCTATCGCAATGGATATCGGCGTAGCAAAATATCAGATTGAAAGCCGCGGCGATAAATTTGTAATGCTCTCAGAGCCTATCATAACAGAAAAATACGGTATTGCTTTCTTAAAGGGCAACGAGGAGCTTCGCGATCAGGTGCAGAGCACTTTGTATGAAATGCTTGAAGATGGAAAGCTTGATGAGATAGCTAAAAAGTGGGAGCTTAGCGACAGCGTTATTTTCGGCAGCGACAAAGACTCAAAATAATAATACCATAACAGAGATTAGGATGCTGTTGCAAAATGGCATCCTAATTGTTATTAATGAAAAGGAGTGTTTTGTTTATGAGCGTTTGGGATATGCTGCTTCAGATGACGACCGGTATGCTTGAATCAATCAAGATATTTGCAATAACGCTTATCCTCACTCTGCCGCTCGGACTTGTGGTTGCTTTCGGCAGAATGTCAAGATTCAAAATTATAAAATACATAACTCAATTATATATTGCAGTAATGCGAGGTACTCCGCTTATGCTTCAGCTGCTTGTTGTGTACTTCGGACCGTACTATCTGTTCGGTATCTCGCTTTCACTTGAATATCGTCTTATTGCCGTAATCATCGGCTTTGTGCTGAATTACGCCGCTTATTTTGCCGAGATTTACCGCTCGGGTATAGAATCAATGCCGGTCGGTCAGTATGAGGCGGCAAAGATTCTCGGTTACTCAAGAACTCAGACCTTCTTAAGGATAATATTCCCTCAGGTTATAAAGCGTATTCTGCCTTCAATAACAAACGAGATTATTACGCTTGTCAAGGATACCTCTCTTGCTTTTTCTATAGCGTATGTCGAGCTTTTCTCGCTTGCAAAGGCAATCGCGTCGGCTCAGACAACGATGATGCCGTTTGTAATAGCCGGTGTGTTCTACTTTGTGTTCAACTTTATCGTTGCGGCTGTTATGAATAAGGTTGAAAAGAAGTTTTCTTACTATGACATTAAGTGATATTGAGGGATGTTAATATGAAACTGCTTGAAATAAATAATATTAAAAAACGCTACGACGATAACGAGGTTCTGAAAAATATTTCCGTATCCGTTAGTGAAGGAGAGGTTGTGTCGATTATCGGGCCGTCAGGCTCAGGTAAATCAACCCTGCTCAGATGTGCGACAATGCTTGAGAAAATGGACGGCGGCGAGCTTATCTATTTCGGTAAAAAAGCAGCTTGGAACGATAAGAGCGGAAAATCTGTTTATGCCCCAAAGGCACAGCTTAAGGAAATACAGAGCTACTACAGCCTTGTTTTTCAAAACTTTAATTTATTTCCTCATTTTACCGTTCTAAAAAATCTCGCTCACGCTCCGATAAATGTGCAGAAAAGGAACAAGGAGGAGGTTTACGCACATTGTCGTGAGCTTTTAAAGCGAATCGGCTTGGCTGACAAGGAAAAAGCCTATCCCTGTCAGCTTTCAGGCGGACAGCAGCAGCGTGTGTCAATAGCAAGAGCGCTTGCGATGAACCCGAAAATACTATTCTTTGACGAGCCCACATCAGCACTTGACCCGGAGCTTACAAGTGAAATTCTGACCGTAATCAAGGAGCTTGCAAAGGAGCATATGACAATGGTAATCGTTACCCACGAAATGAATTTTGCAAGAGATGTTTCAAACCGCATCATCTTTATGGAGGACGGTTACATCGTTGAAGAGGGAGATGCGCAGGAGCTTATCAATAATCCCAAAAACATCAGAACCAAGGAGTTCATCAGCAAGTTTGATTGACAAAACTGTAGTGTTCGTGTATACTTTATTCTTAGCAGATATTACAAAAAATTCAATCTGGCGAGGGAAGTATATATGGATATTATAGTGGGTTATACGGGATTTGTCGGCTCAAATATTGCCGCTGCACATACATTTGATTATTCCTTTAACTCGAAAAATATTGAGGATTCATTCGGCTTAAACCCGGATTTATGCGTTTACAGCGGCGTCCGCGCCGAAAAGTTTTTGGTGAATAACGACCCTGAAGGGGATATGAATATTATCAATAACGCGATTGAGAATATCAAGAAAATCAACCCCAAAAGACTTGTTCTGATTTCGACAATCGATGTATATAAAAATCCTAACGGTGCCGATGAGGACACCGATATTGATACCGATAACCTGCACCCATACGGTCTTAACAGATACCGCCTTGAGCAGTGGGTACAAGAGAATATTGAAAACTACCATATTGTCCGTCTGCCCGGACTATTTGGCAGAAATATAAAAAAGAACTTTATTTTTGATTTGATTAATATTATCCCGTCAATGCTAAACGAAAAAAAGTATAATGAATTGTCGGCAAAAAGCGAGCTTATAGCCTCAAAATACCAAAAGCAGGATAACGGCTTTTATAAGCTTTGCACCGATGATAAAAACGACAGGTCAGCGCTTAAGAAAGAATTTTTAAGCGTTGGCTTTTCTGCACTCAATTTTACCGACAGCAGGGGAGTGTTCCAGTTTTATAACCTTGCAAAGCTTTGGGAGCATATTGAAATTATTATTAAAAACGATTTAAGGCTTGTGAATATGGCTGTTGAGCCTGTATGCACAGCAGATATTTATAAGAAAATTACAGGCAAGGAATTTGTAAACGAGATTGTCGCAGTGCCGCCGCTTTATGATTTCAAAACAAAGTATTTCTCGCTTTTCGGCGGCAGGGACGGATACATATTTGACAGGGAACAGGTGAGCTGTGATATAGAGCAGTTTGTTAAATCTCAGCTTAACGGCAATTAAGGAGGCAGATGCGATGAAGCTTTCAATTTCGAATATTGCGTGGAGCAGTGAATTTGACAGGGAGATGTACGCTTTTTTGTGCAAAAAAGGCTTCAGCGGTTTAGAGATTGCCCCGACCAGACTTTTCACCGAAAACCCTTATGATAAAATACAGGAGATCAAGGATTTTGCGCGTTCAATTTATGAGCAATACGGTCTTGTGATTTCCTCAATGCAGTCAATCTGGTACGGCAAAACGCAGAGTATTTTCGGCTCTGATGAGGACAGACAGCAGCTTATTAACTACACAAAAAAAGCGGTTGATTTTGCCTATGCCGCCGGCTGTCATAACCTTGTGTTCGGTTGTCCGAGGAACAGAGTAATTCCCGACAGCAGCTATATTCCTGCGGCTATAGATTTCTTTAATGAAATAGGCGACTATGCCGCGTCAAGCGATACGGCGATTGCCCTTGAAGCAAATCCGCCGATTTATAACACAAACTTTATGAACACAACACACGAGGCGATTGAAATCTGCAAGCTGACCTCAAACAAAGGCGTTAAGATAAATCTTGACCTCGGAACAGTTATCTACAACAACGAAACTCTTGATGAAGCCAAGGAAAATGTAAGCCTTGTTAATCATATTCATATATCCGAGCCGCATTTGGCACCGATCGAAAAAAGGCAGATTCATACAGAGCTTCTCGGATTTGATTATGACAGATTTGTTTCAATAGAAATGGGCAATAAGGATAATGTTGAGCAGGTTAAAAATACTGTGGAATATGTTGCGGAGGTTTTAGGTTGATTTTTGAAAGAACAAACGGTGTGCCGAAATTTCAGTGCGATGAATACGCCCCCAAAAACAGCAAATATTGCGTTCTCATTCCAATTATTAACGAGGGAGAGAGAATAAAAAAAGAGCTTTTGAAGGCGCAGAAAAATAACATAGACAAGCTGTGCGATATAATTATCTGTGACGGCGGATCAAAGGACGGCTGTACTGATGAAGCGCTTCTGCGTTCTCTCGGCGTGAATACTCTGCTGACAAAGCAGGATACGGGCAAGCAGGGCGCACAGCTGCGAATGGGCTTTTTCTGGGCGCAGCAAAGAGGCTATGAAGGCTTTATAACAATTGACGGAAACAATAAGGATTCAATCGAGGATATTCCGAGATTTATTGCAAAGCTTGAAGAGGGCTATGATTTCATTCAGGGTTCACGCTTTGTCAAGGGCGGTAAAGCGATAAACACTCCGCTTATGCGGCTTGTGTCAGTTCGCTTAATCCACGCTCCGGTAATTTCGCTGACTGCTCATCAGTGGTTTACCGACACAACAAACGCCTACAGAGCGTATTCACGCAAATACATAACTCACCCTGATGTTCAGATTTACAGGGATGTTTTTATGACCTATGAGCTTTTGGCATATTTGTCTGTCAGGGCGTCGCAGCTTAAGCTTAAAGCTTGTGAAATTCCCGTGACAAGGGAATATCCGAAAAATGAGAAAACTCCGACAAAAATCAGTCCGTTCAAGGGCAATGCTGAACTTATAAAGATATTATTTAAAAATCTGTTCGGCTGCTATAAACCGAAAAAATAATCAGGAAAATGTGGGGAGAAAACGGAAATGGGAAAAACCAAAAACAGAATCAGTGACGGTAATGCACTGCGTTCGCTTACTGTTTTGCAAAAAATACTGTATATAGCCATAGTGATAATGCCGACCTTCGTGTTGACATCGCTTCAGGCTTATGTTGACAATAACTTTTACATATTCACAAGCATACTGTTAGGGCTTGCCTTTGGTGCTATTGCGTTGCTTTTGTGCAAATGTCTGATACCGTCGGCGCTTAAGGGCAATGAGATATTAAAAATAATCGCACTGCTTTCACCGTCGGTGCTGCTGTTTAGCTATGCCATAGATTTAAATCAGACAACGCCGTTTTACTGTATCTCTTTTATTGCAATATTTGTCCTGATGTATTTCGGTTTTGTCTTTCCTATAAGGGACAGGGGAAGGCACATTTGTGCCGCGATAGTATTGCTTGCAATGTTTTTCGCTATTGAATACTGTCTTTATGTGTATGACCTGTTTTCACCTGATTCGTATTCGTATTACGATATAAGCCGAACAATATTTTCCGATTTTTATAATGTAGCAACTCAGCGTCAGTATATTGTAGATACAGACCTTGGAATTTCATTCCCTTATCTTTACCCGACTTTGATTGCGATTGTTGACAGTCTGACCTGTCTTAAAATCTACAGCGGCACAATTATCAATGTTGTAATAACCTGCGTGAGCTGCTTAATGCTCTATAAAATATCGGTAAAGCATTTCAAAAATCCGTATGCAGGTACGATAGCGGCTGTGTATATGGTTACAAACAATCCGTATCTCACCGAAATGCGTGTGACAAGAAGCGTTCCTCTTGCTATCCTGTCTGTGCTGGTACTTGTCTACTATATTCTTGATTTGCGTGATATTAAGACCAAAGGCTGTATTTTAGCAGGAATAGGCGCAGGCTGTGCTATGGTTTGCCGATTCGATGCGCTTGTTGTTGCCGGGCTTTGCTTTATAGCAATGTTTATTTTTTCAAGAAAAGGCAGCCGCATAAAGAATTCCGCAAAATATGTCGGCGGCCTGATTATCCCGACTGCACCGTGGATTATCTTTTCGCTTGTAAATTTCGGCAATCCTTGGATAAGCGATAACGGCGGAACAATGTTTATGACCGTTCCGTCTGTTCCTCAAAGATACTATTCAAGCTCGTATGTAACGCAGACAATTTTCAACAACTTCGGTGAATGGTTCAGGCAGCTGTTTAATTATAAGCTTAAGGCAATACTTGAGAATGGCATTGCGGGTGTTTTACCGCTTGCAGTTGTTATAATACTGCTTGTATGGATTGCTGTTATGCTTTTGCGATTTATTAATTGCAGACAGTTTAAACTCTACATTTCATCTCATAAAAAGCTGTTGGTTTGCGCCGGTGTGTGCGTTCTCATCTATGCCGCCAAATTCTGCGGAATCTGGGTTGTAGGATTTTCCGATGCAAGATATCACACCGAAACCTTTGTTATGCTTATTTTGTTCCTGTTTTCAGTTGTTTACAGTATATCTGCTTTTACAAGGGTCAACGCGACGACGGGCAAAAAGAAGAAGTCTAAAGTAACTGCAACTGCACAATATGCTGAGAGCTATGAAAAAACATCAAAAAGCTGGGTTGTTAATATAACAACCGCTCTTGCCTGTATTGCACTTGTTATTAATGCAGGTTCGCTTAATATCATGCGATATTCGCCGTATATTATGCTTTCAACTCTGCTTGATAAGCCTGTAGTGGCTGCCGAAATAGAAAGTGTAGTTACGGTTAATAACGATAATCCGCGTGTGTTCTTCTCCGCGGTAAATGAGGGCGATCCGTTCTCATTCGGAGCATACACAAGGATAAAAACCTTTGGTCCGCCGTGGACTAATCCAAATGACCCGAATGCGCTAATTGAGATTACCGATAATTATATAATGCCGGATTATGTTGTTTGCAAGGCGGAGAATATCAGGGAGGATTTTGTTGTACGCTACGGTCTTACTCCTATTCACACCTGTGCCGGCAACCTTACAATATATAAGGTAACGAATAAATCCACCTTTGCTAATGAACGGCATTTGTTTCCTTACGGCAAAAAGAATTAAAAGCTTGGAGGCGGCATAATTGACCTATGATAAAATAATAATCGGCGCAGGGCTTTATGGATTGTACTCTGCTCTTTTTTGCGCAAAGCTTGGTCAGAATGTCCTTGTCCTTGAATGTGATGACGCGCCGTTTAAGCGCGCAACCTACATAAATCAAGCAAGAGTACATATGGGCTATCACTATCCGCGCTCTATTTCAACTGCGGTAAAGTCAAGGGGATATTTTGACCGCTTCAACGAGGATTACGGATTTTGTGTTCACAGCCGGTTTGACCAGGTGTATGCAACAAGCGCAAATTTCAGTTGGACAAATGCAGAGCAGTTCAAAAAGTTTTGCAAGGACGCCGATATTATGTGCGAGGACGAGCCTGTTTCGCGTTACTTCAAGGACGGTATGTGCGATGGAGCGTTCCTGACGAAAGAATACACCTACGACGCACAGATATTAAAGGACTACTTCCTCAGTGAACTTGATAAATTTAAAAGTGTAACAATAAAATACGGCACAGTGATAACCGCCATTGAAAACACAGGCAGTGTATACAGTGTCAAATTAAATGATTCGTCAGTGTATACCACTCCTTTTCTTCTCAATGCAACTTATGCTGGAGTCAATCAGATACTTGCGATGCTTAATCTTGAACCGTTTGGAATTAAATACGAGCTCTGTGAGATTATCCTCTGTATGGTGTCGGACAAGCTTAAGAATACGGGTATCACCGTAATGGACGGGCCGTTCTTCTCAATAATGCCGTTTGGCAAAACGGGACTTCATTCGCTCACATCTGTTACCTTTACGCCGCATATGACAAGCTACGAGTCAGTTCCGCATTTTCCGTGTCAGGCAAAAAGCGGCGGCTTCTGCTCTCCTCAAAGGCTTGGCAACTGCAATGACTGCCCGGCTAAACCGCAAAGCGCATGGCCGTTTATGTCTAATTTAGCGCGTAAGTATCTTAAGGATAGTCTTGGGTTTGAATATGTTTCATCTCTCTTTTCAATGAAGCCTATATTAAAGGCGTCTGAAATTGACGATTCAAGACCAACCGTTATTAAAAAATTCAGTGACAATCCAACCTTTGTTTCTGTGTTGTCGGGAAAAATCAATACGGTATACGATTTGGACGAGGTGTTGAAAAATGGTTAATGATAAAGAAAAAAACTTTGTTTCTGCTGTTGTGTATGTTCACAACAGGGAAAAAACAATTTTAGATTTTCTCAAAAAAATAAACGATGTTCTTGAAAAGCATTTTTTGAAATACGAAATTATCTGTGTGAATGACGCTTCGTATGATGACAGCGCAAAAATAATCAAAGATTTCGGCGTGAAATACCTTGAATGTCCGCTCAGTATTGTCAATATGGGATTTTTTCAGGGGATAGAGATGTCTATGAACGCAGGCGTCGACCTCTCAATAGGCGACTTTGTCTTTGAGTTTGACAGTGATATTCTCGACTTTGACCCGTCACTGATTATTGATATCTACAATCATTCGCTCAAAGGCTATGATATTGTGTCAGCCACAGCAGACGGCAAAAAGCGCATTACCTCAAAGCTTTTCTACTGCTTGTTTAACAAAAGCGCAAAAACTCAGCATAAGCTTTCAACCGAGTCTTTCAGAATTTTGTCTCGCCGTGCTATCAATCGAGTTCATGCGCTGAGCAAGACTATACCGTACAGAAAGGCTTTGTATGCAAACTGCGGACTTAAAATGGATACTATTCATTATTCTCCGCTAAACAGCGCAAGGCAGGAGAGCAATAATAAGCAGTCGGATACACGGCTTGATACTGCGCTTGATAGCCTGATTTTGTTCACCAATATAGGCTATCGCGCTTCTATGATCCTGACAATAATTATGATTCTCGCGACAATCGGAATAGGCATCTACACTATTCTTGTGTATGCCTTGGGGCATCCGGTTCCGGGTTTTACAAGCACAATGCTTGTACTGACAGGCTCTTTCTTCGGCGTGTTTGCAATACTTACTATTATAATTAAATATCTGTCTTTACTTGTTAATCTGATTTTCAAAAAGCAGAAATACCTCATTGAATCAATCGAAAAGATAAGCAAATAAAAAATCGGGCGAGTTTTCTCGCCCGATTAATTTTGATTAAATTGCTATATTAACATTCTGTTGTCACAGTAAAGACAGGTCAGCATATCGCCCGAATTTACAAAGGAATTGGGCAGATACGGTTCTCTGTTTGTAATACAGTTTGGATTTGTGCATTTGTGAATCATATTTTCAATATGCGGCTTTGGCTGCTTTGTCTGTGCAGACTCGTTAAGCATTAAATATATCAGAGCCATCCTTGCATACATACCGTAGCCCGCCTGCTTGAAGTATACGGCTCTTGGGTCGTTATCAACCTCGTCGGTGATTTCATCAACGCGGGGAAGAGGATGAAGAACTTTCAGTGTTCTTTTTCCGAGACTCAGCTTTTGTGTGTCCAGAACAAAAACGCCGCTTTGCTTATTGTACTCTTCTTCACTTTTAAAGCGTTCGCGCTGAATTCTTGTCATATACAGTACATCAAGCATGGGCATCGCTTCGCTTAAGCTGTTAAGCTCAGTGTATTTACAGCCCGTCGCTTTCAGAATAGACTTAATATATCCCGGAACCTTCAAATCATCTGTTGAGATTAACACAAACTCATTGCCCTCAAAATGACTCATTGTCTTTATCAGCGAGTGTACGGTTCTGCCGTTCTTCAAATCGCCGCATAAGCCTATTGTTAAGCGGTCGAGTCTGCCGATTTCGTTATAAAGAGTAACCAGGTCTGTAAGCGTTTGCGTAGGATGCAGATGACCGCCGTCTCCTGCGTTGATTATCGGCACGGTTGAATAAAGGCTTGCAGCCTTAGCAGCACCCTCAACAGGATGGCGCATAGCGATAATGTCTGCATAGCCGCTGACAATTTTAATAGTGTCCTTAAGACTTTCTCCCTTAGCAACAGAGGAGTTCATCGGGTTATCAAAGCCCAAAGTGTTGCCGCCTAAACGCATCATAGCAGCCTGAAACGACATCTGTGTTCTTGTTGACGGCTCATAAAAGAGCGTGGCGAGTATTTTGCCGCGGCAGCTTTCGCTGTAGCGCGCTGGATTCTTTCTTATCTCACAAGCTAAACTGATAACTCTTTTAAGCTTGTCCTCGGTAAATTCTTCAAGGTCAATAACATTTTCAAACATGGTTAAAACCTCCTGTCAAAGAATAATTATATCATAAAATATTATCAATTTTTTTCTTATTGGAATAATGATAATAAAGAAAAAACGAATATAATGGCTGAGACGCAAATATTTTAATTTTCTATAAATTTCTTGCGAAATTTTGCTGCTTTTATTGAAACAGGATAGATTTTGTGCTATAATACAAAAAGTATTTCATATTAATTCAGGAAAGGTGAATATATTATGTTTAAAAAAATTCTTTCATTGATAACCGCAGCGGCAATTATGGCTGCTGTTCTTGTCGGTTGTTCATGTTCTGGTGAAACCAAAAAGGTTACGAGTTCAGGAGCACAGCCCAGTGCAAAAACTAACAGCGCTATTGACGGCCAGTATCAGAACGAAAACTTCAAGTACAAGCTCACTATCCCGGCAGAGGTTAAAGATGATATCAGCATCAATGGTAACGACAGCATTGTTACAATCTATAATAAGTATGTCAAGGACCTTGGCGCAACAAGCGACCAGGGCAGGAAGTATGAGGGCAAGCTTGGAACAATCTGGGCTGATAATGTAGATGCGTCTATACCTTACGATAAATTTGTTGTTCTCGGCAAGGATGAAAAACGCCAGTATGTTTTCCAGTATCCGGGCGGAGATCAGTATGACCCTGATGATAAAAAGGCAAAAGAAAATTATGAGAATACCGAGAAGTATTTGCAGGAGATTCTTGATTCCTTTACACTCGGATAATTTGAATGATTTTCATTAAACCACTTGATTTTTGTGTTGGTTTAGGCTATAATATCTTTTGTTGTCAGCTGACATAATAATTTGTACATAGTTCGTCATGCATTGTTTTGCTGTGCAACTATAATGCATGACGAATGAAATATGCCGGTGTGATGGAATTGGCAGACGTAGTGGACTCAAAATCCACCGCCAGCGATGGCGTGCCGGTTCGAGTCCGGCCACCGGCACCAAAAAACCTCTTTTGTCTATCAAGACAAGAGAGGTTTTTTAATGCTTTCAGGGGCTAATTAGCACGAAATATTGTAAAATCAGCCAAAACAAGGTGTCACACTTAACAGGGAGTTTTATTGGACACATAAGGTGGTATACTTTAATTGACATAAGGAGACAGACACCGTTTACTCGCCGGGAGGGAAAATTATGGCTAACAAAGGCAGAAGCGAAAAGGACTTATTTGGTACTGTTCATCACTACGATGAACACGGTAAAAAGGTTGGACGCAGCGAACCTGATCTTTTTGGAGGTTATATCAACTACGATGCGAACGGTAAAAAAACTGGTCACTCCGATCCGAGGATTTTTGGCGGCTATAACCACTACGACAATAAAGGACAAAAAATCGGCAACTCTGATCCCGATTTGTTCGGCAGCTACCATCATAAGGACGCAAGCGGCAAGACTACCGGCTCCAGTGATCCGGGGCTGTTTGGCTCCTACCACCACAGAGACAGCCAAGGCTGCTATGTGGCAACCTGCGTGTATGGCTCTTATGATTGCCCCCAGGTTTGGACGCTGCGTCGTTTTAGAGATAATACGCTCGCTGAGTCTGTATTTGGCAGAGCTTTCGTTCGTACATACTATGCGATAAGTCCAACTATTGTAAGGTGGCTTGGCAACACCTCGTGGTTTAAGATAATGTGGCATAGCGTACTGGATATCATGGTTCAGCGACTCAATAATCGAGGTGTTGAGGATACACCGTACAATGACAGAGAATGGTGAGGTGATAAAGATGACATTAAAGATTGGTTTTGCAGCAGAGCATTATGAAAATAAGCCCGTAGAGGCAGCATATGCTACGCCGGAGCATACGACAGCACCGCGTAAATCTGTGGTTCAGGTGTATTTTGCAGGGCGTAATATGACACTTGCATACTATAACGACCAGTTTGATCTGCATCGCGGTGACATGGTCTATGTGGATGGCAAACTGGAAGGAAAGCTTGGTCGTGTTGTAGAGGTTAACTACAATTTCAAGATTAAGCTGTCTGAGTACAAGCGTGTCATCGCCTTGGTAGACACTTCAGTTCATGGTCAGTTCTTTATGGCTGGAACTCACTTCGTTACCTTCGACCCTGCAGCGTTGTCAGCCGGCAAGGTGATCACATGGTTTAAAGCTCCGGCAAAGGAGGATGACGAATTTGCCAGCGGCAATGATGATGCATCATTCCGTCTGGATGACCTCAAGGGAATGAATGTGAGCGCCGTCATCGCAGATCGCGGTCACGAATACTACATAGAAAACAGGGTCAGATACATCTGTATTGACGGTGCTCACGGACATGCCATCGTGGAAGGCAGTGATGCTTACGAGGTAGAGTTCGAATATAGGGGTGGTGAGATAAGCAATCTCATCTGTTCCTGTTTCTGCGGTTACAACTGTAAGCACGAATTTGCCGCTATGCTGCAGCTGAAAGAAACGCTGGAAATTATCGAAAAGCACTACGCAGGTGAGTATGAGCGCACCGGGTACTTTGCGGCGGTAAACAAGGGTACAATGTTTGCCTTCGCAATCGACGGAAAAGAAGCCGGAAGTTTTACACTTTAAGGAGAAACAGATTATGTCAGTACCGAGAAAAGAAGCAGTTACTTGTCCGCATTGTGGCAAAGAAACTGATATCATAATATGGGAATCATTGAACGCAGAGCTGAATCCCAAAGAAAAGCAGCAACTGTTAGACGGCACATTGTTCCGCTTTACCTGTGAGTGCGGCTATACCGCAGGTGCTGATTCAGCACTGTATGAACGCATAAGATTGACAGATGGACGCACTGCTTCCGTGGTCGAGATTTTTGGCGAAAATACAGATTTTATCGTGGATGTGGATTGTGATGGTGACTGGGATACCATCTCCGTTCGTGCAGAAGATATTGCGGAATTGCTGGAGAAGTCTGAGTGATTTTTGATGAAATGATAGAGGTACGGCAACACTGAGTGGGGAGTCGATATGCTGTACAGAATGTTTAGTCGCTAAATTTTTGTTTTGCCGTAATTGCATGGCTTTGAGTTTAGCTATTATGGCTCTTTTTGCATAAAACGCAATCTAAGAGGATTTTACAGGCTTAGTGGATACTTTTTAGCCTGCAATAAAAATAACGCCCGGCGGCTGATTGTAGCGAATTTTCATCCGTTTGCTTCTTGGTTGTGTTTTATGTATTTTTATAAGTAAGATAAAGGGTGAGTAAAAACCGCTCCTTGACTTAAGAAGCGGTTTTTCTACTGCATATATCTTGTTGAGTTACAATAGTTGTCAGTGTATCGCCGAGCTGTGCAAAAACGACTCCGAGCAGCGTTAGTTCATCTGTAGATAATTGACACGCCAGCGTATTTGCGAGCGCTGTAATATATGTGGTTAATTCACACGCATTCAAAATATCACTCCCTTTTATTGCATAATATGTCAGAAAAACAAAATGGGGAAAAGCTATGTCAGCGCTTTTTTGATAATAAAATATAGAGCCTTGCTAAAATACTGCTTTTTAGTATTTTAGCAAGGCTCTATCAGTTGGTGGAGATAAGCGGGATCGAACCGCTGACCTCTTGAATGCCATGAT
>JBJEOH010000042.1:0-8472 GCA_051880615.1 Acutalibacteraceae bacterium
CCGTCCACCCATTCCTGTGTTTCACCACCGCATCCCTGCAAGATGAGTCCTTCCTTGCCGTTCATACGGCGGAGATCTGTTAGGGTTATTTGGTTTATTTTCATTGAGATCATTCCTTTCAAAAAAATAACAGCACCCGATTAAGAGTGCTGTCTATACTTTACTTAGCAGTAAACTACATATATTTTGTTGTTTTCTGCCATTACATTGAATGATAAGTCGCTTGGGACTATGCCGTCACTTTGATAGTAGTAGGCTACATACTCAACATCGCCGTAGCAATCTGCCGTCAGGCTTTGCGTATCATCATAATATGATGCGTTTGTGGGTGAGAACCAGCTTGCGTTGCCTGTGTTTAGTGAGGAATCATATTTCATACCAAGCTGCTGACCATAAGCTATGCAGGCACTCACCGCATACTGAACATCAACCATTTTTGCTTTGGTAGGCGGTTGCGTAGGCTTTTGAGTCGGATTTTCCATAGGTTTCTGCGTTGGCGGTTGTGTTGGCTTTTCAGCAGGCTTTTGAGTAGTAGTTTCGGTTTCTTTTTTAGCAGACGATTCCGATTTTTTCTGATTACTGTTCGCTGTATTCCTGCTTTTGTTCTGAACCTCGGATTGTGTATTCTGAATCGAATTTGTTGCCGAAATAACCGCCGAATTTTGCCCACTGTCGGCTTTTTCTTCGGTTTTGCTATTCTGTTCCGAAGGCTCTGTTCCTTTTGAAACTGTGGCTTTTTCGGTGGTGGTTGTTTCAGTTGCTTTTTCTGTTGTTGCCATTTCAGAACTTTCCCAAGATGCAGAAACACCCACGGAAGTTGAAGCCGTGGGTGATAAAGAACTGTTATTCACTTTTTCTTCTGCCGTACAAGCTGTGAATGTTCCTGCCATTAATATTATGCTTAACATTATTGCGATTTTCTTTTTCATACTATCGCCGTCCCATCTGCAACAAGTATATCCAAAGAATTTCAAATGTCCAGAGTTTTTTGAATAACAAACTATAAGTTGTTGATTTATTTGCGAATAGAAAATATCAAACTTATCACTCTACAATATCTGAATAGTCTCCTTCAAAACAGATAGCAGTGTATTCATCATCTCAACACCTGGAATATGTCCTGTATTGGCAACAACTTTATATCTTAAATTTGTATTATTACTAATAGACACCATTTCTTTAACTGTTTGTGTTGACGCTACTATATCTGTATCTCCTTGTAAAATAACGTAAGGAATTTCAACTTTTTTCAGTTGCTCTGTAAGATTTAGTCTTAGTATCTCTTTCCATAACGATGTATTCTTCATGTAACCATTAATCATAATAGCCTTAAAGTCCTTCATCTTGTAATCCGGACTTGTTATTAGTCCTTTAACAATCGGCATCATAGGTGCTTTTTCACCTATCTTGTTTTGGTAGGCATCTGTATACTTTCGAAGCGAATCTGATATTAACTTTAAATCTTTACCCAAAAAATTCTCTACTGTTACATTGTTGATTCTTTCCAATTTCTTTTTTGGAATACCACTTTGACATAACGCTTTCTTCACTTCATCGCAAATGAACACATTTTTTACTATCTGTCCACAAGCTATAACAGCATCAACAGCATGGGGATTTCTTTCTAGGAGTTTAGTACTCAAAATAGAGCCCCACGATGTTGAGAATATCATCATTTTATTATTCGGAAATTTCTTTTTTACATGCTCTACCAAATCTTCCGTCATCTGCACAAACGAATCTATGGAAAAAGCATCATCAATAACATAATTGTTAATTCCACAACCAAGTTGATCCCAATAAACCACAATAAAATTGTCCGTAAACTCAGGAAACAATCCTCTACATCCAACAGACATTGGAATCGGTGTTCCCGGTCCTCCATGCAAGGTAATTATTATTGGAGAATCTTTTTTTCTCCCCTCTATCAACACCTTCTGTTCATATCCGCCTAACGGAAATGAACACAATTCTGATATTTCATTGTTTGATATTACGTCTTTTCTTTTCATAATATTGAC
The DNA here is from genome assembly GCA_051880615.1 of Acutalibacteraceae bacterium. GTDB lineage: Bacteria > Bacillota > Clostridia > Oscillospirales > Acutalibacteraceae > UBA7067. The sequence continues at coordinate 2,022 of JBJEOH010000042.1, forward strand.
CTCTACTCGATAAAAAACTGAAATTTACACCTCTGCAAATTCCGATTCATCATACAGATATTATAAATTACTCAAAAGCAACTGTCAACTTATTCTCTGTTTTTCTGCCCACAGCAGAGAAAGGTGAATAAGTGCATCTCTCTGTTCTTCTTCGGACAGGCTGTCGAGGAAATCTTCAAGGGCGAAATTTTCCTCGAATTCTTCTGCAAGTTCGTTACAGTTGTCGCAGATTTTTTCTTTCCTGACAACTACCGAGCTGTCATCAAGCTCCGTAAACGACAGAACATCGTTGTATCTGAATCCGATTCGTTGGCGGATTTCATAGGGGATTGTAATTCTTCCTTTTTTCCCGAGAACTCTGTAAATTTTAAGCACTACTCGTCCTCGCTTTCCGCAAGCTCTGCTCTGCATTCATCGCAGATACAGTCACAGCAACATTCTTTGCAATCATCATCGCATCTCTCAATCAGAATTGCTCCGTCCATAGCTGAAATCTGCACAGCACAGTCAGATGTGATTCCTGATACAATAAGTGCGTCAAGCGGTATGCTTACATAAATTCTATTTTCCATGGTTAATAATACACTCCTTCAAAATTTGTTCTAAATCAATTTGTTGTTCGATTGTCAAGTCGAGCAGGCTCAACTGCAACGGCTTGTTTCTCTGCCTTTCATACATATCGTAGTTGCCGATAAGCAGTTCTGGGAATTGCTCGCCTGCATTGATTCGCTGTTTCATATTGTGTAACCTTGTGAAATCAAAGAATGAGTAACCGTCATATAAATTGCGGATTTCTTCACAATCGTTATATGATACAAGCCATTTGCCTTTTGAATTTGCAAGCGTGTTTTTCAGCCTCAAATGGTCATCCCAAGTGAAACCGCACTGATAAACATACTCGCTTGAATAATACGGCGGATCGCAGTAGAAAAAGGCATTATCTCGGTCATAATGCTTTATCAGGACTTCAAAATCTTGATTTTCAATCACCGCATTTTCAAGCCGTTTTCCGACTTGTTCTATCAGTTGAAAAAGGCTCACTACTGAAAAGGGCTGACAGGCAAAGGATTTTCCTCCGCTTGAATAGCTGTATCGTAGAAGTTTAAGAAACATTACTGCTCTGCGCAAGTCATAGTCCTGTTTCATTCTGACATACAGCTCTATGACTTCTTCTGCTTTCAAGTCAGAAAGAATAATCTTCGTCAGTTCCAATTCCTCATCAAGGTACTTATCGTCAAACTTCTCCTGCCTGAAGAAATCCCTGATTGCATTAAAATCATCCCTTGAATTTAGCGGATAAAATCCGAGCTCTTTTATAAATGCCATAGGTCTGTCACGCATACAGCGAAAGAGATTTACAAGATTATGGTTATAATCATTGTAAACCTCAAATTTATCAGGCTTTTTCTTACCTAAAAGTACAGCTCCCGAACCTCCGAAGGGTTCAATATACCTTTCGTAATTCAGAGGGAACAGGGCATACAAAATATGAAGGATGGAAGTTTTATTTCCCATCCAACTCACAGGGGTTTTGATATTCATCACTCCATTTCAGAATATCAATCGCCCCTGAAACGACAAAAAGCCGTTGATTAAATTAAAAAAATCTAATCAACGGCTGTATATCTATTTTTGATATCAATATCAATCGCTGTCAGAAACGATTGATATTTTATTTTATTCAGTTTTATCCGGGATTTTCCCGTATTTTTCTTCAAATCGTGCTATTTCGTCCTTTATCAGGTGCAGCATATACCAATTCATTGACCTGTCATCGTATTTTGCCACATAATCAAACTTACGCAGAAGCTCCTCGTCAATGCGCAGTGACAGATGTTTAATTTGCTTTTTCATAATTTCCTCCGTATGAACCTACTTTGAGTTTATTATAAGTTCTTTTTATGATATAATGTCATAGTGGACTTACGGTGGGTTCACTTTATTAGGAGGAATTTTTATGAAACTTGCAATAATCGGCTCAAGATCACTTACAATCACCAATTTAGAGGATTATATTCCTGAAAATACTGTTGAAATAATTTCGGGTGGTGCTAAAGGTATCGACAGCTGTGCTAAAATGTTTGCTTTAAAACACAGTTTAAAATACACAAAATTTCTGCCAAGGTACAATTTATACGGCAGAACTGCACCTTTACGAAGAAATCTTGAAATCATTTCATATGCTGATATGGTTTTAGCCTTTTGGGACGGGAAAAGCAGGGGAACAAAATTTGTAATAGATAATTGTAAGAAAATTAATAAGCCGATTAGGATTATCACCAAAATTTAATTGACTGCTACAGAGTTTTGGTTATCCACCTTTTTAATAATCTTACCAATTTCAGCAATAACATTCACTGTCACAGCGTTACCAGCCATCTTGTATAACCTGCTGTCGGATAGTCCTGTTGCTTTTACTTTGTCGAACTGCTCGTCCGTAAAGCCCTGTAATCTCCAGCACTCTCTCGGAGTGAGCTTTCTGATTCTGCCGATATGGACTTCTCCGTTTGGCTCAACAAAGGCTACTGCAAACTTTTCATTGTCATCGAGAACATCTGAATTTTCTACAAAAACTCCCGAATGCTCAGCTTTGCGGTTACTGATTCCCGAATCGTGCCTTGCAGTTATGCACCTTGCGATTTCTGTTAGCTTCGGATCGGGGTTCAGGTCAATGAAATAATACGCCTGTGTTGCGGAAGTTGTCAGAGTATGCACTACCTGACTTCCTACTCGACCTCGTCTTGAGTTCTGTCCAGAAAAAGCAGTATCAATGCTGTCGCCGGGATATGCGATCTGAAAACCGTCTTTGGTTTTAGATTTTATCTGCAAGCCAAAGTTTTCAGTATCTTCAATGAGATAAAGTCCCGAATGACCGCCGAAACCGCCCGAACCGCTTGTCAGCGTACAACTTAGCCCATTTGATGAGTAGATTCGCTCACCTTGTGTTGGCTTTTCTTTGTATAAGAGCTTTTCCGCTTGTTTGCGTGAAAGATAATACTTCTCCGGCACATTGTCCTCTAAGATATCCGATAATGAACACTCGATTTCGTGATTGGGGTACTCCGAAATTTTTGCTGTTAAGTACCTGCCAGCACACATCATACCCCAACTCATCCAATGTACGGAGGATTGTTTCAAATGTTTTGCCTGAGTCATGGTTAAGCAGTCCGGGAACATTTTCGAGGAAGAGATACTTAGGTTTTTTAACGTCAGCAATTCGAGCAATCTCAAAAAACAGCGTTCCTCTTGTATCGTCAAATCCTTTTCTTGCTCCTGCAATTGAGAAGGACTGACAGGGAAATCCTCCAACCAGAAGGTCGAAATCGGGTAACTGTTCGGGTACAATTTTTCTTGCGTCATCAAAGTAAAGTTCACCTCCCGTATCGTACATTGCTTCGTATGCCTGCTTTGCATATTTGTCGATTTCGCAGTATCCGACGCACTCAAAACCGCCTATGGCTTCAAGGCCTGAACGGAAACCGCCTATGCCTGCAAACATATCAAAGAATTTGATGGACATAAATCTTCATACCAAACGAAGATTTATTGATTAAATCTCACCTCACATTTCCATAGTCATTCCGCTATCCTCATCAGGAGTTTCATCTTCAACTTCTGACATGGATTGGTTTTCCGCTTCGATTTCTTCCTGTGTGAGCTTTCTGAATGAGTCCTCTCCGGGAACTACACCAAGTGAACGACCGTTGTCCCACTCGGGGAATATCGTTCCCATAGAATCAACAAATTTTACTGTTCCTCTTGTACCTGCCGGAACAGGTGCGTAAGGGTCTTTCATACTGATAAGCTCAATTCTTGTACCCGGCGGATACAATTTCTTTGTGCTTTCAGCTATTCTGCGCTGTCTTTCATATTCGTTCAAATTATTCATCTCCTATTTGTTTTGTTATTCATAAAAAATATTTTTGTCGGACTTCTGATATACACCATAAATACACAACCTTTCTAATTAGTTAATCTCTGTTTCTAATTTTGACAGCAAATCCTTTCCGTCAAGTGCAGTAAGCACCCCAAACCATTCTGACTGGAAAAAGCGTTCGCAGTCATTAAGAATTATCCTTGCTTCATGGTTATAAATATTCAATTTTAAATCCTTACGAGCTTTTCTGTAGTCATCAACAGCCTGCAAAATTATTCCGTTTGCTAATCTTTCATATTCTGTATACATAACCTACCTCTTTAATTTATTATTTTTTTGCATAAAAAAAGAGTTGAAATTATATTTCTATAACTTCAACTCTGTATATCAATATTGATTTTTGCTTATCATATTAGCTAATTACTCATAGTACATTCTGCACATATTTTTCTTAATGTAATAATTTTAAAAGATTTTAATATGTAAATAATTTAATCCATATCTTCATTTAATACATTATTTACATTCTCATAATCAAAATTATCCTTACTTCTTTCGCGTATTATTTGGTTAACTAAATTCTGTGATTGTTTTGAAATTTCATTTAAATTTTTCAATGTTTTTTCACCAGATATATAAGTATATAATATAGATATGACAGCCAGAATTACAGAAATTATGGTAGCAATATCTCCAAAAGCAGAGGATATTATACCAAGAATTGGAAAAATGAATGTAGAAATAATTATTAAAACAATTGCAATTATACTTATTATAATAAAAAGGTTTATAAAAAAATTACCTTTATTATTGCTCATCTTCATCATTAATCCTCCAATGTGGACCTGTCAAAGCCCAAGCAGGGTGAAAAGTATACCCTTCTAAAATGTGTTCAATTATCTTTGGGGCAATAGCCCTATAGCAAAAATAATATGTAAGCTTATCCATCATAACTTTACGCATCTCATCAAAGCTTTCAAATACAAAATTTGTATTATCATCTTCTTTTAATTTTGCACATAATTTATCACTATATATTTGATTTTTAAAATCAAATATAAAAGTGAGCGTAAAGTTAACAGCAACAATTTCGTTAATGTGCTTTAGTTGCCATATCAACTTTTTTCGCCCTTCTTCATCCTTATCGATAGTAGTAACATCTTTATTTAAGTTAAAATTTTTAGGATAATGTATACTTACTGGCTTATGTCGAAGCCACCAATACGATAAATATGAAGCAAGTTTAAAATAATTTGGTTTCTCAACTTTATTATTTTTACTATCAACTATTTTTTTCATTCCAATTATTGCATCAATTATAGACTCACGAAGTAATGAATAGTCAAGAAAAAACTCAATCATACATGTTGAATCCATTTTCGTTTTAAGCTTTTTCCTCACTTCATCATAACAAATAGTAAAATAATTCTTCCATTGTTTTGCTCTAGCCTTTGTGAAAAAATCATCATCATACACTGGAACTTCACCGTAACTAATATACCAATCACGCATTTAAACCCATCCTTAATATATTAAAAAACTTCCACTCAACAAAAGTGGAAGTTAAAAGAAAGCTAATCAATAAGAATATCAGCAGCAAGAGCAGCGTTTTCTCGACTTAAAACAGCTTCATTATAACTGTTTCTCTGAATAATCGTATACGCAAAATCATCCTCAACTTCACGCTCAATCTCTTCAAAAACATTTTTTACATTCTCTTCATCATAATTATAAAGGGAATTTATTTCATTAATGTTCATAATAACCTCACATATCAATTGGGAGAGAGATCTAAAATCTCCCTCCCTGTGGCTCCCCCAACTGGGCTCGAACCAGTGACATCATGATTAACAGTCATGCGCTCTACCGACTGAGCTATGGAGGAATATACAATTTTCTATGGATTTCACCAAAGATTTTTGTTAAGACTGCACAAAGAGCAATCTTCTTTGTTACTTAAGTCCCCGGTAGTGGACTTAAACAACATATTTGATTGTTTCCTCAAACCAGTGAATAGTGTCAGGTATTTTAATGTACGCAGCCACTACCGACTGAGCTATGGAGGAATATATGTGTTGGCATCTCCCTATTTTCCCGGGCCGTCTCCAGCCAAGTATCTTCGGCACCGCTGAGCTTAACTTCTGTGTTCGGTATGGGAACAGGTGGACCCTCAGTGTCATCAATACCAACTTTTTCTGTGGTTTCCCACATCTATATATTTATCACCTTTCGGTGTAAATATTCATGGTGACTCGTGGGGGAATCGAACCCCCGTCGCCGGCGTGAGAGGCCGGAGTCTTAACCGCTTGACCAACGAGCCATATTACTCGGGGCCGACGGTTTTCCATCAGCCCCTACCTTGGTGCACCATCAGGGACTCGAACCCGGGACACCCTGATTAAGAGTCAGGTGCTCTACCAACTGAGCTAATGGTGCATTTCTTCAGTGCGTTACACCTAAGCACCCTGAAAACTGAATAAAGATTTGGAAAAGAAGAAGTATATTGCATGCTGACCAATGAACTGTGGTCAAGCCCTCGACCTATTAGTACTGCCAAGCTGAATGCCTCACGGC
>JBJEOH010000043.1:0-40341 GCA_051880615.1 Acutalibacteraceae bacterium
CTCGGATATCGGCGTATCGGTGAGGTTTATTTCTTCAAAATCGTTGTTATCGTAATCAACGATAAAACATTCTGCGTCAAGCAGGTAAGAGTTGTTTTCAACCCTTGCCCAAAAGCTGTAGCAATATGTACTGTCCATATGACTCTGAGAAATTGAAATTGAAGTCAGCTCACCTTCAGGTCTTGCCGGTTTTTGGGTACAACCAAAAAGTGAAAGAACACAGGAAATAATCCCCATAATTAAACACCACTTATTTTTCATTTATTATCAGAACTTATCAATCATACTTAACGAATACTTCTGAATAAGAATTGCGTCAAGCATCTTAACCTTGCCGTCACCGCTTACATCGGCAATAGCAATCTGTTCATCGGTAAATGTTCCGTGACCCACGCTGTATTTCTGAACCAATATAGCGTCAAACAGATTTACCTTTCCGTCCGTATTGACATCTCCGAGCAGGTAAATGGTTACATTCAGCACAACGGATTCATTGTCCACGGTTACAGTGTATTCACCGGTAAGGTGATTTTCCTTCATCACCTTCATTGTATAAATACCGGGTGCAACATCGCCGATAGAGTAGCTTGCATTGTTGCCGTTTACAACAGTTTCATAAGCCGCCTCGCTTGTATCCTGTTCGATAAGCTGAATCGTCACATCATTGGTATCACTGCCGAAGCTTTTAACCGTACCTGAAACAGTGGCTACGATACTCTCGCTCGGAATGGTGAAATCCTTGCAGAAATACAGGCGTGTAACCGTATTGTTGCTGATCTGGCAGTTATCTACGCCTCCGCCAACGCCGATCTGTGCGACAACGCTGTTGGTGAAAAGATATCCGTCTGCGGCATCAATCTCCATGCAAATACGGTAGGTCTTGCCCGGCTCGAAACGGTCCGTAGACGGATTCATCTCGGTGTATGCACCCCAGGTATCATACCAGGTATAGGTCAGACTGCCCGGAACTACGCCGGCGGCAGTTACCAATGTCGGCGCTGCTGGCAGCTCTCCTGCTTCGGGTTCGGTCAGATTCAAACGCACGGTTTCAACCGGTGTGGCAACTGTTACCTTAAAGGTTGCAGTCTTGCCGCCATAGGAAGCCTTGAACACCGTAGATGTGCCGCCCTTCGCAGCATCTGCCACCTTAACAGTACCTGTACTGTCAACGGTAATATTTGAGCTGCCGGAAACATATTCCCACTTCACCGTATCGGTAACGCAGGCGTTCGAGGGATTCACTGTCAGATTGAATTTGTATGACATACCGGGAGCAAGCGTGACATTCTCGGGTGATACGGAAATGCTCTCAACGGGAATTTCCTCGTCAATGACATTGATTGTTATAAACGACGCTTTTGAGGTCTGTTGTCCGTCAATATATACGGCGCAGAAGTAGCTGCCGATCGGCGTGCCGGGGTTTGCAGTTATTCTGGCAGTTTTGGTTGTCGAATTGATGGTAACGACAATATCCTTAGGCATAGTAGTACCGTATATAATACTCGGCACGCCCTCGATGAGAGAGGGATTTGGATAGGTGGAAATATCCACGGTTACGCTCTCGCCTGCGTGGAGGTTGACCTCGGGGAAGACCATCTGCTGCAGCTTATAGTTGCCGTCCTTATCGGTAACATTAACCATCATAGTGCCTCTTACAACGGAATTATAGCCGATTGTCTTTTCCACGCCTACGGTAATTTCGTTATTCTTCGCTGTGGCTTTGAGATACAGCTCCGTTTTGGAGCCGTGAATCGAGCGGTAATACCGTGTTGTGCAAGCCTCGTCAATATACAGCTCGGCGCCCGTGCCGTTTACATACCATTCTCCGCCGCTCCAGTTATCTGCGTTGGAGGGAATCGGCGTTGCAGTAATCAGTTTTACCTCGCCGACCTTCATATCAAGGCTGCTGTTACCTAAGCTGATTCCCTTGATTGCTGTGGTGTCGCCCGTATAAATGCTTTTTGTTTCGGTATATAAACCAGCAACCGTGTAATCGGTTTCAAATATACGAGTATGAATAAAAACATATTGATTCTGCTCACAATCCATTTTCATTGCAAGAATGCTGCCGGTTTGCTCGCTGTTGCTGCTATCGGGTCTTATCGCATTGCTCCATAGCGGCGAATCATTTGCAGGTGCGGTGGAGCTGTATGAAATCAGATATTCCTGATACCGCTTTGCACCTACTATTATAATATAGGTGTTATCATTTGACATAATCGGCGTGAAGCTTGACGGCTTTGTACTGTTTATCTGCTTCTTTCCCACCTGAACCATATTGCTTGCGATATATTCCAAGCCTTCATCATTTGTGACAACAAGTCGGATATACTTGCCTACATCAGTTTTGACAGGTGTATAATTGCGTTCGGTTGCACCGCTGATTACCTCCCAGGTGCTGTTGGGGTCGTCGCCACGCTGCCATTCATAGATAAGCTTGCCCTCCTCGGACAATGCCTGCAGATTATCCGAAAGCTGCGGATTAAGCATTGTATTGTAATAGGCGTTGGGCAGGGTGATTGTGCCGCTCAACGGTACTCTGAGTGTTTCAAAGTTGTAGCAGCACTGCGCCGTCTTCTGGTTGGAAAGCCACAAAAAGCCCTTGTTTCCGTTTACGCTGATGTTTGGCTTACTGTCGGCGGTTGAGAATACATAGCCTTGTTTTCCGCTTGTATTAAGCGTTACCATAACCATATAGGTGTGTCCCGGTTCAAACACATCGTTTACACTCAGCGTTTTGTTATTCTCCCAGTCAAACCAGGTAACGCCGACATGATCCACTCTGTCTGAAGCCAGCAGGGTGTCGCCACAATACGCATTGACAGCGGCGGTAGTATCAGGAAGCTTGCCTGCCACCGGGGCGTCGATTCCGTCTATATCAATTTCTGTGATATACCTTCCGATTTCAAGGCGATAAGCATTTTCAAAAGCGTCAGCATCGGTTACGGAATAGGTCGTGCCGTCCTTATTGATACCGGTTGCGACAGAGTCCGAGCCAAGCCTCCACCCGTCCTGCAGACCTACGATTCCTCCCAAGGTTTCGCAGCCGTGAATGGTCACATCGGGGTACCAACCCGCAAATGGGTTATAGATTACTACGATACCGTTTCTTCCGTCTGAGGTTCTTCCGGTAAGGTTGTTACGGAAGCTGCCGCCGTTTACGGTTACATCGCCGTCCCAAAAAAGTGCACCGCCGCATCCGCCGCTTTCTGTTACAAAGCTGCCGTCGTTGATGATTATTTTGCTCCTCGCATTGGTATCAAAGCTGCACAAGCCGTTTAATTCCTTGGACTTAAAGGTACCGCCGTTAATATACACCTCGGAGGCAGAGTCTATAGATATCGCATTAGTTTTCTCTGAATAATATGTGCCGCTGTAAGCATAAAGGCTTCCTCCTTCTTTAACATAGAGAGGAATACCTTTTTTTTCAGCAGACACCAGACTTCCGCCTTCATCGTCAGATATGTCGAGCCTGCCGTTTTTAACATCAAAAATATTATAGATATCAGATTTTGCGGCTTTATATGTGCAGGAAATATCATAGCCGTTCAGATCGAGATTAACCCACTGACCTGCGGTTGTTATACTCAGCGTATCGTTCAAGTCTGCAAGGTCGTGAGTAATATTCTCCATCAGCCTGATGTAGCGAGTGGTCGAGTTTGCAGGAGCGGTCGCCATCAGATTTTGCAGCATAGCATAGTCGAAAGCGAAATACGGGCTTTCCTCAGTGCCGTTAGTGATAAAGCATCTTGTACCGCTGACGGCTTTTGCACCCGAAACTGACGAATCCGAAATCAGACCCACCGGCGAACATTCGCCCGAAACGAAAGCATTATCCGGAAGGCAGGTGCCGAGTGAAAAACCGCCATTGAGCTTTATAAGGTCAATTTTCTTTTCGGACTCAACTACGCAGGTATTGATTACCGCTTCCGCATAGTTGCCGGAGATGAGGGAAATACCGCACATCTCCGTGTCGTGCTCAAATGCACCGTTATTCTTAATAATGAATTTTCCGCCGTTTATCGTGCAGTGAGCGCCGACTTCCCCATACACGCCCATACCCGTTGAGGTAAAGGTTCCGCCGTTTATGGTAAGCGTTCCTGCCTTTACACAGATAACATCAGGGACATAGTAGGTTGACATTGAGCTGATTTCGTAGTCGCCACCGTTTACGGTAAGCGAACCGTTCGCAACCGTGAACATACGCTTCCACACATTGTCGGGCGCAAGCACCTTGACCAAGGCGTTTCCTCTGCTGTCGTTGACAGTCAGAGAGCCTTCATCAATATAGAACAGCTCCTGGTCAAACTTCGCATTGGAGCCGGAATAGGAATAATCCAGAATATATCCGGCAAGGTCAAGAACATAATCGCCGGAGCCGACATCAATACGGCTCTGGTAAGCCGTGGCAGTATACTTAATATTTTGGTCAAGTTTTATGTACTTGCTTGTGTTGTCCTCCAGAAGGCTTTTAAGCTCCTCATAGGCGGTGACAAGATAAGGCTTGCTCTGTGTGCCGTTGCCTGTGTAGGCAGACGCCGTAGCAGTGCCTATTATCGGGAGCATTCCCAGCACCATAGCAAGCGTAAGAATTAAGCTTAACAGTCGTTTTGGTTTTGCTTTTTGTTTGTTGCTCATAATTGTTCCTCCTTCGAAATGAATTTTTCTTTTCTTCGTTATCTTTTTTCGTCTTATCAAAGAGTATCAACAACTGCCGACAAATAGGTGGCAGATACCGAGCCGTAAAGGAAATTGTCGATAAGTCCGTCTTTTTTAGCCCTGCGAACCTTATCGGCTAATTTTTTCTCGGTGTTTTCATCTACCACGAGAACGATTTTACAATCGGGGCAATATGATTTTACTTCGTCACGGATTTTCATTCGCTCCTCAATTTTCCACGGCGTGTAGGCTGTGACCTCCATTATAAGGACATTCGCTTGTGTATCGGCGCACATATCTGTTGTTTTGTCGGGACTTTCACTCGGAAAAACCTCAAAATCCGAATCAAAATTACGCAAAGCAGTTGCTATGGCGTCAGCAAACAAGGCATTTTGCATATCTACAACGACTCACTTCATTAAACCACCTCCTTATTTATTCAAATAATTTCATCATTGATTAAGGGTTCAAAATTTACCCCAAAATTTCATAATAAAACTTTATTTTGGAAAGAGGCTTGCCGAAGCAAGCCTCTAAATAATATATTGTTGTAGTTTGAATTATATATTTATAGCTCCGCAGGCATTCAGCTTGCCGTCAACAAACCATACATTCAGCGAAGCTTTGTCATCGCCGTCAACATACCAAATATAAAGCTCAGCCTGCTGGGTATCGTCATAGCGGTACTCTGACGCGTCTACACCGATGTGCTCCTTAACATCTTTATATGTCAGGTTTGCCTGTTCAGTGCCTTCAAAGTAGTTATAGCCGCCAAAGTATGTCTGAGCAGTTTCTCTGAGTACTTCAGCACTTGCTCTTTCAGTACTCATAGGCTGCGCCTCTGTGGACTTCATATCAAGATTGTAGGCGTTGCTGCTTTCCGAACTGCCGCCGCTTTCACCGTTGCCGCCGTTACCGCCGCATGCGGCGAATGAAAATACCATCACTATGCTTATCATTAAAATCAGAAACTTTTTCATTTGAATACCTCCGTTAAATAAAATATTTTAAATCTGATTTTGACCTTTCAGGTCGTTTCTGCGGTTATTCCCTGAGCGGGATTATGTTCTTAAACCCGAGTAATATACTTCTGCAATGACTCTCTGCTCCAAAACACCTCCTGTTATGTTATTTTGTCACTTTTATTATACAGGGAGCTTTTGGACTGCACATCACCCATATGGGTGATTTTTCAGAATTTTTCCATATAAAAATCTCCGACTTCACAAATAAAATCGGGGATTTATACTAAGTATTTTAGTTATTCATTATCCTCGGGAATGCTGGGAATAATGAATTTTTTGTTGGTAACGGCAATAGCAAGACGGGTTTTGTTCGAATAGCCTGTTCTTTGCAGAATGTGCGAAACATGAGTTTTGACTGTATTGACAGACACGCACAGCTTTTCTGCTATCTCGCTGTATTCCAGTCCATCGCACACAAGGCGAAGCACTTCTATTTCCTTTGCCGTAAACTCGGCACTGCTGGCATGACCTAATTGTACAACGGGAGTCTTATCGGGGAAAATATGCTCTCCTGCCACTGTGCGGTCAATCACATCAATTAGTGATTCTCGGCTTACATCCTTGTACCAGAAGCTGTCTACTCCTGCGGCTTTGGCACGATCGAGATAGCCTACCTCGACCATAGATGTCACTATAATAATTTTTATGTTCGGAAACTGCTTTTTGATTTCTGCGGCGGCGTCAATTCCGTCCTTGCTGCCTGTTGTGCATACATCCATCAGAACAAGATCGATATGCTGTCGCTGACATTTTATAACGGCAAGCTCTGCACTGCTTATGCTTGCCGCAAGCTCATAACTGCCGCTGTCAGAAAGCGCGCGTTCCATATTCTCACGCGGCATACGCTGATCCTCTACGATTAGCACCTGCTTCATTCTGTTCCCTCCTTTGATTTAGGTACGGTCACTGTCAGTGCAAAAACCGGATTTGACTGTATGTCCATAGTACCTCCCAGATTAGTAATATGGTTGTAAAGATTCAGCAGTCCGCCTTTGGGTGTTACTTTACTTTCGGGAGGTTTTCCGTTGTTTGTGATTCGTATTGAAAAGTAATTGTCTTCTTTTTGTATATCAACCTTAAGAATTGTCGCATCGGCATGACGAACGCTGTTTGTAAGGCACTCACGCATTGCTATTACAAACACTCTGTACAGCTCCTGCTGCTCAGGCAATTCTCCGTTCAGCTCTACTTTTACACCGATTGTATCGGCGTCACGCATAAATTCTGCAAGCTCTCCACGCTGAAGCGGATATTCATTATCATTTTTAATTGCGCTTACTGCTTTTTGAAACAGACTGACGGCGGCAGCGGTTTCTTCCGTAGTCTGCTCCTGCTGCAAAATCTGACGCATTGCAATTATCCCTGCACTCATACGGTCATGCAGTCTTGTTTTAGCCGCCAGTAATTCCTTTTCCTTTGTCATAGTTGAAACATTATCCGAAAGAACCTTTAAATCACGGGAGATTTTTTCGAGCTGTCCTGTCTGCTCCTTTAGTTTCAAGTTCTTTTCATAAAGCTCTGTCACATCGGAAAATATGACCTCTGTATAAACAACACCGTCGGAAGCATTTATCTCTGTCTGAGAATAACGCCACGCCTTTCCATTCGGGAAAAGATAAGTTTGTCTGACATCAGAGAGCCTAATAATACCGCTTTTTGTATCGCATTCCTCCAGAGCTTTCTGTAATTCGTCGAATGTCTGCATATCGCTTTGCGCCAGACTGCGGAACAGGCGATGCATCTGAAGATTGCACAGCTTGACAGCACCTGACGGAGCAAAATAACAAATTCCGTCAGGCAGCGTATCTATTGCCTGCTTGACAGAACTGCGGCTGAGATTTTTGCCTCTTTGACGATATTCGATAACAGCTTCACAAATCAGCACTACACCTGATACCGCAACAATGCACCACAGCAGCCACATCGGCAATGGCAGCAGGATTTCGTACGGCTGTTGTATATTAATTTTCCTAAACGCTTCTCCTAATATTAATAACAGTGCAAACAGAACCAGGAAAAGACCGATATTCAGATATCTGTTACATTTGCTTTGAAATCTGTAATTAGAAACAATTAAATAAAACAAGTTTACGATCAGCAAAAAGAAAAGACAAACCATAAACAAGGATTGCTCTGCTGACGATGCCTGATAAAAGGTAGTCACGACTGTTCACCTGCCTTTTTTGCTCGGAGCGTAAAACGCCATACGCCGTCCTCAAAAAGACTGCTTTCTGCAAGCTCGGAAAAATCAGCAAGCAGACTTTCGCACTCCACTTCCAGATGAAAGATGACACAGTCCTTAAGACTGCGGGCTTTCAGCCAGACTGAACGCATATCATCTATTGTGGCTTCCGTCACTGCTTCAAAAAAGTCATACACACGAATGGCGTCCGTTGTATCAATTTTATTGTTAGCCGGGATATCAACAGCGCACTCAACGCCAATAAGCTCAAGATTTGCAAAGGATTCCTCAAGGCACAGCGACAGCTCCGCCGTATCAGTTGTTGCTGATTTCTCGCCGATAAACATTAAGTTGCCCCTGCGTTTTATGTAAGCGCCTATCACTGCAATTTTTGCAAGCAGACTGCGGCGTTTTTCATAATTAGTTTCCGTATTGTACTGAGCAAAAAGACTGTCAAGCAAATCAATTTGGTGTGCAGTCTGATCCTGCAAAAGATCATACAGACGGTTTTTTTCCTGAAGTGTATTTATTTTAAGCTTTGTACGATAGTTTTCCTGCTCAAGAAGATTGCTTTCCGCAATCATCTCTTTATTTTCCTCAAGTTCTTTGAGCAAAGCGGATATATCCGATATATCCTCCAGCCAAAGAACATGACCGCCTTCGATTGGATTACTTTTAAGTAAGGTATTTTTATCAAGGCTGACAGCTCCGTTTTTTGCCGAGCGCATAACATTCTCCGAAAGCTTTGGTGAATTGGCGGATGTGTATCGGATATTATAGTCGGTATCGGTAATCTGCGCTTTGAGAGTTCCGGCTTCAACCAGTGAGTCATACCCTGTATTCGTCTGTATTAAACCGCATTGTATACAGCTTTCCAGTATTGCCGTAAACATAAGGCACTGAACCGCAGTAATATCTCCGCAGATAATTCGCATCCACTCGACACCGCTTGCATAGATTAAAGCATATACAATGCATATACAAAGCAGACTAAGCGGCAGATATTTTTTCCTTTGAGACAATCGGCATTTGATTACCATAATAGTAAATGAAGCCAAAGCGCATATGATTTCCCAGCCAATTACTAGAAAGTATCCTAAAACATAGTCGTAATTCTTGTCTGACCATACTTCTCCTGCGGGAAAAGCAAAAACGAGCTGATGTAAATCGTTTGTCACTACCAAAAGAAGAAAAAGCACGGTAGGAATATATAAAAGCGATGTCCATTTTGGCAGACGGTAATTTTCCGGCTTACCCAGTGACATTGAAACAAATACGGAAATAAGCGGAATGAAAAGCATCGGAAAATAGTACCAATACCATAGCTGTCTTAACAAAGCGGGATCGGATACAAAATAATATTTTATCGACCTTATGGCAAACCAAAAAATATTAAGTAAGGATACAGCAACCAGATTACGGCGCACCTGTGCCTGAACAATCCGCTTACTGACGGAAACACCCCACCAAATATACAGACCGATATAGATAAAAGTGCGTAACAGTCCGAGAGATAAAGGAAAAATACCGTTATTTCCTAAAATGCGGAAAACGACAGCGAAAACAATCAACAACACAACAATTATTCCGGTATTAATATTCCTTTTAATGGATCTTGTCATATATCTCGCCTCTCTTTTTCCTGATTAAAGGAAATATCCATTTACTTGCAAATTTTATATACATTAAATTGTATCATATATTCAGGGGATTTTCCATATCCAAGTTTAAACAATGTCTGTACTCTCTTTAAGTCTAAACAGCAATGTGCTTTTACCACCCTTTTCTCTACATCGTTGTTCAGTTTTTATTAGCCTTAGTGGGTAGTTCTTCTCCTCTCCCCAAAAAGCAATTCTGTTTTTCGGAGGCCCCTTTAGGGTGCAATTATTCCTTAGCGGTGTAATGCTTTATCAATTCCATAAAAAAGCCGAGTACCTCGGCACATAATTCGTGCAGACAATTTCTGCTAATGGAACCTTTTATGACCGAGCGCAGCCGAGCAATTTCCTATAATGTAAAAAAATCCCTCCCGTTAGATACATTGTATCTAATAGGAGGGATAAATGCGAATGTGTCAAATCGCTTAATTTAATTTTACTTTGCAGAATACTTTTTCTTTTTGCCGTAAACACCCGGTACAACTCATTTTACCGGCGTCGTCACCTTGTTTTCCAGCTCGCAGCGTGTTACATCCTCCCAGTTGCGGCGGATGGCGATCTCGGCGGTAAGGTCAGTATTGTTATAATCGATGGACCACTGGGTGTTGCTTGTGATGTCATCAGGGTCGGGTTCTTGTGCCGCCGATTTCAATGCGTTCCATACGGTATCGTTGGTGTAATTGCCCTTTTCCGTCTCCAGCACCTTCAGCACGGCGTTATAGCGTTCCCTGCCGTGACCGTAGATACCGTTTTTCTGATTTGGAAGCACCTCATCCTTATGACGAATGAAGAAATTAGTAACCGCCTCTGACGGAGTATCTATAAGCTCTCTTGGTTCGCCGTTAATGTCATACTCTATTACTCTGCCGTCGCCTGATGCATCGGTGATGTAAAAATGATAGTCTCTGCCGCTGGAAGCAAACATATCATAGCTTCGCAAAAGCTCCACAGCTTCCTCTGTAGTCGCCGCCCGGTCAAGAACAAGGCGTATTGCAAGAGTAGTTGAAATTACGGGCTTGCCGGTGTTCTGGCGCACAGGCTCGCTGTCCAGCGTCAGCACAGCGATGGACACACCCTTTTCGTTCATACCGTCAAGACATACAAAAGGCGCAGTCAGGCTCGCCATCTTACTTTTGATACTCTCATCAGGCACATTTGCTGAAACATTGTCAAGCGCGGCAAAGGCAATAGACTTATATCCGTCCTTCGGGGTGCAGTAAACCAACATAGCAGATGTATCTCTACTAAAATCGTAATTTCGGCCCATATGAACATCGCCGTCCTTATCGGTCAGTGTCAACGCCGTACAGCCGAAATTGGGCGCTTTGATCTTCACAGGCAGCAGCGGCAGCGCCTCTTTCATAATTGCGTCAATCATCGTCTGATCGTCTGTAATGCCGTAATTAATCATATTATCAAGACTGTAATCGTATTGGACATCCATACGATAGAGATTGTAGCCATCCTCGTAATCTGTAAGCTTATCAATACTGCCGATGGTCTGGAATCTGGTAAAATACAGCACCACAAACGCAACGGCGACTAATACAACAACCGCCAAAATCGCCAACAAAATTAGCAAAATACGCTTCATAACTTTATTCATGTCATTTCCTCCTTTTAGGTTTTATATAAATAGCATTGGTTAGTAGAATTTTTATTTCTTCATCTATATCAACATCTCTTCTTAAGGCTTAAGTAACATAATCAATTATGTTATCAATGCAATAATCTTATTTGATTTCAATTTCATATAGTCCATCGGTATTACATCCCTTCAATCCTTAAAATATGTATAAATCATAGATGTGTTATATCCTCAATACTTAGCCAAACCTCGAATACCGGTGCCGTGAAGTCCTAAACCGTCAAAACCTCTAAATTACTTTTCCATAAGCTCAATTTTTTGCATTCCATTGTTCTTCTGTATAATTCGCCTCCTCATCGCCCCTTTCATTCGAATCGTTCGTTTCGAATAATAGTATAACATACATCTGATTAAAATGCAATATGTTTCAGCATTTTAAGGTGCGAACTTTCCTCTCTAATCATATTGCATAAGCGCAAATTTGATTATTCATAGCAGCCACCCTTGTCTGAATATTTTTCTTGATTTTAAGTATATTCTGTCCATCCTTATATTCACAAGTAATTTCATCAATACTTAAAATATAGATATAGAGGAAACAGGATAGCATAAAGATATAATAACGGCATTGAACCATTTATTAAAGTTCAACGCCGTTATTTAATTTATTAAGTTTTTATCGGGTTATTTTTTTATGTTTTTTTAAGGCAATAATTAGTATCAAGCCTGAAAATGCAAATAGATAAATCCAGATTTTCCAAGAGTTTAAATCTCCTGTTTGAGGAATACCCATATCTGCTTTTGTTGAATTTGTTTGTTCGTCTGGTGTAGAATTACCCGGTTCAGACGGAGTGGTTTCAGCTTTTACTGTGAAACTAAAACAGTTAATTGCATCACTTGATTCTACAACAAGTGTATGTATACCATCTTCTAAAGTGAGCAAAAATTCCTTCTTTAGTGTGATTAGTGTTTTATCATCAGAGATACTGTATTTATCTTCAGTAATGATATTGTCATCAGCACTTACTGAAATTAAATCTCCTGTATTTTCTGAAAGCGGAAGCTGTATGTCATCCATTTTTTCCGACCATTCAATAGTTTCACTATAATCACAATATGTTTCTTCTTTTGCGATTTCCTGATCATTTGAAGGTGTGATTTCCTGTTTATTTGAAATATGTTCAAGCTCTCCTACACTTTTAATGCCTATACCTACACAATTTTTACCGGGTTTAGGGTCTGCATGACCATAGTGATAATAACAAAGATGTATTTTGCTTGGGGTAGGCAATTTTCCTTTATTAATTTTTGAATTTTCTACTCCATAGCAAAAAACCTGGTCAGCTTTAAAGACATATGGTTTATAGGTTATATAGTAGCTTTTTCCTGTTGTTTCGGATTTCTCTCCGTCAATAACGAATGTGCAATTCTTATCAACTTTATTGGTATTTTTGAAATTCCCCTCAGTTTTAGAGAAGAATATATCATACAGGTTTGCTTTTCCGCCATAATCTTTATAAATCGCATTTAACTGATCATAATTTACTAATCGTTTATTCCCGCCTTCATATCTTATAAACGGTTGCCAGAAGCCGTAATTCACAGCCGGAACATAATAACCGTTAACATTCTTTTTCATTGTAAGGCCATTTGCTTTATTAAGCGCCGCTGTAGTTCCGACCCCGGCTTTTGTATTTTCCTGAGGAATGTCTTTTGTGTTTGGAGTTGTATAAAAAAGTATTTCGTGTCCGGGAGTCCAGTAATATCTCTCGTTATCATCTCGGATCTTAACCTTACGATTAACCAGCTTTTTAACCGCTGCAACTTCATCATCAAGCGTTTTTAATCGATTGTTAATCGAATCGGGATATAATTGATCGTTAGGGTCGGGATGCTTTTCATTATATTTGTTTATTTTTTCAATTCTTGCTAAAAGCGAAAGTCTTTCAACAGTTGCAGCAATAGAGAATGTACCTAAGGCTTTATTCTGAAAAGCAATCCATTCGTCATATGCCTGATTTTCCCAATGGTAGGTGCGTCTTAAGGATTGATAATTGATTTCAAATAAGTCATTATAAAGGGTTTTGCCGTCTTCATAAGTAACCTTCATTGGAGTAGTCAAAGCTGTGGCAAGTTCGTGCGTATATTTATCAATACCTTTATCCGCTCTGCTCATGGTCTTCTCAGTCAGACCACAATCAGTAGTAAGACATTGAAGTCTTCTGGCAGAGGCTACTTCAGCTGAGCATTTCTTCTCTTCTTCATCTTTATCTATACCTCTTAATGTGTTATACACATCATTTGTTGTTTGCTCTGATGTAAGTTTCTGAAAGTCATTAAGAAATCCATTTAATTGTTCACAGGTGACTTGCTTTGAAAGAGTGTTCATACTTTCCTGAAGCTTGGACTGACCATCCATAAGTTTGTCAAGTTTTTCCATCACATCTGCGCTTTCTTGCTCGGATTTAGATTTTAAGCCTAATGCTTCTGAAAGAAATTTTCTCGCAGCCCAATCAACAGTTTTTTCAGGGGTAACAACTCCTTCTACAAGATTAAGAACATCGTAAATAATTTCTTGGTCTGAAGTTGAAGAAAAAAAACCTGCATCGTTTGATAAGCTGTTTGAAATAGAATTTGCGTCCGCCTCTGTTAAATCATTCGCAGAGGCTATAAGACATGGAGAGATCAGAACCTGTAATGAAAGTATAACTGAGATAAATACCATCATAATTTTTTTAGACTTTGATAACATTCTGTTTGCCACCTTTCAATAAAAAATATTATGCAAAGTATAACTCGTAATATCGTAATAGCCAATAATAAAATATCGCGTTTTTATAATATAAATAATAGTAATAACTTCAGCTTAAATGATATGCTGTAAAGATTTAAAAGCGCATCAAAAGCAGTATATTTTGAATTGTAAGTACAACATATAACAAAAATGCTTAAGTGTCTTTTCTTTTCTGCAAATTTTCATTTTTGCTTATTCATAGTTTAATAGATATATTCAGTGTTTCCTTAGGTAAAATCAAAGAAACCGAGTCCTCGAAGCGCATTGATAAAGCGTTTCATATAGTCAAGCGATGTCACAGGCCAGTGGAATCCCATTCTGTAGAGCACCTGCATTGTATATTTATTGCTCTTTCCAACAGAGAATATCTTCTGACCGTGCGCCATATTCTGGTAGGCAAGCATACTGGAAAGTATTTTTGCCTTTTCGGGATTTTGCTTTGCTTCTTCGAGCGCCTTTTCGTATTCCTCTGTTTCTGATGCCTGCGAATGAAGTCCGATTTTATCCATCTCCATATACAAGTCGCCCATCATCAGCATATGATTATTGAACGGGTGGAATACAGTACAGTTCTTTGGAGTCTTTGACAGAAGGAGGATTGCTTTTGCCACAAAATCTATGGGAGAAAGCTCAAACGGCATTTCTATCATATCATACGGATATTTTCCGATGATAATATTGGATTTGAGCCTGCCCATAAATGTGTTTGTGGTAAAGTTAATCTGATACTCGCCGTCGCTGTTTCTTGCGGAAAGCGTACCGACACGCATAATTTTTGCATTAAAGCCTTTTGAAACTTCTTCAAGAATTGCCCTTTCGGCAAGGAATTTTGAAAGCGTGTACTTAGATGTTGTCTGCTGTCCGAAATAAAGCTGGTTTTCCTTCAGATGAGATACCTCTCCCTGCTCGCCTACAAATATTCCGCCGACGCTCATAGTTGAAACATGAATAAGACGAGCATCTGCCTGCTTACAGAAATCTATTACATTAAGCGTTCCGTACAAATTGACATTTTCAATGTCTGTTCCCTTTGAAAAGTGCTTTACATTTGCGGCACAGTTAATAACAGTATCAATATTGAACTCAAGGAACTTGTCAAATGATTCTCTGTCTGTGACATCTCCGCTTAAGATAGTTAATCTGTCAGAATATTTTTCTTTCAGACTTTCTTCAAAATAATAGAAGAAAATAATATTAAGTCTGTCTTCTGCGGGATTGTTATTTTTGTCACGCAGCAGACAGTATACCTTGCCGCTGTATCTGTGGAGCAGCTCATAAAGAATATGTATTCCAAGGAAGCCTGCGGCACCTGTAAGGAGTACATCGCCTATCTCCTGCATATCTCCGTTTTTGAAGCTCTCAAGATTATTTTTAAGCAACACATTTTCTATATTACTGTAATCATAGTTGCTTAAATCTTCAAAGTCATTCTTCGGAACATCTTTTTCGCAAAGCTTTGCAAGTGCGGCAGGAGTCGGATTTTCAAATACATCACCGTACGCAATCTCTATACCGCTCTTATTAGCAAGTATAATTACCCTTGTTACGGTCAGCGAGCTGCCGCCTATATCAAAGAAATTATCATCGGCATAAACCTTATCAAGCTCTAAAACCTTGGCAAATATATCGCACATGGTTTTTTCAAGAGCAGTTGTCGGTTTAACTCCTGTTTTCTTTTCGGACGACTGAGGCTCGGGCAAAAGCTTCGTGTTAATTTTGCCGTTAGGGGTCAGCGGCATTTCAGAAAGCTGAACATATGCCGCAGGCACCATATAATCAGTTAAGGATTTTTTAAGCTCATTTTTAATAAATTCCGCATCAAGCTGAATATCCGATGTGTAGTAGGCACATATAGCGTCAGCGTTATTTACCTTTCTTATCAAAGCAACTGCGCTCTTAATGCCATTGATGTCTGACAAGCACTTTTCGATTTCGCCGAGCTCAATTCTCAGACCTCTGAGCTTAACCTGATTGTCGGTTCTGCCGAGTATTACAACATCACCGTTCTTCGTCCACTTTGCATAGTCGCCCGAACGATAGGTTCTTTCGCCGTTAAACTCAATAAACGCCTTTTTAGTCTGCTCGGGAAGCTTATTGTAGCCAAGTGCAACTCCGCAGCCTGAAATCAGAAGCTCGCCCACCACTCCGACAGGAAGCAGATTATTGTCAACATCAACTATATGTTCAACATAGTTCAAAAGCGGCTTTCCGACTGATATTTCATCAGCGTTTGTCAGGTCTTTACAGTTTGACGAAACTGTAATTTCGGTAGGACCGTAAGTATTAAGAATTTTTGCATTAGTTTTTTCACGGAGAAGCTTCAGGAGCTTATAGGGGTATTTCTCACCACCCGAAAGAATAACCTTACAGTCAGCCATCGCTTCTGCAAATTCATCAAGCTCCATATACTGCAGGAGCCTTGAAGGAGTTGCGTTGAACGCATCAGTGTTATTTTCTTTAAGAAATTTTGCAAGAGCAATCGGGTTAACCGTCTGCTCATCGCTTGCAAAGATTAGCGTCAGACCATTGCATAATGAAAGCACTGTTTCCTTAAGTGACATATCAAATGATACTGTCGTTACAGAGCCGTAAGCCTTGCAATTATCAACAATATACTTTACCTGAGGGTTTGCGTCATCATAACTTAAGTAGTTTGCTATTCCTATATGTCTTAGCATAACGCCCTTTGGCTTTCCCGTTGAGCCAGATGTGTAAATAAGATAAGCCAAATCCTCGGGACTTACATCAATGTCAGGTGTTTCGCAATTTTCACCGCCGAGAAGTAAATCTACATCTATCGTTTTATCGTAAATCCTGACAAGCTCGCCCTCGGTTACTACGAAATCAGCCTCACTATCCTCGATAATGCTGTTGATTCTTTCCTGCGGATAGTCGGGACAGGTCGGAATAAATGCTCCGCCTGCTTTGAGGATACCGAAAATGGTTGAGAAAATTTTTGAGGTTCGCTCGAGCAGCACAACAACTCTTCCGCCCTTTTTCAGACCTCTTGCAATAAGCTCGTTTGCAGTAACATTTGCACGGCGGTTAAGCTCTCTGTATGTAAGAGTTCCGTCACAGGCAGTAATTGCATTGTTGTCGGGAGTTTTTTCAACCTGATTCTCAAACATTTTATGCAAAAGATTTGTTTCAACAGGAGCAATACGCGTTGAGGATAATCTGTTCAGCTCATCAATCTGACTGTCATCAAGCAGAGAAATTTTCCTTATCTTGCTGTCAGGCGCAGAAACAATGTGCATAGTTGTATTGAAAATTGATTTTACAAGCGTCTGCATAAGATCTTTACTGTAAAGTGCTTCATTGTAACGGACAACAATACAGGGCTGATTTCTATAATTTTCAATATAAATTGCAGTTTTAAACTTTGTGATTTCCATATCAAAGAAATTTCTCTCAACAGCTTCGCCGTCAATTTTCAAATCGTCCGTTACACCAATCTGATATTCATACATTATATTCGGTGCAAATCCAAATTTTGAACAAATCTTTGAATAAGGATAAATTTCATTTTCTATTGCGCCTGTGAAAACAGACTTGCTCTTTTTTACAAATTCAAGTGCCGAAATGTCTTCAATCTCAATTCCGAGAGGTAATGTTTTAACAAACATACCAAAGCAATCCGTCAGACGCATATCGCTTCTGCCGTTGCTGATTGTGCTGAGATATACATTTCTTGAATTTGTAAAGCGTGACACTGAATAGAAAGCGGCTGCGAGGAAAAGCTGTGCAGGTGTAACACCGTTTTTATTACAGAAAGCTTCTATCTGCGCCAAATCAAAGGGAACATTTACTTCTGCAAGCTTGCCGTTATCTCCCTGTGAGCTCAAGTCAGGAGTTATTTCTGACGCCGACTCAAAATTCTTCATCATATCATCAAAGAATTTCTCAGCTTTGCTGTATTCTTCACTGCTTTCAGCTTTGATTTCGTCATCAATATAGTCAAAATATGTATAATCCTCTGACTTGATTTCAGCGCCCTCATATGCTGCTTTGAGCTGATTCAAAAATATGTTGTAAGACGCACCGTCAAAAATAATATGATGAAAATCAGCGAAAAGATAGGTGTTTCTCTCTGTTTCAACAACAAGGATTCTGAATAGAGGAGATTTTGAGAAGTTAAACGGCTTGACAAATTCTTTCTTTAATAGCGCAAGCTCGTTTTCGGTCATTTTCTTTACGGGAATATCAAACTGCCTGTTGTCAGGATAAACCTGCTCCACATCATCGTTTTGCGTTGTAAGATGTGTGAATATGTACGGATGCGCAAGAATAACCTTTTTAACACTTTCAGCAAGCTTTTCTGCGTTTACAGACTTTGTGAATTTTAGAATTGACGGAATGTTATAGAGCGTAGTGTACGGATTTTTCATACAGTCAAAGTACACGCCCAACTGCGTCTTTGACAGAGGATATAAAGACTTGTAAGCTTTTTGCTTTGTCTCGGCTGTATTCTTTGCCAATGCTCCGCTCATAAGGTATTCCTGAAGCTGGTCCTCAATAGAAATAACCGAGCATTCCTTCATCATCTGCTTTACATTAGCCTCAAAGCCGAATTCCTTATGGAGTTCAACCGCAAGCTTAATTACCGACAGAGAATTGAGTCCTGCAAACAAAAGATTTTCAGTAACACTGAATTTATCGTTACCGAGAATTTTAGCGATGATTGCGTGAATTTTCTTTTCAAGCAAGGTCATAGGCTTTGATGATGGTTCGCTGTTCTGCGCTTTCTTTTCAGGCTTGGGCAATGCACGCTTGTTGACCTTCTGATTCTGATTAAGAGGAATTGTGTCAATCTGCATTGTAACGGCAGGAACCATATACGGAGGTTTGTTAGCAAGGATAAATTCATTTAATTTCTGAATATCTACTTTCTCGTCCGAAACAACATAAGCCGCAATGAATTTTCCGCCGCTTGGCTCATCAAACGCCGCAACGGTTGCGTCTTTTATTCCGTCAAATTCACGGATAATGCGCTCAACCTCGGAAAGCTCAATTCTGAAGCCCCTGATTTTAACCTGACCGTCATTTCTGCCGACAAAGTCAATATTGCCGTCGGGCAAATATCGCACTATATCTCCCGTTCTGTAAACTCTTTCATAGCCCTCTTCATCGGTAAACGGATTTCTGATAAAGGCTTTTTCGTTCTGTTCGGGTCTGTTTAAGTAACCTCTTGATACTCCGTGACCTGCAACCCATAATTCACCCGGAACGCAGGGCGGCAATCTCCTGCCCTGCTTATCAACAACATAAAGCTTTGTGTTGTCAAGCGCCTTGCCGATAGGCACACGCTCATAAAGCCTGTCAAGCTCAAAAGCGGTTATACATACCGTACTTTCGGTCGGGCCGTAAAGATTTATCATCTTATGATTTTTCGGTGGATTAAGAGGTACAAGCTTTTCGCCGCCTACAGACAATTCGGTTATGGCGCTGTTGTCAACTTCAACAGCAAACTGTCTGCCGACCTGCGTTGTCATAAAGCTGTGGGTTATTTTATTTTCATTAAAGTATTTGTCAATAGCCAATAAATCAAGACGGATTGACTCGTCAATGATATGTATTGTTGCACCTGTTGTCAGCGCAGGGTACATATCCATCATATTCGCATCAAAGCCGTAGCTTGCGTAAGCCGCAACCCTCGACCGCGGTGTGAGATTGTAATAATTTCTGTACCAGTTGCAGAAGGAAACTATATTTCTGTGTTCAAGCATACAGCCCTTTGGCGTGCCTGTTGAGCCTGAGGTGTAGAGCATAATAAATAAATCCTCAGGATTTGGATTTGTGCTGATTTTGCTGCATTCGGGAAGGCTTGGAATATCCTCAATAAGAAGTACCTTTCCGCTGTAATTCGGAACAAGGCTGAGCAAATCCTTACCCGCAATAAGCAGTTTAGCATCTGCGTCCTGCATCATAAATTCAAGGCGCTCCTGCGGATATGACGGGTCAAGCGGCTGATATGCCGCACCGGACTTTAATACACCGAGAGAAGCAAGCACCATATATTCACATCTCGGAATAAGAACGGAAACCACATCTTCCCTGCCGATTTCGAGCGAGGAAATATATGCACCGATTTTTTCCGAAATCTCGTCAACTTCTTTGTATGTATAGCTCTTGTCAAGATATACAACGGCTGTGTTATCGGGATTCTGCTCTGCCTGCCGTCTGAACAGCGTTACAATATCTGTTTTTTCATAATCTCTTTCGGTATTGTTAAAGCTGTCGAGAAGTGCAAGCTGTTCGCTGTCGGTTATATCAATTTCATTTATATTTTCTTTATTAATAAATTCAGTTACCGCTTTTTCAAACGATTTCAAAAAGCTTTCTGCCGACTTTTCCTCATATAAATCTGCACGGTATTCAAATCTTAACGAAAATCTTCCGTTAATTCTTGAAAGCTCTGCCGAAATATTAGCCTTTGCATCGGGAACATCTATACTGTCAGCAAATATTTCCTTTCCGCAGAAGTTAATATTTCTGAATAAATCGCCCTGATAAGCAAAAATTGTCGGCGGATTCATCTGTAAATCAGAACATATATCTGCATATGAATACAAATCATATTTTCTGTTGTTTTGAAGCTGTGAATCAAGATTCTTCAGAAATTGCACAATACTTTCGTTCTTACTGAAATTACAGTAAACAGGCAATGTCTTAACAAACATTCCGCAGGAATTTGAGAGCTTTTCGTTTCGTCCGTTATGAATAGTCGCGAAAAGGCTTTCTTCAGCTCCAGAAAATTTTGCAAGCAAAAAGCCGTATACACCGCAGAAGAATGTGCTTGTTTTTATGCCGTTTTTGCGGCAGAACTTTCTTATATCGTCAGCGTTAAAGGAGGTGAATGTGTAATCAACAGCTTTTGCAAGTGATTTTCCGTCGTTTTTGTCATTCATCATAACAGAATCAAGCTCAATGCCGCCAAAAAACGAATTATAATATTCCTTAGCAGCTTTAAACTCATCTGTCTTTAACCTTTCCTCTTCTTCATCCGAAACATCGTTTCCTGTAAAATGCTCCGATTCAAGCGGCAAACCATTGTAGGCTCGGTCAACATCATTCAAAAAGATTTTGGCTGACGAGCCGTCAAAGATAATATGGTGAAAATCGCAGAAAAGCATTACATATGAATCAAGACTGATAATACAGCACCGATAAAGTCTTTCGCTGAGTAACTCGAAAGGATAAACAAGGCTTTTTTTGTCAAAATCGGCGTCGTGCAGCTCTTTAACCTCAACAACTGCCGGTTCATCGGACGAAAGCTTGTAGACAGCTCCGTCGATATCGGCAGTTAAGCGTGATTTAATGTACGGATGATTTTCAATAACCGCTTCAACCGCTTGCTTAAGTCTTGTGATGTCGATATCCTTGTCAAGCTTTAAAAACAACGGAATATTGTAAGCAATACTGCTCGGATTGTTCAGATAATCAAAATAAATTCCGTACTCTGTCTTTGAAAGGGTAGCCTTTTTTGGTTTATTCATTTCATTCACCCCTAAGAATTATTTTTAACTTAAATGTATTTTTATGCTTTAAATTATAATTACCAATCTGTTAAATCCCAGTACACTTGAATATTCAACACTTTTTGAAACAGCTTTTACTACCTCAATTTCCGAAAGTGTTTTTTCTTCACTGTCATTTGAAACAATATCATACGGCTCTCCGTTATCACGAATAGAAATTATTGTGTCACCGCCGTCAATCGTAATACGAATATCTATATCCGCTTTTTTCTTCTTACCGGTACGCTCTGCGATATCTGCCGAAATTCCTTCAACAGCTACGGCTATCCTGTTAGCAACATTTTTTTCAATATTGTGACTTGTAAGAAACGATGTTAAATATAAAGAAACACCGGAGGCGTTTTCCTTTGAGCCTTTGAAAGACAATGAAACAATCTCATTATTATCATTGGATTCCATAAGATAAAAGCTGTCATACTTACCTTTTGATTTTCTTTTAATAACGAGAGTTATAAAATATAACACAATTAAAGTGCCGACCTGAGCCGCCACAAGTGAAATCCACACGCCTGTTATTCCGAATATTTTTGACAAAATAAGTGCCGACGGAATGAGTATTACAATTCCGTTAAGAACTGCAATGGTTGTTGATAATGTCTTTCTCTGAGTTGCCATATAGTAATACAAAAACAGAAAAGAAAAAGCAAGTGCAGGAAACGACAGAGCGTTTATCCTTAGTGCGGGAACTGCATTTGAAATATCGTTTTCCGCAGTTATTCCAAACAGTCTTATTACAGGTTCGGGCGCAACCAAAATAAACAGCATAGTTACAACGCTTACTACGGCAAGAATTGTGAATGCCCGTCTGAAGGCATACCGTATTCCGTCAAAATCCTTTTCTCCCAGACAAACGCCGACAATCGGTATCATTGTTTGCGACGCACCTGTTATGAACATAGACATAAAAATCTGACTTGATGAGCATATTGAATACGAAGCCATTGCGTCCCTTCCGCCTGTACTCATGATAATCCAGTTGAGAAACAGCATTTTGACCGTTATAAGAAGTGTTCCCAACGAACCGGATAAGCCGACCGTAATCAGATGAGAGAATATTTCAAAGAATTTTTTCGGAGCTTTCAGAATTGAAAAGTCAAAATGCAGCGTGCTCTTTTTTGAAGTGAAATGTGTAATCATCATAACAAAGCCTACAGCGTAGCCTGTAACGGTGGCTATTGACGAGCCTGCAATACCCATATCGAAAACGCCCATATATACATAATCCATAATCAGATTTATTATATTTGCCACAATAATTATATTTGAAGCAAATCTCGGTCTGTTGTCAGTTCTGATAAAATAAGTTGAACACAGCAGAATCAGATTAAGAGGCGTTCCGAGTATATACGGTATGTAATACTGGTATAAAAGCGGATTCAAAACTTTGTCCTTGGTAAGCAAAGAGCATATTCCTCCTGCAAGCGGAAGCTGTATTGCCATCAGCACGATACATAATAACACAACTGCAATAAATGTTGTCGTAAAAATGCGGTTTACAAGCGTTCTGTCATTCTTGCCCTTTGCAACGGCTATAACGCTTGAAGCTCCGAGTCCGAACAAAATTGTCAGCGAAAAATAGAGCTGAGCAACAGGTGATAACAGGTTTATTGCAGCCAAAGCATTCTTACCGAGAATATTGCCGGCTATTATTGAATCGACAATCATTGCAATATTTGTAGCCATAGCCGTAAGAACAGTAGGCAAAAAATATTCCGAATACTTCCTGTTTATTGTGACAGAATTACGATTTAATACTGTTTCACTCATAACATCACTCTCATTAAAAATATTATGCGTTTTCTATCTCAAGAAAACTGTCCATTCCTGTCATAGTGAATATTTCCATAATCATATCATTTACATTAACAAGCCTGAGCTTACCTCCGACACTTGTCAGCTTCTTATAAAGCATTAAAATAACCCTGAGTCCTGCGCTTGATATATACTCAAGTGCTCTCATATTAAGAGTAACCGTTTCAATTTCATCGAAAGAATTGCGGTTAATCTCCTCCTCTAACTGCGGTGAGGTCATTGTATCAAGTCTGCCGCTTAATGAGATTATAAGATTCTGATTACTGATATTAGTTGTGATTTGCATAATGATACCTCCAATGTCAAATATTTATTTATAAAATAACCGAATGCGGAAAAGATTTTTCCGGCGGTCAGCGTCGAAGAATTGAAATAGACAGGGTACTTCATGCGTTACATTTTTATCCGCAGCAAACAGGCTGTGGGCGGATTTGTTATGTTCCTATTTTTGAATTTAAGTTATTCTGTAATAGCACCCGACCTTGCTTTAGGGTTATATTTCATAATAAAGAGTACAAGGGCTTCCTTCAGCACTTCTATCTGGGATTTCAGATAAAATTCGTCCTCAAACAATGCGTAATGCACGCAGGCTCTGATTAGAATGAATATGAGCGGCGTCAGCTTTTGATAGGGAATACCAAGCTTGCCCTCTAAGCTTTTTGCGTATTCGGTATAACGCATATCAGCACCTACAAAGAATTTCTGACCGTATTCTCTGTATTTCGGGTGTGTATAGACCTGATACATAAGGCGGTATTTCTTTCCGTGCTTTTTTGCCGTCCAGTAGGGTATCTCGTCTATAAACCGCCACAAGTCCTCAACATCCTTGGGAGCTTTCGCCATAAAATCATCTTCCACCTTACTCATACAGTATTCTGTGGATTGGATGATGAGGTCATCTAAATTTTCAAAGTAGGTATAAATCATAGATGTGTTATATCCGCAATGCTTTGCCAACACTCGAATACCGGTGCCGTGAAGTCCTAAATCGGCAAAACCGTTAAAGCACTTTTCCATAAGCTCAATTTTTTTGGCATTCCATTGTTCTTCTGTATAATTCGCCACCTAATCGCCCCTTTCATTCAAATCGTTCGTTCTGAATAAAAAGTATAACATACATCTGATTAAATTGCAATATGTTTCAGCATTTTAATGTACAAACAAATAAAACACTCTGCTGTAATATCTTAGATTGGGTAGTTCTTCTCTTATCACCGTGACAGGTGGCACTTATCTCAGCTAATCAAACTACGCTTGACCGTTTAATTGCAAGCAATAAAACGGTGTACGCTCTGTTGCTTCTCCTCTCCCCCAAAAACAATTCTGCTTTTTTTGGGCCCCTTTAGGATGCAGTTGTTTCTTGGCGGCAGGATGATTTTTTGATAGACAATTTTATTTGTCTATGATATGCTAATAGTAAAATATCTGATTGATAAATCGGGATTTGATTAGGAGATTCCGAAGATGAAAAAGCAAATTGCAATTATAACCCTATTGCTTATATTAACAGCTTTTATTACAGGAGGATGTGAAAAGATGGAACAACAAGACACCGAAAAAGAAAGGTACGAAGGTAAACAGCTCATATCCTATACTGTAAATATGTCAGGAGGCATGGATAGAGGGAAAAGCTATACAGCGGTAAGTCTTAGCGATGATGGCTCGTATGCGGTCTTATTTATTGGAAATCAAAATAGATATAATCTTGATATGAGGTCTCAGCTGTATACTGTAGATAAGTCTCTGTTAGATGAAATTGCAAATATAGTCCTTGAAGATAAAGTGTACAGTGCAAAGATAGGCGAAACAAATCCATATGTCGCGTATGATATGCCGGTGATTACATATGGCTTTGGCTATGAAGACGGAATTTCATTCGGTTTTTCAAATTCAAATGAATTAGCGAATACCTTTTTTAAATCTCGCGATAAGATTGATGCGTTGATAAAGGAGTATGCTGATAAAGGCACACAGTATCCTACCGTCTATGCACCGAACGAATTTGTTGATTGGAAGAAAGAAAATGAGATTTCACTTCATGTGAGAACAGAGTCTCCTTTCAGCATTATTTTTGAAGTATTTTTTGGATGTGAAGAACCCAAAGAAATTACCGGTGATTTGGTAATGTCGCTCATAGAGAACGGAAAAATCACAGAAGAAAGAACAATAGTGAAAAATCTAACCATGAGTAATACTTCTAAGGTCTCGATGATTGGTTTTGATATAAACGGCAATCGGTCCGGGTCCTTCAATGAGGAAACAATTTCCTTTGAAATAGAGGATTATCCCAAAGCAGGAACTTATAAAATAGGGTTTGCCGGCTACGAAACAACCTTTGAAATGAAAATATACGAGTGAATCCGCTAAACAAGCAAAACACTATATTTCGGTTGTAAGTAGATTATGAGCATAATCCGCATCGCAAGGCGACAAGGTCTCTTTAGAATTAGAGTAATTACATTTTCAACCTTTGAGCCTGCTTTTTATCATTAATCTTCTGCTGTAATTTTCTATCTGTCCGTTGCACTTTCTGTTTTTCTTCAAAGCGGAGTTGATTTTGAATTATATTGCAGAGGTAACGCAGGAGATTTAGCAAGCTCGTCCGCTCTGCATATGCCTTATATGTGATTTCTGTTCGCCAGACCGAGAGCTTGCTTTAGGCTTACTTCATACTCCACCCCACGCCGGACGCACTTGCCCTCAGCTAACAGTTCCTACTGCCAAGCCTGTAGTGGACTTTCACCACCAAGTTACTGCCCATTCCGGGCAAACTGCAAAAAACCGATTGATTCTCATTAAGAAAATCAATTGGGATAAATAAAACAAGATAATTCTTTAATATTTTGAAAATTGTCGTTTCGTCAATTGGATAGATATCCGTTAAGATGTGTACTGTGCCACTTCCACGCAGTTTCTATAATTGTTGAAAGATCATCATATTCGGGCTTCCAGCCAAGGATATTCTTTGCTTTGTCGCTTGAAGCGATAAGTATTGCAGGGTCGCCCGCTCTGCGATCTTCTTCAATCACTTTTATCTCTTTTCCTGTGACCTTTTTAGCCGTTTCAATAACCTCTCTTACCGAGAAGCCGACGCCGTTGCCAAGATTAAAAATATCACTTTCACCGCCGTTTAACAGATATTCAACAGCAAGAATATGAGCCTGTGCAAGATCAGTAACATGGATATAGTCACGGATACAGGTTCCGTCAGGAGTGTTATAATCTGTTCCGAATATGCTTATATGATCTCTTGTACCGTTTGCCGCCTGCAAAATAATCGGAATAAGATGAGTTTCGGGATTATGAGCTTCGCCGATTTTTCCGCTTATATGCGCACCGCAGGCGTTGAAATAACGCAGTGAAACATATTTCAAGCCGTGAGCCTGCTGTGTCCAGTAGAACATTCTCTCCATTGCTTTCTTTGTTTCGCCGTAGCAGTTAGTCGGGTTAGTCGGGTCGTTTTCAAGAATAGGCGTATGTTTTGGTTCGCCGTAGGTTGCCGCTGTTGATGAGAATACAATATTTTTGATATTGTGAGCAACAAGCGATTCAAGCAGTACCTTTGTGCCGCAAAGGTTGTTGTCGTAGTATTTGAGCGGATTCACCATACTTTCGCCGACAAGCGAATTCGCAGCAAAATGAATAACTGCGTCAATGCCATCCTCCTTGTCGAGAACAGCGTCTATTTCCGCTCTGTTTCTCAGGTCACCCTTGTAAAATCTCGTATTCGGGTGAACGGCTTCAATATAACCCGTTTCGAGGTTGTCGAAAATTACAACCTCGTTGCCCTGCTCGATAAGTCTGTAAACAGTGTGAGAGCCGATATATCCGGCACCTCCAAGCACTAAAATTTTCATAATATTTCTCCCTTCTTAAGTTAGTTACTTTTATTCATCAAGTAAAAGCCAGCTAAAACCATATGGCTTTAGTTCAGCTAAAACACCGCAAAACACCTCATCAGTGAATAAATCCCTTCCGCTTTTTACACCGTCAAGAAATACGGATTGAACCTTATCACTAAAATTAAAATATGCAAGCAGCTTTTTATTTTCATATTCTCTGCAAATTCCCAGAACGCTGTCAGAACCTGTATCCACTGTCTGAAAATCTGCTTGTGCTCTGAAAACCTCGTTTTCGGCCCTGCATTTTTCAAGCTTCAGAACACTCTGAAAAATCCTGCCCTGAACCGTATGCGAGTCATCGCAGTTTTCGGCAAGCTTCCAATTAAACTTTCCTCTGTGCAGATAACGACTGTCAACACTCTTTTCGGGATTATCGTGATAGCTGTAATCATTGAGCTGTGCTATTTCATCGCCGCTATAAAGAACGGGAATACCGCTTTGCGTGAGCATATAAGCGTGGAGCATAATATCACAGTCTATTGATTTTTCAAGCTTGTCCGTATCCTTTTCTTCAAGTGCAGCTTCTATTCCGCAAAGACTTGCCGTTGTGCCGCACAGCCGAGCGTCACCAAGCCTTGGGTCGTTATTATAAAGCTCTCCCCTTGCGTTGCTGTCGGGAAACTTTCCTGTGAAATAATCATTAAGGAATTTTTTATGCGGTATCTCGCTTATGCCGAATTGCTTTAGCCAATCATAATCCAGTCCCCAGCCTATGTCATCATGACAACGCAGGTAATTTAAAAACATATAATCTTTAGGCAAGTTGGAAAGCTGATTCATTTGCCGTTTAAGAAGTCTTACATCTTTCGTTGCAACGGTGTGCCATGTGCTTGCCATCGTTGTTACATTATAAAGCATATGACATTCAGGCTTTTCAACAGTTCCGAAATAAGGCACAACCTTTGACGGCTCCATAACAACCTCACCCAAGAGCAGTACGGATGGACAGACAATTTCCGTTATTATTCGCATCATTCTGACGAGCGAATGAACCTTAGGAAGATTACGGCAGCTTGTTCCAAGCTCTTTCCAGATATACGGAACGGCGTCAAGGCGTATAACATCTATTCCCCGGTTTGCGATTGAAAGCATATTTCCGACCATATCGTTGAACACTACGCAGTTTCCGTAGTTCAAGTCCCATTGATAAGGATAAAAGGTAGTCATCACAATTTTGTCGCAGTCGTCAAGAAAAGTAAAATTCCCCGGTGCTGTTGTCGGAAAGACCTGCGGAACAGTCTGTTCAAACTTATTGGGATATTCCCAATCATCAAAGAAAAAATATCTTTTTTGAGCTTCAGCATCGCCGTTTCGTGCTGCTCTTGCCCACTCATGGTCCTCACTTGTGTGATTCATAACGAAATCAAGACAACAGCTTATTCCGTTTTTGTGGCACTCATCTGTCAGCTTTTCAAGTTCAGCCATTGTGCCAAGCTCGTGCTGAACCTTTCTGAAATCAGATACGGCATATCCGCCGTCGCTCCTGCCCTTTGGAGTTTTCAGCAAAGGCATAAAATGCAAATAATTAACTCCGCATTTTTTCAGATATTCAATTTTTTCTCTTACACCTTTAAGGTTGTCTGCAAAAGCGTCAACATACAACATCATACCGATTATATTTTTCGTTTTATACCAATCGGGATTTTTCTCTTTTTCTCTGTCAAGCTTTTTCAATGAGCTTTTTCGGTGCTTGTAATACTCGTATAATGAATTACATAACCAGGAAAAGGCTTTCATATCATTGTTATACACTTCACAATACAGCCATTTCAGCTCATCATAGCGTTTTGAAAAGCGTTCAACAAATTCCTTTTCCCACTTAGCTGATTTATTCACTACTCATCACCTCATTTTATGGTAATCTGTCAATCTCTCCGATAGTAGGCATAGCAGGTATCGCACCGCTTCTGCTTGTTGTAATTGCCGCCGCATTGTTTGAAAATGCAAGCATATCCTTTATTTCGTCCTCCGTCAGGTCTGACGGGTTGTATTTTCCCATATGCGCCATACGGCTTAAAAATGCGCCGAAGAATGTATCGCCTGCACCGTTTGTATCTGCAACCGCAACCTGAACGCCGTCAACAATTCCTGCGCAATCTTTAAAGCGATAATATGCGCCCTTTGCGCCGAGAGTTACAAGAACGAGCTTAATATTATACCTGTCACACAAGTATTTTGCTCCGTCTTCAACATCGGTTTTTCCGCTGATAAGAGGTAATTCCTCATCTGATACTTTTAATATATCTACTAAATCAAGCGGTATTTTCATCTGTTCAACTGCTTCGGTTTCGCCATTCCAAAGGCTCGCACGGTAATTCGGATCGTATGAAATTGTAGCACCAAACGCTTTTGCACGCTTGACAGCAGAAATTGTTGCTGTTCTTGTCGGCTCAGATGTAAGGCTGACAGAACCAAAGTGCAAAATATGCGTATTTCTCATCTGAAAATCGGTTATCTCATTTTCAGACAACAATGTGTCGGCACTGTTTTTTCTATAGAAAGCAAAGCTGCGCTCTCCGTTTTCGTTTACCGAAACTACCGCAAGCGTTGTGTTGGCACTTTTATCGGTAATAACGCCGTCTGTACTGACATTATATTTTTTTAGTGTATCGCACAAAAATCTTCCGAAAGAATCGTTACCAACCTTTCCGATAAACGCAGTTTTTGCGCCAAGCTTTGAAGCCGCTACTGCAACATTGGCAGGTGCGCCGCCGGGATTTGCAGTGTATAACGGAATTCCGTTATCCGAAATTCCCGTTTGTGTAAGGTCAATCAGTATTTCTCCCACAGTAGTAATATCAAACATTTTAAAGCACCTCTGTAAACCTTATAAAATCGGAAATTCCCTTTTCGGTTCTCTTGAATACTCCGGCATCACAAAGCACCTGTTCAAACACTTTTCCGACCTCAAGCCGAAGTATATCTTCTGCATTAGCTTCGGAAAATTTCGGATAACGCAATAAAATATCCTTTGCCCAGCGGGCATGTGAAGCAGTTGCAGGATTTGAGTTAAGGTCTGCTCCTGCGAGCATTACCTTCTTCACTTCTTCTAATTCAACTGCAAGCCTTGCAGGAAGAACGGCAAGTCCCATTACCTCAATAAGACCTATATTCTCCTTTTTTATATGATGCAATGTAGAATTAGGGTGGAACACTCCAAGAGGACGCTCATTGGAAGTAATATTATTGCGCAGGACAAGGTCACACTCGTAGTTGTCGCCGTTCATTCTCGCAATCGGTGTTACCGTATTGTGCGGCACTCCTTCGGTTTCAGCAAATATTCCTGCATTAGGGTCACTGTAGCCTCTCCATTTTTCAAGCACATAACTGCAAGCCTTTGAAAGTGTAAGCCTGTTTTTGCTCTTGATTCTGATAACGGACATAGGCCATTTTACAATACCTGCTGTTACTTCAGGGAAATCCGACAAGGAGAACTCTTTTTCTATCTCCGCTTTAGCCATTGCAAATGTGTAATTTCCGCCCTGAAAATGCTCGTGGCTTAAAATTGAACCTCCGACAATCGGCAAATCTGCATTTGATCCGATAAAGTAATGAGGAAATTTATCTATAAAATCAAACAGCTTTTCAAATACGGCAGAATCTATCTTCATTGGAATATGCTTTACATTGAACACAATACAATGCTCGTTGTAATAGCCGTAAGGAGAATATTGAAGCTGCCAGCTTTCACCGCAAATATCAATAGGAATCGGACGGAGATTTTGTCTTGCAGGGTGATTTTTGTTACCTGCAAAGCCTGCGTTTTCGGGGCAAAGCTGACATTTCGGATATGCTGTTGCCTTTGCTGTTCTTGCCGCCGCAATATCACGAGGATCTTTTTCCGGCTTTGAACGGTTTATGGTAATATCGAGCGTGCCGTATTCCGACTCATACTGCCAGCGAATATCCTTTGCTATTCTTCCTGCTCTTACATAATTAAGCTTTTGGCTTATATCATAATACCAGTCGGTAGCCTTTTCAGGCGACTGCGAGCAGAGCTGATTGAACTTGCCGATGATCTCTCTGGGAAAAGGCGTAACAATTCCCATAAGCTTTGTATCAAACAAATCGCGTGATGCAGTTGTGTCATCAATTATTTTGTTTTCGCAAGCATAATCTGTAAGCCTGTCCAGAATATCATCAATTACGAAGTTATTTTCCATAACTTCCGGTTCTTCCCAGTCATAAACGCAGAGTGCGTCCATAAGCTGATTTCTTATTACATATTCATCTTCTTTTTCAATCAGTCCGCTTTTTATTGAATAATTTATCAGCTTCTGAATTTCATTACAAATCATAAAAACCACCCTTATGCAGTAATTTCAATTCCGCCTACAGGTCTTATGCGAAGAACATAACAGCTGCCCTCGCCGAAAATCCTGTTCATTTCATCGGAATATTCCTTGACTTTGAGAGCAGGAACAAATGCCTGAATCGTTCCTGCAAAGCCTCCTCCGTGAACTCTTACTGCACCGCTATCCTGTAAAATTCGTTTACTCATCATTATTGCAAGCGGTATTCCCTGTTCAGTCGGCTTTTTGCAGGAATACAGATTTTGCAAAAGGTTTGCAGACGACTCACCCGACTGACGAACAACCTCAAAAAATCTGTCAGTATCACCGTTTTCAAGTGCCTGTGCCTCTTGTTCAGCTCTTGTATTTTCACCGAAAAAGTGTGCGGCTCTCATAATTTCGCGGTCTGTGCAGGTGTTTCTGAGTTTTGGAACAGCCTCATAGAAGCTTTCCTCATCAACCTCCCGCAAAACATTCTTTCCGAAATAAGCTGCAACCTTTTTCATTTCGGACGGCACGGCAACATAGTCCTCGGTTAAATCAGAATGACTGCCCTTTGTATCGGTTATGCAAATACTGAAACCAGCCTTTTCAAAATCAAAGCTGTGTTTTTCGATAATCGGCTCTG
This sequence comes from Acutalibacteraceae bacterium, assembly GCA_051880615.1. Lineage (GTDB taxonomy): Bacteria > Bacillota > Clostridia > Oscillospirales > Acutalibacteraceae > UBA7067. The sequence goes on from JBJEOH010000043.1 coordinate 32,079, forward strand.
ATGTATTGAGAAAGTCGATATAAACAAATCCCCCGACTGAGCTTACCATCTGATCCATAAGACCGCTGCCCTTGCCGAAATATTTGTTTTCTGCATATTGTCCGATTTTTGCAATCTCAACACTGCCTGCTTTGCCGCCGTTATAGTGCAAATCAATAATTGTACCTATGAGTGTTTCAAACGCTGCTGACGATGAAAGTCCGCTTCCGCTAAGCACTTCTGAAGTCGTGTAGGCATCGAAACCGCCTATAGCAACGCCCTTATCATTAAAATATGACGCTATACCCCTGATGATTGCGGCTGACATTCCCTTTTCTTCATTATGAACACTGAGGTCGGATAAATCTATTAAATCCTTCTCATAACCCTTTGATTTCAATCTTATTACTCCGTCATTATGAAATGACACTACCGCAATAACATCAAGATTCACTGCTGCCGCCAATACACATCCGTGCTGATGGTCTGTGTGATTTCCTCCGATTTCCGTTCTGCCTGGGGCAGAATAGATTTTTATATCTTCACGCTCCGGATAGAGCTCTTCAAAGCTTTTTACCGCTTGTGTATAACGCTTTTTCTGTTTCTCAATTTCAAGCTGTGACTCACCGTATAATTTTTTCAGTAAGCTGTCAAATTCACCGCTGTTTAATCTATCAATAAAAGCTTGTGGTTTCATATTGTACTCTCCGTTCCGTATAATTATACTTCTTTGAGATGCAGTTCAATCGGAAAGAAATCTCCCCAAGGCTTAGGAAGAAGGATACCGCCTTCCATTAATGCCTTTCCTGTATAAATTGTGTTATCACCGTCAACAACATATTTCTTATCGGGAGTCAATCCACGCAGCTTTACGGGATATCTTGTCATATTAGGCTCTGTACGGAATATCATTCCGTGAACAAGTACCTCACCGGAATTTTCAGACACAAACGACCAGATTGCAAATTTATCCGTCATAGGATTGCTGAGTCTGTAGTATCTGCCGTTATGAATTAACGGGCCGTATTTTTTAAAGCGTTTATTCTGCTCAATAACCGCATTTTTTTCTTCTTCTGAAAGCGTGTTTAAGTCAAGCTCATAGCCAAAGCTTCCGCTCATAGCCGTAACTGCTCTTGTTTCAAAAGGAGTAATTCTGCCTGTCTGATGGTTTGGTACAATTGAAACATGAGAACCGATTGTTGATATGGGATAGAAAAATGAGGTTCCGTACTGAATCTTCGTCCTCTCGTATGCATCGGTATCGTCACTGCACCAAATCTGTGGGCAATAGTAAAGTATGCCTGCATCAAAACGACCGCCTCCGCCGCTGCAACCCTCAAAGAGAATGTGCGGAAATTCAGTTGTTAGCCTGTCCAAAAGTTCATACAACCCCAGAACATATCTGTGCTGCATTTCCCCCATATTTTCAGCAGGAAGCTCTGCGCTGTACCAATCGCAAATACTGCGGTTCATATCCCACTTCACATACGAAATATCGGCACTGCTCAATACATCACTGATAACCTTGAATAAATAGTCACGAACATCCTGACGGGTCATATCAAGAACAAGCTGATAACGGCTTCTTGTCGGCTTTCTGTTTGGAATCTGAATCGCCCATTCAGGGTGAGCTCTGTAAAGCTCGCTGTCCTCGGACACCATTTCAGGCTCAAACCATATACCAAATTTCATACCAAAGGACTTGACCTTTTCAGCCAGCGTGTTCAAGCCGCCTTTTAGTTTTCCTTCATTGACAAACCAGTCGCCAAGTCCCGAGGTATCGCTATCCCTCTTACCAAACCAGCCGTCATCCATTACAAACATATCAACACCGAGCTTTGACGCTTCCTTTGCAATATTTTCCAAGCGTTCCTCATTGAAATCAAAGTAGGTTGCTTCCCAGTTGTTAATAAGTACGGGACGCTCGGACAGCTTATATTCACCTCTGCAAATGTTGTTTCTTATTACATTATGAAAATTATGTGAAAGCGTTTCCATACCGCTGTCGCTATAAGACAATATAACCTCGGGGGTACTAAACTGCTCATTCGGCTTTAACTCCCAGCTGAAGCACTCGCTGTTTATGCCCATAAGCATACGCACCTGATTATGCTGAGTAAGCTCAATTTTTGTCTGAAAAGAACCGCTGTAAACAAGCAACGCACCTATACACTCTCCGCTTGTTTCCGTACAATCGTTACTGCAAAGCAGAACAGAAGGGTTTTGCTGGTGGCTTGAAGTCCCTCTGTTGCTTGAGCTTTCCTGAACACCGTGAAACAGCTTTCTGCGTTCAACTAATCTCTCCATTATGTGACGGCCGTGAAAATGCACCCAATCCCAATCGCCGTGAGGAATATCCAGACACAAGCTGAATGCCTTTGTAATTTTACACGGAGCGTCACCCATATTGCAGAAAACCGCACTTCTGGTAATTATGTCCTTCTTCTCAAGTACGCCGTACTTTAGAATCACACGAATATCCGACGAAGTATCCTTGAGATATATTTCGAGTGTTTCCGCTTCATCTTGATCAGCGTAAACAGCAGGCAACCCTGAAATTGCATACTTCCCCTTTTTGATTTCATAGCCGTCAAAACGCAAATCAAGGGCATCACTTCCGTTCGGGTGAGTGATTGCCGCCGCCGAAATTCTGTGATCTCCGATTCCTTTGCAGGAGTATTCAAGCGGCATTGTATCAAGAGAATATTCTCTTTTGCTTTCTGCCTCATAAATATTACCCGAGAAACCGACATCGGGATAGTCAAGCAAATATTCCATATCGCATTCGGTACACGAGCCGTACCAGATATGCTTAAGCACACCGTATTCGTCAGCCTTTATCTGATACATAGAGCGAAGTGTTTCCAAATAAAAATTCCTGCCCTGTTCTGTAACTCTGATAGCCATAATATTTTCCCCCTATTGTTTCATATTAGTTCAATGGGAGAAGCTTATAAAAAACTTCTCCCTTTGTGGCAATTAACCCTTTACCGCTCCGTTTGCAACTCCGCCGATAATCTGCTTCTGGCAGATTACATAGAAAATAAGAATAGGAATTAATGAGAGCAGATATGAAGCAAATGCAAGATTGTAATTTGTTCCGAACTGCGTCTGGAAATTAAGCTGTGCAAGCGGAAGCGTTGTGTTCTGCGAGCCTGACATAATAACGAGAGGCGTCATTACATCGTTCCATGTACCCAAAGCTGTAAGCACGGCAACAGTAGCGTGCATAGGCTTCATCATCGGGAAAATAACTGTCCAATATGTTTTCCAGGTTGAAGCACCGTCAATTTCGGCAGCCTCCTCCATAGCAAGCGGAATATTTTTCAGATAGCCGCTGTATAGCATAACATTCATAGGCATATAGAAAACAAGGTATAGAAGTATTACACCGATTGGATTTGCAATACCAATTTGTGCAGTTTCCTTGACAAGAGGCATCATAAGGATTGCAAACGGAACAAACATACCGCTTACTATGTAGAAATAAACTAACTTGTAGCCCTTTTTTCTTCTCATATTTCTGCCGATAACATAACCGGCTATTGAGTGAATAAGAACCGATAATACTATTGTAATACCTGTAATAAAAAGGCTGTTTGCAAGTGCGCTCCAGAAGTTTGTCACCCTCATTGCCTCTGCAAAGTTATCAAGGCTCCAGCTGCTCGGCAGAGCTAATGCGCCGGCAACATCATTTGTCATTTCCGTCGGATTTTTAAAGGCGATAATCACCGTCATATAAAGAGGAAAGAGAACCGTCAGGCATCCTAAAATAAGCACAAAGGTCAGAAACCAATTTGTACCATTCTTTCTTTTTAGTCTCCTCATAGCTGTTCCTCCTTTTTATTTGTCATCTTCATCTGAATAACAGAAATTGTTACAATAAGAATAAAGAATATCACCGCATTGGCACTCTGGAAGCCGAACTGTCCGCCATCCATACCATTCCTGTAAATCAAGTATGAAATTGATTCTGTACTCTGAGCCGGTCCGCCCTTTGTTAATGCCATAATCTGGTCAAATACCATAAGCATATTCTTTGTACTCAAAACAAGGTTTATTGATATAAAAGGCATAAGCAGCGGAAGTGTTATTTTTCTGAAGGTACAAAACTTGCTTGCACCGTCAATATCGGCGGCCTCATATACATCGCCGGGGATAGTCTGCAAACCGGAAATATAGATAATGGTATTCATAGCAACTGCCTGCCATACGCCTACTATCAATACGCCTATCCACGCATAACGCTCGTCTGCAAGAATGCTGTTCTGAATCCATTCAATATTGAAGGTTGCGCCGACAGCCGGAATAATGTATGTAAAGATAAAGCTGAAAATGTATCCTACAATCAAACCTCCGAGGATATTCGGAACAAAGTAAATTCCTCTGAGCGCACTCTTGAAACGAATCCTGCTGTTCAGCGCAAGAGCCATAAGCAAGCTGATAACATTGACCAGAATAGTTCCGACAATCGCATACTTGAAAGTAAAGAAGTATGAATTCCATACTCTTGAATCTGTAAACAAATCTAAATAGTTTCTGAATCCTACAAAGTCCCAGCTGCCGTAGCCTCTGTAATTTGTAAAGCTGTAAAATGCGCCGATAATAAGCGGCAGAGTATTGAACGCAAAGAACAGAATAACTATTGGGATAAGCATTCCCAGATAAGTTCTGCTCTTATTTGACAATCGTCTTCCGGATTTCATTGTTTAGCCTCCTTTTCATAGTCCTGAACCTTTTGAATCAGGTCACGGTTATAGCGCACCCATTCAGCGTCAAAACGATTTAAGAATTTCTCAGTAGCATTCTCACTTTTATCCATAAGGTATGTCTGAATCATTGCGTCAACGCTCATTTCACTGGGATAATGGTGATCCTGATAGTCAGCCATTCTGCCTTCCTCAATATAGCTTTTCATTCCGTCGAGCATTGAAGGAAGCTTGAAATCTCCGTTTTTGCAGGGAATTGAATTTTGCTCATCAAGATAAATCTGTATTGTTTCATCCTCATACAAATAACGAAGCACCTCGTACACAGCCTCTTTATTCTTGCTGTTCTTCATAACACAGAATTGAAGGTCAACTCCGGAGTTGAGCACATTATCTTTCTCATCGTCATTTGCAGGGAATACAAATGAATCAATATTCATATCCGGATTAACCGATTTAATCTGCGGAACGGCATAGCTGCCTATGGGATACATTGCTGCCTGTCCTCTTGCAAAGGCTGTACAAGCATCGTTATAGCCGTAAGCGTAAGGATTCGGTTCGCAGTAGTCAAGCAGAATTTTTATCTTTTCGGCTGTTTCTCTGTACTCCTTGCTGAAGGTGGTTTTGCCTGCATTCACCTGAGCACAGGTATCCGATGGTGAAAGACCAACAGCAAGAGCATTCCAAGGTGCAAGACAGGTCCATGTGTCCTTGTAGCCTAAATACAACGGCTGCATTCCTGAAGCCTTGATTGTTTTGCAAAGCTCAATAAACTCAGTCCATGTCTGCGGTATTTTCCAACCGTTATCCTCGAACATATCCTTGTTGTAAAGGATACCTGCCGCATTTGCAACATAAGGCAGGGCGTAAACACCGTCTTTCGGAATAAACTCAAGCTCATCCTCAATGTCCATATATGCCTGCTTAATATCTGATACACCCTCAAAATCAGATATATCCATAAACATATCGGCATCAAGAAAGTTTGAGTAGTTAATATCTCCGCCTATTCCAACAATGTCAGGATAATCCTCACGAATAAAGCGTGTTTTTAAAATAGTCATTGCTTCATTCGGAGATTGAATTGTGAGGTGGATATTGTCGTGAGTTTTATTGAAGCCTTCCTCAATTTTCTCAAATGCGGCTACCGCCTCGGGTTTGTACTGCACAAGCTCAATTTCAATTTTTCCCGTACCTTCCGAGTTACAACCACTCAGCATCAGCGAAGACAGCATTGTAACCGTCAAAATCGAACTCATCAGCTTTTTTGTCTTACTCATAGCATTTCCTCCTTTATTGTGTAAGATTTCCCTGCTCCTTTTGTATAAATTATACTAATTCAACAACCTAAGGTAAATATCAAATTGCCACATACTTATGTAAATAATCTGCAAAAATGTCCTTTTAGGTAATTAAAATATTGCATTTTGGCATATAATATAGTATATTTAACATAAATTAGTTGATGGAGGTTAATAATTCATATGCAACATTTTGAGTTCAAGGTATTCCCACAAAACAATTATATGGATCTCAGCTTGATTCAATTCGGCAGAGAGAGCTGCAAGGGCGGCTATTCCTTTGGCCCGGCTGCAAGAAACCACTATCTTTTTCATTTCGTAATATCAGGCAAGGGCACTCTGTATGCCAATAATTCATCAGGTACAACCGATGTCTATAAAATCAACGCCAACGAAGGCTTTATGCTTTTTCCCAATCAGGTATCTACATATATAGCCGATAACAACGAGCCTTGGGAATATATCTGGCTTGAATTTGATGGATTTCAGGCAAAAGCTGCTATCAATGCAACCGGATTATCGCAGGACAAGCCTATATACCGTCCGTTATCAATTCAGTTGCGTGAACTCGCTTTAGACGAGATGATTTACATTATTGAGCACAAGGAAGCTGCTCCGCTGCATCTTATCGGTCATCTTTATTTGTTTCTTGATTACTTTACCCGATCCGTAGCTACAAGCAAATCGCAAAACAAAAGAAAGAATAATTCGAGTCATTATTATATCAGTGAAGCAATCAAATTTATTGAGCTGAATTATCAAAAAGATATTACTGTTGAAGACATTGCTGAAAACTGCGGACTTAACAGAAACTATTTTGGAAAGAAGTTTAAAGAAGAATTCGGAAAAACACCGCAGGAATTTCTTATGCGCTACCGAATGACTAAAGCAACCGAGCTTTTGGAGCAAACCCAACTCTCAATCGGAGAAATAAGCTGTGCTGTGGGATATAACGACCAGCTCCACTTCTCCAGAGCTTTTAAAAATACATTTGGTATTTCCCCCCGTCAATGGCGTGATAAATACAATTCATAAATCAAAGTAGAATTTCTGTAACAGCAGTATATGATTTGCGTTTATTTCTTATATTCTTAATATTTTATTGTATTTATTTAGAAATTTTTTAATAATAGGCTTGGTTACAAAAAATACAGATATTTATCTGAAAAGATAAAAAAAGTCGAAAAAAATACCGCAATGCGTTTTGCACTGCGGTAGCATAAACAGTATTTACTTTTCAGAGTCCTAATTTTCCTTTTGTTTACCCCAATAATTTTCTATAACCTTTATTCTTCTCCAAAACTATATGCTGCTGTCAAAAATTTAACAGCAGCATATTTTTATTTACTTATTTAATTCAAGTGTCAATATGAGCGTCAATGATTCATAAAAGCTATTACTTCAGCGATGTCAAATCTATTGTCAAAATGTCCGTTTCACTTTCAAGAAGATCTGAGAACTTGATTTCAACAGGCGTTGTTAAATCATTGAGCTTGTATGTCATTTTAACCTCAACTGTTCATTTTGACATCATCGCAGGCGGAATGCTTTTCTGCCTGCGATGTGCAATAGCTGATAGAATTACTTGTAAACAGCAGACTTTGCAAGCTCCTGAACAAGTGGATCATCAACCGGCAATTTAAAAGAGTCAGCTTGATTTGTTTTGATTTCAACATAAATATCCTTGCCGTCTGCTCTCTTGTAGTAGGATACAATGCAGGCTTCAGAGCCGAATTCCTGTGAGAAATTAACCTGCTTGTAGGTAGTGTCACCGTAGGTTACTTCCTCGCCGATTTCATACTTGCCATCCGTGTAGGATTCGATATTTCTTACTCTTATACACTCTTCTACTGCATCGTCAAGCGAGCTTATCATCCTTGTTGTACTTACTTCAAGTTTGCCCTCTATTGTGCTTTTTTTACCGAAATTAATACTAATTGAGCCAAGGTTGTCTTCATCATGGTAATAGGTGTAAATTTCGTACTGCAAGCCCTCGGGGATTGTTATTGTGCAGAAAGCGCTGTCGAGAGTTTTCTCACCCTCGCCGCGGTCGCCCATTTCAATTTCCTTGTTTTCTGTTGGCGCTTCCGTTTCAGGCTGTGTTTCGGTTGCCTGCGGAGTTATTTCAGCGCTTTCAGACGAGCTTGGTGTTGTTTCTGATGAAGAGCCTGTGGAGCTGTTGCCGCCCGAGCAGGCTGTGATTGCCGCTGCAAGAATAAGCGTTAATAAAATAGCTGTAAATTTTTTCATTTTGAGTTTCTCCTGATAATGACG
>JBJEOH010000044.1:0-1735 GCA_051880615.1 Acutalibacteraceae bacterium
TGATATGCTCCCCCTATGAGAGACAGTGAAAAAGAAAAAACACTGTCAAACATAGGGGGAGCATTGTCATGCCACATAAGCAAAAGATACCAGTAGAAGAAAAAGTAAAGATAGTGAAGGACTGCCTCAGCAACAGAATTAGCATAAGCGATGCAGCGAGAAAGACAGGGGCAGATTATGAAACCCTGCGAAGCTGGATACGAACATATGAAAACGAGGGAGTAGAAGGATTCTTGCGTAAGGGGAATCGAGCCTACAGTGCCGAAGTAAAAATGGCAGCCGTTGTCGACTACCTGAACGGTGGCGGGAGTATGCAGGTTATCTGCAAGAAATACAAGATTAGCGATACGCATGTGTTCCGCAATTGGCTCAAGGTGTATAATGCACATGGAGATTTCAACTCCGTAAAACAATCAGGAGGCGGAAGCTACATGAAGCAGGGACGGGAAACGACGAAGGAAGAGCGCCTGAAGATCGTAAAGGACTGCCTGGCATCAGGGAAGAACTACGGCGATATGGCCTTAAAGTATAAGGTAAGCTACCAACAGGTGAGGACATGGACGCTGCGGTTTGAAGAGCTGGGAGAGGCAGGACTAGAAGACCGGCGTGGAAAACGGAAGAAGGATCAGACACCGAGGACAGAATTGGAAGCGGCACAGATTGAGATAGAACGTCTCAAGCATCAGCTGTATCTGGCAGAGATGGAGCGTGATCTGCTAAAAAAATTGGACGAGATCGAGAGGAGGGATGTCTCTCACAAGTGAGACAAGCCCACCTGTACCGGGCCGTTCAGGAATGCCATACAGAGAAAGGATATCCCATTGAGGAATGCTGCAAGCTGCTGCACATTTCAAGAGCGGCCTACCACCGTTGGGCGTCCGGTAAGCAGAGTGCCAGGACCCAGGAGAACGAGCAGATAGCGGAGATAGTTGAGCAGATTCACATGGAGAGTCCGGACAAGGGTTACCGGCGCATCAATGACGATCTTCGGCACAATGAGCACATCCATGTGAACGACAAGCGCATTCTGCGCATCTGTCGCGCCAAAAGCATTCAGTCAACCATCAAGTACAACAACCATGGCTGTACCCGGAAGGCGAAGAATCCACAGTTTGTAGCCGAAAATCTCCTTGATCGGAAATTCTATGCGGACAAGCCGAATGAGAAGTGGCTCACAGATGTAACAGAGTTCAAGTGGTATGAAGGCATTGAAGTACATAAGGTCTATCTCAGTGCCATACTGGATCTCTATGACCGCCGCATTGTTTCTTATGTAGTCGGTGACCGCAATGACAACTCTCTCGTTTTCAAGACTTTTGACCGGGCGGTGAAGGCCAATCCGGGCGCGCACCCGTTATTCCACAGCGACAGAGGTTTCCAGTACACCAACCGGACTTTTCATCATAAATTGGAGAAGGCTGGTATGAAGCAGAGCATGTCCCGCGTGGCCAAGTGCATTGACAACGGGCCGATGGAAGGCTTTTGGGGCATTCTGAAACGGGAGCGCTACTATGGCAAACGCTTTACCAGCAAAAAAGAATTGACCGATATGATTGAAAATTATATTCGTTATTACAATACCAGAAGGGTGCAGCGCAACCTCGGCGTCCTCACGCCTATGGAGAAGCATCAGCTTTTCTTAGCCGCTTAAAAACCGCAAATTCCGGTCGGATGCCTAAGCAGCCTACCGGAATCTGCGGTTCTCACAGCGCTCCTGCGCTGTGAATATTTCTTT
>JBJEOH010000045.1:0-1691 GCA_051880615.1 Acutalibacteraceae bacterium
ATTCATGTCAGATGGGACACTTACGACATTCTCCTGTCTTGTCGTTGCCAATGGTCTGTGGTAATATGGATTCCTCGCCATATTGCCTTCAATAAGCCATCCCGATAGATAGAGCAGTGTAAAGACGGTTGCGCGGTTGGTACTGTTGGTTGAGACAAGTTGTAACGCCCTCATGCTCTCCACAAGCCTCTGTATGGTCTTGCGTTCACATCCGAAAAGTCTTGCCAGTTCTCCCTCTGCGAATGCCACCTGTCCAACCTGCAAACCGACCGTATAGCCTTTCACCTTGCAGACCTTTTGCTCCATGACTGCGTGTCTCGCAAGAAAATGAATGAAACGGTATCTGTCCACCCCCGACTTGGCACTGTCCAGAAATTCCTCCTGCTGTTGTGAAAGGACTATACAGTAATGAATGTTTCTGTTTTCCATTTTTGAAGACTGTTATGTAATGATATGTGTCTCATCCGTAAACCCTACCTACCCATTCTCCAGCCTCTTTCAGGAAGGTAATAATTGCGGTCATAGGATATATGGTCAAGCACGTCTTGCAAACGATTTTGTTGTTCCCAGTCAAGCAGACGTATGGCATTGATGGTGATTCGTTGTGAAGCGATTTTTCTGTGTTCGCAGTTCTCTCTCGACATCGTTCCGTCACCATCTGCCATTACTGAATGAAGGTATCTGTTCACAGCCTCTGTCTGTTCCTTGTTCGGATATGCAGCCGGATATTTGTCAGTCACATAGTCCACCATATGGCTGACTGCATCGGCAAGAAGAGGGTTGCGTTCCCTGATGATGCTGATTAGTTCTTCCTTCTTCATGCTTCTCTCTATACCTTATTTAAGTGAATGATGTATGGTGCAAGCCTGTACTTCCATACCTGCAATCAGCCGTTCAGCCTCCTTTGAAATCTGAGTCTTCGACTGCATCTTGTTCTGTCGGATCCATGCGATGAGTTCCGACTTCTCAAAATAAATAAGCTTGCCGTTAGGCTTCCAATAAGGGATAGCCTGTTCGTGGGTCAGCTTGTAGAGCGTGCTCTTCTTCATACCCATGAAGGCTGCAGCTTCTTCCAAGGTAAGCACATCCTTGGCATTGTCGAGAAGATGCTCCACGGCATCCAACCTGTTTTTCAGTTCGGCAACGTCTCTCTTGATTTCGTTGTCGTGTCGTGAGTTTGAAAACAATTCTTTCATACCTTATAACTTTGTTGGTTAATATTTGCCACCTTTGCTATATATATTGTTATCCTGAGTGGCGTTAGCGATTCTCTTTGCCTTTGTTGTCAAAAGCGATGCAAAGTTACGGCTGGTAGTCTCCAGTATAAGAATTTTTCCTTTCTGTCAAGTCAAAATACAACAATACTTAACTTTTGAGTATGATTTTCGGGCAAAAATCGTACTTAAACGCTCTCTATTTTGTGTTTTTGGAATAATATCCAAGAATATGTTATGATAGAAGTAAAAGGTATGGATTTGTCACGCATCAGTCTCATTTCTGTGATTTGAGTTCGCAGTCGCAGTTAAAGTTACTTAAAAGTGTAGCTTGTTGGAAATATTTGTGACTTATCCGTGACTTGCTAAGTGGCAGATGTTGCAAATCACTGAAATTAAGCTATTTATCACAAGCAATCACAATGTCAAGAAGAAGATCATGATGGTCGTCGGCGCATGTATTTTCCTCATTGCAGC
>JBJEOH010000046.1:0-3965 GCA_051880615.1 Acutalibacteraceae bacterium
AAGCCATTGTTATTCCTCTCCTTTGTTGTTTGATAAATTTTCAAGTGTTTCTGCAGGAATGTCCTGCTCGGTTGTAATTACTTTTTCGTCAGTCATTTATTTGCCCTCCCTGTTGTGTAATTGTGAAAGTACAGATTTTAGTTTCTCTGGTATTGGCAGTCCTAAGTGTGATGAGTTTTCAAGAATTGAAACTCCCTCGTTTGAAAGGTAGAAGAAAATTACTGCCGTTCGCAGCACTCCTACTTCCTGTAAAATGAACACATCAACAAGATTTGCAATTCCCACAAGTGCAAAAATCAGCACCTTTCGGCAGATGCCCTTAAACCCTATCTCGCTTGAAAGATTACGGTCTGCAAAGGCGCACATCAGTCCTGTTATGTAGTCGGTAACTACAAATGCGATAAGTGCATACAAAAAGCCGTCTGCTCCGCCTAAGAACCAGCCGAGAAAGCCGCCGAATGCAGAGAATGCAATTTGTATGCCGTTCCAGATTTGTTTCATTAAAATTCCTCCATTCATTTTATTTTCTATTTTTTAACCCACGCACTCCACGAGGAGTTCACCCTTGAACGAATATATGTATCAAAAGGTGAATCTCTTGCGGTGTAACGCTGAATTACAACATTTACACTGCAGGAAAACACCTCAAGCATACCAAATACAAGTGCCGGATAATTAAGGTTTTCCTGCGGTACTGACCGCCTGAAATAAATTCCGGGTGATGTCAGCTCGTTAAGGCTTACATCATCGGCAATAGCCGCCTGCTGAAGTCCCATAACGCTGAAACCGTTCATATATATTTCACCCGTCACATCAAGAGCCGCCTTTGGGTTTGGATTGTTAATTCCCACCATTTTCTTGCGAAGTGCAATAAGCGGAGTTCCCTGCGGTACGATGAAATATAAATCTGTCACCGTCATTGAGTTGAAAACATCACGAATTTCAAGATGGAAATTGTACGATGAATTTACATCAAAATTACATAGTTCAAGACTTGAAAAAGAAAAGCTCGTGCCGCTTACTGCGACCGAGCTTAATAAATCTGTGAAGTTTCCGTATGATGATGCGTTTGTTTTCTTGTATCGGTAACGGACTGATTTAAGGCTGTTTTTGTCTGTGCTGTCAATGGTTATTGCTGAAATTGAACCGCTGAATACAAGCTGAATTTCTGACTCAATCTCGTTTGTTCTGCGGAGTGTAATTGAGTAAACATTTGCTCTGTCATAGGGGATTACATTTATCGTTTTGTAAACACTTCTTGTATATCCTCTTGAATCGGTGACAGTTACCTTTACAGTAACATCTCCGCTTTTTGAAATTGTGCCGAGATTTAAAACACCGCCGTCCGTATTTGAAACAGTTACTCCGTTGCATACGGCTGTATATTTCGTAATATGCGACCAGTTTCTTGATGCGGCAGTTCCCGGAGTTATTTTCAGAGTTGAAAAGTTTTGTATGTAATAAGGGTTACCGCCTGTTACGTCTGATGTGGTACTGTTGCTGTCGGTACAGGTGAATTCAGAAAACAGCGGTGCAGAGTTTGCCGCCTTTGTCCGAATTGTCGCAGTCTTTGATGAAGTGCCGATAAGAGTTGAACCCTTGCTGGTTGCAAGAACAAAGGTTGCTGTTACAGATTTGTCCTCAAACATATATTTCTGTATTGCCTCTTTTGTGTCAGCTGAAAGGGTTATTGTCCTCTGCGCAGTTCCCGTTGACAAAGAAATATTGTCCACGCTTGCAATCGGAACTCCTCGTATATGTATTGTCAACTGATGTTTGTATGATGAGTTGTAAACAGTAGCATTGAGAAAAATCTGTACGGTATCAGTGTCAATGGAAACCGTTTCCACTCTGTTAAGTAATGATGCCTTGTCTGCCATTTAAAAGCCCCCTTAATCAAGAATTACAATGTTAAGTCCTTGTGAAGTATCAGCCATAGGAATGAACTTTGTTTTGCCTATAGTCAGCTCTCCGTCAACAGTGGTTTTCTTTGTCTGTGTTTCGTCTTTATTCAGAGTAAAAATCTTCTCGTTGTTGTAGTAGCCTGAGAACTCTGTATTTGTAATAACGGTTTTCTGCTTTGATTTGCTGTTTGAAACCTCAATTCCTTTGCGGTCGATTTTAACTTCATTTGTGTATATCTCGTTTGGCGCAGGAGTCCACTTCCTTGCGATACTTCCGTCTGTGAGCATAATGTCTGAAATATACAAAGGTGCATAACGGCTGTATGCACATATGGTAATTGACGAGTCGGACACATCGGGCAGTACAACAGAGAAATCCGTCCAGTCGAACGAATCGGTTGTGTCAAAGAGATATTCTTTTTTCACACCGTTGTACTGTATGTAGAAATACGCTGTGTATGATGAATAGGGTTTCTTTGCCCGGATTGAAACTGTATATGACCTGTCGGGAACGATTTCATTTACTGTCTGACTAAGGGTTGATGAACTGCCGAGAATGAAACAGGAATTTGAGCTTGTGTTACTGCTGATGTCGGTTGATGTTCCTGTACTGACCTTTCCCGTATATTCCCAGTCATCACTCATTCCGTTAAGCCCTGCGGAATTCTGAATGTAATTCATACCGCCTACATACTGCTCCTCAATTTTTACGGAAAGATTGTCTGCGGTCTGTTCAAGAACGGTTATTTTGTTCTCAGCGTTGGTTACTCGCTCCTGCTCCGATTCAAGAGTGCTGTCAATCTTTTCAACCGTTGTATTAAGAGAAGATACCGTACTGCTCAGCTTGTCGGAGGTCTGCTCAAGAACTGATATTTTATTCTCAGCATCGGTTACTCGTTTCTGCTCAGTTTCAAGAGTACTGTCAATCGTTTCAACAGTTGTAGTAAGAGAAGAAACTGTACTGCTTATCTTGTCAGCATTAATCTGTAATTCAGCAGTTTTTTCTGTTACGGTTGAGATGGTTTCACACACTCCGTCAAGCTGATTATTCACCTCATCAATCTTATCTTTTGTTTCGTCAACACGCTTGTCTGTTGCATCAATTTTTCCATTTATTTCCTTGACTGTTTCTGTGCTTGCATAAGCCTTCAGATGAACCTCTCCGCTTTCCAGATCCCACCAGGATGAATTGTCAAAGGAGCTTATCACTCCTGCCTTTATGATATTTGCGGTAAGAGTTCCGCTTGTGATGAAGTCAGCTACAATTTGTCCGTCAGATGTTATTGCAGTTTCGTAGGGTCCGTTGTAGCCGTTGCTTGAAAAGCCTAATCCGCCAACATTCCACCGCCATACATTGACGGCATCACTGATATTTGGTGCATCAAGAATTAAAAGTTCATACGGCTGACCGCTCACGCTGTTTGTGTTTATTACAACATATCCGCCGTTCTGACCAGCGATGAGTGATGTTGCGTTTTTCACTGCGGTATTTATGAGAAGTGGGAAATGCTCCGTTTTGTTCTTTACCTCCGAAAGTTCTGTCTTAATGTCACCGACTGTGTTTACAAAATTTGACTTTGCCGTTCCGAGGGTTATTGAAACATACTTCTCTGCAAGAGCGTCATATACGGTTTTGATAACCTTTGACTTTGCTGTGATGCCTAATGCAGAATGTCTGATTGTAACCGTATCGCAGAGGGAAACTCTCTCTAAGATTGCAGAGTATTCCGGCTGTTTCCAAAGTGGCTCAAAAGCAACTGTCAATGTCGGAGTTTCTACTCCAAGCGGATTTGCCTTTATATATGACTGTGCTTTTGTTCGCAGGCTGTTTTCATTTATGCTTGATTTATCCTCAAAGAACTCTGTAAAGTCCTTTATCAGCGTTTTCTGTCTTGTGGGGTTGTCGATAATGGGCAGAGTAATCTCGAAAAGTGTAATAATCTTTTCCGTACTCTCATCAGAGAAAACAGCGTAGGGCAGAATATCTGTATATACACCAGTAAAATCATTGTCCTGCTCCATATCTGTGAGGTTTTTGCCGTACTCAATTACAACACCGTT
>JBJEOH010000046.1:4065-7800 GCA_051880615.1 Acutalibacteraceae bacterium
CCTGTTACGGGATATTTTAAGGTACATTCAAATGCACCGTTTCGCTCCTCTGTTACCTCGCACAAGGTGCATTCAGATAAAGAACCTATGCCAAATGTTGAAAAATCAACCGCATCTGCCTTGTAAAGAATAGGAATCATAGCGTACACCACCTTGGAAATACAGAAAGACTTGTAACCCCACCGCCGAGAATGAATTTGTTTTCGCCGGGAGCAAGTTTGGGAAAGCCACTTCCTGTTACTGTATCATTTTTAAGAACGGTGTCCTTGTAAAAATTCATCTGTTCGCTGTCAATCTCAAGGTATTCATCAATGTTTTTGAAACTCCACTGCCGTCTGCCGTTTTGTGATTCGATAGTAAGAGTTCCGTCGCCACTTCCGAACACTCGTATATACGGCTTGCTTTCAAACGAATATGGATTTTCAAGTGTTGTGTATGAGGGTGTCGGCAAAACAGCACTGTAAATATTGTCTGTTACCTTTGTCATTGAATACCAATGCTCACCTTTACTGCCGAATATGAAAACCGCAAATCGGGCATTGTCCTTTTTCCAGTTTTCATTTACCTGCAAATAAACGGTGTTTGACTGTGAGGGTGAATATGTACCCCAGTTGCCGTCACCCCAGGAGTTTTCGGCAATTATATACATATTGTTCTCACCGCTAAGCTTTAAATCCACAGTCTGATTCCAACGGCTATCCCAGTTATTGTCGCTGGTTGAGCCGTCCATTCTGCAAAAAATTAAGCTGAAATCAGACAAATTGGATACAGCACCTTTTATGTAATGGGGCAGATTGCCGTCAAAGCTGTATTTGAATGGCTTACAGTTAAAGCTGATTGTAAACACTCCGATTTTGTTAAGTTCATCTTCAATATCAAGAGAAGATGCAAACACCGCCTTGCGGAAGAACTTCTTGTCATAGCTGTCGGTAAGAGTGTGGTAGCCTGTCGGCAGTGAATAGAGCCAAGCCTTGACCTTCATAAGTTTTTCTGCAAGCTCATCAACAGATTTAGCCGACAAAAATACATTGTAGGTTATCTGAATGTTTTCAAACCTGTTGTTTGAAACAATCAAATCACCATTTCTTCCCGGTACTGATACGAATTGTGAATCAAATTTCGGAGAAGAATAGACATTCTTTTTCTGAATATGCAAACCCATATCAGATGATTTGACACCGTTGTATTCAAAATAGTTCACGCAAACACCATACCTTTCCTTTTGGCAAACTGTCCTGCAGTTTCCATAATTTCGTTTGTAAGCTGATTAATGTTCTCGCTTGAGTAGTTGTTGAAGTTTGTGATATTGAGTACAAGTGAAAGTCCGCTTTTACTGTTTACTCCTGTCATTGACGAATCAAGCGAACTCTTGATATTACCGTCAACTGAAAAATCAGTAGGCAGTGTAGTTTTCATATCGTCAGCAAGTGTATTCATCACATCTGAAATATCACTGCTCATATTTTCAGCAGCTTTCACAGCCTCGTCACCGTTATCATCAATCGAGCCTGCAAGACCTTTTACAAGCATTTCGCCGACCCAAGCCATCTCCTTTGACGGAGAGTTGATTCCGAAAAAGCTGCAAATACCGTCCCAGATGCCTGAAATCCAACCTGACACCTGATCCCACAGCCACGATGCAAGACCGCAGATACCGTCCCACAAACCCTTTACAATGTTGCCACCGATTTCTACGATTTTACCCATCAGTGAACCGAAAGCCTTAACAATGCCCTCGATAATTTTCGGAACTGCCTTTACAATCTCGACAATGATAGTCGGCAGATTTTCAATGAGAGCAATGAACAGCTCAACACCTGCCATAACGATTTTGTCGATGTTTCCGATTAACGCATCAACTATACCCGATATTATCTGTGGGATTGCCTTTACAATCGTTGTTATAATTTGCGGCAAGGCTCTGATTAAGGCTATCAGCAGGTCAATTCCTGCCTGAATAATCTGCGGTATAGCGTTCAGAACTGCGTTGATTATACCGTTTATAATTTTCGGTATTGCGTTCACGATTGCCGTAATAATCTGCGGCAGAGCGTCAACAAGGGAAGTAAGGAGTTTTATTCCGGCATCAATAATCTGCGGAATTGAATCAAGCAGAAAGTTTACTATTCCGATGATAATATCCGGCAGAGCGGCTATAAGGACAGGAAGTGCGTCAAGCAATCCCTGTGCAAGTCCTGTTATCAGCTGAAGTGCGGCATCAAGGAGTAAGGGAAGATTATCAATCAGACCTTGCACCATTGTGACAATGCAGTCTAACATAGCCGGAATAAGCTGTGGCAGTGATTCTGCTATGCCTGTTACGAGTGTTGCGATCACCTGAATAGCAGCTGTTAAGAGCAACGGAAGATTTTCAATTATGCCGTTTGTCAGAGTCATTACAAGCTGTAACGCACCCTCGGTTATTTGAGGTAAGGCAAGAATAATACTCGATACGAAGGTAAGTATAATGTTTGATGCCGATTCAACCAAGGTAGGCAGATTTTCTGCAATTCCTGTGACAAGTGCCTGAATAATTGATGGTGCTACTCCTGCTATTGCAGTAACGAGTGTGAGGAGAATTTCAGTAAGCTGTGGGAATATTCCGGAAATTGATGTTACAATCTCCTGTGCGCCAAGCTGGAGCTGTTCCTTTGCTCCGTCAGCACCTGTCATAAGTCCGGTAAGGCCTAAGAGAATGTCATTAAAGCCGGGCAGAATATCACCCATAATCGAATTTTTCAGACCGGTGAATGTTCTCTGCAAGGTGTCCATATTGTCTGTGTAATCAACAGCAGCCTGCACCGCCTCGTCAGACATAACCATACCAAGCTCGTGAGCCTTGTCCTTGAGGTTTTGTGTACTGTCGGCTGTAGCGTTCAAAAGGGGCATAATGTTCTGACCGCTTTTGCCGAAGAGGTCATTCGCAAGAGCCGCCTTTGTTGTATCATCAGTGATGTTCTGCAAGCCTTGTACGGCTTTGTCGAAGATTTCCTCACGGCTCATTGTCTTTAAATCGGACATTGAAATTCCCAAAGCAGTGAACTTTTTAGTAGCTGTTTCAGAGCCGTTTTTCGCATCGTCAATGGAGTTAGTCATTGACTTAAAGCCTGTCTGAACACTGTTTATGTCAACACCCGACTGAGAGAGAACATAGTCCCATTCCTGATATGCCTTTTTAGAAAGTCCGAGCCTTTGGGAGTTTTTGTCGATTTCATCTCCTGCGGCGGCTGTTTCGTCAGCCATATCCTTCAGCTTTTTGCCCGTTGCAACTGCGGCGGCACCTATTGCGGCTGTCGCACCTGCAAGTACTTTTCCAAAGCCTGCGACAATTCCTTTGACCTTGCTGAACTTGCCGCCTGCGCTTTCACTCTGCTTTCCGGCATCATCAATTTCATCACCAAAATCGTCAGCCTCTTTTTCGGCATCGTTAAGCTCGTCAGCTGTTTTGTCAAGAGTATCGTTGTTGTCCTTTAATTCCTTTTCAAGGTCGTTGAGAGTTGCCTGTGCGTTATTGAGCTTTATCTGCCACTGCTGTGTTCTGCGGTCGTTTTCGCCAAAGGAAGTTGATGCGTTATCAAGAGCTTGTTTCAGAAGTTCAATCTTGTTTTTTTGCTCGTCAATCTCTTTGCTAAGAACCTTGTTTCGAGCGGTAAGTGCATCGACAGATTTATCGTTCTTATCAAACTGCGATGAAACAAGCTTCATTTCAGAACCCAGCACCTTGAAATTCTGATT
>JBJEOH010000047.1:0-1652 GCA_051880615.1 Acutalibacteraceae bacterium
ACCTTCTCAAGCGGCACCCAGATCCAAGAAAGCCGGCCGGAGTATCAGAATACCAGAGGAATCAGTTCATAAAAAGCTGTCCGCCCGTCTGGGGCATAGTGGCAGACAACAAGGATCCAGAATGCCTCGGACGGCTCCGCGTCCAGCTTCCGCTTGTAGGAGGCAGCACTGTAAGCCCTTGGTATCAGCCCCTGAACATCTGGGCAGGAGACGGGCATGGCATCTGGAGCCTTCCGGACATAGGAACCCAGGTACTGGTCTGCTTTCCCTACGGCAGCAGAAGTCAGGGAATTGTACTCGGCTGCATCTATGACATGAATCACAGGCCTCCAGAATCCTCTCCGTCAGACAGTGCCGAAAGTTATCTGTGGCAGACCAAAGCCCACCGCCTTGAGCTGATAGACGAGGACGGCAATGAAGGGATCCGCATAGAAACAGCAGAAGGAAAAATCCGCTGCGTGCTTACCAAAGATAAGGGCATAGAAGTTGCAAATGAGCTTGGCGACATAAAAATCAAATGCCGCAAGCTCACGATTCAAAGCGGCGAAAACCTTGACCTGGTATCTGAAAAAGGAACAAAGCTTACATCCGAAGATGCCATGTCCATAAAGACCAAGAAAAACGCAACAATCACCAGCGACAAGGAAATCAAGGTAAAGGGCAAGAAAATAAAGATGAGCGGCTCCAAGGGAGTAACCGCAGAGGGCAAGCAGATTGCCGTAGAGGGCGACAAGGTTATGGGAATGGACACCCATATAATGGTTGTTCCTGCGGGCAATACAACTACCACGGTACCGCTACCGCACCCCTTCATCGGAAAGCTAAAGGACAAGCTTGCAAAAGACGTAACTATAAAAGACAAAAAATGTGCTGTAAAGGACAGCGTAGCAAAGCATGATGACAGTATGCACATGCAGCTACCGGGAACAATCAAGTTCCAGAACAATCCTAAGAAGGAAGGAAAAGTAACTGGCGGAACGAGCAGCAAGGTAAAGATTGAAGGAAAGGAAGCCGCAGTCATTGGAAGCCAGGTAACAACCTGTAACGACATGGGAATGCAGAATAACTCCACAATAATTGCCATGGGAGCGAGCATCCCCATGCCGGCAATCATAAATCCTAAAAACACGGAAGAATACGAAAGGGAACGCAGGGAGGCAGAAAACAAAAATCCAAAGTTCTCAAGCGTAAAATGGTCAAAAACCAGTACAGAGGAAGGAGAAGAAGTCGAGCTTACCGCAAACGTACAGGACATAGCAGACGGCAACATGGTAACGCTTCAGGTATTCCGCGAAGGCAAAGGCCCCGAGGACAGCGTAGCAATGGCAAAGTTCCCGCTCACAGTAAAAGGCGGAAGCGTTTCGGCAAAGTGGCTTTACCGGGCAGACCAGAGCGAGATGCCGCCGGAAAGCGACCCCAGTTTTGTCTTCACAGCCCACTGTGCCTGGTGTAATTTTGAGAAGAGTTCAAACTCACTCGAAGTAAAGCTTGTAAGACCTGAAATCAAGAAAGCCGAATGGCAGGACAAGGACGGCAGCTCAACCAGTAAAGGCCTTGTCGGAGAGCCGCTTAAGCTCCACGCCGAGACCAAGGACATGGATGGCGGAGTAACCTTCTGGATTTACGATGACAAGGGCAGACTGGTTACAAGC
>JBJEOH010000048.1:0-1573 GCA_051880615.1 Acutalibacteraceae bacterium
AGGAAGCATAATCAACAAGCCATTTGCCGATGCTGATTCGTTCTGATTCAGTGTCGGCAAATTCGTTCATGGTCTCCTTGATGGCTGCTGCTTCCTCGTTGCGAAAGATGTCTCGGTGTCTTCCTTGTCTGTCGGGAGTGGCAAGGGATATGATGGCATCGACAGCCTTACGAAAAAGTTCCTTGGCTTGGTAGAACATTTCTGCGAATATCCGAAGCAGACGGTCACGCCACATTAAGTCTGCTTGATGACGGTTCTCCATGCGTGAGTTTCGGCTGCTAAGCTCCATGTTGTTTTCTGACAAGACAGATACTTTGGATTGAAGTGTATTGATAAGCAATCTGTCTGCATTCTTTTGTTGTTCATAAGGTGCAACCGCCTTCTCCACCTCCTGCCTGACAGCCGCAGCGAACTGTTTTTGCAGCCGTTGTTTCTCCTTGGGGACAGACTCTTCAAGTTCCTTGTTGCGCTTCTCGATGGCTGCATACTTCCCCATGCCGAGAAGGTTCGCCACACCATGCTTGATGCCGCTCGTGTTAGCCTTGCCTGCCACTCTTGCACGCTCTTCCTTGTCCGCTATCTCCTTATCAAGCCTGTCACTTTCCAACTGCCGTTTCTCTATTTCCGAGTCGAGCCGCCCTTTCTCCCTGTTCGCAGCCCTCACCTGCATCTGGGCATCGTGTTTCTCAATCTCCGCTTTCTTCTTGTCCGCCAAGACCTGTGCCGTTTCCTCTTTCTGTTTGGCAAGGATAAAGTCGTTACGCTCCAAATGCTCCCTGCCTGTCTCTTCCTTGCTTCTGCCACGCTCCATGTTCAGTGTCTCAGCTGCAAGCGTCTGCAGATCCGACATGGCCTTCTTGTCGAGTTTCCATGATTTGCCAGTAGCATGATTCATCCAGTCAAAGAGGATGTGGGCATGATAGTTGGATTTCCATTCAGACTTTCCTTCGTTGTCCATCGTGTCATAATGTCCTTCATCCCTATGTATGAAAATCTGAATGGCGCATATTCCCCACATCTTCTGACACTCCTGTGTGAAGCGGACAAGGTCATCCATTGTTGTATCGGGCTTGATAAGCACGACTCCCTCACGGATTGGACTGCTTCCTGCGACTTTCTTCACCTTTCCTGTCTTCTTGTCCACCCTCTCCCGACTTTTGGTCTGCAATGCCTTGCCCGTCTTCTCCTTGACCATGACAGCAATATCGTCATAGCATTGCTGCAAGGTCTTTTCTCCATACTCAGGTGAGACCCAAACCTCATTTTCAGAGGTCAGGTCTCTGCGGATATAGACATCATTCTCGTTTATGTGAGCCATATATTGCTCTGTGCGCCTGTTGTGCGCCTCGCTGCTGCCGATGTTGCACGGCTTGATGTTGATACATGATATTTCTGCCATGGCATTTTTGAATATTTGATGAATAATTTTAGGGGTCTTGGGGATGGTGTCCCCAAGCGGTGGGTGCAGGGAGAGGGGCACTTCCTGCTCGTGGTTCTTAGGGGGCGAGACCTCTAAGCGGAGTTTCCAAAGAGAGGGTCACTCTTTGGTCAGGGGTGTTGGGGGCTGACAGCC
>JBJEOH010000049.1:0-1547 GCA_051880615.1 Acutalibacteraceae bacterium
TAGAGTCCACTCCGCAACCAAAAAAATCATTGATATCACTGCATTTTCCGACAAAATATGCTATAATAACTGCACGGGAATAATGTAAAAAGCCAGAAAAAGGCGTGCAGTTTTGGAGGATGCGGGTATGTATCGTATGAACAGACAGATGCGGATCGAGGATTTTGTGTTTCCTTATGGTCAGTTGGACAAGAACAACGAGTGGGTAAAGCTGGCGGATTTGGTGCCTTGGGATGAAGCGGAGGAGGCCTATGCCAAGCAGTTTGTCAACAATGGGCATCCGGCACATCCTGCCCGGATCGCATTGGGTGCGCTGATCATCAAGCAGCGATTGAAGTGCAGCGACGAGTGGACGGTGCGGCATGTCAGCGAGAATCCGTATCTGCAATACTTCCTCGGCCTGAAGGAATACACCAGCAAATGCCCCTTTGGCGCATCCACTATGGTGGAATTCCGGAAGCGCTTTCCGCCGGAAGCCATTGCTGCTCTGCTGGCAGCTTCCACCCCCAAGGAAGATCAGGACGATCACGACGACCAGAACGGCGGCGGTTCCGGTGAGAACAAGGGCACCCTCATCATGGATGCCACCTGCTGTCCGGCAGACATTTCCTACCCGCAGGATTTCCAACTTCTGAATGAAGCGCGGGAAAAGCTGGAGCATATCGTCGATGTGTACTGCGAAGCCCACAAACTGAAAAAGCCCCGGATGCGGCGCAGGGCAGCCCGTCGGGATTATCTGAAGCTTTCCAAATCTAAGAAGCGTACCGCCAAAAAGATACGGGAAGGCGTTCGGAAGCAACTGCAATATATCCGGCGGGATATTGGCTTTATCGTGGATATTATTCGGAAAACTCGTTTGAAAGTATCCGAAAAAGTTGCGGATTTACTGAATACCATCACAACACTGTACGAGCAGCAGCTATACATGTACGAAAACCGTGTCCATACGGTACCTGACCGTATTGTCAGCATCAGCCAGCCTTGGGTCAGGCCAATCGTCCGTGGGAAAGCCCATGCGAACACCGAATTTGGAGCGAAGCTGCATATCAGCATGGTGGATGGCTATGTAAAAATCGAGCGACTTTCCTTTGATGCTTTCAACGAAGCAACCGATTTTTTCAGCGCCGTAGAGGGCTACCGTCAGGAGCATGGCTGCTATCCGCAGCGAATTCTTGTTGATAAAATCTACCGAAACCGGGAGACCATTTCCTGGTGCAAGGCGCAGGGAATTCAGTTAACCGGCCCGGCCCTGGGACGACCGACCAAGAACGCGGAAAGGACGAAGCAGGCAAAGAAACAGGAGTATCAGGATATCTGCGACCGAAACATTGTCGAGGGCGAATTTGGAGTTGGCAAGCGCAGCTATGGCCTCAATCGCATCATGGCGCACTTGCAGGAAACTTCTTTCTGTGTCATCGGCATTGCTTTGCTGTGCATGAACCTGGCAAAGAGTCTGCGGGCTCTTTTGCACCATTTTTTGCGAATCTGGTTTCTTTCTGCTCCCAGCCCTGTTTTCGCATTTTAGGGGCTTGCGGAGTGAACTCTAA
>JBJEOH010000050.1:0-1522 GCA_051880615.1 Acutalibacteraceae bacterium
CCGTCGGTGTCACAGTCAAGCTCCCTTCTGCCTTTGCACTCTTCGAATGGTTTCCAACCATTCTGAGGGAACCTTTGAGCGCCTCCGATACCCTTTCGGAGGCGACCGCCCCAGTCAAACTCCCCGCCAGACATTGTCCCCCGCCCGGGTCACGGGCGCAGGTTAGAAATCCAATACTCAAAGGGTGGTATCCCAACAGCGACTCCGTAAGCACTGGCGTGCTTACTTCTTCGTCTCCCACCTATCCTGTACATTCAGCATCGAATCCCAGTATCAAGCTGGAGTAAAGCTCCATGGGGTCTTTCCGTCCTGGCGCAGGTAACCAGCATCTTCACTGGTACTTCAATTTCACCGGGTGCATTGTCGAGACAGCGCTCAAATCATTACGCCTTTCGTGCGGGTCGGAACTTACCCGACAAGGAATTTCGCTACCTTAGGACCGTTATAGTTACGGCCGCCGTTTACTGGGGCTTGAATTCGGAGCTTCGTTGCCTGACTCCTCCTCTTAACCTTCCAGCACCGGGCAGGCGTCAGCCCATATACCTCACCTTTCGGTTTTGCATAGACCTGTGTTTTTGCTAAACAGTTGCTTGAGCCTATTCTCTGCGGCCTGCTCTCGCAGGCACCCCTTCTCCCGAAGTTACGGGGTCATTTTGCCGAGTTCCTTAACAATGCTTCTCCCGCCGGCCTTAGGATTCTCTCCTCATCCACCTGTGTCGGTTTACGGTACGGGTATGATATAAACAATAGCGGCTTTTCTCGACGGCCGGCTCACGTGCTTCGCTACTTCTTTTCGCTCCACGTTACGGATTCGGATTGCACACCGGATTTGCCTGATGTACTCCTACCCCGCTTGTACACGTCTTTCCTTTCCGTGCCCACGCTTTCCTTCCGTGTCCCCACAGTTCTGTTATATCATAGTACAGGAATTTCCACCTGTTGTCCATCGGCTACGCTCTTAAGCCTCGCCTTAGGCCCCGACTTACCCAGGGCAGATCAGCTTTACCCTGGAAACCTTAGATATTCGGCCAAGAGGATTCTCACCTCTTTCTCGCTACTCATTCCGGCATTCTCTCTTCACAACCCTCCACAGCTCCTTCCGGTACTGCTTCTTCGTGTTGTCAATGCTCCTCTACCAATGTATAAATACATTCCTAAGCTTCGGTGTCGTGTTTCAGCCCCGGACATTTTCGGCGCAGGACCTCTCGACTAGTGAGCTATTACGCACTCTTTGAATGTGTGGCTGCTTCTGAGCCAACATCCTAGTTGTCTTCGAAATCCCACATCCTTTTCCACTTAACACGCACTTTGGGACCTTAGCTGTAGGTCTGGGCTCTTTCCCTTTTGACTACCCAACTTATCTCGTGTAGTCTGACTCCCGGCAATCAGCTGTATGGCATTCGGAGTTTGATAATCTTCGGTAAGCTTTGACGCCCCCTAGGATATTCAGTGCTCTACCTCCAGCAGTCTAATACGAGGCTAGCCCTAAAGCTATTTCGAGGAGAACCAGCTATCTCCGGGT
>JBJEOH010000051.1:0-1522 GCA_051880615.1 Acutalibacteraceae bacterium
CCCCTACCCGGTTCGATTGAGAATCGGGTGGAGCGGTTATGTTGTAAATGTGCGTTTTATCTCTTTGTCAAAATCTAAGTTTTATTATTTTTGGCGCAAAAAGTGGATGAGTTTGGTAAAGCTTGCCGAGACGTGTCTCATTAGTTCTGCCATACCTTTACGTTTGTCTGCCGTCTTTTTGCGCAGTCCTTTCCAAATAGAGAATACGGAGAATACAATTCTTTGCAATGAATCGAGATTGCGCGCCGATCTACTCCACTTGCGTTTTATCTTATCTTGCCGAAGATTGACGTCAAGTGCCCAGTGCATACTTTCGATTGACCAATGCTTGCGCACAAATAATCCTAATTTGGGCGTGTCTGTTGGCAGACTTGTCAGATACAGGCGCCTCTCGGAGGTGCGCTCATTTGTTGTCTTACAAGTTGTTTCTGACACATATTCCACAACCGTCATATTGCCACCCCATTTATTTGCATCCGCTATCATATTCAAACCGTCATATATGTGGTATGTGCGAGTCTCGATTCGTCCATGCCCAAGCTCCGGGCCATCCGTGTATGAATACAGCGGGGTGTGCAGCTTTATTTTGTCTTCAATTGCATAGCAAAGCGAACGCTGGTTGGCCTTGAGTTCTATCAGAAAATCACCGCCTTTCTGCCTGATTATGTCGATAATCTCTTTTTGCATCGACATGGCATCGGCTGTGATTATCTTTCCGGCAATATCAAGTTTATCTATCAGACGAGGCACGGCCTTTATCTCGTTACTCTTTTCCTCACAAGCCTCGGTAGCTAATATAATGCCTGTGGCAGGAGAATATGCCGAGACTATATCCGGATTGCGCCCATTCTGCTGAATGGTGCCGCGCTCGGCCTTACCATCCACACAGATTATCTTCATCTCAATGCTGTCTTTAAACAGTTGCCTATGAAAAGCTTCCGTAAACTCTTGCATTCTCTTGGCCATATCAAGGTCGTTTATCCCATTTTCAACACGGCAAAGCGTTGGTTCCGAAGGCACACCATTGCGCAGCATACCGATTTTTTGAAATTTATTTAGATTTTCGTATCCGAACCTAATAATATCCATACGCCCCACACATCTCGAAGCACGAGCGAGTATAATAAGCATAATGATGTCACTAAGACTATGGCGGATATTCCCTTTGTTCAACCTGCGAAAATCGGGAACCGAAGATGCAAAATCAAAAAGTTTGCTCAGAATAGTCTGCGACTCGAAATTATTTCTTACTTTTGTGGAGTGATTAATCGCCGATTTGTTGGTCGAAAGTACTTGGTCAAGTGTGCTGATTTTGTTCATAAATATTTGTTTTTCTCTTATAAAATTACTAAAAATCAGCCACTTGACCAAATTTTTACACCACTTATTTTATTGAAAATGAGAATATTTAGCATCTCATAGAAAGGCGATTTTTATACAGAACAATCAGTAAAAAATGACGGAACTCATAAGAGAATCGGCTCCCAAATCCGCTATAAAATATCAATATTTTTCTGAAATA
>JBJEOH010000052.1:0-1510 GCA_051880615.1 Acutalibacteraceae bacterium
ACCTGCCAGTGGAAACCGACACTCCCTTTTTCACGTCCGCTGACGGAAGGAAGTTCTCCGAGAGTTCCGTGTATGAGACATTCAGGCAAGTGCTGCAACGAGCCGGCATAGGGCATGGAGGCAGGGGCGTGGGACCGCGACTGCATGATTTACGCCATACCTTTTGCGTCAATGCACTTGTGAAACTGACAGAGGAAGGCAAGGACGTCTATTGCGCACTGCCCATCCTGATGACCTACATGGGGCACCAGTCGATAGAGGCGACCAACCGTTATGTGCGGCTTACGCAAGAGATGTACCCTCATCTGCTGCTGAAGATGGACGAGGCCTACAAATGCCTGTTCCCCGACCTGGGGAAATCGTTGGAGGAGGAAGCCAACTATGAAACCGACTGATTTCGCAAGGCATCTCACCGACTTCCTCGGCAGATACCTCCCATCCGAATGCGGTTACTCCGCCAATACGGTGAAGACCTACAGCTATACCTTTACGCTATTCATTGAATACATGGAGAAAGAGGAACTTGTCCGCCCTGAGAATCTCACCCTTGGCGAGATTACGAAAGAGCGGATTATCCATTTCCTTACATGGCTTCAGAAAGAGCGCAAATGCGGCACATCGACACGCAATGCCCGTCTTGGTGCCATGCACTCCTTTTTCTCATACCTGCAGTACAGGAATGTCGAGGGGCTCGCAAAATGGCAGGATATACTCTCAATAAAGTGCAAGAAATCATCAGCGCCGGAAATGGCATACCTGCAGATAGAAGCTCTGAAACTACTGTTGCGACAGCCAGACCTGAAAACAGCCAAGGGAAGACGGGACTTCGTGTTGCTCGGCTTGCTTTATGACAGCGGGTGTCGGGTACAGGAACTGTTGGACCTTACACCCTCTGACCTGCGCTTTGATGAGACATCATCTGTGCGGCTTCACGGAAAGGGGGACAAGGTCAGGATAGTGCCACTGTCAGCAACTCAGGTTGCAAATCTAAAGCAGTATATGGAGGAAAAGCATCTGTATCGGCCAGAAAACCAATGCCACCCTCTGTTCCCCAATCCACAAGGAGAAAAAATGAGCAGAATGGCAGTGCTGAACATCGTCAAGAAATACATTGTCATGGCAAAGGCTGTGTCGCCGGAGTTGTTTCCTGACAACATAGGATGTCACAGTTTCCGGCACTCAAAAGCAATGCACATGCTTGAGGCGGACATAAATTTGGTTTACATCCGCGACTTTCTCGGGCACTCTTCTACTACCACAACTGAAGTGTATGCAAGAGCAAGTGAAAGGATGAAACAAAAAGCCTTGTCCAAACTGAATCCAGGAATAGTGCAAGAAGGTAAAACGTCTTGGCAAGACAACAAAGACCTGCTTGGCTATCTCAAAAGCCTACAGACCAAATACTGATACGCTCTGATATTATGTAAAGTCTGTCACGGCTTATATGTAGTTAATTAATTGAATAACAATAATAAATTATATATGAATGACAACAGACTTTACATAATGA
>JBJEOH010000053.1:0-6601 GCA_051880615.1 Acutalibacteraceae bacterium
TCAAGACTTATGGGTGACGCATCGGGCAGTGACAAGCACTATTCTTTCCGTCTTGAAGGCTCAAACAAATCGGAAGTCCACCTGTATGAATGTGCGATTGACGCTCTTTCCTATGCGACCTTAATCAAAATGAACGGAGGTAATTGGAGAAAAGAAAACCTTGTTTCCCTTGCCGGTGTTTATGCACCGAGAGAAAAAATCGAAGAAAGCAAAGTCCCCGCAGCGGTGGAAGGGTTCTTGAAAAGCCACCCGGAAATCAGGCGGATCGTGCTTCACTTCGATAATGATGAGGTCGGCAGAAAAGCGACGCAGGCGCTTCAAATCATTCTGCCCGACCGCTACGAAGTCATTGACAGTCCACCGAAATTCGGCAAGGACTTCAATGACTTTCTTTGTATGAAATTAGGAATTTACAAATCAAAGCAAAGGAGTTTTGAACGATGAATATACGAATTTATCAGGTCAATATGAAGCGTGACACCAACAATGTCGCCTTTATGAGATACGAGCTTTTGGAAAAGCTGCAAGGCAGTCAAGCTGTCGATTCCAAAATCTACGATAAGGTTTTTGACGGCGAGGTTGACTGCCAAACCCTCGAAGATGTGTATCAGATGTTTAATCTGAACCACCCTGAAGGCTACAAAGACCGTTCGCTTTCGGTATCCGATGTGGTGGAAGTTATGGAAGATCCAATGCACCCGCATTGCTTTTATTTCTGCGACAGCGTCGGCTTTAAGTCCATTGATTTTGAGCCGAAGGACTGTCAGCTCGGCAGGACTTTTACGGATACGGAAAAGAAAAATATGATTTCCGTACTGCTTGTTGAGCCGAATAAGTACCCGAAGATGATTGAAATTGAGGACAGCCTTGAAGCAATGCAGAAAATCGTCGGCGGCGATATTGAAGAATATATGCCCTTTGAGGACGAGGTTGCAATCATCTGTAACGATGAAAGCAAGATGAACGGTATGCCGCCGAACCGTGCCGTATATGCCGAGCCGGAAACGGTGGAGATGAGCTATCAGGAAATGACGAAGCGCTTCCGAGAAGCCGAGAACAACCGCAAGGAACACCTCACCGGGTATGTCGTTTTTACCGAGGACAGCTTCGATAAACCGTACAGCGAGGAGTCCAGAACCTATGTAATCAGCTCAAACAACAAGGCGTTTCTGTCCGGCATGGGCGGCTATTCCATCTATGCTTCTTCCCTTGACGGCTCGGATAAATGTGTACGACTGGAAGCGTATATGGCTGATGAACACGGCGGCGAGAACGGTTGGAAGATTGAAAAGTGCTATATGAAAGAGAACTCCCGTGAAATGCTTGACATTATTTTCGGTCAGTTCTTTATCGCTTATGCACCTATCGAATCGGAAAACTTTCAGAGTTTGCCGAAGAACCTTGCGGAGAAATACAAAGAAATATTCAAATATCCCGAACGCATTGCAAAGGCAAACGGCGAGATAGTCGCCGTCCCTTTTAAGCCCGTCAGGGCAGACAAAGAACGCTGATCTCAAAAAGAAACGGGGCAACCCGGAGCGTCTGCATTATCTTAGCAAGCAGACTGTTTTTACTCCTATCGGGCAAAAAACAGTAAATCGCTTGTTAGGGGTTGCCCCTAATACCCCAATAAGAAAGGATTTTCTATATGACAGAATTTATCT
This sequence comes from Acutalibacteraceae bacterium, assembly GCA_051880615.1. GTDB lineage: Bacteria > Bacillota > Clostridia > Oscillospirales > Acutalibacteraceae > UBA7067. Next base: position 1,665 of record JBJEOH010000053.1, read on the forward strand.
TCTTTATCGTCGGACTTTTGCTCGGCGGCTGTATAGGCGTTGTCTTTATGTGCTGCCTGCAAATTAACCGACTTTACAAAACTGATTCTATGAAAAAGGAGGTCGAAGCAAATGAAAAGAAGAACTGTTAAGAAGCAGTTTTGGTTTTCCCGTGATGAAGCACAGGACTTGGCACGGAAAGCCAAGAAAACCTGCCTGACCGAAGCCGCACTTGTGAGATTGCTTGTGCGTGGGTACGAGCCGAAGGAGCGACCTGACGAGCGTTTCTATGATGTGATGCGTCAGTTATCCTCTATCGGCAACAACATCAATCAGCTTGCGGCACAGGCAAACTCACTCAGCTTTGTCGATGCACAGAAACTTCAGAAGGAAGCCGAGCGCTGGCATAAGTTTCAGGCGGATGTGGAGCGACAGTTTCTCCGCCCGGAAAAGAGTGAGATGAAATGGCAGTAAGCAAGATATGGAAAGTGACAGCCCGCCTCGACCAAGTGATTGACTATGCGACCAATCCCGAAAAGACGGCGGCAAAAAAGTATTCGCCGGAGCAGTATCAGGCGCTTGCCGATGTTCTCCGGTATGCAAAGGACGAAGAAAAGACCGAGCGTGAGTTATATGTGGGCGGCATTAACTGTAATGTCGCTACCGCCCGTGACCAGTTCGTAACGGTCAAGGAGCAGTTCGACAAATGCGACGGTATCCAAGCCTATCACGGGTATCTGAGCTTTAAGGACGAACCGAATATCACTCCCGAACTGGCACAGCAAATCGGAACAGAGTTTACCAAGCGTGTGTGGGGCGACAGATTTCAGGTTGTGGTAACAACCCACCTGAACACCAAGCACCTGCATTGCCACTTTGTTGTAAACTCCGTTTCCTTTGTTGACGGAAAGCGTATGCAGAACAATGAGAAGCATTGGCGGTACTTCCGGCACATTGCAGACGAGCTTTGCAGACATTACCAGCTCGATGTGATTGAAAACCCGAAGCGTGGCACAGGAAAAAACTACTATGCCAGGAAGCTCCACGAAGCAGGGATGCCGAACTATGTGGACTCTGCAAAAGCTGTGATTGATGAAGCGATTTCAAAGAGCAACAGCTATGCCGATTTCAAATATATTCTCCGTCAGATGGGAGCGTCCTTTGACGATTCCCCGAACCACAAGTATCAGGTACTAAGGGTAAAGGGATACCAAAAGAATATCCGTTTGACAAGGCTCGGTGATGACTATTCCCTCGACCGCATAAAGGAGCGTATCTACGAGAATCGGAACAGGGTTCGGTTAGAGCCGTTCCAAAAAGGCTATTACTACCGCCCGAAGCAATATGTCCTTTTGACACGGGAGCATAAGATACGAAAGGTCGGCGGTCTGTACGGACTGTACCTTCATTACTGCTATAAGTTAGGCTATCTGCCGAAGTATCAAAAACAAAATCCGGCTCGGCTCCATTATCTTCTCCGTGAAGATCTGATGAAGCTCGACCAAATAACCGCACAGGTAAGGCTGCTCGGCAGAGAACACATCTCTACCTCCGAGCAGCTTTTCTTATATAAGTCAAAGGTCGAGGACGAAATCAAAAGCCTTACTGCCGACAGAACACATCTCCGAAACGAAATACGAAAAGTAAATATTGATGATGATTTGCTGTCCGGCAAAAGGCAACAGATTTCAGCCTTATCCGAAAGGCTCAAAGAACTCCGCAAGGAAGTTCGGCTCTGCGACGGTATCGCTGAGCGCTCCGGCGTTATGCGGGAGAACTTAAATGCGGTGCTTGCAGATGAAGAAAAAATCAAGAACAACAGAAAGGAGAACCGTGATTATGAACACAGGCGGTGACGCAGCGGAACAGGTTGTCAGGCTTTCGCTTGAAGGCTTTGAAGTAGCTGCAAAACTAACGGGAACGGCGGCAAAGGAGCTGACCGTTCTTCTTGTTTCTGTATTAAAGCAGGAACAGAAAACCAAAGGCAAAGCACGCCTTACCAATATGCTCAAATCGGGAAAGGAACTCAAGGTCTTTTCCGTTCCGAATAAAGACCTGAAGAAGTTTACCGAACAGGCAAAGAAGTACGGTGTGCTTTACTGTGTGCTGAGGGACAAATACAGCAAGGACGATAACGCCCCGGTGGATATTATTGCCCGTGCGGAGGACGCTTCTAAAATTCAGCGAATCTTCGACCGCTTTGAACTCGGCAATGTTGATAAGGGTTCCATCGTTGCCAATGCGGAAAAGAGCATTGCCCAGCGTGAGGAGCTTGCAAACGAAGTGCCGACCAAATCAAAGGGCGAAAGGATTGTGGAGGAAGCAATGGGAAAGCCCATTCAGAAGGACGGGGCATCTCACGAAAACCCCACGGTCGCCAAGACGGACAAAAACCCTCCGTCAAGGCAAAGCTCCGCCGAGGTCGATGGTAAATCTGATAAGGGTATTTCCAAATCAGCCGAAGAAAAACCTTCCGTCCGTGAAAAGCTCGAACGGTATAAGGCACAGGCTAAAACGGAAAAAGAAGCAGACCGCACCGACCTTGATAAATCGGGAGAAAAACCCAAGTCCCAAAACCGCACCAATCAGACCACCCATCAGCAACCCAAGAAAAAGAAAAACAGAAATAAAAACAAAGCGAGGTAATCTACAATGACGAATAATTTCAAACCGAATAAGGGCGGCTATCAGAAGCCGCAGCTTTCCCCCGAAGAATGGAAAGCAAAGAAGCAGGCAGAAAAGGACGCCGTTTATCAGTTGATTGACGAAACGGCGACCGCTATCGTGCAGGACGGCGAAAAGTTCAGGGGCTTTCTTGATACACAGGCAAGGCTCGACCGCTATTCCGCCGCAAACGCTCTGCTTATTTACAGTCAGTATCCCAAAGCAACCCAGCTTAAAGACTTCGGTGACTGGGCGGAGGAAAAGGTATCTATCAATAAGGGCGCAAAGAGCATCTCTATCCTGGAACCCGTTGAGTACACAAAGGCGGACGGCACACCGGGCGTTTCCTACAATGTCAAAAAGGTCTTTGATGTATCGCAGACCAAGGGCAGACAGACTCCGGCTCCTACCGTCAACCGTGATCCGCAGGCTCTCGTTGCCGTGATGATTGACACCTCTCCGGTTATCGTTGAGGTAGCGCCTGAACTGCCGCATCCGCAGATGGGAGCCTTTTATGACAATGAGAAGCAGACGCTTTTTGTCAAAAAGGATATTGGCGACAGCGTTGCTCTCTGCCAGTGCGTGGCGCAGGAACTCGGCCACGCACAGCTTTCTATCGACAGCGACTCTTACAGCCGCAAGGATATGGGCTTTCAGGCAATGTGCGTCGGCTATATGCTCTGCAAAAAGTACGGCGTGGACACCAAAAACTTTGCTATCAACCGTATCCCGGAGGAATGGAAGAACAAGGAGCCGAAGGAAATCCGTGCGGAGCTTTCCAAAACCCGCACGGCTATGAATGAAATCCATTCCCGTGTATCCGAGGAGATGTACCGCCAAAAGCAGGAACGCTCCAAAGACCGTGACAGCAGATAACGGAGGTAAAGAGAAATGAGAGAACGCCAGCACTTTGTCGCTTTGGACGAATATGAACACGGTATCGTGATTGACTCCCTCAATGAGAAGCGCAACGACCTTCGCAGCGAGGGAAAGTCTACCGACGCCGTTGATGAACTGATCGTAAAGGTCGGTCACGCCCCGCAAAAGAAGTTCAAGGTGATAGAAAAGGAAAAACGCCGAGATGAAGCAAGATGATAAGCAGTCTGCTGTCATTCTTTCCGTAATCGGCATACTTCCCGTTGTCTGGCTTGCGTTGTTGATTGCACCGTCCGTTAAAGGCGGCTTGCCGGAGATACTTCCGAAGCTGATGACGGTATTTAATAACCCGTTCCAAATAGAGCTTTGCGAGGACAGCCTAAAAACTGTCCTCGTTTTGCTTTTGTGCTACGGCTTCGGTATCGGCATTTATTTCTCAACACGCAGGAATTACAGACGCCGGGAGGAACACGGCTCTGCAAAATGGGGCGACGCACGAGCTGTCAATAAGAAATACTGCCAAACGCCCAAAAGCGAAAATAAGCTGATGACTCAGAATGTGAGCATCGGACTTAACGCCAAAAAGCACAGGCGCAATCTTAACACCCTTGTGTGCGGCGGATCGGGCGCAGGCAAAACCCGATTTTACTGTAAGCCAAATCTGATGCAGTGCAACACATCATTTGTGATACTTGATCCGAAAGGCGAAATTGTCCGGGATGTCGGAAAGCTGCTTGAAGCAAAGGGGTATGAGATTAAGGTTCTTGACCTTATCTCTATGGAAAAGAGCCATTGTTACAACCCTTTTGTTTATTTGCGCAGTGACAACGATATTCAAAGGCTTGTCACCAACCTTTTCAAGAGTACCACGCCGAAGGGTTCTCAAAGCAACGATCCCTTTTGGGACACGGCAGCGTCAATGCTTTTGCTTGCACTTGTATTCTATCTTCATTACGAAGCTCCCGAAGATGAACAGAACTTTGCAATGATAATGGAAATGCTCAGAGCCGGCGCGATTGAGGACGAGGAAGAACCAAGACCTTCGCCCCTTGATAATCTCTTTTCCGAACTGGAATATGAGAACCCCGACCATATCGCACTCAAGTATTATCATTCCTACCATTCAGGCTCGGCAAAAACGCTGAAATCCATTCAGATTACCCTTGCCGCCCGTTTGGAAAAATTCAACCTTGAAAGCCTTGCTTCACTCACCTCAACCGATGAGCTGGAGCTTGAAACCCTCGGTGAAAAGAAAACGGCACTATTTGCCCTGATACCTGATAACGATACGAGCTTTAACTTTTTGGTATCTATCCTTTACACACAGCTTTTTCAGCAGTTGTTTTATTCCGCCGACCACATACACGGCGGCAGCTTGCCTATCCCTGTCCATTTCCTGATGGACGAGTTTGCCAATG
>JBJEOH010000054.1:0-6459 GCA_051880615.1 Acutalibacteraceae bacterium
TCCCTTGGTGTCCTTTTTACATATTAAACTCGCCCAATACCGGGACAGTGGAAGGTATTTGACCGTTGGGAGCAAACTCTTTGACCGGCTCGGACACAAGCTCGCCGATGAACTTGTAGAAGATTCTGATGCTCTGCTGATAGCTGGCATTTTTCCTGGGCATCTTCGTATAGCCCTCCGGCAGAATTTTTTCGCCGATTTCAATGCGGTCAATGAAGGTAACAAGGGTATCACGATCAAGGGTTTCAATATAGGTGTATTGTTTTGCCAATGCGAAGAACCGTTCGTAGTTTTCCTGGATTTCATCAGTAGGATCTTCGACATCGAGTTCCGCAATTTTAGCTTCAAGGACACCGGCTTCTTTTTCCAGATCAGCAACCACACGGGAAAGACGATCATCAGAGATTTTACCTTCTGCATTATCCAAGTACATTTTGGTAATCATTCGGTCTATCATCTTCAATCGATTTCTAGCCTGCTCGATCTGGGCTTTCTTATCCAAGAGATTCAGCTTGGAACTTTGTGTTGCAATAACAGATTGCACGAGAGCGTTAATGTCATCATCGGAAAGGGCAATCAAGCTGTTTAAGTCCCGTCTCACAATCTCGCAAATATCTGTGTAGCGAATATTGACACCGGTGCAAGGCTCTGGGAGGCTCTTTCGTGTATGATTACAAGATAAAAACCAGTATTTCTCTCGCTCTCCATTATGCACAGTTCCAGAGGAACAAAGGGCGTGTCCACATTTGCTGCAAACAGCGATTCCGCCGAAAATGCTCTTGCGAACATGGTCATACTGGCGGTAGTCACGGGAAGCCTTTCCCATATTGATCTGTGCTTTTTCAAAGGTAACTGGATCAACGAGAGCTTCGTGAGTTGCTTCGGTTACTGTCCATTCATCCTGCGGGATGGGGACCTTTTTCTTGGACTTGACACTAACCTTCTTGGTTTTGCCCAAAACGGTATCGCCCAGGTATACTCGGTTTTTCAGGATGCGCTTAACCGTTGTGTGGTTCCAAATTTCAGAAGCTCTTGCAGCACCTTCGGGAGTGAAATTGTCACGGCACATTGCCCGGTATTTCAGCGGCGGCATGATTCCTTCGGCGCTCAAATCCATCGCGATTTTGATACAGGAGTCACCGGCGGCAGCTCTTGCGAAAATGCGGCGAACGATTGGAGCCGTATCCTCGTTGGGTACTAACACATCCTTGCTCTGGGGATGCTTCATATAGCCATAAGGGGCACAAGCACAATACTCGCCACGCTGACGCTTCATTTTGAGAACATCCTTGATCTTTCTGGAACCGTCACGCAGGTAAACCTCGTTCATTGCGAACTGGAAAGGAGCCATGACATTTTCGGTTTCAGAGTCAAAGTTGTCTGCAATCGCAATATAGCGGATCTGATTCTCTGGGAAGAACTGCTCTGCATAGTAGCTGGATTCTCTCATGTCACGACCCAGTCGGGAAAGGTCCTTGGTGATAACCACATTCGCTTTACCAGACTCCAAAGCTCGCATCATTTCTTGAAAACCAGGGCGTTCAAAGTTGCCGCCAGACCAGCCATCATCAACAAAATATTTCAGAATTGTGATGCCGTGCTGCTTGCAGTAGGCTTCTACAATTTTCTTCTGATTCGTGATACTGGTGGACTCGCTCTTTTGCGCTTCTTCACGGGATAGACGGTAATAAGCGTAAGCAAACAGTTGGATTCTTCTACCCAATCCATAATAGCCGTTTTCGGGGAACTTAGGCATAGCGCCTCTTGTGGTGGGATAGGTTTGGACATTAGTTCGCATGGTTCCTCCTCAAACCAGCGTTTTTTCCGCTGTCATTATAAGATGCAGGCACCGAGTTTGTCAAAGGTAAGAGTTGGGAACTGCTTGCCTCAACTCTCTTTTGAATCAACTCAGATACATTTCTATCTCCAACAAAAACCCGACTGACAACATAGGTTGCATTGCCGATCACTACATTTTCCATAAAAGTCCCTCCTTTGAACTGGAAAGCTGCACAGTTCTGAAAAAAGTATTTGCCGAACTGTGGGCATATATGCCTTCAAATTGTGTTCTTGTAACGCAAATGGCCAAAGTTACATGAATACGCTGGAGATTGACGCTCCAGCGCATGGTATCTAACTTTGGAAACGCTGCATCGACCACCTAGCTGCGATTTCTTCCATCAGGAAAACCTCCTTAAAAATCTATGTATAAAGCTGGGCAGGTAGCGTCTGCCCAGCTGGTTTGTCATAATTCAAGACTGCATTTTAGCGCGGTATTGACCTGTTTCATTTGGGATTCGGAGAGCGAGCCGATATAGCCCAATAAGCGGGATTTGTCAAGTGTGAGAATCTGCTCCAGCAGGACGAGGGATGGGATTCTGGCGTACATTCCGGGGATGTGGTCTAAGAACACATGAGTGGGCAGCTTTGCTTTGGTGGCCGTCCTGCTCGTCAGGGCCGACACAATGAGCGTTTTGGAATGCTTATTGCCAACATCATTCTGAACCACCAGAACGGGGCGAATGCCGCCCTGTTCACAGCCCAGATGCGGTTCGAGATTTGCGTAATAAATATCACCACGGTGATACTTCTGAGGCGTGGTATCCATTGTGCTTCCTTTCTATCGTTCCGCAGCCTGGGAACGCCGTTGGTTTTTGATTGGCTGACCGAGGGAATCGTAATTCTTGGGGTTTGCAGCAGGCGTTTCCCAGCCGAACATGGAGCCAGCCACCATTGCCGCTTCCTGCGCTTTGGTCACGCCATTGGCAGCATTCAGAGCAGCTGCACCTTCTTTTGGGGAAGTGTTCTGTGAGAAAACATCTGTGGGTGAGTAACCTTTCTCACCTTTGGTGATGACAATCAGCTCCCCGGTGGTCCCCAGCGTGCTGAAACAGCGCTCCGGGAGCGACTGCCGCAGCGGAATAATGCCGTGACAGCCTTGATTTTGATACTGTTCTGCAAACTCGCAGATGTGGTACAGGTTCTTCCCCCGATCGCTTGTTGCCTCAAAATGATAGTCGTCAATGTAGCGGCAAATCAAATGTCGGGGCTCTCCGCTGTTTGTGAAGTACCGAATTTTGTCACCATCTTCTATCCGAAACAGTTCCTTGTAGTTCGGATCAATAAAGCGGATTCCTCTCTCTGCATTGCTCAAATGGCGATCAAGCCAGTCCCGGCGATAACAGTAGCAGTACAGATTGTAATTGCCTTTTTGAGGATTGAGACGAAGAATGTAAGCATGTTTCTGTGTATCGGCTCTGAGAGTCAGCTCCCTGCCGTAGAAACCTGGTCTCTTGCTGTCAGGGTGTTGATAGCAGTACGATGTGAGCACTGCTCTGTCTCTAAGGATTGCCTCGTGTTGGGTCTGTGAAGCATCGGTAGCTTCCAAACCACGCAGCGTGTTTATCAGATGATCGAATTCATCCTTAAACGCCTGATCCTTCAGGCTTGCATTGTGGTCGGCCCAGGAGGAATAAAAGCTGTTTCCGTCCGAACCGAAGTCAGCACGAAGATGGCCGATGCAGCCGGTTTGACCTTCTATCTGGCTGCTTTGGCTGTAGGAATACATCTGCTCTGCCGGGGTTACAGTTCTGATTGAGAAATCCATTATCGTGCTACCTCCTTTGATTTGTCTTTCTTTTGCTGAGATTGAAGTGCCTCGCGGAGCTGCTCCTGCGCCCACTTGGGTACTGCATCAGTTTCAAGCGTTGCCAGAATGTCGCTGCGTTCAAAACGGCTATGCTTCCCGGAAAACAGATTGGTGCAGAAGCAGGCAGAGCCTCTGCTGTTCGGGGAAGCACCAAATCCTCCAGTACACAGATAAAGCTGCCTGGTGGCAAGCTGGTATTCCGGTTTCAAAACCTCCGGCTTAATGATAACCACCTTCTGATGAAGGTCGTCAGCATGAGATACCAGGCAGCATTGGTGCGTGCTCAGGCATTTCTGCTGGTTATAGGGTCTGTTGTCTACCGCTGCTGTGTTTTCGGCGGATAGCTGGCGTTCCAGTTCTTTGACGGCTTCTGTCATGCGCTCAGAGAAAATGCCCAGAATATGGGGATAGCTGTCATCCGCAATGCAGTGCTGGTATGCAGTAAACAATTCGTTTTGGGTGCAGAACGCTGTCATGTAGGGAAGGGCTTCATTCTCAGGAGAGTATCCGAGAACAATCTCCGTCGGACCTACTGAGATAGCCTGAACAATCTCATACTCTCCTGCCATTCTTTTCTCAGTCATGATAGCCTCCATTGCGATTGCCGTGGGGGTTCCTGGGAACAACGCGGTAGTCGAATCCGGCACCGGTCTGGCAGAATGTGCAGTCATCTTTTTCGACCTGATAAGGGTCAACTCGTGTGATATAGAACTTCTTGGCGCTGAAGAACATGGCCCGGCACCGGGGACACAGGCAGTATACTGAGGCTCTGTTCTTTTCTTTGTTGGTCAAATCGGTAGTCTCCTTCTGTTTCTGGGGCACAGAGGGAACGGCTGTCTCGATGTTTACAATCAATACGGGAAAACCCATGGTACGAACATTTTCATCGCAGCCGCCTCTGGCGAAGTGATAGTGATTAATCATTTTGAATCATCCTTTCTGATTTCGTTATTGATTCTTTCGCAAAACACAAGATACCGCTGCCGCCCTCCGGACGCATAGGGATGGCAGGTAAAGAGCGTAATCATATCTTTTTCAGGCTGGATTTTGATTGCATCCACATCATCCGGCGATATAATCCTTGTCCCAACGACCGTGTATTCCAGGGTTTCCCACAGGTTGGTTATCGTGATGCGGTCTCCCGGCACCAGCTCGGTAATGTACCGGAAATAATCTGCGCCATTCCATCCTCGATGCCCCGCGATAACCGTGTTTGTGTTCTTCCCTCCCACCGGGATGCTGGTCTGCCCCAGCTGGGCTGCTCCCAGAGCCATATTCTGGCTGGATGCTCCCAGATATACTGGCATCTCCAGATCAAGAGCCGGTATCGATAGAACGCCAAACACTTCGCTGCTGATACCGTAGTCTGAAAGTCGGAAGCAGGCTTCTTCCAGGCTCTCAAGACCCTTCATTCCTTCCTGCCGGCTTTGAAACAGCTGCCTGTTGTACTGTTGAATATCGCTCCATAGCTCCTGATGGATGGCAGGCGTGTATTCTGTGGTTTCTGCATCGCCAGACGGCAGAATAATCACAGGCGGCTGATGTTCTGTATTGGACTGAAACTCGGACACTGTGGTTTTCATCTTTTCCCGGTACAATAGTTCGTTGATTACGGGAAAAAGGGATATCAGGCACCCGGAAAGGAATATGAGTAACAAGAAAAACAATGCTATTCGTCTACGCATCTTTGTTTCTCCCCAGTAGTGCCACCACAATGCAGATGAGAAAAAGGATCAGGACAATCGCGATGGCGATATACAGCCCCCGCAGGTATTCCTGTTCCCAAGCGGATTCAACTTCGGTATCCTCCTGCTGGGCTTCCTCCACGATTTGCTTTGCAGCTTCAAAGGGAATCCGGTGACCGGTAACCAGCAGCCTGTGGGAATTGACTGCAATCGGCGTGCAGGTGATAAGCGTACATAGATCAGAACCGTCTGTGATGCCCAGAAGACTGGTATCATGGGGAAGCACAGTGTTCAAGCTGTCTACTTCGTATGCCAGGGTTTCCCCCAGTACATGGAGATAGAAGATGTCGCCGGTTTTCATCTGAAGCAGGTCGGTAAACATCTTCTGTCCTGCCATGCCGGAGTGCCCGGATAGTACTGCATGGGTGCCGGAACCGCCTACAGGAAGTGAACTACCCAGAAGATGTCCCACGCCTCGTTCCAGTGTCTCAGTGTCGGTGCCATGGTAGATCGGCAGATTTACCTGTATACAGGGGATTTCAATGTAACCCATAATGCCGTTCCCACCCAGGTTCAAAAGGGAATCGTAGTTGTGGCTGGCCTCGGAAATACCTGCCTTGTCATAGGAGGAAACCGGCGCGAGCGCTTCGTTGTAAGAGTGCGCAAGATTGCGGGCTTCCTGTAATTCTGTTTCGTCAGCATTTTGAATCATCTCCTCATACTTGGTGTAGATTGTCGAAGCATACTTTTGGTTTACATAATTGCTAATGAGCGGGTATAGTGTTATTCCCAGAGCAAGAACAAAGATCAGAAGCGCGGCAACAATGATAGATATTTTGTGTTTCACAGGGTATGTACCTCCAGAAAAGGGTCCCGGAGGTTTCCCTCCGGGACAGATGGAAAAGGTTAGTTGACAGAACCCTTCTTGCGAAGAGCAAAGAACATAGCGCTTGCAGCAACGGCCATCAGAAGCACGCCTCCGATGCTGTACATCCAGGTGCCATGATCACCGGTCTTGGGCAGGTCAAAGCCGCGAGTGTTCACCACGGTCAAGGGTGCCTCTGCATTGGCGCTGCCGTTATCCTCCACCATGTTGACTTTCTTGCCGTCCACGGTAGCGGAAGC
>JBJEOH010000055.1:0-1739 GCA_051880615.1 Acutalibacteraceae bacterium
GAGACGATTTAATCTCGCAATTCGATTGGAATACGAAAGCAAGTTTTTATAACGTCATAAACGGCAGGTCGTCGATTTCGTTAATCGAAAAGAATTACATCGATAACCTCTTTACCGTATATTTTCAGAAGCAAATCGATAGCGTTGCAACAATCTAATTTTTCGCCGTCATGAATGCCACATCTGTAATTAAGGACTTACAGTACATTATCGACAAAAAAAATCGATACTTGAAGCATTGCCAAGAAGAACAAAAAGATTGCAAGGCTCTCGAAATAGAACTTGCAACGCTTACTCAAGCAAAAGAATTACTCGAAGAGTTGTTGATTAGGCAGCAAGATATAACAAAGCAGCTTGAAAAAACAGAAAAGTATAAGAAGTACGAGAGGATAGCAAAAGGGGTGTGGTGTCAGCTCAACAGTGAGATATGGTGGGGCAAAGGCGACTTTACATACACGAGAAAATTACAGAGAATATACAATCGTCCAGAAGCAGCTATCAGCGAGTGGAAATCAATAGTTCAAAGCATGAATGTTGATGAGAGAGAGGCTGAGAGGTTAGAAAATAGACTTAATTATTATGACCCCTTGCACTATGAGTTCTATAAAAACTACCTCAAAGATTGCTTCATGGACATTAAGACACGAGAAAAACAGTGGCGAGAAAAAACAGACAAGAGAATAGCAGCTCAGAACACAATTAAAACTCCTGAAAATCATGCCTAATCTCACGTTTCAGAATATACAGACGTTTATTTCCGACCGCATGGAATTACGCTACAACCTTGTGCGAGCAGCGACCGAATACCGCTTGCGAGGCGATGACGACTACCAGACGTTCACCGACAGGGAAAGAGCAGGTCTTTATATTGATATGAAAGAAACCAACGATTTTGAGTTCTCGAAATCCGACTATGAAACATATATTATAAGTAACAGAATACCGAACTATGACCCTTATTTGAGCTACTTTGAAAGTCTGCCCATGTGGGACGGCGAAGACCGCATCAAACAGATTGCCGAGTATGTACAAGTTGAGGACACGCCGCAATACAATTTCGCATGGCAGTTGAAGAAGTGGCTTATACGCTCAATTAAGTGTGCGTTAGAACCCGAATATTTTAATAAACAAGCTCTTATTTTTGTCGAAGCCTCACAAAACTCGGGAAAGACGACCTTTTGCCGTTGGCTTTGTCCTCCTGCCCTCAAAGGCTATTGGTCTGAGGCATCGCCGAACGGCAAAGACGAGAGCATACAGCTAAGCAGCAACATTTTTATATTCGATGACGAATTGGTAAAAATGGGCAAAAGCACAGAAGCAGAAATGAAAGCTAAGCTCTCCCGAACGCTTATTAAGTACCGCCCACCTTACGCACGCACTGAGCAGACATTTTACAGACGTTGCAGCTTCATCGCCACAACAAACACAAAGGGATTTCTCACCGACGAGACAGGAAGCGTTCGTTATCTTGCGTGGTTAGTAAAGAGCATAAATTTTGACTACGAGAAAATCGATAGTAACCAACTGTACGCACAGGCTTACCACTTATACAAAGGAGGCTTCCAATGCGATATGACCAAAAAGGAAATCGAATATCAAAACGAATACAATCAACAATTCCGAGTGCAGACGACCGAACAAGACATGATACAGCAATACTTGCGACCTGCAAGAGATACTGAACCTTACGGAACTATTGTATACCAATGGACGACAGGACAGATTTTGCAATACCTCAC
>JBJEOH010000055.1:1839-2962 GCA_051880615.1 Acutalibacteraceae bacterium
CAAGACATTTCGAGTATGCAAATGAAATTCAAAAACAACAGATATGGAAACTATGGAATTAAAGGAGAAAGGTCCGGACTATGGAGCGAGTACGCCCGAGTTATTAGGCACGTTAGACCTAAGTACGTCATCATTGAGAACTCCCCAATGCTGCCTGTTCGAGGATTGGAGGTTGTCTTATGCGACCTTGCCGCCGCAGGGTATGATGCGGAATGGCAAACTCTATCGGCAAAAGCCTTTGGCTTTCCTCACCTCCGAAAGAGATGTTTCGTTGTTGCCTACTCCATGCAAGGCAGACGCAATCGCAATAATAGATACTTTACAAACCTTGATAAACTATTTCAAAGCGAACCACCAGAAGAAATTACTGTACCTGTGTCGCCTACAAGGGATTTCCCTCAAAGAGACGACAAATATATACGAGAGAATAATGGGCTTCTCCGACGACTATACAGACATCGAATTGCCGCCTGTGGAGACGCTGTAATACCGACGATTACAGAGTACCTGTTTCGGGCTTTGATTGAGTTTGACAAACAAAGATAGAGTTTTAACTTAAAAATTAGATAACTATGCAATTTACAAGTAATGTAGGCTTCTCAGCCAACGAAACGCCCATAACATTAGATTGGGCAAAAGAAAATTTTGAATTGATTTTTCAAGGAATGTTCGACATGCACTTCTTAATCAACAGACAAGCAGATTGTTTTTTAGTGTGGAGTATGGACGATGACGGTATTGAGAGGCAGCAATTATATTTACATCGTGCAGTTTTCGACGTCGAATATGTCGAAGAGGTGAAATGGATTTGTGAAAGTTTCGGAATAAAAGAACAAAAAGACGAGAAAATGACATTGATTGCACCGATGAATTTGAAATACAAAACGCCTATCACTCAAGACTTGATTGAAGAAAAATTCGCACCAACAATAAAATCAGGCACGCTGTCAAAGCGAACAGGAACTATCAGATATATGATAGACAAAAAGCTGAAACTTTGGGTAAATTTTGAAGAAAAAATCAAAGGAAAAAGCAAAATCTATATCGATTGCTCAGGGTGCGAGTGTAAACTTGAGGTAAAATATATGGAGCAAATCGATTGGGTGATTAAAAAACTAAAAAA
>JBJEOH010000055.1:3062-6404 GCA_051880615.1 Acutalibacteraceae bacterium
ACATTGCGGCGTAGGAAACCGAATTACACAAGCATGGGAACGGATTACTCCGAAGCAGCCACGGCAGTTTGTCGTGGCTTTTTTGTGATTATGCGAACTTATCGGGAGTTATGCGAACTTATCAAAACTTATCGAAACAGCTAAAAAACAACAAGTTTTATTTTTGTCGCAAAACTAAAAAAATCAACACAAATGGACGTACTAAAAAAGAACACAATGTGGATAGCAATAGCAGCACTTGCTTTGGCTGCTTACGCTTATTACAAGATGACACAAATCGACGGTCGTATGGTTTACGACGCAGACAGCAAGAAGTGGAGCTTTGCAGGTTTTACAGGTAAGGTTTCAACTCGTAACCCATTAGCATAAGGAGGAGACGATGAACAACGCAGCAACAAACAATTTTAATCCTGTCGCTAAAACTTTCTCTTTTCGCATAGAGAATAAATACGACGTAGCAAAGCAACTTGCACTCTTCGGAGGTTCTATCGACACCGATGCTTTGGCAAAAGATGCAGAGGGTAACCTTATCTTTACTCACGCAGACCCTAAGCCGATTAACAACTACTGCCACACAGGCATAGATGCGGTTTTGACCGACGGCATTTTGCCTGTAAGAAATGAACTCGGCGAACTCGCCTTGCCGAACGAGAAAGAGGGTAAGTTCCTAAGAGCAACACCGCTTAACCCGAGATTTAGAATTGAAGACCTCAAGAAGTACTTGAGAAGTGATTATTACTTGATAAACAGAATAATCATCAAGGTACTCGCACAAGACCAATTCGACAACCCTATTGTATTGCAAACCTCAGACCCTACAATAGACAACGGAAGTAAGTCAATCTTGCCGACCAACTATTCCGACCCTACCATGTTGCAGACAACAAAAATCATCATTGACGACATACCAGGCACTGTATTGCAAGGCGACACTATGATGTTCTGGCAAATCAACGCCGGCGAGGTCATCAACATGACTATGGAGTTCTCAGAAAGTCAGAGATAACTAACACTACTACATTCACACAATCAACTAACCGAGGCGGGGCAGGCAAAGCCTCGCCTTTTTGCTAAACAAAAAAACAAACTCATGAGAAACGTAAGAAAAATAAGAGGGCAACGCACCCCGATGATTGAAAGCGGAGCCACCGCATACAAGCAGCACAAAGCAGCTGTTTTAGCAAATGCTGACGGAAATACAAGCAGCAGTTCAAGCAGCGGTTCGAGTTCATCAAGCTCAGGTACTCAGCCGCACCAATGGGTTGCAGATGTTCAAGGCATTGGCGACGTGCTGGTGAACCTTTACGAAAAAATTGTAAATCCAATACTATACGGAGGCGGAAAGTACACAGGCAGCTTCAATATACAAGCAAAGCAAGAGAGTAACACGATGCAGTACCTCATTGTGGGAGGTGTTATAATCGTTGCTCTTGTTCTCTTGCTCAAATACACTAAAAAATAAGCTATGATTTACAAGTATCAATCAAATATGGGAACAAACCCTGCAATGGTAAACATAGAAACAGGCGTGGTTTATGTCAATCAAGATATTTGGGACGAGTTTACACCGATTGAGAAAGCTATCATACTGTTACATGAAGAGGGGCATTACAAAAACCATACACTTGACGAGATTAAGGCGGATTGCTACTTGATAGAGAAATACCTTTGCAAAGCGAATAACCCTAAACGCAGGGCTGAACTGTTGAACACAATTTTTAAGGTTGTCCCTGATGATGAACGCAAAATAGAGTTCGTCAGGAACTTGATGCAGTACGACAGTACGGCAAATAGCAATCGATGCAGCGAGAGATTGTACAAAGCACTCTCAGAGCGTAAGACGGCGAATGCTGACGGCAATTCCTCCTCAGACACAGGCGGAGAAATCAACAAAAAATTTGGCGTTACCGAAGCTCTCGTTATTACCGAAACGGCGTTGAATTTGGTTACTATCGGTATCGATTTTTGGCAACGCTGGAAAGACCGTGAAACTTATTGGAGAGGATACGACAATGACAAGAAAGGCGAAATCATAGCTGCAGCAGCTGTTGCGGCTGTTGATGCAAAGTACCTTTCGACAGGCAACGACTATGGGGCTGTTTTGGCAGCTGCTCAGTTGCCTGCAAGCGACAAAAATTCTCTCTGGTGCGACACGTTCGTAATCATCGCATCTGGTGTCAAGTTCGACACGGCAGAGTTTGACAACAAGCAAGGTTTGACGGCTGCTCAGTATTCGGCGATATTTTGGAGCAAACAAGGGTATCAAAGCCATTGGCTCGCCGATTGGGTCAAGAACCGCCGTGAGCCGATGCAACAGGTGTGGGATAACATGAGCTTTTTGGCAAAGGTCAAAGTATCTAACAAGTACAAAATATATGTTGCAGCTTTCCTTGTTGCGGCATTCTTAATCTGGAAATTTGCATAACAATCAAAAACGTATAAAACAATGAACTCAGAACAAATCAAACATTATCTATTGGATTTCGACAAGGTACTCGCAGAGTACACGGATAAGTTTAATCAAGTCAGTATAGACGAACAAATTGTATTGATGCAGGACTTTGAAGATATTGCATTGCATGAGTTCGGAATAGAAAACGGTGCAATGCTGCTTGTGAATAACTCAAAGGAGCAGTTCAAAAGCGAGGTTGATTATAACGAAAAGAAGTCAATCACAAACGACATTAAAGGTTTGAAAGCAACGTTTGTGGTACTCGCAGCAATCGGTTTGGTGGCAGTCATCGGAAGCCTATTTTTGAAAAAGTAAGCATGACGACAAAGAAGACAAAGAACACAGTCGGAGAGTTCGGCGAACAGTTTACTCAGTTCAAGGACAGACCTGTTGAGGCTATCAAATTTTTGAAGAAGTACGGCAAGAAAAACGGGAGTGGAGAGTGCCTTAAAGCTATAAAAGTGCCGAGTATCGGTTATGTCGATTTTGTTTGGGGAGAAAACGACAAAAACAACAAAGGATATGGGCTTAAACATATCATCGAAAAGCACGGAAAAGACATTGAGGCACTCGGTTATCAAATCGAACAGTTCATTCCCATTGTATTGCTGTACGGAGATTTACGAGTAAATCACAGATTAAACAGATACATATTTGAGGGAGAGACTTTTCGCATTGTAATATCCGCTAAATATAAAAACAAAAATAAGAAATGGTTACTTACAGCTTTCGACATAACAAAAAGACCGCCAAAAAGACGGTCTAAGAAGTGAGGAAATCAATAAAATGATTGTCGATATTGATTTTACAACTCCTTCCCTGTATGGAGCAACCTCAAATCGACTGCAAAAGTAAGAAAAGATTTTGAAACAACAACAAAAACGACAAAA
>JBJEOH010000056.1:0-5850 GCA_051880615.1 Acutalibacteraceae bacterium
GTATGGTTGAAATGTACACTATGCAGAAGTATCTGCAAAGCGATGCACTGCGCCGTAATAATCTGATTAACTTTGATGCGTGGGCATCAACCTTTGGCGAAACCGTAACAGCAATGGAGCTTGCTCCCGAGGGCAACGGTTACAGAATGAAAACCCGTTTTGCCAGATTCTATAATCTCCCCGAGCTTATGGCGATGTTCAAGGAAACAGCCGATATTCAGACAGCAGATATGCTTCAGCTCCCGGTGCCGAAGGCGGAATATCACAATGTACTGCTGAAACCGTCAGAAGAACAAAAGGCAATGGTTGAGTCACTTTCCGACAGAGCGGAGCGAGTGCGAAACAAGATGGTAGCACCGAACGAAGATAATATGCTGCTCATCACGAATGACGGCAGAAAGCTTGCGCTTGATCAACGCCTTATGAATGAAATGCTTCCGGGCAGTGAAACGGGCAAGACCGCCGCCTGTGCCGAGAATGTGTTTAAAATATGGCAGGATACAGCCGAAAGCCGTTCTACTCAGATGGTATTCTGTGATTTGTCAACTCCACACGGTGACGGTAAATTCAATGTGTATGATGATTTGCGTGATAAGCTGATTGCACAAGGCATTCCGAAAGAAGAAATCGCATATATACATTCTGCGAAAACAGAGGTTGCGAAAAAAGAGATGTTCGGCAAGGTCAGAAGCGGTAAAATCCGAGTGCTGCTCGGCTCGACTCAGAAGATGGGTGCAGGCACAAATGTTCAGCAAAAGCTGAAGGCTTTACATCATCTCGACTGCCCTTGGCGACCAAGTGATCTGCAACAGCGTGAGGGTCGCATAATCCGCCGAGGCAATGAAAACGCAAAGGTTGACATATACACCTATGTTACAGAAAACACCTTTGACAGTTATCTGTATCAGCTCGTAGAGAGCAAGCAGAAGTTCATCGGACAGATTATGACCTCAAAAAGCCCTGTAAGATCCGCCGAGGATATTGACGAAACGGCGCTCAGCTACGCTGAAATCAAAGCATTGTGCAGTGGCAATCCTCACATCAAAGAAAAGATGGATTTGGATATTCAGGTGCAGAAGCTTAAGATGCTCAAAGCGAATTTCCTCTCGGAAAAATATAACCTTGAGGATAGAATTGCAAAATACTATCCTCAGGCATTAATACGAAGTGAATCAATCATTGAGGGTTTAAAGCTTGATATCCAGCGAGCTGCTCAACACCCGTTACCAGCAGACAAGGAACAGTTTGTCGGTATGAAGATAAACGGCGTACAGTTTACGGATAAGAAAGCCGCAGGTGCAGAGCTGATTGCCTGCTGTAAGCAAATGAAAAGCCCCGACCCTGTACCGATTGGCGAATACCGAGGCTTTACGATAAATCTGTATTTTGACTCTGCCGAAAGACAATTTGCTGTCAACCTCAAGGGTGAGCGTGGCTATTCTGTAACATTGGGGACTGATGTATTCGGAAACATATCACGAATCAACAATGCCATAGACGGAATTGACCGACAGCTTGAGCGTGCAAAGCTTGAATATGATAGCTTACAAAATCAGCTGCAAACCGCAAAGGAGCAGGTTGTAAAGCCTTTTCCGCAGGAGGAAGAATTGCAGTCTAAATCAGCTCGATTAAATGAGCTTAACGCATTGATTACCCTTGATAACAAAAAAGGCAATGTCAAAGAAGCTGAGGAGCAAAACACACCACAATACTCTGCACCAAAAAGGAGGAGATAAGAATTATGCCGCAGAATATCTATGAAGTAACCATAACCGAAACCTTGCAACGCAGGGTTTCGGTTAGTGCCGAAAGTGCCGAGGAGGCTGAAGCAAAAGTGACCGACCGATGGAATAAGAGCGAAATCATACTTAACGCAGATGATTTTGTCGGCGTCGATTACAAAGCAAAGATATCAAAGCAAGAGCAGAAAGCATCGACAGAATTCAGTATTTATCAGATTGATACGGATAGAGATATTGAGCGTGTTTGCTTTTTAAAATACGATTCACTTGAAAAATTTCAGAATTCTAAAGATGTCAATGCCTCAATTTATAACAAGGTTTATGAGGGCGAAATGGAAGTTGCTTCTCTTGATGCAATATACGAAAGGTTCAACACAAACCACCCTGCCGACTACATCGGTCGTTCACTTTCAGTTTCTGATGTAGTTGAAATCACGAAAAGCAACAGAATTGACCCCGGTTTTTATTTTGTTGACAGCATTGGTTTCAAAAACATTGTATTCGATAAAACACTTTGTAAACAGACTCAGCCAAAGGTTGAACTGTTAGGCTTGTATCACCGACCAAGCGATAACTCCGAATATATGCACTACGCCGTAACAAACAATAAGGGAATAAGAAAAGACTGTATCACAAACGGAGTGTATGTCTGGTCGGACGGCAAAAACGCTGAACGAATAGCAATGCTTGAAAAGGTAAATTCAATTGATACTCAGAAGATGGAAAGCCTTCTGAATAAATATCAGCCTGACAAGGCAGCATTTACAGCACTTGATAAGGTTAAGGCATTAAGCCAGAGCGAAGTACAGAAAAAACCACATATTCAGCACTGAAAAGCGGAACCAGTTCCGCTTTTTCTTTTCTGATGGGATTTCAGTAGCAGTTACATTGTTGTAGCTGCTTTTTATTTTGAAAGGAGAAATTTAAAATGAACAAAAATTATAAGTCGAATGAAAAGAATGATTGCAGCAGCCCAAAGGATAATACACAAAAATTTAAAATCTTGAATTTACTTTATAAGATTTTTGTGGCTTTGGGAATTGTCGCTATCATTCTTCTCATTATTTTCAAACCTTGCGACTGCAAATGTGATTGCGCAAAATCGACAAGTCAGAGTACATATTTTGATACAACGGTTGATGATTCGGTATCCGACGAAAAAACCGAATCTGCTGTGGCGGACCTCAACCAACAGGTTGAGGACGGAATGATTACTATGTCTATGAACGCAGACCCGTCGTTTGACAACGGATCAGCTAAAGGCAATTTGCTGATCGAAAACGATAAGATTAATAAACACCCACAGGTTGTTCAGATTTATCGCAATGATACTAAAGAATTAATTTATACATCAAGTATGATTCCTGTCGGACAGTTCATAAATGATGATACCCTCGATGTTAAGCTGCCCAAAGGCGATTACAAGTGCACTGCATATTTTAATGCGGTAGACGAAAACACTGGCGAAAAGCTCGGAACAAGCGGAGCAAACATCACAATTCACATCTTAAACTAATATAGAATTTACCCCCGAATGATATATAAAGTGCAAGATGTTTATTGATAAATAAAAACAAAATTTTTAAAAGAAAGTAGGATTGATGTTTTATGAAAAAGATGAAAAAGTTTTTAACCCTTTTAGCAGTTGCGGCTCTTGGCGTAACAAGTGTTGTATCAGCAGGTGCGATTGATGCGTCGGGTGGTTCTGACACCACAAAAGTAGAATTGACAGCAGAGGCTGCAACATTTAAGGTAACGGTTCCGACCGTACTTCCTTATTCGGTAGCCGCAGACGGTACTGTAAGCGTTGCAACGGACGCTAAAATTTCCAATCTCGGCAACGGACCTGTTGTAGTAACAGATGTAACGGCTAAGACACTTGATGCTTGGAAGCTTGTTGAAGTAGGCACGGATTTTCAGGCTGTTAAGGTGAATTCTCCACAGTTTACTATGACCCTTAACGGTGACAATTTCCCGGCAGGCACAACCTCTGTATTGCCGCTCGGCTCAGCTTGGACGCCTATTAACGGTAACTCCGATTTTGCCCTTACATACAGCGGCGATTTTGCCGAGCAGAGCGATGCTATTGACGGCGAGAATATTGCGAATGTAATATTCACCATTGGTTGGTACACAGTATAAAAATAAAATAAAAGCTTAATTCGATTGCGTTATACAGGCTCGGGGGTGCCTTGTATAACGCAATTTTCATTTTGCGAAAGGAGAACAAACTAATGTTTACCTCAATAAAAAGTAGATTGATTTCATTTTTCTTGGTTGTTGCGTTGGTGTTCAGTTTGCTGTTTGCATCAGCCATTCCGACTAACGCAGCTTCCGACATTTCTTCTTCCGGCGGAAACGGCGAAAGTAAAGTAGTTACAACTGTTGCCCCGTCAATATTCAGTGTAACCGTACCGTATGTGTTACCAATCTCAGTTGCCGCAGACGGCACTGTTAGCGTTGCAGACAATGCAGCTATTACAAACAATTCAAACGGTCCGATAATTGTAAGCAGTGCTGAAATTACTGCAAAAAACGGATGGGAGCTTGTTGAAGTAGGCACAGACTTTCAGGCAGTGCCGGTAAATTCAAAGCAGCTCACTCTCAGTATGATGGGAAAATCTGTTGATGTATCAGGTTCGGTTGATCCGAGTTTGTTTAGTTCTATCAACGGTAATAGCTCATTAAATATCAGCTATGACGCAGATGCCGCAGTTCAGGGTGATGCATTAAGCAATCAGAATGTAGCTGATGTGCTGTTTACCGTAGAATGGGACAGTTACGAGCAATCGGGTGATGTTGTCAGCAAAACTGCTTTAAACACTTTTGCAGTAAGTAACAACTTAAAAACTTTCCAAAGAACTACTGAAAATTTAAACATTGATGATGTTTTAGCTGATGACAGAATGGTTAAAATCGACAATGCGCCTGTGGTAGCCAGTGGAAAGTCAAGGACAATAGCATCAGGTGCTGCCGCCGAAACCGAACCGGTGGTTTACGCTTGGTCTGATAATAATGGTAACGGCTATTGGTGGTCTAATGCTGATAAGGTGTATTTGCCTGCTGATTGCTCAGGTATGTTTAGGAACAGTAAACTCACTAGCTTGGATTTATCAAACTTCGATACGTCCAATGTTACTAATATGAGTGAGATGTTTTCTGGATGTTCAAAGCTTACTTCATTAGATTTGTCTAACTTTGACACTTCCAATGTTGTAGATATGACTAATATGTTTTCTAGCTGTTCAAATCTTAGATCATTAGATTTATCATCGTTTAATACAAGCTATGTAACAAGTATGTATAAAATGTTCTATGGTTGCACTAAACTTACATCTCTTAATTTATCAAATTTTGATACTTCTAATGTAATATCTATGGGTTATATGTTCAATGAATGTTCAAATCTTACATCATTAGATTTATCATCGTTTAATACAATTAATACAACATATATGAGTGGTATGTTTTTTAGATGTAATGAACTCGTTTCATTAGATTTATTATCCTTTAACACTTACAATGTACAAAATATGGATTATATGTTTGCTGCTTGTAAAAATCTAACATCATTAAATATTTCCTCGTTTAATACATCCAATGTTTATACTATGAGTTATATGTTTGCGGATTGTAATAATCTTATATCATTAGATTTATCTGGGTTTTATACAAATAAAGCAACAAATATGTATGGTATGTTTGCAAATTGTCAAACTATTCAAACTTTAGATTTATCATCATTTATAACGGACAATGTAAAAGATATGTCTCATATGTTCTACTATTGCAACTCTTTAACAACTATTTATGTTTCTGATTTTAATGTAAATAATGTTACAAGCGGCGATTTGATGTTCTTTAGTTGTGGTAATCTTAAAGGTCAAAACGGAACTCCTTATCAAGATAGCTTTTTCCCTTATACCACTAGAGATGATGTAACATTTGCACGCATTGACTTGCCAGGAAGTGAAGGACTTTTCACCTATAAAGCTAAAACAGCTGCATAATTCAGAAGGCGGAGCTTAGCGGTTTCGCCTTTGATTTGTTACAAAAGCGGAACCGATTCCGCTTTTTTCTTTTCTGTTGGTTTTTCTATATGAATTTT
>JBJEOH010000057.1:0-92897 GCA_051880615.1 Acutalibacteraceae bacterium
TAAGAGTCATCTTGTTAACATCTGCGCCCGGTACCCAGTTTTCGCCGTTACAAAGAGCTGCAACGCCTGCTACATACCAGTTAACATCTGTCGGGATTGTCTCTGTCTCAGTTTCTGTTTCAGTCTCAGTTTCTGTTTCTGTTTCAGTTTCAGTCTCTGTCTCTGTTTCTGTTTCTGTTTCTGTTTCTGTCTCAGTTTCTGTCTCTGTCTCTGTTTCTGTTTCAGTCTCTGTCTCAGGACCTACTACATCTGCGCCCCACTCGCCTGTTACTTCGTCATACCAGATAGTTACTGTTGAACCGTCTTCTTCAACGTATACTGTCGGGTTAGCACCCATGCCATCAGGAATCCATGTTGCGCCGTCTACTGTAATCTTGTACTCATAGCCGTTGATGTTCTCTGCGTCTACATCTGTATAAACCTTCTCATAACGACCTGTTTCCTCGTTATAAGTCATAAGGTTGTTATCGTCAAGCGGATCCCAGCCAGTGCCGCCGCAGAGGTCTGCGTTACCTGCTACTCTGTAAACGTGATCTGTGATTACGAATGCAGAATCGCTGTACCATTTAACCTCACCTGTCTCAGGGTTGAATGTTACCTTAACATCATCCTGAGCGCTGATTGAGCCTGTTACGTTTTCATCCGGGAATGCTACGCCGTCTGACCAGTCAGGAAGTGTTGCTGATGTTACCTTGAACTGGAAGGAGAACGGAGCTGCCTGAGAAGCGCCCTCGCCTACCTGTGAGAATGTGATCTCATAAAGACCTGTTGCCTCGTTAAGAGTCATCTTGTTAACATCTGCGCCCGGTACCCAGTTTTCGCCGTTACAAAGAGCTGCAACGCCTGCTACATACCAGTTAACATCTGTCGGGATTGAAGCTGTTTCAGTTTCAGTCTCAGTCTCAGTCTCAGTCTCAGTCTCAGTTTCTGTTTCTGTCTCAGTCTCTGTTTCAGTCTCTGTTTCTGTCGGGTCCTCACCAATCGGTTCCTGTGAGAAGTTGTAAACACCAACACCGTTTGTGTGTGAGATAACCTCTGCACCATTCAAGAGAACATCTGAAGTTGCTACAGACTGGTTACCAGTCTCATAGTCTTCGAAAGAGCGCTGCGCAGCCGGATCTGCGGAATCAAAGAATGAACCCTTTGAAATTCTGCAACCAACTGTTGTTTCACCTGCTGCAATAACAGTAAAAGTAATACTCATTAACTGAGTGCCGCCAGCCTTGCTAAGATTATATATGCCTGTTGCATTGGTAATTGCAAGTATAGCAGCCTTATCATAGTCACCATCAATCTCAAATTGATCTGTAGCAAGATTGAATAATGCTGTTCCGCGAGAAGCGTACTCATCGTTATCAGCATCATAAGTGAATGCTACAGGGAAAACAGCTGTAGGTTTATAACCCGGATTACTGTCATCAACAAGTCCGGAATTCATTCCACCTATTGCGTCAACTGTACTCTGCGCAATATTGAGCATTGAGGTGTTGTAAGCCATATAAGCCTGGAAGCCGTTTGACTTCATCACCTTGCCGTTACCATCAACTGTTTCCGGAATGTTAAACCAGAAATTAACGGTAACTTCATCACCGATATTGGCTTCAATCGTACCGCTCGGGGTCTTGATTGTAGTCGTGCCTGCAGCATTTACTGACAGGCAACACATTGAAAGTACCAGCATTAACGCAAGAATAACACTGATAATTCTACTGTGCTTTTTGTACATCGTAAAATCCTCCTTTAAAATCTTCATGCCAAAATAGCATTAAAAAAGTGTATTATTACAAAATCCGAAATTGCAAAACATTTGAGCTAAAGCAAAGCCTTGCTGCAATTTGATTTGAAAATCGGTTTTTATAACCTATGTAACCATTCCGGCGAAAAACCGGAAAAGGGCGGCATTACAAAATTATAAGGCTTGTACCGCCGCCGACAGGCCCACAACCCATCGGAATCACCTCTAAAACAGACGCAAGCAATGACTAAATCCTGTATTTTTAGTCACTTTGCCACTATATGTCTAATTTACTATATTATATAACACCGTACTGGTAATTTCAAGAGGGTATAAATTTACAAATTTTCAACAATTTTTTATGCAAACCTTATATTTTAATCTTTCTGTTTTTATTCAAGCTCTATATATTGTAGAGCTATTATTAAACAGTACAAGCAAAAGTGCGACACAAAAGCGGCGTCCCCGCATTGGAAACGCCGCGATGATTTAGTATCTGACTTAAAATCAAGCCTTTCCTACTGAGCCAAACAGCTCCATCTTCTCCTTAACGGTTGCCTTGATAGCCTCAAAGCCCGGAGCGAGAAGCTTTCTCGGGTCAAAGCCCTTGCCCTGCTGATCCTTACCTGCCTCAATATATTCTCTTGTAGCAGCAGCAAAAGCAAGCTGGCACTCGGTGTTAACATTAATCTTAGAAACGCCGAGGCTTATTGCCTTCTTGATCATATCAGCCGGTATACCTGTACCGCCGTGAAGAACGAGAGGCATTTTACCTGTGAGCTGCTGAACAGCGTCAAGAGTTTCAAAGCTTAAGCCTGCCCAGTTCTCAGGATATTTGCCGTGGATATTGCCGATACCTGCAGCAAGCATTGTAACGCCAAGGTCTGCAATCATCTTGCATTCCTGCGGATCTGCACATTCGCCTGCGCCGATAACACCGTCCTCCTCGCCGCCGATTGAACCAACCTCAGCCTCGATTGAAAGACCCTTTTCGTTGCAGATAGAAACAAGCTCCTTTGTCTTTTCAACATTCTCCTCAATCGGATAATGTGAGCCGTCAAACATAATTGAGCTGAAGCCAGCTGCGATGCAAGCCTTTGCGCCTTCGTATGAACCGTGGTCAAGGTGAAGAGCAACCGGAACGGTGATGTTAAGCTCCTCGAGCATACCGTTTACCATACCCACAACGGTCTTGTAGCCGCACATATATTTGCCAGCGCCCTCAGAAACACCGAGAATTACAGGTGAATTCAATTCCTGTGCTGTAAGAAGAATAGCCTTTGTCCATTCAAGATTGTTGATGTTGAACTGACCAACTGCATAGTGTCCCTCTTTTGCTTTAGTGAGCATTTCCTTTGCGTTTACCAATGCCATTTTTATCACTCCGTTTTATTAATTCTTGTTCCCCACAGATTACCACAGGGATTTACCAATATATTATACATTATAATTTAAAAAATATAAAGAGCAATGGCGAAAAAAGTCAGATTTTTCTTGAAAATATTTTGCAGAAAATAAAGAGTGAAGTGTTGAGAGTGAAGAGTGGAGTGGCGGTTGTCGCCGCAAGCAGCTCTTTGATTTTAATAAAAGTCGGATAGTATCCTTGCCTCCCTCTGACGAGGGGGGTGTCACGCTTCTGCGTGACGGAGGGAGAGATGGTCGAATTGATGAATATTTAGAAAAGTTCAGACAGAGCGAACTCTCTCAGTCAGCTTCGCTGTCAGCTCCCTTTGAGCGTTTTAATGCGGGTGCGTTTTTTGAATCTATTTCGGCTTTGATTTTGTCAAAGGTAACTCCGTATTTCTCGGCAATATCTCTTGCATAGCTCACACCCTGCGGTGGTGCAATAAACACCTTGAACGAGCGCCTGCCGTTTTCAACGCCTGTTACCATACTGGCTATCACGCTTTCGCCCTCAATATTTCTGTTTACCTCATCAAGATTTCTCGCGAGGTCGTGCATATGGGTATTGAACACTGAACGCACACCGAGATAACGCATAGCCTTTACCACATCTTTCGCTATATACAAGCCCTCGGCAACATTAGTTGTTGCAAGACTCTCATTGAGCAGAATAAGGCTGTATCTTGTCGCATCGCCGAATATTTCGGAAAGCCGCTTGCTTTCCTCTCCGAGCCTGCCCAAATCAACAGTGTTATTTTCATCGGCTGGGAAATGCGTAAAAATATTGTCGCAGGGGCTGAACTTCATTGATGACGCAGGAACATAAATTCCGTTCTGCGCAAGCAGAAAAGCAAGTCCGACTGCCTGTGTAATTGTAGTTTTTCCGCCTCTGTTCGGGCCTGTGAGAATATAAATTCTCCCGTCATCATCAAAGGAAAACTCGTTTGTCACAATGTCGATTTCCTCGCCGTTCACCGCTTTAACGGCAAGCTTGATGTTATAAATATCGCTGATAAAACAGCTTCGTTCTTCCCTATCCGTAACCTGTGCCTTGCAAAGCGGCAAATTCTTTTCCTTTATCTTATCGCAAAGCTCGGCAAACCTTATATAGAAAATAATTTCGGGCATAAGTGATATAAAGGAATAGCCGTCAATACTCACATATTTTTGAAGCATTGATTTAATGTCAATCACCGTTCTGCGCAGGATATCCGTTACTACCTTTTTCAGTGCGTCGGAAAGCGGGTCGGCTCCTGTTGCCTCACTTCTGAACACCTGATTTACATCACCCTGAGCGCCAAGAACAATTTTGCCGAAGCCGACGCTTGCAGTTGACGGATTTGCAGGGTGAAAGCTTACAAAGCCCGACACATCATTGCCGTGATGCAGTTCGCTTTCGTGGTTTGCGAACTTCATAAATCGCTTTAAAATTCCGCTGTCGGTAAACTCCTTGTCATTCAGAGAGATTACACCAACGGTTTTCGGGCGCAAAAGCTCATCAAGGTTTACACCCAAGGTTATGCTTTTAAGCTTTCTCGCCTTTGCAAGCGTATCATCTATATCCTTTCTGAGGTCGGGAAACCCGCTGTCATTATAAACCGCCTGAACCTTACTTTTAAGCTGTAAAAGCCCTTCCGATTTTATGTCGATACTCTCAAGAGTAGTTTTAATTTGCGTAATGCAGTCTACATATCCGCCCATTTCACGCAGACGGTTGACAAGCTGCCATATTGACGATGCCTCGGTGTCCTTTTGGAAGCGCTCAATCTCACGCAAATCATTGAGCTTTTCAAGCAGTGCGCTGAGGTCAGCTCTCAGCTGCGGAAAGCGCAAAAAGTCATCAAATACATCACACCTGTATTTTATTACCTCCTCATCGTCGGTAATATTAATAAGAAGCTGCTTTATGCTGTTGCGCTCGTAGGTGTCCTTTGTCAATGCCTCACAAAGAAAGTCTATTGATAAATCGTTTACCGCCTCTTTTGTAAGAGTATGATAAACCGCCTTGGAATTTTGCGGATGAAGCAAGCTAAATTCTTCCATTTTTGCCACCTTGTATATTTAAGTTATCCTTTTGAAAACAAATCACCATTTAGTCCAACAGCCTCCCTATAAAAAGGGCGGCTGAGTTCATTTTTATTGATACAACTTACTTTTAAGGATTATCATTCAATAATACTTTTGCCTGTCATTTCCTCAGGCTGAGGGAGTCCCATAATCTTGAGCATTGTCGGGGCAATATCAGCAAGAACACCGCCGCTGCGAAGTGTGCAGGGATAGCCTACAACGCAGAACGGAACAAGGTTTGTCGTGTGAGCTGTGAACGGCTCGCCGTCTGTATCAATCATTCTGTCGGCATTGCCGTGGTCTGCTGTGATAAGCGATACGCCGCCCATTTGTGCAACAGCGTCCGTTACCTTGCCCACGCATTCGTCAACAGCCTCAACAGCCTTGATTGCAGCGTCAAGAACGCCTGTGTGGCCTACCATATCGCAGTTTGCGAAGTTGAGGATAATCATATCATACTCGCCGCTTAAAATGCGTTCAACGCACTTATCGGCAACCTCATATGCGCTCATCTCAGGCTGCATATCATAGGTTGCAACCTTTGGCGACTTGACAAGAACTCTGTCCTCTCCGGGGTAAGTCTTTTCAACACCGCCGTTGTAGAAGAAGGTTACATGAGCGTACTTCTCTGTTTCGGCGATTCTCAGCTGAGTCATACCCAGATTTGAGATATACTCACCCATGGTATTCTTAAGTGACTGCGGCTTGAAAGCAATCTCAACATTCGGCATAGTTGCGTCATACTGAGTAAGACAAACATAAGTCAGCGGGAAGAAGCCGTTTCTTCTCTCGAAGCCACTGAAATCAGGGTCAACAAAGCAGCGTGTGATTTCTCTTGCTCTGTCAGGACGGAAGTTGAAGAAAATTACGGAATCTTTAGCCTTTATTGTTGCATTCTCTGCGCAAACAGTCGGAATAACAAACTCATCTGTTACCTCGTTTGCGTATGAAGCCTTAACAGCCTCAACTGCATCCTGAGCCTTATTGCCCTCGCCGTAAACCATTGCGGCATAAGCCTTTTCAACTCTCTCCCAACGGTTATCTCTGTCCATTGCATAGTAACGGCCCATAACGGTTGCGATTGTGCCGATGCCGATTTCGTTCATCTTGTTCTGGCAAGCCTCAACAAATGAAGCGCCGCTGCTGGGCGGAACATCTCGTCCGTCAAGGAATGCGTGAACGAAAACCTTTTCAAGACCCTGCTTTTTGGCAAGCTCTAAAAGAGCGTAAAGGTGTGTGTTGTGGCTGTGAACGCCGCCGTCGGACAAAAGTCCGTAAAGGTGAAGCGCAGAGTCGTTTTCCTTTACATTAGCAATAGCCTTTAAGAAAGCCTCGTTTTCAAAGAATGTGCCTTCCTCAACAGCCTTCGTGATTCTTGTAAGCTCCTGATATACAATTCTTCCTGCGCCAATGTTTGTGTGACCAACCTCACTGTTGCCCATCTGACCGTCAGGCAGACCTACATCAAGACCGCTTGCGCCGATTTCGGTCAGCGGATTTTCCGAAAACAGTCTGTCGAGATTCGGCTTTTTGGCATCAAAAATTGCATTGCCGTTATTTTTTTCTCCGTTGCCGAAGCCGTCCATAATAATCAATGCTACCGGTTTTTTCATATTTAGCATAAACCCCTTTCACAAAAGTTCAGGAAATGCTGCTGGCATTCCTTAAACCTGAGCCTTTATATAATCCATAGTAAACGCAGGAATAAGCTTCAAGCCTTCTGCTGCGAGAATATCGGTTGCCTTGTCGGCTCTCTGGATAACGCAAAGCACATTTTCAACGATTGCGCCTTTCTTTCTAAGCTCTCTTACACCGTCAATAATAGCACCGCCTGTTGTTACAACATCCTCTATGATAAGAACCTTCTTGCCCTCAACGGCTGCACCCTCGGCAAGCTTGCAGGTGCCGTATTCCTTGGCTTTCTTTCTTACGAAAGCAGCCTGCATACCTGTGTTGAGTGAAATTGCGGTAACAACCGGAATTCCGCCCATTTCAAGACCTGCGATAACCTCTGTCCCCTCCGGAATAAGGTCTGACATAATCTTTGCAATCTCGTTTAATACCTCAGGGTTAGCCTCGAAAAGGTATTTGTCAAAATACTCGTTTGAAATCTGACCCGAACGAAGTAAGAACTCGCCTGTGATATGTGAAAGCTCATAGATTTTCTTTGCTACTTGCT
The DNA here is from genome assembly GCA_051880615.1 of Acutalibacteraceae bacterium. Classification (GTDB taxonomy): domain Bacteria; phylum Bacillota; class Clostridia; order Oscillospirales; family Acutalibacteraceae; genus UBA7067. The sequence continues at coordinate 7,386 of JBJEOH010000057.1, forward strand.
CTTTAGTCATAATTATTATCTCCGTTTTCTTTAATTATTTGCTTGCAGCCTTAACGATTGCAGCGAATTTCTCGGCAACGAGTGAAGCACCGCCGATAAGACCGCCGTCAACATTAACCTTGCTGAGAAGCTCGTCAGCGTTGCCGTCGTTCATTGAGCCGCCGTACTGAATTGTAAGAGCGTCTGCTGCTTCCTGATTGTAAAGCTTTGCAACTGTTGCACGGATAAATGCGCAAACCTCTTCAGCCTGCTCAGCTGTTGCAGTCTTGCCTGTGCCGATAGCCCAAACCGGCTCATAAGCGATGATGATGTTCTTAAGCTCGTCCTCTGTAACATCCCACAAATCAAGCTTAATCTGTCTTGCGATAACCTCTTCTGTGATGTTGCACTCACGCTCCCAAAGAAGCTCGCCAACACAAACGATTGGCTTAAGTCCTGCTGCAAGAGCAGCCTTTGTTCTCTTGTTTACTGTTTCGTCGGTTTCGCCGAAATACTGTCTTCTCTCGCTGTGACCGAGCACTACATACTCAACGCCCATTGAAGCGAGCATCGGAGCAGAAATTTCACCTGTGAAAGCGCCGCTTTCTGCCCAGTGGCAGTTCTCTGCGCCGATTTTTACATTTGTACCCTGTGTAGTCTCAAGTGCTGTCTGCAAATCTACAAACGGTACGCAAGCGATAACCTCGCAGTCTGCATCCTTTACAAGCGGAGCAACTGCTGTAAGAAGCTCCTTAGCCTCTGCAGGAGTCTTGTTCATTTTCCAGTTTCCGGCAATAACTGCCTTTCTTTTAGCCTTGTTCATTTTTATTCTTCCTTTCGTATAGGTGTCTGTGTTAATAGTGTTTTAGTCCATTGTATTAAATTACATTAACAATAAGGGCGGAAGAATCCGCCCTTATTAAGGTTTTTAGTTTTTGTCAGCGATGCAGGCAATGCCCGGAAGCACCTTACCCTCAAGATACTCAAGAGAAGCGCCGCCGCCTGTTGAGATGTGGCTCATCTTGTCGGCAAAGCCAAGCTGCATAACAGCCGCTGCACTGTCGCCGCCGCCGATGATTGTTGTTGCGTCTGTGTCTGCAAGTGACTGAGCAACTGCTATTGTACCCTTTGCAAGAGTCGGGTTCTCGAATACGCCCATAGGACCGTTCCATACAACAGTCTTAGCCGACTTAACAGCGTCAGCATAAAGCTTTGCTGTTTCAGAGCCGATGTCAAGACCCATCTTGTCAGCAGGGATTTCATTTGACGGTACATTCTCAACCTCGATTTCAGCGTCAATCGGCTCAGGGAAGCTTGCTGCGATTGTTGTATCAATCGGAAGAAGAATCTTCTTGCCGAGGCTCTCAGCCTTGTCCATCATCTCTTTGCAGTAGTCAACCTTTGTGTCGTCAACAAGCGATGTGCCTGTTTCATAGCCCTTAGCCTTAAGGAATGTATAAGCCATACCGCCGCCGATGATGAGTGTGTCGCACTTCTCAAGAAGGTTTGAAATAACATTGAGCTTGTCAGCAACCTTTGCACCGCCGAGGATTGCAACAAACGGTCTAACCGGTGTTTCAACAGCGTTGCCGAGGTAGTTGATTTCCTTCTGCATAAGGTAGCCTACTGCTGTATCCTTGATGTGGTCTGTAACGCCTGCAGTTGAGCAGTGTGCTCTGTGTGCGCTGCCGAAAGCGTCCATAACATATACATCTGCAAGAGAAGCAAGCTCACTGCTGAACGGCTCGAGGTTCTTAGTTTCTTCTTTTCTGAAGCGTGTATTCTGAAGAAGAACAACATCGCCGTTGTTCATAGCGGCAACTGCTGCCTTAGCGTTCTCGCCTACAACCTCGTCGTCATTTGCGAAAACAACATTCTGTCCCAGAAGCTCAGAGAGTCTTACTGCAACAGGCGCAAGTGAGAACTTCTCTTCAGGGCCGTTCTTCGGCTTGCCGAGATGTGAGCAGAGGATAACCTTGCCGCCGTCTGAGATAAGCTTTTTGATTGTCGGGAGTGCAGCCTGAATTCTGTTGTCGTTTGTGATAACGCCGTCCTTGAGCGGTACATTGAAGTCACAGCGAACAAGAACTCTTTTGCCGTTTACATTGATGTCATCAACAGTTACTTTGCTTAAAAAATTCATTTTAGTTCTTCCTTTCTTTTTGCTTTATTTACCCACAGAACATCATATAAATAAACGCTTGTGAATAAATTAACATTTATACTTTCATTTTATAACATAATCAACCTTTACGCAAGTATCTCCCGAATGATTTTTTCAGAAATTTACCTTTTTTTAATATTTTGCCCGGTTGCTCTCCGAGATTTTTTCATCATTACACACATTACACAGATAAACACAGCTGATACACAGCAGGCAAAATCCCCGAAAGCCGCATTATTACTGTATATTTCTATGGTTATACACACATACACACATATATTAACGACTTCATATATACGGCAGAGAGAAAATAAAAAAATTAACTTTATGTTTTTTTATTTTTTCTTTCTATTTTTATATATAAAGAAGTAAGGGTTTTATCTGTGTATCTGTGTAAATGCTTAAAAAACCACATAGCAATGGGAAATATTAAAGCTTTTGATGTGTGTATGATATGCGCATTGGTGTGTAGGCGTAGCTTGCTCCTACCATTTCATCTTAGTAAGCTCGCCCTTGCATTTAAGCTCCGGGTATCCCCACTGCCTTAACACCTCATAAACGCCGACTGCAACAGAGTTTGAAAGGTTAAGGCTTCTCGCCTCGTCAATCATCGGGATTCTCACCGTTGTGTCGGGGTTATTATGCAAAAGCTCCTCGGGCAATCCCTTTGTTTCCTTGCCGAACACAATGTACGCTCCGTCCGGATAGCTTATATCCGAATGAATATGTCTGGCTTTTGTGGAAAAATAATAATACGGCCCATTGGTTTTAGCAAAGAAATCGTCTATACCCTCATAAACGGTTATATCGACAAGGTGCCAGTAATCAAGACCTGCCCGCCTGACAGCTTTTTCGCTTATGTCAAAGCCCAAAGGCTTTACAAGGTGAAGCCTTGCGCCTGTTGCGGCACAGGTTCGGGCTATGTTGCCGGTATTTTGCGGAATCTCAGGCTCAATCAATACTATGTTCAGTTCGGGCATAAATAATCATTTCCTTTTTTACAAATTTTTCTTAAAATAAAGGTTTATAAATAAGCACTCGGGAGGGAAATATAATGACAGCGCGCAAAGCGTTAATTCTTTTTGGTGACATATGGAGGTGTTACAGCTTGAGCAAAAATGCGATGAATATTGCAAAGGGAGTTGTTGCAGGCGTGGCAACGGGAGTTCTTGTCGGATATGCAGGCAGTAAAATGGCAAAGAAAAATCCGAAGCAGATGAAGAAAAACGCCGGCAAAGCCATGAACGCAATGGGAGATTTCATAAGCGGAGTTTCGGCAATGTTTAAGTGAAGCTCGTATTCAGGGGGCGAACCTTTGTGTTCGCCCTGCGTACACAATGAAATTCATCTCCACTCTTCACTCTCCACTCTTCACTCTGCGGCATAGCCGCTCGGAGCAGCGAAGCTGCGACAACCACAATTATTCATTATTCAATCTTCATTATTCATTATTCATTTGCGCCGACAAAGTCGGCGCAATTATCGTTCCTCCTCCGACAACAACATCGCCGTCATACATAACAACAGCCTGTCCCGGTGTGATTGCCCTTTGCTTTTCGTCAAACTCCACCATTATTCTGTTTTCATCAATCGGGTGAACGGTCGCTCTTGCCTCTTTTTGGCTGTAACGAGCCTTTGCGGTAACGCGCATCGGGGAGGTAAGCTTGTCTATCGCAATAAAGTTGACATTATCGGCATAAAGCCTGTTAGTAAATAAATCCTCGTTTTCGCCGAGAGTCACAACGCCTGTTTCGGGGTTTTTGTCAAGCACAAAAATCGGGTGGGCGTAGCTTATGCCGAGACCCTTTCTCTGCCCTATTGTATAGTGTATTATACCCTTATGCGCGCCTAAAACAGTGCCGTCCTTGTAGACAAAATCGCCCTGCTTTGATTTTACGCCGAGCGTATTTTCAATAAAGCCTGCGTAGTCTCCGTCAGGCACAAAGCAGATGTCCTGACTGTCGTGCTTTTTGGCGTTGATAAGCTCCTCTTCAAGTGCAATCTCTCTTGCGCGCTCCTTTGTGATGTTGCCCATCGGGAAAAGCGTATGCTCAAGCTCATACTGTGACAAAACATACAGCACATAGGTCTGGTCCTTTTTGCTGTCCTCTGCCTTTTTCAGCAGATAACGCCCGCCAGCACTGTCATATTCTCTTTTTACATAGTGTCCCGTTGCTATCATATCATAGCCGAGCAGATTTGCACGCTCGATAAGCTTTGAAAACTTTATGTGCCTGTTGCACTCAATGCACGGGTTCGGGGTAAGTCCCCTGATATAATCATCGGCAAATTTCCCGATAACCTTTTCCTTGAATGTATCGCTGAAATTGAAAACATAGTGGTCAACACCAAGCTTGTAGGCTACACGGCGAGCGTCGTCCACATCGTCAAGCGAACAGCAGGTTTTTTCCTTAAGTCCTATATCCTCATTTGTATAAAGCCGAAGCGTTGCGCCGCAAACCTCATATCCCTGCTCCATAAGCAGAGACACCGTCACCGAGCTGTCAACGCCTCCGCTCATTGCAACCATTACTTTGTTGTTCATACAAACCAACCCTTAATTTACAGCATTACCCGATAGGGTAAAATCCCTATCGGGTGTAGTTTTAATATTTTATATTCAAATATGCACAATCAGCCCTTGCCCATTGTTTTTACAAGAACTGCTTTCTGTGCGTGCAGGCGGTTTTCTGCCTCTTCAAAAATCTCCTTAGCGTGAGCCTCAAACACCTTCTCGGTGATTTCTTCCTCACGGTGAGCAGGCAGGCAGTGCTGAACCATACAATCCTCGTGAGCCGCAGCCATAAGCTCATCGTTAATCTGATAACCTGCAAAGGCTTTCTTTCTCTTTTCAGCTTCACCCTCCTGACCCATTGAAGCCCATACATCAGTGATAAGCACATCGGCATTTACTGCGGCGTCAATCGGCTTGCGGTGCAGTTCAAAGCAGTCATAAGCTCCGGCAAAGTCGAGGATTTCCTGCGGCGGGTCGTAACCCTCGGGGCAGGCAACGGATACTGACATACCTGTTTTAAGTCCGCCGACAATGAGAGAGTTCATCATATTGTTTCCGTCACCGATAAAGCACATCTTGTGACCCTCAAGAGAGCCCTTGAATTCACGGATTGTCATAAGGTCGGCAAGCACCTGACACGGATGACAGAAATCGGTAAGGCCGTTGATAACAGGAATTGAGCCGTATTTTGCCAGATCCTCAACCTCTTTCTGCTCAAAGGTTCTTATCATTATTCCGTCAAGAAAGCGTGACAGCACCCTTGCGGTGTCCTGAACAGGCTCACCTCTGCCGATTTGCATATCGCTTGCCGACAAAAACAGCGGATTGCCGCCGAGCTGATACATACCAACCTCAAAAGAAACCCTGGTTCTTGTTGACGCCTTCTGGAATATCATACCGAGGCTCTTGCCCTCAAGGTGCTTATGCGGAATATTGTGCTTCTGCTCGTATTTAAGCTGATCTGCAAGGTTTAAAATCTCAATAATTTCCTCTCCGCTCAGGTCGAGCAGCTTTAATAAATGCTTCATTTGTATCATCCTTTCGGTTGTTTATTATTGTATATTAATGTCATTAACTTAAGCACGGAACTATGTTGTAGGGAACGGTCAGCCTTGTTACGAGTATTTCTTAATTCAAAGAGCCGCAAAGCGGCGACAACATTCTCTCCACTCTCCACTCTCCACTCTCTACTCTTAACTCTTTATAAAAGCGACTTCTTAAGAATTTCAAGTCCCTTATCTATATCCTCATAAGAGATGTTGAGCGGCGGCAGCATACGCAGAAGATTTTTTGCCGTCAGAATCAGCAGTCCGTTTTCTACGCAGCGTGCGGCAACCTCTTTCGCATTGTCCTTTTCAAGCACAATTCCTATCATCAAGCCTAAGCCGCGCACCTGCGACACGCCGTCCATTTGCAGTAGCTTACTCTTTATGTATTCGCCCTTTTCGTTCACCTGCGATAAAAATTCGGGAGTATCAACTCTCTTTAAAATCTCAAGCGCACCTGCGCAGGCAACGGGATTGCCGCCAAAGGTTGTGCCGTGTGTTCCTGCTCCCAGAACATCAGAGAGCTTTTCACCGCACAGGCAAGCGCCGAACGGCAAGCCGCCGCCCAAGCCCTTAGCCGAGGTGATTATGTCAGGCTCTATGCCGTAGTTTTGATAGCAATAAAGCTTTCCTGTTCTGCCCACACCTGTCTGAACCTCGTCAATTACAAGCACAAGGTCATTCTCTCTGCAAAGCTTTTCGATGCCTTTCACAAAATCCTGCTCAAGCGGCATAACGCCGCCCTCACCCTGAATAAGCTCCATCATAACGGCACAGGTTTTGTCGTTTACAAGAGCCTTTACGCTTTCAATATCGTTCGCATCGGCAAACACAAAGCCTTCGGTAAACGGGAAAAAGTACTGATGAAAAACATCCTGCCCCGTTGCGGAAAGCGTTGTCACCGTTCTGCCGTGAAACGAATTTTTTAATGCTATAATCTCGTTCCTGCCCTCACCGTATTTGTCAAAGCTGTATTTTCTCGCAAGCTTTATTGCACACTCGTTGACCTCAGCGCCCGAATTGCCGAAAAACACCTTGTCAAAGCCTGTTTTAGTACAAAGCTGCTTTGCGCACTCAACCTGAACGGGGCTGTAATACAGGTTTGAAATATGCTGAACCTTATTAAGCTGCTCGCTCACAGCCTTGACCCAGCCGTCATCACAGTACCCTAAGGCATTAACGCCTATGCCTGTGGTAAAATCTATATATTCTTTTCCGTCAATATCCTTTGCAACCGCACCCTTGCCGCTTTCAATCGCAACACCGAATCGACCGTAGGTGTGCATCATATATTTATTTTCGTCATTTTTTATCTCATCAAATTTCACTTTCGTCACCCTCTGCATCAAAGCTGTAAACCGTAAGGTCGTCGCACTTTTTCCAGCCGATTGACGGCCAGAAGGACTGACCCAGACCGTTATCCCTGAAAACAAAAATATGAGTTTTCTTTATTCCGTCCTCATAGAGCTTCTGCACCGCTGCGTCAGCCATTGCCCTTGCAATGCCGTGTCTGCGGTACTGCGGCAGAACCGCCATATGATGGATAAAGCCTCGTCTGCCGTCGTGCCCTGCAAGCACAGTTCCGACTATTTTATCGTCTATTATTGCAACCTGACTCATACCCTCGTTTCTTCTCAGGTATTTTTCAAGGTTTTCGCGGCTGTCGGCATCGCTGAGCGCCCTTTTTGTGGTAATCTGCCAAAGAGCGTAAATCTCGTCATATTGGCTGATTTTCATACTCTCAATTTTCATTGATAATCCCCAATCAAAAATTCTGAATCAATAGAACATCGTTCCGATACCTTCATCGGAGAACATCTCAATAAGGATTGAATGCTTTATTCTGCCGTCGATAATATGCGCGCGCTTAACACCCTGGCGCACAGCCTCAACACAGCAGTTGATTTTCGGTATCATACCGCCGCTGATGATTCCGTCCTTTTTAAGGCTTGGAACCTCGCTGACATTTACAACCGGAATCAGCGTGTTTTCATCGTCCTTATCCCTCAGCAGTCCTCTTATATCCGTCATCAGAATAAGCTTGCACGCACCGAGCTTTGCGGCTATTTCTGCCGCCGCAATATCCGCGTTGATGTTATATACCTCGCCCTTGTAGCCGCCTGCAATAGTCGAAATTATCGGCACATATCCCTTATCAATCAAGTCCTGAATCGGCTTTGTGTTGACCTCGGTTATCTCGCCGACAAAGCCTAAATCATCAGCGGCGATAAGCTTTTCAGCCATCAACATTTTGCCGTCAAGACCGCAAAGTCCCATAGCCTTGCCGCCCTGCATTTCAAGGTGCTGAACAAGGCTTTTGTTGACCTTTCCTGCAAGCACCTGCTGAACTATGTCAATCGTTTCCTCGTCGGTAACTCTCATACCGCCGACAAATTCACTCTTTTTGCCTATCTTTTTAAGCATTGAACTTATCTCAGGACCGCCGCCGTGAACCAGCACAACATTGATTCCGACAAGCTGCATAAGCACAATATCGCTCATAACCGCGCTTTTAAGCTCGGGGCTTATCATTGCGTTGCCGCCGTATTTTACGACTATTGTCTGTCCTGCATATCTTTGAATATACGGCAGTGCCTGCACAAGCACCTGCGCACGGTTTTCATTTTTCAAATCCATAGATTTTTCACTTTCCATTCTTCATTTTTCATTGCGGCGAAGCCGACTTTGGGGCAATGTTGTCAGTTTAAGCGCAGAAACCCGAAACGAGGTCGTAGGGAACTAGCTTGCCTGTTCCGGTTCGCTCTGCTGAATGTTTTACTCTATCCCGTTTTTGTTTAAAATCGTAGTAACTGCGACTATCCCGGAACGGTCAAGACCGTTCCCTACAACCTCGTTGTGAGTATTATTTAATTCGGAATCCCGAATTATCTCCACTCTCAACTCTCCACTCTTCACTCTTAACTCTCCACTCTGCGGCGTAGCCGCGTCAGGTTCTGTAGTCGCCGTTAATTTTTACATAATCATATGTCAAATCACAGCCGTAAGCCTCGGCATAGGCTGTGCCGTCTTTTAAATCAATCTTTATCGTTATTTCCTTTTCGCTGAGGATTTCCTTTGCAAGCTCCTCGCTGAATTCAATTCCTGCTCCGTTTTCGCACACGGGCAGCTCACCGGCACTTGACACAAACGACAAATCAACCTTGTTTATGTCAACGGCCATACCCGAATATCCTATCGCACAAAGCACACGACCCCAGTTTGCATCCTCGCCAAACATAGCCGCTTTTAAAAGGCTTGAGCAGATTACCGACTTAGCAACGCCCTTGGCATCCTTTTCCGTCTTTGCGTTTGAAACAGAGCAAATCAAAAGCTTTGTTGCACCCTCGCCGTCGCCTGCAAGCTTTTTCGCAAGAGCCTTGCACAGCACGGTCAGAGCCTTTACAAAGGTATTGTAATCCTCATTCTTCTGCGTTATTTCAGCGTTGCCTGCAAGACCGTTTGCCATAAGCGCAAGCGTGTCGTTTGTTGAGGTATCGCCGTCAACGCTCACCATATTGTAGCTTACCTCAGCCGCCTCAAGCAGCGCTTCTCTGAGCATATCGGATGATATAGCCGCGTCGGTTGTAACAAAGCTGAGCATTGTTCCCATATTAATATGTATCATACCGCTGCCCTTTGCAATGCCGCCGATTGTGACTGTTTTGCCGCCAAGCGTAAAGGAGACAGCCGCCTCTTTTTTTACGGTGTCGGTTGTCATAATCGCCTCTGCGGCATCAGTGCCGCCCTGCTTTGAAAGCGATTGCGCAAGAGCTGATATATTATTTTCAATCGGCTCAATCGGCAATATCTGTCCAATAACTCCGGTTGAAGCAACGATAACATCGTTTTCGTCAATGCCGAGCGCACCAGCCGCAAGAGCGCACATTTTCTCCGCCTTTAAGGCGCCGTCAAAGTTGCAGGTGTTGGCATTGCCGCTGTTTGCGATGACTGCTCTTGCAATGCCGTTTTCAAGGTGCTTTTTCGTAACCTCTATTGTTGAGGATTTAACAAGATTTTTTGTAAAGATTGCCGCCGCATTGCACGGAACCTCGCAGTAAATCAGTGCTAAATCCTTTTTAGTTGTATTAGTCGGCTTTATAGATGCGCATATGCCGCCCGCCGTAAAGCCCTGCGGAGTTGTCACCGTGCCGTTGTCTATAAATTTAATCTCCATTTAAGTACCCTCTTTCAGTGAAACAAGTGTCAATCAGAATGCAGGCGGAATAAATTCAAGACCTGTTTTTTCATCAAGGTCAAACAGAATGTTCATATTCTGCACAGCCTGTCCTGCGGCACCCTTGACCATATTGTCTATCGCAGATACGGCGATAAATGTTCCCGTTCTTTCGTCAATGTGAATTGATATATCGCAGAAGTTTGAGCATTTTATATTGTGGATATCGGCAACCGCACCGTCTGGCATTAATCTCACAAAATACTCGTCCTTATAAAACTCCTCATAAGCCGCTCTTAACTGCTCCTTTGTAACACCGTCCTTAAGCGTTGCGTAGCAGGTGGATAAAATTCCCCTGTTCACAGGGAGAAGATGCGGCACAAATGTTACCTTTACACTCTCTCCTGCAAGGTGAGAAAGAGTCTGCTCAATTTCGGGTGTGTGGCGGTGAGAAGCAACCTTGTACGGATGGAAGCCCTCGTTCAGATCGGGGTAGTGAGTGCCCTGTGACAAGCCTCTGCCTGCACCTGTAACGCCCGACTTGCAGTCGGCAATAATGCCCTTTGTTTCGACAAGACCGTTTTTAACGGCAGGCGCAAGCGCAAGCGGAACACCGGTTGTGTAGCAGCCCGGGTTTGCTATGGTTTTCTTGCCCTTTATGTTTTCTCTGAACAGCTCAGGCAGAGCGTAAACAGAATCAGCGTGAAGCTGCTTGTTTATGTACTCGCCGCCGTACCACTGTTTGTATTCCTCCTCGCTCTCAAGGCGGAAATCAGCACCTAAATCTATGAAAATCTTATTTTTATCAAAGCATTTCTGCGCAAGCTCCTGCGACAGACCGTGCGGCAAAGCGGCAAAGATAACATCGCTCTTTTCCACAACGCTGTCAGCGTCCTCACAAACCATATCGTTGAGCTTATAAAACGCAGGATAAACCTCGCTTATTGCCTTGCCCTCAAAGCTAACTGAGCTTATAGCCGCAATTTCAGCCTTGGGGTGGGTTGTTAAAATACGCACAAGCTCTGCGCCTGCATAGCCTGTTGCGCCGATAATACCTGCTTTTATCATTGTAAAGTCCCCTTTATATCAATTAAGCTTATTTCTCACGCTATTGACAGCCGCAAGAACATTTTCCTTTGCAGGGCCGCCGAAGGCTTTTCTGTCGTTTACGCACTTTTCAAGCGAGATAGCCTCATAAACGCCCTCGTCAAATATATCGCATATAGCCTTGTATTCCTCAAGCGGAAGCTGCTCCAAGTCTGTTTTAAGCTCAATGCACCTTGCAACAAGAGTGCCTGTTGCCTTGTATGCATCACGGAACGGAAGTCCCTTTTTAACAAGATAGTCGGCACAGTCGGTTGCGTTGATAAAGCCGCCAGCCGCTGCCTTCCTCATATTGTCGGTCAGAACCGTCATTGTATCAATCATCGGAGTAAAGGCGGTAAGGCACATCTTGACTGTTTCAAACGCATCAAATATTGCCTCCTTATCCTCCTGCATATCCTTGTTGTAGGCAAGCGCAATGCCCTTCATCATAGTGAGCAGTGTTGTCAAATCGCCGAACACTCTGCCCGATTTGCCCCTTACAAGCTCAGCAATATCGGGGTTTTTCTTCTGCGGCATTATGCTTGAGCCTGTTGAAAATGCATCGTCAAGCTCAACAAACTTGAATTCCCACGAACACCACGCGATTATCTCCTCGCTGAAACGAGATAGGTGAACCATTATTATCGACAAGGCAGACGCAAGCTCAATGCAGAAATCCCTGTCGGAAACGCCGTCAAGGCTGTTCTCGCAGGCACCGTCAAAGCCTAAGAGCTCTGCTGTTATGCTGCGGTCAATCGGATATGTAGTTCCTGCTAAAGCGCAGCTGCCAAGCGGCATAACATTCATTCTCTTTTTCGCATCAGAAAGCCTTGACAAATCACGCAGGAACATCTGCGCATAAGCCATAAGGTGATGACCGAAGGTTATCGGCTGTGCCCTTTGCAGATGTGTATATCCCGGCATAACCGCATCGGAATACTGCTCCGCCTTATTGCACAGCACCTCTAAAAGTCCCTTTAAAAGCGCCTCAACCTCGTCACACTCATCTCTGAGATACATTCTTACATCAAGCGCAACCTGGTCGTTACGGCTTCTTGCGGTGTGCAGTCTTTTGCCTGTATCGCCGAGTCTGCGTGTAAGCTCGCCCTCGATAAAGGTGTGAATGTCCTCCGCCTCCATATCAATTTTAAGTGTACCGCTTTCAATATCGTTTAAAATGCCCTCTAAGCCGTCGCAGATTTTCTCTGCCTCGTTCTCGTCGATTATTCCGCATTTGCCAAGCATTGTTGCGTGCGCTATACTGCCCCTTATATCCTGCTTGTACATTTTGCTGTCAAAGGAAATTGAAGAGTTAAAATCGTTTGTAGTCTTGCTGATTTCCTTCTGAAAGCGACCTGCCCACAGCTTCATTTAATTCACCTCATAAAATCAGTTTACGGGACTGCGGCAAAGCAATGCGGCATTAACCGACAATTATCCTGCTACAGTCCCTTGATTAACCTTGCAATTACGCTATTTTATTTTTATTTGATAAGACCCTTTTTAGCGCGAACCTTAATCGGAAGTCCGAACAGGTTGATGAAGCCTGCACTGTCGTTCTGGTCGTAAACCTCGTCCTCGTCAAAGGTTGCGATTTCCTCGTCATAGAGTGAATACGGTGATGTAACACCTGCGTCAATAATATTGCCCTTGTAAAGCTTGAGCTTAACATCGCCTGTTACTGTTTCCTGTGTGCTGTCAACGAATGCTGAAAGAGCCTCACGCAGCGGTGTGTACCACTGTCCGTAATAAACAAGCTCTGCAAAGCGGTTTGCTACATTCTCCTTGTAGTGGAATGTATCACGGTCAAGGCAGATTTCCTCAAGCTTTTTGTGCGCTGCATAAAGGATTGTGCCGCCCGGTGTTTCATAAACACCTCTTGCCTTCATACCTACAAGACGGTTTTCAACAATATCTGTGATACCAATGCCGTTTCTGCCGCCCATCTCGTTCAAGGTCTTAACGATTGAAACAGCGTCAAGCTCCTCACCGTTAATTGCTGTCGGGATACCCTTTTCAAAATGGATTGTAACATACTCCGGCTTATCGGGAGCCTGCTCAGGCGATACGCCAAGCTCCAAAAAGCCCGGCTCGTTGTACTTCGGCTCGTTTGCAGGGTCCTCAAGGTCAAGACCCTCGTGCGACAGATGCCAGATGTTCTTATCCTTTGAATAGTTTGTTTCTCTGTTTATCTTAAGCGGAATACCCTTTTTCTCGGCGTACTCGATTTCCTCTTCTCTCGACTTGAACTCCCATGTTCTCCACGGAGCGATAATCTTCATATCAGGCGCATAAGCCTTTATTGCAAGCTCAAAACGAACCTGATCGTTGCCCTTGCCTGTGCAGCCGTGGCAGATTGCGTCTGCTCCCTCAGCAAGTGCGATTTCAACAATTCTCTTTGCGATGATAGGTCTTGCAAAGGATGTGCCGAGAAGGTACTTGCCCTCATAAACTGCGTCAGCCTTGAGTGTCGGCCATACATACTCCTCGATAAACTCTTTGTTGAGATCCTCAACATAAAGCTTTGAAGCGCCAGTCTTTATAGCCTTCTCCTCAAGTCCGTCAAGCTCAGTGCCCTGTCCAACATCGCCCGAAACAGCGATAACCTCACAGTTGTCATAATTCTCCTTAAGCCACGGAATGATAATAGAAGTATCAAGTCCGCCCGAATAAGCCAAAACTACCTTTTTAATCTTCTGATCCTTAGCCATTTTAATATCCTCCGTTATGTACTACGATTTTAAATAAATTATTGCCAAAAACTGATTTTTCCTTTGTGACTTTAATTATACACCCATTATGCAAAAAATCAAGTGTTTTTTGCATAATTATTCAACGCAGGGAATTTTTGTATACAATTACATTTTTTAGGATTTACCAATTTGATTTTTGTAGAATACCACAGCTTTATCGCATATATCGCACCGATTTTTTCTCGCAATGTCATCGGATTTTTTATTTCTCTCATCTCTTTAGGTGAATTTTTATGCACTATATGCATTAATTATTGTATATTATACATCCGTTGTGGTATAATTGAGGGGTCAAGAATATATCTATAATACGGGAGGATTTAACTATGAGCAGTTTTAAGGAAATTAAACCTGAAGAAATCACACAAAGCCCTTTCGAGATGATTGGCAAGGACTGGATGCTTTTAAGCGCAGGCAACAAAGATAGCTTCAACACTATGACTGTCAGCTGGGGCGGAGTCGGCGTTTTATGGAACAAAAATGTTGTTTTCACATTTATAAGACCTCAGCGCTACACTCTCGGCTTTATTGAAAACGAAGAATATTTTACATTAAGCGGCTTCGGCAAGGACTTCAGAAAAGAGCTTGCCTTATGCGGTTCAAAATCGGGCAGAGATGTTGACAAGGTTAAGGAAACAGGTCTTACCCCAAGCTTTGACGAAGCTGCTCCTTATTTTGACGAGGCAAAAATTGTTCTCGTCTGCAAAAAGCTCTACAAGCAGGATTTCGCACCCGAATGCTTTATTGACGAAACACTTGACATCGCAAACTATGCCGCAAAGGACTACCACAAGATGTTTATCGGCGAAATCATTAAGGTTCTGGTAAAAGAATAATTATGAGTAAGAACGCAATAATAACGGGTGGCTCACGCGGGATTGGCGCGGCTATTGCACTGTCGCTTGCAAAAGAGGGTTATAACATTGCGATAACCTACAAGGAGCGTTCAGATGATGCAGACAGCGTGGTACGCTCTGCCAAAGAGTACGGTGTGAACGCAATCGCATTTAAAGCCGATGTCAAAAGCTTTGAAAGCGCGCACGAAATCGCAGATACGGTGATAAAAGAGTTCGGACAAATCGATGTCTTGGTAAACAACGCCGCAGTTGCTTCGAGCTCTCTTTTCACGGACTTAAGCTTTGAGCAGTGGAACGAAATAATCAATACAAACCTCACAGGCTGCTACAACTTCTGTCATGCCGTACTGCCGCATATGATAAGGCAACACAGCGGCAGTATAATTAACATAAGCTCAATGTGGGGTCAGGTCGGCGCAAGCTGTGAGGTCGCATACTCCGCATCAAAGGCAGGTGTAATCGGACTTACAAAGGCTTTGGCAAAAGAGGTGGGTTTAAGCGGAATAAGAGTAAACGCTATTGCCCCGGGAGTGATAAAGACAGAAATGCTTGATGAGTACACCGAGGACGATTTAAACGCACTCAAGGATGAAACACCGCTTGACCGACTCGGAACACCGCAGGACATAGCAGATACCGCTGTTTTTCTCGCAGGCGAAAAAGCCTCGTTCATAACGGGACAGATTATCGGCGTGAACGGCGGATTTGTGATTTAAGATTTTAAGCAAAGCAAAGCACGGCAAGGAGCACGCCAATCCGATTATAGCCGGCACACAGCCGCCGTCGCAAAAGGTTTTTCATTCAAACCCATATCCGCACAAGCGTATTTCAGAAAAGCCGATACCGGGTGATATTTACCCCGAAATCGACACGGATTTGGCGAGAGATAACATCGAAAACCATATTCCGGCAGCTGATTTGCAGGACTTATAACTTATAATTAATAAAACTTCAGCAAACACTGATTAAAAATCCGCCCGACAAAATTTCTTGTCGGGCGGTATTTTTATGGAGCGGACAACGGGAATCGAACCCGCCTCCTCAGCTTGGGAAGCTGATGTTCTACCGATGAACTATGTCCGCATATTCTTCAACTATAATAATACCTTATGCCTGCTCTGTCAATATTTTTCGTTTCAGATGTATATTGTAAACCTCTGCAATCAGTTGATGCCTGGATAATAAAAAGTGAGAAAACAATGAGCTGTCGGTTTTCGACAACGGCTTGCAGCCGCTTTATTTAAAGCGTGTTCACAGCGCCAATATATGTTGCTTGAAACAAGGTAAAAAGCAAGAAAATAAGCAAGATGATAAGCAAGTTTTTTATGTATGTTTGTTCTTTTTGAAAATTAAACCTTAGTCTTTTTTATATAATAATGGTTTCTGCAATTCTGTCAAACCTAATTCTCATAACAACAAAATAACAGCTGTTACTCTAATCTGCTTTCTCATTCTTCTTTTTTCTTCTGAAAAAGGCTTTAACCGCGCTGAATAAAAGCAGAAGCAAAAATACCACCGAAATACAAACCGCCGCAAGTGTTGCATAGTCTTCCCATGTCATTGTCTTTTCTATCTGAGGCTCTTCTATTACGGTATCCTCTTTCTCCTCAATCCGTTTGCCATGTACCAGCAGGCGGTGGGTATTTTGACCGTAAGGTGTGCAGGTAATCAGAGTAACAATATCCTCGTCCTTCTTGATATGAAGCGAGGAGCTGTCATCCGGATTAACTGTTTCGATGTCATAAACCTGATAGGAAAGCACCTCATCAAGTACATAAATACGAAAAATATTACCTTTTTTGAGCTGATTAAGATCGGTAAAAAGACGAGCCGAAGGCAGACCGCGATGTGCGGATAAAACGGCGTGGGTACTTTTTCCCCCGATAGGCAAAGAGGTGTTTTCAAGATGTCCTACGCCAATCTGCAGTGTTCCCTCATCTGTTCCGTGATATATCGGCAGATACACATTGATAGAGCTAATCTCAATATAAGCCATAACATCGTCAAATGCCAAAAGCTCATCATATTCTCCGTCTGTGATAGGGTATGCGTCAGGGTCAAACGGGTCGGTCAGCACTACGGCATTATTAAATAGGCTTATATTATACCGTATTACCGCTTCTTTTTCATTCGCAATCTGTTGAGGACTTAGCCTTGAAATGTTTTCTGTATGCTCAGTGATTACACGGCTGCTGTTTTTTTCATAGAGATAATTAGATACAGTAGGATAGAGGAAAACTGCTAATCCCGCAATAAAAACAAATATAACCAGCATTGTCGGCAATGCTTTTTTCATATTGTTTTCTCCTTTCCTCTATCTTTTATGTATTACGAAAAAAGAGCGACGAACATCCGCCGCCCTTTTTTCAAAACTTAAAGAAATTATTTATTTTCGCTTACTTTAGTTTTTTTACGGTAAACAAGAAACAGAATAACTGCTCCTGCCATCAGCGTAATACCGATCGCGGTGAAGATTACTGTACCTATACCACCGGTTATAGGAAGCTCAATTCCGGAGCTGTTTGCAACTTGTACTGTGTAAACACCGTCTGTTGTTGCTACTTCTGCATCAGTGAAACTAACCATTTGTGCACTATCAAGGAGATTATAGCCGATCGGTGCCTTTGTTTCAACGAGGTAGTAATCATACTTATCACCGTTTGCCTCGTATTTTTCAAAGGTAGCAACACCGCCGTTGGCAGTTGTCAAGGTTTCAAGAAGTATGCCCGGAGTTTCAGTATGAGGGATTGTTACCGCTTTACCTGCATCAATCTCTGCCCGTGTTGCTGTTCTGTACAGCTCAAAGGTTGCACCATTTAACTTATTATTCACATTGTCTGCTTGATATTTGTCAATTTTAATTACAAAAGTATTAACATCTACGGATGCATTTTTCTTATTGTGATTTGTTGTGTACGGATAGAAAGAATAATCAAATGTAGCAGTGTTTCTTTCTTTTACATTTACTGCTGTTGTATCATCATCATTGAGTGTAGCTGTGTAGGTGATAACAAGCTTCTTTCCGCCGTTTGCTATCCAATTTGCTGCATACTGTGAATTATCAACGCTCATTTTAAAGGTATATTCAGCAGTTGCTGTTGTGTCAAGAGTGTATGCTGTGTCAGAAACATCATTGCCATCTATTGTGAGCTTAATGGAACCAGCATCTAATGTAAGTCCATCTGCCATTTTATCGGAAACAGAAAATGTTTTGTCGAGAGCCTCCTCAGAATATGTCGGAATATCAACTGTAAGTGTGTATGTAACCTTCTCGCCTTTTGTTACACTTGTTTTATCAGCTGCCTTTGTGATATTTACCTCTTTATGCTTAGCAGCAAAGGTAACATCGTCAATTTTATAGCGATCAGTATTTGCCGGATTAAATGGCTGTACCTTCTGGAGCATAAGCTGGTAAACAGAGGTTGATGATGACGGAATAATAAAATATTCACCCATGGCAAGGTCAGCAAATGTTGCAGAGCCGGCAGTTACAGTCTTAACACCTACAGGCTCAATACTTTTAGCAACAATAAACTCTGGAAGACCTGCAAGCAGAGCCTTTAAGTCATCAGAATTATCTGCAAGTGAAGAAAATCTCTCCACTGTATCGTAGGCAGTACCTGCAAAATATTCTGCAAAATCACTGTTCCAAGCGTGAGTGACATTATTTGTTGCAGCATTATAAGCAGTGTCGATAATCTTGTAGGCTTTCAGTTCATCATTATTTACCGCATTACTAACAGTAATTGAAGCTGTGGCACCTTCGGTCAGATCTTTTTCTGCGGCAAAAGCTGTTATCGGAATAATTGTTAATACTAACACAAATGCTAAAACTACGGGTAATAATTTTTTGATTTTCATAGTAACATTCCTTTCTTACTATTATTAAAATAATTTTTCGTGCCGTTTTTGCTTGATATAATACCAAGACAGACTGATTGCCGACACCACAAGCAGCGCAAGTCATATCAATGTGAACCGCTCGTCGGTAACGGCAGGTCCGGCAACGGGTACACTCAATGTTAGGTATTTTGCAAGCTCAATATCAACCTCCTTTTCTGCAATATCTTTATATATACCATCAACATTAGCTTTGTTTGTTGAATTGTCAATGGATATTTTTATTGGTTCGTCCAAAAGACGGCGAACAATTCTCCGTCCTTAACAAGACTATCGGAGATTATCTGTTTTCTTTCGCTTTAACCTTTTTGAGGAATATTATATAAGCTGTCAATGCTGTCAGCATCAGCGCAATACCGATCACATAGAAGATTACAGTGCTGAAACCGTCGGTAACCGGCATCTCAATCATACTGTTGTTGGCAATATTTACGGTGTAAACACCGGCGGTTGTCGCAATATCGTTATCTGAGAAATTAACCTTTACGGCTCTGTCAAGAATATTGTAGCCGGAAGGTGCTGCGGTTTCCACTAAATAGTAATCATAATTTGTGCCGTTAGCCTCGTACTTTTCAAAGACAGCAACTCCGTCATTATCTGTTGCTTTGTCAGCCTCAAGCCTGATACCCTGAATTTCAGTATGAGGGATTGTTACAGATTTTTTTGCATCAATCTCTGCCTGTGTTGCTGTTCTGTATAAATCAAACTTTGCATTGGCAAGCTTTGTATCCTTATTGCCGCTGTCATACTTGTTGATTTTTATTGCAAAGGTTGTCACATCAGCTGAAGCAGTTGTTTGTATATGCCTGCCTGTAAAATTAGGATCGACTGAGTAATCAAATGTAGCTGTGTTTGTTTGCTTTGAATTTACTGAGGCATTAGCGTTAAGAGTAGCAGTGTAAGTAATAACAAGCTGCTTTCCGCCGTTTTCCGACCAGCCTGCGGCATACTGTGAAGTATCAACGCTCAGCTTGAAGGTGTATTTGGAGGTTGGTGCTGTGGCAAGAGTGTAAGCAGTGTCTGAAACTGCTGCTCCGCCTTCTTTAACGGATATTGAATTGGTATCAAGAGTTAAGCCGACAGGGAGCAGGTCTGAAACATAAAACGATTTATCTGTTGCTTCATCAGGATAATCGGGAATATCTACGGCTATTGTGTAGGCAACTTTATCTCCTTTTGTTACGCTTGTTTTATCAGCAGTCTTTGTGAAATGCATATCAGGCAGCAGATCATTTGCAATTTGTATACTGAATGCCCTGTTAGTAATTGTATATCCTGTGCCGTCAACATTTGCGGCAGTTCCTGTGCTGTTGAGCGTAATTTTTATAGGCTCAAATAACGGTTTGTATCCGCGCGGAGCTTTTGTTTCGATAAGATAATACTCATTTCCTGCTGTAAACTGGTTTGAAAAACTTGCAGTACCGGAATCTGAAGTTACTTTGCTATCAATAAGCACACACTTTATATTTGCGCCTTGATAGCTAAGCGTTTTTATACCACTGCCTGCCGATTCCTCGGCTGTGGCTTTGCGATAAAGGCTGAATTCGGCACCGGCAAGCGATTTACTATTAGCGCCGTCTATTTTCTTGACATTAAGGGTGTAAAGCGTTTCAAAACGAGCGTAATATGTTGCGTCATCCGTTGTTGTGTAGCTTATTGTCTTGCCGTTGTTAGTAAGCATACCATTGGGAACCTTATTACCATTGGAATCATACCAACCCAAGAATTTGTAGCCCGTTCCCACATAAGAAACAGTGGAGCTTATTGGCGTACCTATTGCATCGGTATAGCTGTAACGCCCGAGTGTTGCTATTTTATCATCGGTTATATTATCCCAGCTATCGCCATTCTTAAGCTGACGGATATAGGTCTGTGTAACGCTGTTTGAAAATCTTGCGTAATAGGTGTTTATGCCTTCCTTTGTTTCAGAATAACTGAATTCAGCATTTATGGAAACAAGGTTGCCTTCTTCGTCATACCAGCCGATGAATTTCCAGCCTGCTTTTTCAGTCGCTTTGATGACTACTTTTTCATCAGTTTTGGCAAAATAGGATTTACCGCCGTTATCATTATAACTGGAGTTGTAATTTTCGTCTGATGTATCTGTCACGCTTGTAAATTCAACCGTTCCGCCTTCATCAGAATTGGTGTACTCACCGTTTGGTTGGCGGCTCTGCGGAATAATCGCCTGTCGCCAACGCCACTGCGCAACCATGGTAAGACCCCTGTGGACATTTGCGTATTGTTTGTCGTATTGTACGCCTTCGTTTTCTTTCCAGAGTACACCTTTTACCTCGGTGTCCGTTTCTAATTGCTCTCCTTGCAGAGAAACATTACCGCCGTAAATTTTAAAATACTGCGCCGCCCGTTCTCCTGAAGCTCCGTCCAAAGAATAATCACAGGCGATGGTATGTACAGCAGGGAGTATCATTTCACCAAGCAGGTCGGCATTTACCTGCGTAATATCATCCGGAATATTATCAACAATATCACCCGTAAGCTTCCATCCTGTAAACCTCCAGCCGTCATTTTGACCCTCTGCCGCCTTCGAAACATACGGAGGTATAAAGGTTGTGGTTGCGCCTGTATCCGATTGACCCACCTCCGGCTTAAAGCTGTAAACATTTTCGGCTTCATCTGTATTATATTCCCTTTCAACTATATAAGCTTTTCCGCCGTTGGGGTCATAGGTGACTGTCGGGTTTTTAATAAATATAAAGTGCAAATCTGTCGCCGAGGTCATATTATCAAGAATATAGGTGTAAATTATGTCGCCGTCTGCATTTTCAGACTTTACCCATTTGCCCTTTTTTTCCTCGTCGGTTAAGGACTCGGAATATTCAATTTCATTTCCCGCCAATTGGATAAATTCAGTAACAGGATTGCCGTTTTCGTCCAGCTTTGTGTAATAAACACCTACAAATTTACAGCCATTAACAGCATCATCGGCTTGTATGATAGCCTGAATTATAAGAGGTTCACCATCGGGAACATAGGTCGCAAGCTTGTTGTCTACCGTAACCTTATGTCCCTCAGTTCCGCCCGCTCCGCCGGTTGTTCCGCCGCTTTCGCCGACAACCGCACTGCCGTGGGTTGTGGTGCTGCCCGAAAGAGGGTGGTAAATCTCGAAATTGATATTGTCGAGGAAATTACCGTAAGTCTTTGCTTTTTCCGGAGTTGTCGGAGAATCTACATATCCGACAGAAACAAATCCGAACAGAGTTTCGGTCTGACCTGCCGGAACGGTATAGAGATAGTATTTGCTTAAATCCAACGATGAATTATTTCCACTATCTCCGCTTTCATCGGAATTCTCGCCGTTTGAGCCGTAGGAGTTCCAAGGATTAGTACCGCTCGTAGCCCTTGAGGAAGCCATTATCCATATATGCCACTCCTCAGTGTAGATTGTGCTGGGTGTAAGGCTGAAAGCATTATTTCCTGCATTATCCTCAAAAGTACCTTTTGTACTGAATTTTTTACTGTAAACCGTGAGCTTTTCACCTAAACCCGCAGAGGTTTTAATAGAAGTCTTTCCTTGGGCGATGAGCCAGTCAATCATCTGCATTAATTGATCTCGTCCGTCCTTACTTGGTTTTGACGGGTCAACTTCCTGTTTAGGACCTATCACCAGCGCCATAGTATCCGTTCCGTTTCGAGCACCGTGATCCAAGCCCCATCTGTAAATACTTGACGGAGAGGTATTGACATTCTGATATAATGTACTCTCTTCATCGGCATTCAGCTCTGCGGCGTATAATCCGTCCGTAGGCGACAATTTTACACCACTTATATAAGTTCCCGTATTTTCTCGGAGTAATTCGATTTTACCCTGAAAAGCCGTTGTGTTCCATGCAGGAACCGCGCTTTGAGCAGGCTGTTTATAAGATTCGGTCCAAGTCTGCCCTTCTTCAAAGCTGCCGTTAAGCAGCTTATTGGTATCTGAGGTTGAGTTTCCTTCCGTGGTCGCATTTGCAATTCCAACGCAGGCTGCCGCTAAAAGGCAGACCATTGCAATAATCGAGATAATCTTTACGGACATTTTTCTCGTGCCGTCCCTCATAAACTTGTCACCCCTAACCTTTAAATTGCACACTCATATAATTATCAATCTCGTAGGCATTATTAAAATGGAATAATAAAAATGAATACCAACAGTAAAGGTATTGTAGCTGAAACAACCGCCTCTGATAATCTTCGAATATTATTATTACGAATATTATTATTATATTTTAACACGAAGATTTGCCTATTTCAACCTTTACTTCTTAAACAAACAATAAATCGACCTAAATCAACAATGAATTAAAGTCAAGTTCTGCTCACACCTTAATATTATGATACCGTTTTTCATACAAAACTCTCCATCAAGTTTTTTGCAGACGCGCGAATACAACAAAAACAAAAAGCCTTAAAAATGGCTTAAATAAGCCATTTTTAAGACCTTGTCATGGAGCTGGAAAAGGGACTTGAACCCTCGACCTACGCTTTACGAGAGCCAACCGGGGCTTTAGACAGCTTTTTGCAATCTCTAAAAAACGGCCTATCTATGCGGTTTTTTAAGCTTTTGCCTTTCGCAGCTTCAAGTGATTTTTTGCTGTTTACAGCGGCAATAAACAACAAATAAACAACAAAATTTTGCCCTCTTTCAAGCAGCTGCAGAAGGCTAAAGACAGGTACTACATTATAAAAGCACCTTTAAATTTCGTTGACACAACGGATTTTTAGGTCTATAATGTAGAAAAAGCACAATAATATTAATCATATATTTATAATTATATCGAATTAGTATGATGTGTGTTTATAATTTATTCAGTAGGTCAGTTATTATGGCAATTTGGGGAGTTGGATTTCACTTCGGTAAAAAATATTCACAAGAAGAAAAATTCATTAACAAAAACTACATATCAGTTGGATACTCGGAAAAAGAAGTGCCTGAATACTATGCAATCCTGAATACTATGCAATAAAGATATTTATTAGACTATTGTGCTAAACACAAAACATCATTAAAGAGCAACTATTATTTATAAAGAATACAATGACACTGTAATTTCAACTATAAATAAATACATTTCTTTAACGGAGGTAAAATCATGAAAAAAGCAATCAGCATACTACTATCCTCGCTATTAATGATGTCAACCGCAAACATAGCAATTACTACGGTTTCAGCCAAAACAAATGAAAGCACCGTTACACAGGAAAACATAACATCTGCTGAAGCCGAACAAAATATAACCATCTCAGAAACAGAGCTTTCCGTTGAGCCAATGGAGGAAGAAACAGAGGCTCAAACCGAGATTCAAACTGAGCTTCCATACAGTGTATATAAAGATGTTATTTATGAAATAATTGATAACAAATACGCTGTAATAACCGGATATTATTGGGAAAGCAATTCAACTGATATTATTATACCGCCTGAAATTAATGGTTACCCTGTTATTGAAATTGCAGATAGTGCTATGCATAGTAACAAAATAAAAAGCATTTCAATTCCCGACAGTGTTACAAGAATTGGAGATAATGCATTTTCCGGCTGCAGTAATCTGACAACCATTTATATTCCCAGCAGTGTTACAAGCATTGGAGATAGTGCATTTTCCTACTGTAGCAGTCTTACAAGCGTTGATATTCCCGACAGCGTAACAAGCATTGGTGATAGTGCCTTTTCCAGCTGCAGCAGTCTGACATCCTTTGATATTCCCGACAGCGTAACAAGCATTGGGAAGAGTGCCTTTTACGAATGCTCTAATCTTTCAGAAATTACAATTCCTATAAATATTACGGAACTTGATGTCTTTACATTTTGGAATTGCAATAATTTAACAAAAATAAACTATAACGCAAAGGATTGTGAAACTCATACATTTCAGAACAATCAGTCTATTAAAACTGTAATATTTGGCAGTGAAGTAAACAACATACCTGACCAGATTTTTTCCGGCTGTACCGGTCTATCGAACATAGAAATATCAGAAGGCACTAAAACTATTGCTTATGAGGCATTTAGTGGTTGCTCTAACTTAACAAGCATATCACTCCCCAACAGTGTTACAAACATTGGAGATCGTGCATTTTCAGGCTGCACCGGTCTATCGAACATAGAAATATCAGAAGGCACTAAAACTATTGCTTATGGGGCATTTAGTGGTTGCTCTAACTTAAAAAGCATATCACTCCCCGACAGCGTAACGAACCTTGGCAGTTGTGCATTTTCCAACTGCACCGCTTTATCCAATGTAAAACTTTCGAGTAATATTTCGATTATTAACATGTGGACATTCGAAAACTGTACCAATTTGACAAGCGTTGAAATTTCCGACAGTGCAACAAGTATCGAATATGGGGCATTTGAGAACTGTATCAGTTTGACAAGTGCCGATATTCCTGATAGTGTAACAAACATCGAGTGGGATGCCTTTGCCGGATGTACAAGCCTCTCGACAGTGACTATCCCGACTAATATTGAAAGTATTGAGCATAGTGCATTTGATAATTGCCCAAACCTTACTAAGGTCATATACAAAGCGAAGAACTGCTCAACAGAAATATTCAATAGTAGGTCAAGTATAAAAACAGTTGAATTCGGCGAAGATGTAAAAACAATACCCGCTGCTTTTCGTTATTGCTCAGAATTAACAAGCGTATATATTCCTAATGGTGTTACTAAGATAGGTGATGATGCATTTATAGGTTGTGAAAGTCTGACAAGCATTGACATTCCCAACAGAGTAACAATCATTGGTGATAGTGCCTTTTACGGATGCAGCAGTTTGACAAGCGTTGATATACCCGACAGTGTAACAAGTATCAGCAATAGTGCATTTTCCCACTGTAGCAGTCTTACAAGCGTTGATATCCCCGACAGCGTAACAAGCATTGGTAATTATGCATTTGGCGGCTGCACAAGCCTCTCGACAGTGACTATCCCGACTAATATTAAAAATATTTGGTATGACGCATTTTCAGGTTGTCCGAATATTACTACGGTTATATATAACGCAAAGGATTATTCTACAAATATATTCAATAACAATACAAGCATAAAAACAGTAAGGTTTGGCAACGAGGTAACAAGGATACCCTCTGCTTTTCGCGGTTGCACGGCATTAACAAGCGTTTACATTCCGAACAGTGTTAATATGATAGACGATTATGCATTTGCAGGCTGTACAGCATTAACAAATATAGCAATTCCAAACAGTGTTGAAACTATCGATAGGAGTGTCTTTTCCGGTTGTACTGCTTTGAAAGCTATTGAAATCAGCAAAGATAATCCGGCTTACTCCTCAATAGACGGAGTACTGTTTAATAAGGATACTACCAAACTAATCATTTACCCTGCCGGAAAAAATGACGAAAGCTACAGTATTCCCGAAGGTGTAACCGAAATTGACACTAACGCTTTCAGTGGCTGCATTAATTTGTCCGGCATTACAATTCCTTCCACGTATATAAGCAATGATTACTTTGCCTTAGCTCCGTTTTTCAGTTCTTATAATAACCTGATATCATTACAGAGAATAAATGTTTCTGACAATAATCCAACTTACACATCAATAGACGGAGTATTATTCAATAAAAAATGCACAAAGCTTTTATTGTATCCTCAAGCAAAGACAGATACAACTTATATAATTCCCAATGGCATAACAAGTATCGGACAAAGAGCATTCGCCGGCAGCAGTGCTTTGTCGTCTGTTACAATTCCGGACAGCGTTGAAAGTATAGAATATGCTGCATTTTCAGGCTCCGCCATTGAAGAAATAAGTATTCCAAAAAGCATCAAGCGAATGGGAGCTTCTATCTTCAGAGGCTGTGAAAATCTTAAAAAAGCAACAATTTCCGAAGGTATCAAAATAGTTCCAAATGAAACATTCACCGATTGCAAAAACTTGAAAGAAATTAACTTTCCGAACAGCATTGAGGAAATAGATAGTTACTCTGTTTATAATACCCAATGGTATAATAATCAGCCGGACGGCGTTATATATATTGCAAAGGTAGCCCTTTGCTACAAAGGTGAAATGCCCGAAAACACGAGTATAAAAATCAAAGAAGGAACTGAGCTTCTCGCGTCCTCTGCGTTCTGTGATTATCATATCGTTGCAAATGAATATGAAAATAAATATAAAGATACATTAGTCAGCGTTGAACTGCCAAGTACAATCAAAAGAATTGACAACCAAGCATTTTTAGATTGCCAAAGCTTAAAAAGCATAACAATCCCAAATGGCTTAACAAGCATTGGTACACGCGCATTTGAAAACTGCTCTTCACTGACAAGCATAAAAATTCCGGACACCATAATATGCATCCAACCCAGGGCATTTGCAAATTGCGTTAATCTAAAGGATATTTATATTCCAAGTACGCTGACAAGCATTGGCAAGTATAGCGCAGATAGTTTTGCTAATATAGCAAGCGGCGCTTCATCAAACAACGATGTATTTAAAAATACAGCTTGGTACAACATCCAGCCTGACGGTATCGTTTATGCAGGAAAGGTTGCAATAGGTTACAAGGGTGAAATGCCCGAAAACACCAATCTTGTCATTAAGGAAGGTACTGTTTCTATTGCTGCACAAGCGTTTGCAAATCTTGAAAACCTGATTAGCGTTACAATACCCGATAGTGTAACAGAAATAGGCACTGGTGCATTTAGTGGTTGTGAAAATCTTTCTGATATATTCATCCCGGATAGCGCGACAAGTATCGGTGGAGGTGTTGCTGGAGGTTGTGAATTTATGGAAACAGAATGGTTCAAAAAACAGCCTGACGGTGTTGTGTATGCCGGAAAAGTCGCTATAGGATATAAAGGCGAAATGCCACAGGATGGCAAAGTCACAATAAAAGAAGGAACGATTGCAATTGCTGATTTTGCTTTTGTTCATAACGGCAATCTTGTCAGCATTACAATTCCAAGCAGTGTAAAAAAAATAGGTCAGCACGCGTTTTATGACTGTTCAAATCTTTCAAATGTATCATTCTCAAACGGGTTACAAGAAATAGGTACATTTGCTTTTGGCAATTGCATTTCTTTGAAAGAAGTAAGCCTACCGAGTACTATTTCAAAATTTGGCGATGCAGCTATTGGTTTTTATTGTGTAGCAGGAAACCCTGGACATACCGGCGGAAGCTTATCAACTATCCCCTATATGGACTTTACAATCTCGGGCTACTCCAATACTGCGACAGAAAAATATGCAAAAGATAACGGATTGAACTTCATATCCATCGGCACACAACCTGAAAAAACCTTAATATTAGGTGATGTAAATTTTGATGGAAAAGTAAGTCTTATCGATGCAATTCAAATACAAAAACAAACGCTGTTTATGTTTGAGTTTGATAACAATCAGAAAATTTGCGGTGATGTTGACAAAAACGGCACAATTAATCTTCTTGATAGTATTTATGTCCAAAAGTTCTCACTTAATATATCAGGGAATATTGCAGGCATTGGCAAAGAAATCATTTAGCATTACAGAGCTGACTTTATCATCTCTGTCTTTAAAAGGGAACGCTGTTTTACGGCGTTCCCTTTTGCTGTACTCTCGTTTATTATCTTTTCCTTGTACTTTTACTTTCTGTTTTGTATAATTCATTCATCGGAGAGTGAGCTGATATGAACACAAAATTCCGTTTCAACTGTGGGAAGGAGCTGCCGCTGCACCCGGACAGACTGACAAGCTGGTTCTCAAAATTTGTAAAGGCACACAGCGATGTGCTGCCGCCGATATCAATACATTCACTTCGCCACACAAACGCTACCCTGCAGATTGCAGGTGGCGTTCCGCTTACAACCGTTGCAAAGCGGCTCGGACACGCCGACACCGTAACCACAAGCAAGATATACGCCCACGCAATCAAGTCGGCAGACGAAGCCGCCGCAGTAACTCTGGAAAATCTTCTGACGCCGAACAAAAACAGAAACGCTGGATAAATAATAAATAATAAAATAAAAACCACACTATAAGATTAAAAGGTCGGGTATCTGTCACACAGAATTACCCGACCTTAACTTATTGGTTTATTTTCAATTATCATTCAACAAGTCCCTTTATTATTTCATTCTATTTTCTTTTGCATCAGAACAAAGAGTTCATCCAGTTGTAGAAACGCTTTCCGAGATATGCAATCATTTTTCTTGCCTCCTTTCGTTTATTGAGTTGTTTCTTTATTGTGTCTTTATCTTACCATACCGACTGTGACAAGATACGGACAAAATCAAGGGAATTTTCAAAATTTTTGTAATTTTCAAATTCGCAAATTGCTATAGCAATTTGCGTAAAAAATTTTTTTATTTTAGTGTCTGACTTTTATTCGCAGGACTTCCTGTATATATACCTCGGCAGGCTTTATTTTAAGGTGTTGCTTTACTTCCTTGCCGATCACCTCAAGCTGTGAATATAGCGCACCAAACTGAACACCTCAGCCGCTAAAGTTAAACAGTTGCGGCGGATAAAACTGAACAGCATCGTCACTACAGTTGAACACACTTGTCGGCGAGATTGAACGGTTTTGTGACCTGCGGTAAGATGTTGTTATGTAACCGTAAAATGACACCGTAAAAGAATTGTGACAGCAAAAAGGGAAGAAAGACGAAAAACTCGCTCAGGAATTTCCTGAATGACTCTGTGAGATAAATAGTTTAGATATTTTACAACCTTCCGATTATGGAAGGGGTATTGCAAAGAAAGTAAGGAGTATTACGGAGTGAAAGATATTGATAAATACAGAGGTTGTCTAAGATGTATATTTAATGCGTTTGACGGTTACGGTGTTTTTTGGGAAAGCATTTTATGGTTACACCCATTCTGGGCAAACCGCACGACAGCCGCCCTCACAACTAACAAAGGCGGCTGTTTATCATATTTATTACGCTTTAATGATACTTTGAGATATAGACACAACCTTTAAACCGACGCTTTAAGAGAGAGCTTCTGCGTTAAAATCGCATCATACAAATTCACTCTGCCGTCACCATCAACATCAGCATTTTTTAGTTCCGCTTCCGTAAGATCAATCAAATCAAGTACTGCCCTCTGCAGCTTTATGGCATCTGCAAGCGTCACTTCGCCGTCACCGTTTACATCGCCGAGTAATACTGTTGCAGACTCAGCAACTATAGTAAAATTTGATATAACAGTAACACCGTTATTTGAAAGTCTTTTTATGACATCAATGGTATCAGAGCCAAAGATATTGCCGGAAATATCAACAAACACTAGTCTTTCAAAATCATTAAGTTTACTGAAGTTAGAAATTGAATTTCCAGCAACAAATAACTTTCTCAAGTTAGGTGCTTTCATACATTTTTCAATGATACCTTTATCACCAATACAACTGCAGTTCAATTCTGTTAATTCTTTAAGATTTTCAATCCAAGAATAATCGGTAATATTTGTGCAGAACGAAATGTCAATACTGTAGGCTCTTTCAGCATAGTTTAACACTTCATTTATATTTGAAATATTAGTGTTTGATAAGTTAAGATATTGAATATTTCTGATGATTTCAAGCGCTTCGACTTTATCTAAACTGTTATTACTTATATTAAGTTTGTTTAACGAAGTAAGATAGCTGATTCCCTTAAGATCTTTTATATCACCATACTTTAGATCCGAATTATCTATTGATGTAATATTTTTTAGTGCAATGTCAGTAATTGCTGAATAATCTATATTATCTATGTTATCTATATCCTGTCCCAGTTCATCAAAGATAGCTTTTCTAAAACTTTGATCGGGAAAAAGGTCTTCAAATGACTGTTTATCAAATGTCGTACAAACACTTTGATTTACTATGGAAAACTCTGTTTTACCATTCCAATCACTATTACCAGAGATTTGTATACTGCATTGATACAAACCATCCGACTGTAAAGATAAATACCCTTCTTTGTCAACATCTGTAGATTTATTATCAATTTCCAACTTGATCACATCAGCTTCTGCTTTCCATATATTGCAAATTCCGTCCATATCACAAATCAGGAGATTGTCAACAGGATTAATTTTATTTCCATAAATTACATTTGATTTCACCATAATATGGCGTTGAATACCATACTTTGAATCTGAATTTAATAGATTATTTTCAAAGCTAAATATAATGTCAGATTTTTCTACCCATTCAGGTATTTGTGAAATATAATTATTATGAAGCAATACGGTATCAAGTGTAGAAACTGACTCAATAATATTAGGAACATTTGTGAAGCTGTTACCCGATAAATCCAAATATTGTAGCTTAGTAAGCTCCTTTATTTCATAAGGCAATAAAGAAATATTCTGATTAGAAAGATTCAGTGATACAAGACCTCTAAGCTTTGAAATACCGGAAATATCCTTAATATCGTTTGTGATATTATCAACTGACAGCGAAGTAATTGAACTTAACGATTTATCTGTAACAATATCCCAATTATTAATGCTTTCGTCAAAGCCCACTGAATTTAAAACAGCTTTGGCAAATTCAGGGTCTTTAAAAATAGAATAAAAACTGTTTTCAGTATAGCAATCGGCTTCGTCGTAATTTACATTAATAGAAATAAGCTTTATATTATTGACATAAACATCAATACAATTATCTCCAACTTTATCCATTAAAACTGTATTTCCGTCTGTAGCAACAGCATTGTTATTGCATTTCACATTAATGTTTTCATTTATTGTAAATGCAATTGTATCGCCGTCAAATTCTTTCCAATAAAGATATTTTGACAGATTAATTGAATCAGTTGAAACATTAATAGGGTTAATATTAGAACATAATTTTCTATTAATATATTCATTATCTGCAATAAAGTTGTTTTTTACTGAAACATTTTCATATAAGCTACAATCAAAATCATCTGTTATGTAGTTTCCGTCAAGGTTAATATCACTGATTCCCATAGACAATATACTGCTACTTACATTACTGATTAAATTGTCCGACAAATCAAGATATTTGAGACTTGACAGTGTAGTAATCTCTTCGGGTATTTCAGTAATATTATTATTTTTTAAATTAAGATTTACGATACTACTAAGATTAGAAATCCCTCTTAATGACTTTATATTACATGATGAACAGTTAAGACAAGTTATAGATCTTATTTTATCTATATTGATTTTCTCCCAGTTTACATTATCTATATTCCCATCAAATTCATCACCGATAATCACCTTTAGAATTTCTTTTTGAAGATTAATATCCTCAAACATTGATGTGAATTGAGTCTCATTATCGAGAGTACTATTAGAAGAATGTAAAATGGCACGATTAGAGGCGAGTGTTTTTTCATAAAAATTAAAATAATATTTGTGCTGCTTTTCCGGATACAAACCACAATTGTTAATATCTGATAAAGTACAGTCAATCCAAATTTTCGTATTTGCTATGTCATCTCCAAAATAATTTCTTAGTGTAGAAATAACATTTGAGTTTACTTGATTATAGTAGTTATAGTAAAGACTTTCACCGATATATCTTGCCTTTACAAGATATTGATATCTTTCTAATGCTTGTCCTGCATATATTTCACAGGAAGCCTTGTTGCTATAGTAGCTGTAAACACTTTTGTTATATGCATCAAATGTCCAATCCCTTGCACATCTGCTTATATCTGAAATTAATCTCAGCTTTTCTATCGCATCAAGAGAAGCCCCCGCATTAATTAAAGATGTATTGCTGATTGCAACACCAAGCGAAACAGCTGCTTTAACAAGTGAAGCACTTGAACCTATAGCATCAATGCACTTATCAATAGTAATATCTAATATAATTCCACTACCCTCATTTGCTGTAATTTTTGCAGCTATTGTACCAATACTTTTCTGTAAATTATTATTTATAAGCCTTCGAATATTTTCTGCAGCTTTTTTTACAGCCGGATTTATTGCGTGGTCTCTTATGTAATCAAGAAATTCAATATAGCTTGCGTTTACATTACATAATTTTGTATATTTTTTAAATTCATCCAGACTATATTTTGCAATTCCGACTACTTTTGATATTTTCCCAATATCGCTAAGAGCATGCAGCCATTCATCTGTTTGCAAGTAATCGTTAATCGCCTTGGAAACCTTACTTGGATTTTGTGGACATATTGCTTGTGCGTAATAATCAACAGCTTTATCTTTAGAAAAATATTTAAAAAAGTCTTTTCGCTCATTATAGTTTCCGAGATAATCTACTACATCCTCTTTAATATCCTGATATGCTGAATCATTTTCAGTCAAGTAAGATAAAAAGCCATTGTAAAATGTTTCTGATAATTTAGTGTCAATATTATTACTTTCTTCTTCATAAATATCATCTTTTACATTATTTAGAAAATTCAACAATATTTCCTCGGCTTTATCAACAGAAACGCTGTTCGTAAGCATATTTTTCAGACCATCATCTTGAAATAACATTTGTCCGACAGTTACTTGATACAGCGAGCCTAAACTACTGTCATTTGATATATAGGTATTCCAGTACGCAAAGTTTTTACTGTCAAGCATCCATGCAAAATTAGTGTTTTGCGGGTTATTGGCGGCGAATATTCTCTTGATTCTTTCGGAAGATGAAGTGGTTTGTGGTTCTGAATTTGTCACATAAAGCCTGAGCTGCTGAGAAGTTAATCCATTATCAGAAACAGCATAAAAGTAGGTTGTTCCCTTTGAAATAGCTGTCACCTTGCCGGTTTTATCAACTGTTGCAACTGAAGGGTTGGTGGAATAGAAGTTTACATTTGTTTCGGCTGAAAGCGGTGTGAAATGTGTATTGATATTAGCAGTTTGTCCAACTGTTAGATAACCCATACATTTCCCATAGTATGCTATTGATAGTTTTGATATTGTGGATTTTGGTAAATTCGATGAAGCATTTACATCAATAAATGTAATGGCATTTTCATTTGCATATTTTTCTGCAGCAGAACCGCTTGTTCCATAAATTGTGAATGCCGGCGAATCGTTTTCTAAATACCATCCTAAAGCATGTGTACCAATACTTGTTACACTATTTGGGATAGTTATACTTTTGAGTTTTTTACAATCACCGAAAGCATAATTTCCAATGCTTGTTAAGCTGTCAGGTATTGCTACACTTTCTAGGCTTATGCATCCTCTGAAAGCACTATTACCGATGCTTATAACATTTCGTGGTATTGTTATGCTTGTAAGACTATTGCATAGTTCAAAAGCATAATTATCTATACTTGTTATACTATCGGGTATTGATACATTTGTAAGGCTGTTACAGTTGCAAAAGGTTCCATACTTGATTATCGTTACTTTGTCAGGAATTCTTATGTTTGTAAGGTTTTTGCAGTTCCAGAAAGAATATTCACCAATACTTGTCACACTGTCTGGTATTGATATATTTGTAAGGTTTTCGCAACCACAAAAAGTATATCCACTAATGCTTGTTATACTTTTGGGTATTGATACGCTTGTAAGGTTTATACAGTAACAAAATGCATATGCACCAATTTTTGTGACACTGTGTGGAATTGTTACGCTTGTAAGGTTTATGCATTGTTCAAAAGCATGATCATAGATTGTTGTAACACTGTTAGAAATTGTATATGAAGAAACTTTTTTATTTGCAGGAAAAGTAATCAGTGTTTTTATATTTTTATCAAATAAAACACCGTCTATTGAACAAAATTTAGTATTATTACTTTCAACATTGATGCTTGTAAGGTTTGAACACTCTCTAAACGCACTATCACCTATTTCAATAACACTATCAGGGATTGATATATGGGTAAGATTTTCACAACGATCAAACGCAAGACCATCAATGCATACAACCTGTTTGTCATCTATATATTGCGGAATTATGACTTTTTCAGATGTACCATCATATCTAGTAATGGCTACTGTTCCATTATCAAGAGTTCTATATTCATAATTACCACTTTTAAGTATTTCCAAGGAACTTACTGTTAATGATAAATAGGGTAAAATACTCAAAAAAAATACGGCAATCATGATTAATGAAATTATTTTCGTTAGTTTTTTCATTTTACGCTCCTCCTATAAAATTAAAAAGTGTGCAACCGAAGCTATCTCAAGAAAAACACACTGTTCTGATTGCTACGACACTAATCAATATTTCATTCTGCGTAAACAAAGTATACGAAATAGAGCATACATTTTAACAAAATAAAAACACATACTATTCACGCAGAAAAATTGAAAAGGTTGCTATTTTATGCTATCACATCTAATATTATAATGCAACAATCGCATGAAAATTTAGTATATATTTTCGGCGATGAGTTTTAAGTCTTATTACTTTTCATAACCTCATTCTCCTCCGAGGGTGTACAAGTTTAAGGCAACGGCACTGTTCAACCATTCACGACGGTTCTGTTGAGTTTAAAAAGGCCGAGGTGTTCAACAAGAGCGATATATTCAACTGAGAAAGTTAGAGCTTTAAATAATAAAGCGATTTTCTGTTATTTATTAAGCTGACCGATTGCTGATATGTTGTTGCTATATAAAAAAGTCTGGACTTGAAGAAAGCTATGTGATATATGTTTGTACCGCGAAAGGCGGTGCAACGATGATTACACTTGAAAAATTATATTACAGAAACCTGTTCCCTCACAAAAAATGAGCAATACTTGATGATGAGGGCAAAGAACTTTTAAAACCGCTCAACAGTGTGTGGTTTGATGGGTATGCTGCGGTCTGCTTTGAAATTGAACATAAATTAAGAATAAGAAGAATATGCGAAAATAATAATGCTTGATTTCAGAACATACAACTCATCAAATAGATTGTCTTATCCATAAATGTTACTTTCGTTTTGGGTATTAATCCATTTTTCAAGCTCTCGTATTATTAGATCAGTTACATTGGTCATATAATTATTAATTTTAGGGTTTTGCTTCTGATTTAGCATCAATATTTTATTACACATTACACTGTTTCTTTCGATCTTACTTTCCCCTAAGCTCTCATCAAGAGCAGGAGTATACATAGCATAAACAGATAAAGTAACCTGATTTTTCATCATTTGTTCTCCAACAACATTAAATGTGATCCAAGGATATCCGGAAGGTATGGAATCCACGATAAGAGCAGTTTTATCATATTCTGTATAATTTCCTGTTGGACCACTTTCGATTATGTTTACTTTAAATCTGTTATCAAAGTTATCTTGAAGTACCTGGTCTAATCTGGTAGCAACATTCTCTATCTCCCATTTTATTCCAACCGCATTAATGTTCTTGCTCCATTCATTGATAACAAATGGAATAAATATCGTTTGATTCTGCATTGATAGAGAATCAAAATAATTTATAATATCGGTTTCTTTCCATGTTATTGAACGATACTCATACACAATTTTGTCATCAGGAACTTCTTCTATTACTACAGGCTTGTAAGTAGAACTTCCGACACCATAAGAACTTCTTTGTTTATTTTTTAAGAAACTCAAACGCTCTTCCTGTGCAGCTGTTCGCTCAATACAGTTTGACACCATTGCCTCAAGTACCATTTCTTCTTGTTTATATGCATTTAAGAAAGTAAAAATATTTAGAAGTATGTTGTATTGTTCTTGACCTATGTTAAAGCACTTGCAACCAACATTAAGAAAATCATCAAGACTATCATTGATTTTATCAATCGAATTAACATATGAGAATCTTAATGCTTCAGCTATTATCATATCCACGCTTTTAATTTCTATTTTACGATTGTTGTCACCACGCACATGATCTCCAAAAGCAATCTTATTCAATCTCATCATAAAATCATAGAAATCAGATGCTTCCTTTTCTACTCCTTCATTGAGTGATGCAAATAATAACCATCTTTTTGCATTGTCTAAATCGTCATCAGTAAATTTAGTAAACAATAATCTGTTAATTGATTGCTCGTAGAATTCTAATTCATACATATTTTTTGCATTTGGATATGCCATCGTGAAATCTTCTTTTAACTCTTTCAAAGATTCTTTGCTTCTGATTTGATTTAAATCTTCGATTGTGTCCAATGATAATACACTATTAAAAAGATTATTGTCTATCATCATATAATCGTAATGCTTAAGCGATTCAAAAGTAGCAATATTTTCTCCGGTAAAGCTTGCGATTTCTTTCAAAACAGAATAAATTTTTGAATGTCCCATTCCGGTATCAAAACACTTTATGGCCAAATTTTTGTAATATTCTTTTCTCAAAGTATCAATTATGCCTTTAAAGTAGTCTGAATTTTTGTACTCATAGGCAAGATTATTTATAGGAGAAAAATCCCTTTCTCCAACCGGATTACTTTCAAGGATAGGCTTCATAACCGCATCAACTTTTGTTACTATATCATTAATTTTATTTCTTTTTTCTAAAATTTGACGATTGTACGCTGCCTGCGGTGCATCTTCTGTAAGTTCAATTACAGGAGAAAGCAGTCCCGTTTTTACAGAAATGTTGAAGTGATAGTCAAGATCATTGGCTGGCACATACACATCATTGCTTTGTGCCGAACCATTATCGTAGTAGTTTACAACGCAGACAGAATGTGCATTCGTGCTAATCAAACATGTTGCAGTTTCACCATTACGAACATTTCCTATATTTTGTCCATCTACATAAACAATATATTTTGTAGCTGCACCTACAAACTTTTTGGGTCTTGTAATAATTAGTTTTCTTCCGTTTGCCATCTTAATTCCACCTATTCATAATATTTGTTTTTCTAATTGCTAGTTTTGTATTATGTATCAGACTATTAAGCTGTTTTACCATATATTCTTTAAACCTCAAATCATATTCTTCTACCGTTTCACTCAACGAAACAACATAATTATATTTGTTTATTAATCTGTTTAGGTTATCAATAGATTTTTCTAACCCTACCTGATCTTTTACAATGCACTTGATGGTGGGTTCAATATCATCAGGTGATGATATTGCTTGTCCTTTATCACAATCAGAAAGAAGCTTTTCATAAACGACCATTGTAATGTTCCACTCATCATCCCACTTTTTTTGTATTTTATTAAGGCGGATAGAAAATGTGAATTTTGATACCTCTTTATGAATTTCTCTTTTACTCATAAGGGATATAAGCTTGTCAGTTGACGGGGCATCCTTTTGTTCAAAATAGGCTATCTGTGCTTTAAAAGGTTTGAGTAATCCTTCGTAAGTTATCAAAGCGTTACCTGGAAGATAAGATGCCAGTTCTTCCATTTGTAATTCGTTTGCAGACATTGTTGAACCAATAAGACTACGGTCATCTTGTGAAGTAAGTCTATGTACAATCTTCAAACCGGTATTTTTTAACACCTCAGGAGCCATAGCTGTTGGAAGCTGATCTGCAATAATAATACCTTCTCTGAGAGCTCTAACTTCAGCTAACATTTTTACGATGAAATTTGTTGCTGATATTTTAGGATTTGTTTCATCAGCCGAAAGATCTTCTGTTTTGGATGCAATTAGATTATGTGCTTCTTCAATGAATAAAACATGTCTTACATTTTTATCTGAATCGGCAAAAGGATCAGCTCGTAGAACTTCTCTGATCAGATTACACAACATTAATGTCATAAAGTTGGAGGGACCGGTGCCCATAGATTCAAGTTCAATTATTATCGGCACTTTCATTATTTCTTCAGGGGCAATACTTGAAATCTTAACATCGAATACATTTCCAAGATCACGCCTTAAAAGACTTCCTATTCTCATTTCAAGTGCCGATTTCATATTGCCTCGAACTTCGCCGTCATACGAAGTGTGTTCAAGTTCATATTCAAGTCGCTTGTAAAGTTCACTCAATGTAGGATATTCTTTTTCACCATCGTTAACATCATCAGAATCCCACCCATGATCTGTATAGACTCCTTCAATGGCTCTGTCCAACAAAGCCGGAAGAGGTGGTGTTAAAGGAAACGCCCCTTCGAAGACATCCATTAAATTCTGTATGTGTTCTGCCAAAGACAATCCTTTTGGGAATTCAAATGGATTTATTGCTAACGGAAATCTTGAACCTGATGATGGTGAGAATACAAGAAGTTCTTCTATATCAGTCTGTGCTAGCGCACGATATTCTTTTTTTGCAGGTTCTAAGACCAAAAATGGAATATTACATTTTTTCCATAATAAATAAGATAAGTGTAGCATAGTGTTAGTTTTGCCCGCTCCAGGAACGCCACAAACAAAAGCATGTTTTGTCAAAAGCTTTTCTTGAAGATTAACAGGATGTCCATTTTGATTTTCACCTAAGCATATTTCACCAATAATAGATTTAGGTTCGGTTTCTTTTTTGATTTCGATGTGCTCACCATCGTAAAGAGCCGGTAGTCTAAAAAAAGGTGAAATTTCTTCAAAAGTATAAAAAGTTGGCCAATAAGACAACGAATCAGGTAGCAATATATTATGCTTGGAAATAGGTTCCAGAATTGAGAATCCATTGTCATGATGAAATTTCATTATTTCCCAGTTTCCTTCTTTAATTACCTCTCCACAAGCTGTGTTTATCAACATACTAGCAACTATTTCATTATCAGAAAAGACATCAACATTGCAAGCAAAACATGGCGAAGATGAAACTTTTTTGAGAAATTCTTCATATGTTTTAAGAGTTTCTTCAGCAACGATATCCCTATTTGCACTCCTGTTGAATTCATCTTTCTTTAAAACAATTTCCTGAGAGTTTCTATTAATCGTTCTGTTTCTCAAGAAGTTTATGGGTTTTTCTAAGGATTTATACAGCATATCAAATGAATCGGATCCGTTCAAAACTACTCTATATGCCACATTCGCATTCATTGAGTTCATGGTCTTTAACAGACTTATTAAACGTGCATCTTCATCTGTTTTCCATGATTCAACATAAAACAGTGGAACCTTTTCGTCTCTATCTTTGTTTACGCACTCTCGTTTCCTTTCGCACTTCTTTAAAGATAACTTATATTTATACTTTTGTTCAAAATCCGGATTATTCCCTTCATACATCAGAATCAGTTCAAAAAAGTCTGTTAATGGAGAATTCGACATTAATGATTTTAAGTTTTTTGATAAATAATCTTGTGAATATGATAAAGATAAATTAATGTGTATTTTTTCTCCGATTTTTCTTTCAGTATTAAAGCTAATCCAAAGATGTATATAAACACCGTATATAGCAGATATTTTTTGTAATTGTCGAAGAAAAATATCACATTTCTTTATCGCTCCTTCAACACTATCATCTTCTAATGATTGATATTTTATCAATGATAAATCAGGAATTTTATCTATAGAATATATTAACCAATTCATAAATTTTCCTCATTTCTTGAATGACCTGTTTCTTAAGTGAGATAATTTGTCTTGATATTGTACGGCTTCTTATAAATAATTTGAAAGATTTTCTTGCAGAAAAAACCTATATTCTTAGGCCTCAAAATATATATTATTTTCTAAAAAGCTTATTTCTTTGTTGTGCTAATTTATCTTGGTATTGTTGCGTTTCTTTACGCAAGTCAATCATTTGTTCGGCTTGATCAGCTAATTGTTCTCCTTTTGTTTCTGCAAAGCTACCGATTAAAGGAATACCGGATAGTGCTGCCATTTTCTGAGATTTGTCTTGCAAGTCAGCTGCGATATCATCTGCTAAATCCATTGCCTCATCTGCCTCTTTTTCTAGTTCATATGCTTTCTTCTCGAGAACGCTACTCTCTTCATTCAAGGCATTTCTCGTGTTCTCTATTGCGGCATCTACTTGACCCTGTAATTCTTCAGGTAAATCACTTGGAATTCTTGAGATTCCATCTTCAACATCTGACCTTTTTTTGTCTAATGTCTCAATAGAATCATTCATTTCCATTGATTTTATTACAAAATCATTTTTCTTTTTAATCATTTCGCTTCTTTTTGATTCAAAATTTCCCATCACTTTTCTCCTTTGTTAAAAATAGATAAAATAATTAGACAACATAAGTTTTCCATTTCTTCTTTTTCTTTGATAAAAAGGTTAGCTGCAGTTTTATCAACGGGCTTATTTCTGCTATATGATTCATTGATAACTTCTTTGGAAACAGCAGAGGCTGTATTATACAAATTTTTCATTATTCTAAATAGGTCGCGTTGTTTCCTTATAGAATAGTCGCTTGCGGTTATAATGTTTTTAGGGTCTGAC
The DNA here is from genome assembly GCA_051880615.1 of Acutalibacteraceae bacterium. GTDB lineage: Bacteria > Bacillota > Clostridia > Oscillospirales > Acutalibacteraceae > UBA7067. Next base: position 47,975 of record JBJEOH010000057.1, read on the forward strand.
ACAACAAGATTATGATTTAAATCATTTTCATAATCAAGATAGGCTCTTTTATATCCACTCTTAGCATCATCAAAGGAAGAATTATCTATCGGCTTAATATAGTATTGGTTGAAATAGCTTAATGCTGAAAGATTATGCCAATACTTTTTATCTATTAAATTATAGCTATAAATTTTTTCAGAAATTTCTAATGAACTTTGTTTTTTCTTTGATAGTAAAGATATTTGTTCAAATATATAGGATTTTTGTTCATTTTCTATATCTACACGATCTTGATCTTGCTTTAACGCATCGTTATAGCATTTCAACTCTCTTTCATAATCAATATCTGCCATTTTTTGAACATCTTCGTCTTTTTTTGCTTTGACAATCGCATTTGCTATAAGTCCAGCAATTAGACCAACAACAGCTCCAATGATTGCTCCGAAAATAAACTCACCAAAAAAATTAATTACTCCGCTTAAAGCATTACCACTTTTATTATTTGTATTCGAAAAAGAAATTTTAATTATTGCTACTATTGTTCCAACAATAAAACCTATAACCCATCCTGCATAATTTGAGTCTTTAGTTTCAACTTGCTTTCTTATAGGGATCTTTATTTTCTTTTTAATACCAAGCGAAGAACAGTGCTTTTCTAACTCGTTGATTATTTCATCAATAGAGAGCATAGTTTCTTCTATATCAAGCAGAAAACCTAAATATGTTTTTTGCTTTGTGTCGTATTTCATAAATGAAATCCCCTTTATTAATTATTAAAACTTTAGATTACTATATTGTCACTTTTTACTCAACGACAAAATTAATATAAATCAGATATATTTTATCACGATTTTATTAATATTGCAACATTATGCTGAAAACATTTTGGAAAATGCTGAAAACATTTTGGAAAATGCTGAAAACATTTTGGAAAAAACTCTGCAACACAGAATGATATAATCCCCTTAAAGTAGACACTTGAAATAACAAAAACTTTCAAGACTACACTAAAGGGATAGTTTTATGTCAAAAGAAAGACATAAGAATAAAAAATATTCGGCAGAATTAAAATTTAAAGCAGTACAAGATTATCTATCAGAAAAAGTAAGTTACGAAATATTAAAAGAGAAATACAAGCTTAGAAGTTCAACGCAATTGAAAAATTGGGTTTTGTGTTATAATGGTCATAAAGAATTGACTGAGCGCAGTTCCGCTAAAGGAGAAATCTATATGACCAATGGAAAAAACCACACAGGAAGAGCACGCTGAAATAGTAGCGTTTTGCATAGAACAAGGAAAAGATTACAGATTAACGATAAAAACATACAAAGCATCTTACCAGCAGATTTATTCTTGTGTAAGAAAGCATGACAAAAGGCGTTAACGGATTAACCGATCGACGAGGCAAAGCAAAGACTGAAAGTGAACTGACGAAAGAAGATCGTCTCCAGCAGGAAAATAAGATATTGCAGGCAAAGATTAAAGATTGTGAAATGGAGAAATGGATAAATAGAAAACCGAGCAAAAGTCAACAGATTAACGAGCAACTTGTTGAGTGGATAAAAGAACTGTATGAAGAACAAAACGGTATTCTCAGATACCGTCAAACGACAATAACTATCAACAGAGCACATAAGGTCAAATACAACAAGAAACGCCTTCGCAGATTAATGCAAACATTGCATTTGCAATCGTTGTGCCGCAAAAAGAAATATAATTACATCAAGTCCACCCCGGAAGTGACGGCAGAAAATGTATTGAACAGAGAATTCTATGCTGATGCACCAAATGAAAAATGGCTTACAGATTTTACCGAATTCAAATATTATGCCGGAGTTGAGATAAAGAAGCTGTATTTAATTACAATTCTTGATTTGTATGATAGACAGATAGTTGCATATAAAATCGGCACAAGTAACAACAATCAGCTTGTATTCGAAACTTTGATGAAGCCGTAGCCAAGAATCCGACAGTTCATCCGCTTTTTCATAGCGACAGAGTGTTTCAATACACAAACAAAATCTTTCATAACAAATTATTAAATGCCGGTATGCGACAGAGTATGTCGAGAGTCGGAAGATGTATCGATAACGAACCGATGGAGGGTTATTGGGGTATTCTCAAATCCGAGATGTATTATCTCAAAAAATCACTTCGCAAGAAGAACCTCACACATGCTATTGAAAACTATATTCATTTCTACAACACAAAGCGTTATCAATTAAAACTTAAATGTATGACACCGATAGAACTTCATACCGCTGCGGCGTAAAAAATTCCACCCTGCTGCGCAGCAGGGCGGAATTAACTCACAATATTCTTTTGTTATTTAGTCTGTCTACTTGACAGGGGGCACTCCATTTCGGCGGTCTTATTTTGTTTTTTTGATCTATATTTTTATCTTCCGATAAACATTCCCGTTACCTTACCGTTTTCAAGATAAAACATCATCATTTTATCTCCTGCGTTATATTGCATAACCATATCATCCTCGCCAGAGGGTGTGCCATAAGCTTTTTTTACATCAGCAGATGTACTTCCTACTGCTATATTCTTTGGAGTTTTCGCATTTCCGTTTGATTCAACAAAGATTGTTTCAACATACTCTTTATTATTCTTGAAATATGTGTTTATTGTCATATTGCCATATACATACACATAGCCTTTACCGTTATCACTCAAGCCGCAGTTTGGATTTTCTTGTGTTGAATCGGGAGTTCCAAGCTTTGATTTTATCGAGCTGAATGCACTGTCAAGTGAAACTTTCGCACCGCCATAGGATATACACATATCCGACTCGCTGAAAGAGCCTTGATTTGGAATTGGCGTTTGATTGTTGCTATTACTATTACTATTGTTATTATTATTAGGCTGCTGCGGAGTCTGTGACTCAACAGGCTGTGGTTGCTCCTGCGGAACTTCCTCATAAATGATCTCATATTCTCCCGCATTGTTATCCTCAGCTTCGCTTGAGGAACTTGAAGAATTATCTGATTTTTTCTTTTCGGTTGGTTTTTCTGTAGCTTTTTCTGTTGGTTTTTCTGTTGGTTTTTCTGTTTGTTTCTCTGTCACTTTTTCTGTTGCCTTTTTCGTTTCCATTTCAACCTGACCTGATGAAGCCTCACTTGCGTTCTGTTCCTCACCGCATGATGTCATTGCAAATACTCCGACGAGCAAAAGTGCGAATAAAATTATAGCTTTTTTCATTTTAAATCTCTCCTTGTTTATATTTTAAATTCTCCCAGCATTTCGGTGCCGATATTTCCGATTTCATCGTTTGTTATAACAGCAGTAACCTTGTAACTACCGTTTGGCAAATTACAATTAAGAATAATCGAATAGCCATAGTCGGATTCCTCATCAAGGCTCAGAAGTGCTGTTTCACAAATTGGAAACGCTTCATAGCTTTTATCACCGTCATCCGAGGACATTGTGAGAAAAATCCTGCTGTCATCTGTGAAATATCTTTCATCGAGAACGCCATAGATTTTAATATATGAATCAGTTGTATCGGCTTTAAATACATTTTTATCACTTATTCCTATCGTTTCAGCCTTTGGTGCTTCACACTCTACAGCCTCCATAACAGGAGCCGAATTAACTATATTGCCTAAATTTCGCTCAACTATTTCATAAATGACATCTGTGCCGCTGTTGGGCGTGAGAGAAGTCATAGAAAAAGGCTGTGAGCGTGTTATAGTGGCGGAACTATAATTATCAACAAGATACGGAAGCATCGCTCTGCCGAATGAATCTCTTACCATTAACAGATTCCCCTGAGCATTTGTATTCCGGGTTTTTATCAGCGAGTCCTTTTGTTCGCTGTCACCCATAAGCTCCTCCATTGCCGAATAATTATCACCGCCGAGCCTTGGCATCAGAATATTCAGGTTATCATAATTATGATTAAAATAATATTGATAATCAAGTATTCCTCCGCACGGATAAAGCATCTTGTCAAGATCCCCTCGCCACTGCTTTTCATATGTGTATTCAAGACCGTTATAGTCCTTTGTGCTTTTGCCAAGCGATTCCATTATCGCATTAAAGCCATAGAGCGCACCAAGGTTATTCCAGTGTGTATCTCTTTTTAAATATAACTGTGTATCATAACCCTGAAGCACAGATTTTAAATCGACATAATGAACTCCTGATTGTTCAAGCTGCTCTGTAAGCAATGACAGATTGCTTTCCGTACCCTGAACATATCTTGACGGCATAAGCTCAGGATTAACAGTATTTTTATTCGGTGCAACTGTAAACACAAAGTTATTGCCGTCCGATAAAACCTTATTCTGCATCAGCTTAACGGTTCGTGCTATATTATTGATTTTTCGCTGAGAGAATGTTCTACCTGTGTAATCAGCCAAAGTTTCAGCAGAGAAAATATAGCCGTCTTTTCCCGCCACAACATTACCTGCATTACCGCCGAGGAGCTGTGATTTTATGTAATTGTCAGCCGTTACAAGCTGTGAGCGAAATGTCAGATGCTCGGTAAAATAATCGTCAAAATCGGAAAAATAATCTGAGTTTATGTTGCCCTGCTCATCTGTAATTTCAGGAAAAGGGGCAAGCTCTGTTTTTCCGATAGGCTCTTCATTTTTAAAAACAGGCCATAAGCATAAGGGAGTCAGCGAAACACAAAGAAAAAGAGCAATATATGCTATTTTGAAAGCTTTCATTTTTTTCACGCTTCAACACCCCCTCAGAATCGGAAATAAATAAACGGGTTATAAGATGCTGTTGCAAGGCTGAGAATACAAAGTCCGAATAAAAGCATCGTACCTACGCACGACACAACGCCAACGGCTGTTTGCATATTTCTGCCTCTCATATCCTGACCGATTTTTCTGATTATCGGTGTTGACAGAATCGCCCCGATTGCGATAATCAAAAGCACATACGGCGTCAACGCTCCGAACACATTCATTGATACATCAGGATTTACAGCAACAGTGCCGATAAACATATTTTTTATAACCATCAATCCCTGAGAAATTGTGTCGGCTCTGAAAATTACAAATGTCAGCAGAGTTACAAGCAGAGTATAGATATGTACAAGCGTCTTTGAAATAACACCCTTAGCCTTTTTAGCAGGTATTATACCGAAGTTCTCCATCAGCAGGAAGAAACCGTGAATAAGTCCCCATGCGACAAAGGTGAGATTAGCACCATGCCACAAGCCTGTAAGGAAGAAAACAATGCACTTATTAATGCTGGTACGCACCTTACCTTTTCGGTTGCCGCCGAGCGGAATATAAACATATTCCTTAAACCATGTTGAAACAGAAATATTCCATCTGCGCCAGAAATCAGTCATACCGCAGGCGGAGAACGGATAGTTGAAATTCTCCTTGAAATCAAATCCGAACATTTTTCCGAGACCGATAGCCATATCACTGTAGCCGCTGAAATCGAAAAAAATCTGAAGTGTGTAGCATATTGCCCCTATCCAAGCCGCAGGCAGGGTCATTGAGGAATCATTAAGCGCAAACACATTGTCAGCAAGCACTGCAACAGCGTTTGAGATTATAAGCTTTTTTGAAAGGCCGTAAATAAATCTCTTTATTCCGTACACCGTCTTATCAATCGAGTGTGTTCTGCAGCGGATCTGTGCAGCAACATCGGAAAACTTAATTATCGGTCCTGCTATAAGCTGCGGGAAGAACGAAATGTAAAGACAAATGTTCAGAATATTCTTCTCAATAAGCTTTGGATTCTTATACGCATCAATAACATATGACATAGCCTGGAAGGTAAAGAATGAAATTCCTATAGGCAATGATATCTGAGACACAGGAACCGATAAACCTGTTACAGAATTGAACAGCTGCGCAAGAAAGCCAAGATATTTAAAGACGACAAGAAGTGAAAGATTAATGATAATCGCTATTACTAAAATCGGTTTCTTAACACTCGGCTTGTCCATCATTCGTCCGCAGACATAATTTATGACTATCGAACAAAGCATAAGCAATACCGCAAACGGCTCACCGTAAGCATAGAAAAAAAGGCTTGTAATGGTTAATATTATATTTCTTAGTCGATTATTCCGAGACACAATATAGATAACATATGTCAGCGGAAAGAATGAAAATACAAATACCGTCGAACTGAATACCATTTTTTATCCCCAATGTATTAAAGATTATTTCGCCGCGGGATATATACTTCTGTCCCATCCAAAATAAGGTGATATTGCAGAATCCTTAACAAGATAGAAGTTAGGCAATCCAATAACCGGCGTTGGATCAATATGACGCCAACCGTAAGACATTTTAATCATACACCAACGGTGCGGGCCGCCACCAGTGTAATAATCAACACCCTTAACATACTTCACTTCATATCCTGCTCTGTTAAGCATATAGTAAAGGATAGACGCGCGCTGATAACAAGCTCCGTATCTGAATTTAAGAATATGAACGCACATACTTTCAATGCTGCTTCCCTCTGACATTGAGCGATAACCCATTGATTTAGCAAAGTTGTATATCGTCTGTATGTCCTTGCCGTTGACAAAAAGCCAATCATCTATAACTACAGGGAGTGTAGATTCTGAAATTGTCAGATAATTCGACTGGTTATTAAACGCCCTGTTATACACATAGCCGATTGTTCCGTTGTACTCAACCATATACCAGTTGCCGCTTTTTGAAATCTGGTTGAGCTTTGCGCCGGCACTGAAGTTTTTGAGCGTTTTGCTTGCCCACTTCGCTTCACTCATTATTGAAGAGCCCTTAACCGTTGCAACATTCAGACTTGACGCAACCGCTATTGTACACTCAACCTTTTTGCCGTTATAGGTTGTTGCAGTAACCGTTGTAACTCCCGGCTTTACTCCGGTTACAAGTCCGCCTGCTTCTTTCACCATTGCTATGCTTGAATCTTTTACAGAATATTTTACCGAATAAGCACCCTCACCGTTTTTAAAGCTGCTGTTCAGGTCATATGTACCTCCCACCGCTACCGCAACACAGGTTTTGTTAAGATAAACCGCCGTCGGTACTTCCTTAACAGTTACTGTGCAGGTTGCCTTTACTCCATTATAGGCGGTTGCTGTTATTACTGCTGTTCCCGGATTTTCTGCCGTAACAAGTCCTCCGGCTGCCTTTACACTTGCTGATGTTGAATTGTTGCTTGTATATATAATGCTGTACGCTCCCTCGCCTGTACCAAGCGAGCTGTTCAGATCATATGTTTCACCTACACCAAGCGTCAGTGAGGTTTTATTAAGGGTCATTGTTGTAGGAGCTTTCTTCACCGCTATTGAGCAGGAGGCTGTCGCTCCGTTGTGAGTAGTTATTTTAACTGTTGCTCCGCCGACTTTTAAGCCTGTTATCTCTCCTGTTGACGCATCAACCGTTACAATATCGGGATTGTTGCTTGTAAATACTGCATCTGATAAATCAGAGCCTGTGGGCGAGCTTTTTACTAATGTATATTTCTCGCCGATTCCTATTGTCAACAATGTCTTGTCAAGCTCAACAGTGTCAGGCTCAGTCGGTCCTGTAGGTTCTGTAGGTGTTGTTACAGGCTCTGTCGGTACTGTCGGGTCTGTAGGTGTTGTTACCGGCTCAGTTGGCTCTGTCTGAGGCTGTGTCGGTGCTGTCGGGTCTGTCGGACTTGAAGGAGTGAAATATTTGCCTATTTCGCTTTCTTCGTCAAGAATCCCCAGCGTGTACTTCTGAAGCATTATGCTGTCGAGCAGATTAACCGCTCCATTTCGGTCAACATCACCGCACTGCTTCTGAATGTCTGTAAAATCACTCATAGAAAGTGAAAACTTCTGCACCGCTATGGCGTCCAGAAGATTTACATTTCCATCAAAAGTTACATCACCCAAAGTATATTTGCCGTCAGAAACAGCTTCTGTCTGAGTTTCGGTTTGTGTTTCCTCTGCCTGAGTTTCTTCTGATTCTGCGATTGTCGGTTGCTCAGTTTCTGTTTCTGTTTGTGTCTGCACTTCAAGCTCATTCTCTTCTGCTCCGTCAAGTGCCGAGCCCAGCACCATTGACGATGTCGCCATAAGTGCGGCAAGTGTGCAGCACAGTGCTGCTTTTATAACTTTGTTCAATTCTTATCGTTCCTTAATATCAAATTCATTTGAAATACTATTCACTAAGTTATTTGCACTCCGGATATGGATAATGCTTGTTTGTGCCAACCTTTTTACCCCATGTGAGAAATTTTTCCATATCACTGTCAAGTCCTCTGTAGTTTGAGTTGGTCTCTCCAAGATAAGAACGCAAACCCATCTCGATCACACCTGTCGGGTCAATATGGCGCCAACCGTACTCTGTTTTTGCAATAACCCAGTTATGCGGACTGTATCCTCTTGCGTAAATGTTACCGTCAGTGACACGCTGAGCCTCAAAGCCGGCTCTTGTTATCAAGTAATAATAAAGTGATGTTTTGTAGTAGCAAGAACCTCTTTTGTATTTCAATGCATACACGCTCATACTCTCAACACTTGTTCCGCAGTTCATAGACGAGTAATATATGCTGTCAGAAACATATTTATAAAGCTTTTCAAGCGATTTTCCATAAGTGAAGATCAAATCATCTGCAACAACAGGGAGAGTTGATTCACTGATTGTCAGGTAATTCGACTGGTTGTTGAAGGTTCTGTTGTAAACATAGCCAACAACTCCGCTATATTCAACCTGAACCCAGTTGCCTGTTTTTGAAATCTGGTTAAGTTTTGCACCGGCGCTGAAGCTTTTAAGCGTCTTACTTGCCCATTTGGGCTCTCTTACAATCACTGAGCCTGCAACCGATGAAACATTCATCTTTGTTGCTACCGCAATAGTACACTCAACCTTTTTGCCGTTATAGGTTGTTGCAGTAACCGTTGTAACTCCCGGCTTTACTCCGGTTACAAGTCCGCCTGCTTCTTTCACCATTGCTATGCTTGAATCTTTTACAGAATATTTTACCGAATAAGCACCCTCACCGTTTTTAAAGCTGCTGTTCAGGTCATATGTACCTCCCACCGCTACCGCAACACAGGTTTTGTTAAGATAAACCGCCGTCGGTACTTCCTTAACAGTTACTGTGCAGGTTGCCTTTACTCCATTATAGGCGGTTGCTGTTATTACTGCTGTTCCCGGATTTTCTGCCGTAACAAGTCCTCCGGCTGCCTTTACACTTGCTGATGTTGAATTGTTGCTTGTATATATAATGCTGTACGCTCCCTCGCCTGTACCAAGCGAGCTGTTCAGATCATATGTTTCACCTACACCAAGCGTCAGTGAGGTTTTATTAAGGGTCATTGTTGTAGGAGCTTTCTTCACCGCTATTGAGCAGGAGGCTGTCGCTCCGTTGTGAGTAGTTATTTTAACTGTTGCTCCGCCGACTTTTAAGCCTGTTATCTCTCCTGTTGACGCATCAACCGTTACAATATCGGGATTGTTGCTTGTAAATACTGCATCTGATAAATCAGAGCCTGTGGGCGAGCTTTTTACTAATGTATATTTCTCGCCGATTCCTATTGTCAACAATGTCTTGTCAAGCTCAACAGTGTCAGGCTCAGTCGGTCCTGTAGGTTCTGTAGGTGTTGTTACAGGCTCTGTCGGTACTGTCGGGTCTGTAGGTGTTGTTACCGGCTCAGTTGGCTCTGTCTGAGGCTGTGTCGGTGCTGTCGGGTCTGTCGGACTTGAAGGAGTGAAATATTTGCCTATTTCGCTTTCTTCGTCAAGAATCCCCAGCGTGTACTTCTGAAGCATTATGCTGTCGAGCAGATTAACCGCTCCATTTCGGTCAACATCACCGCACTGCTTCTGAATGTCTGTAAAATCACTCATAGAAAGTGAAAACTTCTGCACCGCTATGGCGTCCAGAAGATTTACATTTCCATCAAAAGTTACATCACCCAAAGTATATTTGCCGTCAGAAACAGCTTCTGTCTGAGTTTCGGTTTGTGTTTCCTCTGCCTGAGTTTCTTCTGATTCTGCGATTGTCGGTTGCTCAGTTTCTGTTTCTGTTTGTGTCTGCACTTCAAGCTCATTCTCTTCTGCTCCGTCAAGTGCCGAGCCCAGCACCATTGACGATGTCGCCATAAGTGCGGCAAGTGTGCAGCACAATCCGTCTCTAATAATTTTTCTGATTAAATTATTCATTTTTATCCCTCCAAGTTATATTTAATATAACATAGCTCCTGCAAAAAGGTATTTAGTGTTACTCCAATCGGAACAGTACTCGAATTTTTGCGTATGTAATCTGTAATCGTTCCAAGACAAGACTTTCGACATAGGAACAAGCTCTACGCAAATAGCCGGCTTTTTGAAATAATCTCTGAACCAATTGGAAAATGTTCCGCCATAATTTGCTTCATCATAACCAGCGTCAAACAAGGGTAAACCGCTGGAATTTGACACCTTGGATGCAAAGCTATAATCATTAGGAATAACGCCTGTATGATTTGCGCGCCAATAGATACCACCACTTAAAATATGTATATCAATACCCCATTCAAATTTGTTTGATTTACATAAATTCATTATTGCCTGAGTTTCCGGCTCGCTTCCCGGATTCGTACCTTTATTGCTTATACTGTTTTTTTCTCCGCTGCGAGAATCATACCAACCATATGGGAAATTCCTGTTAATATTTACATTACGAGCGTTGCCCTTATATTGCCCTCTAACCAAGTTTGGAAAGTTAAAGGTAGGGTTCTCTCCGCTGTTGCAAATATCAAGTCCATCAGGATTGCAACACGGTATAATATACAATGTATATTTATTCAATAAAGATTTTATATTGTAGCTTCCCAGCATACCGCTTGATGAATAATATGTTTTAGCATACTCTGCAATCGAACGCAAAGTAAAGTTTACTGCTAAATCCTCTCTTGAATGACAACCTGCATATATAAACCCTTTCTTGCTGCCAAATCCCATCTTTACAAGGGATATATCCTTTCCCTTAATCGATTTCCCCACCGAAGAAACCTTGAGCAACTCAGGATACATTTTACTAAGGCAATTTATTTCATCTCGAACCATCTTAGAAGTATGATTTACATTGAAATTAATTACAGGTACATTCACAACACAATTTACTTTTTTCCCATTATAGGTTGTTGCAGTAATGGTCGCTGTTCCCGGATAATTTGCTGTTACGATACCTCCCGCAACTTTTACATCAGCTACCTTCGTATTGTTGCTTGAATAAACAATACTATGGGCCGCCTGACCACTCGGCAATGAACTGTTAAGGTCAAATGTACTACCAACAGTCATTGTCAACTTAGTCTTATTAAGACTTACAGAGGTTGGAGCATTTTTAACAGTAATATTACAAGAGACCTTTTTTCCGTTATATGCAGTTGCGGTAACAATGGCATTTCCAACATTATTAGCTGTTACAATACCCCCCGCAGCTTTTACACTTACTATTGAAGTATTACTGCTGGAATATAAGATGCTGTACGCTCCCTCACCGGTGCCAAGTGAGCTATCAAGATCGTATTTCTCGCCTACCCCAAGAGTCAATGAAGTTTTATTAAGGCTCATTGTTGTAGGAGCTTTCTTCACCGCAATCGAGCAGAAGGCTGTTGCTCCGTTGCGAGTGGTAATTGTGATTACAGCACCACCAACCTTTAATCCTGTGACCTCACCGGTAGACGCATCTACTTTTACAACATCAGGGTTATTGCTTGTAAATACTGCATTCGAAATGTCAGACCCTGTAGGCGAGCTTTTTTCCAAAGTGTACTTTTCGCCAACACCTATCGTCAAAGAAGTCTTGTTAAGCTCAACAGTATCAGGATCAGTCGGATCTTTCGGCACTGTTATTGGTTCAGTCGGTGTTGTTTCAGGGGCAGTCGGCTGGGTCTGCGGCTGGGTCGGTGTTGTTTCAGGGTCGGTCGGAATTGCAGGAGTAAAATATTTACCTACTTGGCTCTCTTGACCTAACATACCCAACACATACTTCTGAATCATTATACTGTCCAGCAGATTTACTGTTTCATTTTTGTCAACATCGCCGCACTGCTTCTGAATTTCCGTGAGATCAATCATAGAAAGTGATAATTTCTGTATTGCTATGGCGTCCAGAAGATTTACATTTCCATCAGAAGTTACATCACCCAAAATATATTTGCCGCCAGAGTCAGCTTCTGTCTGAGTTTTAACCTCTGTTTGTATCTGCACTTCAATCTCATTTTCTTCTGCTCCGTCTAAGGCCGTGACTATTGCCATTGACGATGCTGCCATAAATGCGGCAAGTATACAGCATAACAATGTTTTCATAGTTTTATTAGACATTTTTCATTTATGTCTCCTTTTTCATTTATGTATTCGTATTATAAGTCAACTACACCTACCGATACGACTTCAGAAATTTTAAGTTCGTTGCGATTACTAAAAGCCGATAATCCATCAAGCCATCATTTTAATAATACGAATCTATATACAGTTAACTTTATATAGATTAATATCAGAGTACACTTTTGTAACATTATCCGCATTAACATTTATCGGTATTTTTCTTTCACATTTTTGAAAGCCTAACAAATTTCATAGTCTCTACCAATTTATATCATTGTAAAAAATTGATCATTTTCATATTTTATGTAAATTATATTCGTATTCTCGTTTATTGTCAATCTTTTTAGCAATAAATAAACGATAACTCGTTTATTTATTGCTAAAAAAACAGATACTTATTATTGTATCTTACTCAAGAATTTCATTAAGTTGTTTTCTATATTATTGACTTAATTTATTAAACACAGTTTTAAATGGAATTCCGGGAAAGAGTTCATTGTTAATAGTCATAGCTTCATTAATATCAAACGGTATCTCACCTTTAAGCTTTAATTCACAAATTAAAGGCGGTACATCAATCAGGCTTGATATTTTTTCTTTTGTCAATTTTCCATTTTCTATTTTTTCGGCAAGAAACGGATATACATAATGATGATCACTCACCTATATCTCCTCCTATCTGTTTTATTCTAATAAATTTTACACTAACTTTTATTATTCGTCAATATTGTTATTAATTTGAAGATATTAAACTGTAATTCATTGATTATTCTGAAAAAAATGATATAATAATAAAAAAGGAGAGAGCAATGAAAAGTAAAGATTATGCTAAAATATCATCTGACAACATTCGTTTGTTAATTATTCAGCATGAAATATCGATAAGACAGTTAGCTGAAATAATAGGTGTCGCTCCAACTACACTGAATGACTCGTTAAAAAGCAAAAAAGGAGTTGCCATTGACTCGCTTATTCGGATTGCTGACTATTTTAACTTAACGGTAAACGATTTATGTGATTCTGATTTTTTCCGGAATAACCCTGCAAGCAGCTCAAAATCAAACTATTTCTTTATACAGAAATTTAATTCCCTTGATGATTACGGTAAAGAACTTGTATCATTAGTAATCGACAAGGAACTTGAACGCGTAACAGAACAAAACAGCAATTTCTAAAGCTTGCAGTCACCTTTTTAAAGCACATAAATCCCACTTTTGTCTAACATTCACCATAATTACAGAAAGTCAAGCAAGCCGCATAAGGTCATTCAAAATCAAGTGCCTTACCGACGCTTCATTCCCGAAAATCATTATCCGTGATGGCATCTTAAAATGCGGTATGATGATAATGAAATTCTCAATATCGGAATAACAGATTTTCTTCTTGACGATTCTATCGTCTAATCTTCAGTCGGGTAACAGACTATTCATTAGTTGAACAGCCTGCCTCTCATTCATCAGGCATATTTAAATCTTAAAGTTTGGCAAATCTATAAAAGGTCGGGCATCTGTCACACAGAATTACCCGACCTTAACTTATTGGTTTGTTTTCAATTATCATTGGTTAACAAATTCCTTTATTCGCTTGATTTGCTTCTTTATTATGTTTTTATCTTATCAAACCGACTATGATAAGACACGGACAAAATCAAGGGAAATTTAAAAATCTCTTTTGTAATTTTCAAATTTCTCTTTCGCATTTTAAAACAAATTCAAATCTCTTTCAGCGGAAATAAACAACAAAATTCTGCCCTTTTTCAGGCAGTTGAGGAAGCCGTTAAAGGACAGTTTTCTCCTGTCAAAGCATAGCGTATCGCAAACGCTGATAGATTAGTTTTCCAGACTGTTTTATTCAGAAGGAAGTCAAAGATACTCATTACAAGAATACCGTCATCATTGTAATACGGAGTCGGGGCATCCTTTGTAATAAACATTTTTGCGGATTTACGCAATTTTGTCATATAGGAATGTGCCGGTCTGCGCAAATTGCGGCGGCAGATTTGCAAAGCTAAAGTTCTGCTACTACCGCAATGTTTTGATGCTGGTTTCCATATGGAAACCTCCATCTATTTTTGTTGCAGACAACCGAATACAATCGTCTGCAACTTTTATCATACAACTTCCCGAATGAGTCTATATATCATACAAGGCAGGGGCAGTTTGACGGGTACAGTTTATTTATCAAGCGGGATGCGGTGTGGTTACACTGTCCCCTGTTCAGTCAGATAAAAAGCCGCTCCCGATAAGCGAGAGCGGCTGAGCCTAAAGCTATTATGCATTTTAGAAATGACGGATAAACCGTTTGTAAGCTAAACGCCGTTTCCCGTTTTTACAGCTCTGTGATAATATTTACAACATACTTCTGAAGTCTGATTGCGTCAAGAACTGAAACTTCTCCGCTGCCGTCTGTATCTGCTGCAGCAAGAGCGTCACCCTCAAGTGTAATTATGTTTACAATATGCTTTTGAATCATAATTGCATCAAGGATTGAAATGTCGCCGTCACCGTTTACATCGCCGAGAGCAGGGGATGGAGCCGAGAGGGCGATAAACTCAAAGCCATTGTCGATTGCATATTGTTCAGCGGCGGAACCTTTGTAGCCGTAGATTTTCAAGTCTGTGCAAGCAGAAAATGTATCATAACCAATACTTGTAACGCTGTCCGGGATCATTACACTCGTCAAGCCTGTGCAGTCGGAAAATGCAGATCTACCAATACTTGTAACACTGTCCGGTATTGTCATATCTCCCGTTATTCCGGAACAATTGTAAAATGAATATGCGCCAATATCTATAATCTCAGAGTTCAGAGTGACAGAGTCCAAATCAGTCAAATTACTAAATGCTCCAATAGGAATCTGTGTTGCATCGGTTACTTTAATGCTTCTTAACGCGGTGGGAACAGCATATCCATAGCCGGAAAGAGAAGTATCATTCAAGATAGAGTACTGTATATAATAATCAATATCAGCGCTGGATGTTCTACCAAAGATATATCCAAACGCACCATCATAGGTTCCGCTTACATCACGATTAGCTCCAACAAATGGGATTGAAACCTCAGTTAAGGAATTACACCCATTCAATGCATACTCCGAAATTTCAGTAACGCTGTCAGGAATCGTAATAGCTGTCAAACCGGTACAGTTGCAGAAAGCATATCCGCCAACATCTGCAACGCCATCATTAATAGAAATATTGGTAATGTTCGAGCAATTGTAAAAAGCCCCGAATGATATTTGCCGTGCATCGGTCACTGTTACGATTCTCAATGTACTCGGAATATTATATCTGTATCCGGACAAAGTATTATCTGAAATTGCATAAAACTGAACAACTCCGCCAGTTGCAACTCTGCCAAAAATCGCGCCGAAAACAGCATTCATTGTATTTTCTTCTTCTCTATCGGTTCCGATAAATGGTATTTCAATTTCAACCAATGCATTACATCCACTCAAAGCTCCCTCTTCTATTTTTATAATAGATTTCGGCAAAGTAAGTTTTTTGAGCTGTTCCATATCATTGAGAACATTTGCTCCCAGATATGTAATCCCTTCAGATATTTCAACAGTGTTAATTGCTTGCTGATATTGTGCCCAAGGCAAATTTTCTGTTCCGGAAGTTGATAACTCTCCTGCTCCACCTATTTTTAAAACCAACGACTCAGTCAATTCCCATACAACTCCGTCACCTACTTCTCCGGAATCTAATATTCTTTCAGGAACTACCTCAATAGCGGCTCGTTTAGATGTTCTTGTTTCAAAGAAATCGGTTATTTCCGCGTAGTAATATTTGATACCAACATTATTTGTTTTTGGCACATAGCTATTTTCACCAGCACCGTTTATTGCTTCGCCATCGGAAACTTCATCATCAGCAACATACCATTGAATCGTAATCTCTTCATCATTTTTTTCATACCACTCAACCTCTAAAGCCTCTGCCAGCTCATCAAGAGCATATGTTGCTCCTTGCGGATGCTTTGTGATGAAAAGAGTATGCTCGTCGGAGATAACCGTCACCTCCACTGAATCTGACGCACCGCCATAAATTGATTGAGCACTAATAATTGCTGTACCCTCGTTTAAAGCTGTCAATTTTCCATTTTCGGAAACCATAATCACATTGGGATCTGATGAGGACCAAGCAACAGATTTAACAGTCGCATTTGCAGGAAAGATTTCTGTATCAAAAGCTACCACATCATCAACCGAAAGAATAGTTGTCGGATCAATAATCTCTATACTCTGAACAGGAATATTAGTGTCCTCAGTCACGACTTCAAATTCATCAATATGTGTGTCATCGGTTCCACGCAAATTGTATGTTTCCGAATCAGTTTCAATTTCACTGTTGACTGTTCCGGAAAACGAGTTCCCTGCACTTATTGCAATTTCTGAATAAATAGTGGTCTGAACATTTTCTTTTTTGAAATTATATTCAGAAACACTATAACTCATTGTGCCATCATCTGTTGCATCAATTTGTATACTATAATTCTGATCTGTCGGAACAGTAATCATCTTAACAGCATCAGCAGTATAAGCCAGAAGATGCTCTGCACAATATGTAACAACATTGTTTTCAACAGAAACAACCAATGTACCGCTTTCATCATATATGAATACATCTGTCGGACAAGCGATAGTGATAACTTTTCCGCCGAGAGAATAAGAAGTACCATGACAATATGTGTTATATAGGAACAACTTATTAATCTGAACTTCCTCTATGGCTGAATTCATAAATGTATTAGATTGGTTTCTAATTGCTTGCAACCATGAAGTTTGATATGTATCCATATAAGTAATAACCGTATTCATAGAGCATATTTCAGTTTCTTTAAAAAACTTAAATGCAGCATCAAATAGGCATGCATTATCAAATGTCTGTGTCGTCTTGAATCGAGATTCAATAGATAGCAGTGTGTAATACATAGTATCCTCAAAATATGCATTTGCTTTAAGCATTTCACGGCACTCCTGAAGTTCGCCGTTTTTTGTTACATACTCACAGACCTTCCAAGTTTTGTCGGCAACCCAACCAATTTTATTGAGCTTATTAAATGCAGCTTCTGAAAAAGTATCCTTTATCCAGTCGGTAATTGTTGAATTGATAGCTTTTTTTATGGTTCCTTCAAAATTACTAATTTCAGAGTCTGCTAAATAATTTGCGAAAACTCTTGCTGCCAAGTGTTCTGAATCATTATATTGAGTATAACTTTTAATTGCAAGATAAAGCTGTGATTTATACTTAATCTCTGTAGCGTTGGATGCAGGAAGATTGTTGCACATCTCTTCCAGAATAGTTTTAAATTCTTCGTCAGCTTGTACATATGCGGCAATATGTCCTGAGTATGTTATCAGTCCGTTAAACCAATCAATTGTATTATCGAGATGCTTTTTTTCTTCCAGAATAGTGTCCAAAGTCTCCGTAGCAATTCCAAGCACATTTTCCAGTGTTTCGCCGCTTGTTCTGGTTTCATATACTATTTCTTTAATATGCTCTTCAAATCCCGAATTTATCCATTCCTCTGATGTACGGTCTTGATAATGGAATAACCAAAACAAATCTTCATCAGACAATTCACCCCATGCATCTTTCCAGTTGTTTTCAATAAAGCTTTTTACACTTTTGTATTTCTTATCCAATTCATATGGAACTTTAACCTTATAAAGTTGAGCAACTGTCTCTTCAACAGTTTGGTCCGAAATATAATCTGCAAGCATTACTTTGAAGGGATTTCCTTCTTCAAATAGCTCTCCAAAATGCAGAGTTGCCAAATCAACTAATTTATCTGCTCCTGTATAAAGCGCTCCGCCTAAATTGGACTTGAAATTATTCTCTTCACTCCAGTAAATCTGAGCCCATCTGTAATTATTGAGTATATTTTCATATGCCCCATTTTCTATGAAATCAATATGCTGCTCTACATATTCATGATCATATTCTTCACCGAATATATCTACCTGCTTCAACTGTGGGAAGTTTATTCCGGGCACCATCTCCCATATTCTTGTAAAGTCCCACCCTAAAACGCTGACATATACATCGGCGGTTTGCATTGAATCAAGACTGTTAATAATGTTTGCATCATTTGTTGAGCCGGATGTTACAGAACTAATTGTAATATTATTAGACTTTATTGCTGAGTTTGAAATACGGTATTGGTATTTTGTGCCCGAAGCCGTTGCAGAAACAGTTGACTGAAGAATTGCAGAATTTGAAATGGTTGAATCTGCTGTACTGTTGCCACAGATACCACCGGCATATGCCTTTGTGCTATTAATACCATAGGGATCATTTGCCTGCGCTACAACCGTTCCGCTGTTATAGACTTTATCGATTGTTCCCTGAAAAGCTGCTGCTATGCCGCCCGCATATGCAGAGTCACTAAAAAGATTACCGGATAAACTCTGCACACTTCCCTCATTGAATGAGTTTGAAATCCCGGTTGAGGATGCAGAACTATCTGCCACTAAGCCTCCGGCAAACGAATCACCATAATCAAGTGTCCGTGAAGAAACAGCTCCGCTGTTATATGATCTATCAATAATACATTCCGATTCAGCACGACTCAATAGTCCTCCGGCATATGCATTTTCGGCCATAACTACATTTCCGTTATATGAATCTACTGACGCTGTATTATAACAGTAAGATAAGATTGCGGTATTAGCATACCCGACAAGTCCTCCGGCAACAGAAGGGGAATATCCCTCGCCGGATGCTTTTGCAGAAATACTGCCTGACACATTGCAGTTATATATTACCGCATTGTTATTGATGTATCCGGCTATTGCTCCTGCAAAAATCGTTCCAGCCGAATCTATAATGCTATTATCATAGCGATATCCTGATGTTGTAGAGATAGAGATATTTACATCCTTCAATGCAATATTTTTAATCTGTGCTCCATCACAAACACCAAATAAGCCCACTGAATAATACGGAGCAAGTAAAGTCCCGGAACCAAATGAAACTGAAACTGTCAATCCGGAAATAGTATGTCCCTGTCCGTCAAACTTCCCGTGAAATGCATTTGACAATGTTTTTCCAATCGGCGTCCAGTTGCCATAACCAGACATATCTATGTCATTCATCAACACATATGAACCGTACATATTATTAGCCATTGCAGCTAAATCAGCGGCTGTGGTAATTTTGATTGCGCTGGCATCCGGATCATCAACCGGGGCAATAAAACCATCCACGTTTTCCGCCGCAGTATTATAACCGGAAACTGAAACTCCGCTGGAAGATGTTTCTGCTGCCAAAACAGATGTCGGCACCAATGGCACTAAAAAACACAGTGATATCAGCAAACATAAAATTTTCTTTCTCATATTTATCCACTACCTCAAATCTTATTCTTTTGATCCAGAGCCCTTCTTTATAATCACAGCTTCATAGATCACTATCTTTAATAGCATCTTGTAGATATAATTTACTATTTATCAATAATATAATTATATATTTTATGCATATTATTGTCAATATCCGACATACTTTTTAGCCAAAAATATATACTTATCCCTTTCACATTTATCTTATCTCAGACGCACAAATCCAAAGAAACCTTATCACCCTTTATCAACGCAAGCCATCCGAATTAATTTTAGCTTAAGCCTGAAAGAGAACGCATTACCAAATCTACATCTTTGTTCTCTAATTCCTGAATAATATGCAAATAGGTTTTCTGTGTCGTGGTCATACTGGCATGCCCCAAGCGTCTGGCTACGCTTGCAATAGAAACTCCTGCAAACAAAAGCAGTGAAGCGTGCGTGTGCCTTAATCCGTGGATTGTAATTTCAGGTATATTTGCCTTTCGACAGTATCTGCCAAGAATATCATTCACCGTAGAATTATACACTTTCTTTTTGACGAATATAGGCTCATCCTTAGGCTGATTTTTCACAAGCTCGGAAAATTGAATTACCGTTTGCCAGTCGATCTGAATTTTTCTGACAGAGGATTTATTTTTTGTGGGCAAAAATCCACCGTCACCCTTATAATCCCATGTTTTGCTGATCGACAGCGTCTGATGCGCAAAATCAAAATCCTTAGGAGTAAGTGCCAATGCTTCGGAAAAACGCATACCCGTCTTCGCCACCAAAAGGATAAACCAATCCCAATTAATATCCGAACCCAGATTCAGGCTGCTCAATAAAGTATGTACCTCAAACTGGTTAAGATACTTGATTTTTTTCTCGGCAGGTGTTTTACCCTTGATTATCGCCTTTCGTGTCGGGTCACGTTCTATCAGTCCCTCGTCAACCGCATCAAGAATTGCTCCCTTGAGCTGATGGTGAAAGTCCATTGTGGTTTGCCTTTCGTGGTATTCTGCATAATCATTGAGTAGTTGCTGATATGCAATTCGGTTCAAGTCGCAGATTCTGAGGTCAGGCACAAGCTTAACTAACCAGCGGTGCGTCTTAAAATACTTATCCAGCGTAACCTTTCTTATCGCCCCCTTCTTATAAACAGTAATCCATCGTGAGTAATACTCACAGAATAGGTCTGTGCTTTGAAAATCGCTTAACATAGTGTTTTTTCCTCCCATTTAGCTGTTCGGATGGCTTACGCTGATGAAGGGTGATAAGGTTGTCGAGGTGACGCAAGCATGAGCCGATAGCAACCTGTTCTTCTTTGCTCCTCGGCAATGCAATATCAATATCAAGGAAATCATCTGCTGATATATTCAGTAATCCGTGATTTCTCGCTCCCTCCGCTGCACGCTCTGCAACACCTTTATGCCATCTGTCTGTATCAAAGAAAACTGTCAAAAAGTCGCTATCAATTTCACTTTGATTTTTAATGCTAAAAACAATGTAAAGTGTTGATAATACGCCCTTTTCGTACAAATCAAGACGCTTAACTGCCCCAAAAGGAAACCCATCAGAAGTGCTTTTGTTATATGCAAACTCACCATTCAAAACCAAGTAATAGTTACTCACATCTCGACTTGCTACACGGTTATTAAAATAGGTGATTTGGTCAACAAGTCCGTATTGTGCCGATATTGTAAGCGGAAGACTTGACTCATTGTTTGTGTTCTTTCTGACTACTCTTTCTACTATATCTCCTAACTTCCGCTGTTCCCAAGCAAAAGGAAAAGAGCCAAGGGAATTGTCCTTGACTCTCTTGCTAATGCCGCAAAATATTAAGGTGTCGGCGGCATCAAGTTTTTTCTGTTTGACAATGTATATCACTCAAAATCAAAGCCGTCGGAAAGAATAAACTCCCGCAACAGCTTATCCGTCCTGATATTCACCTTTGGCGGATTAAGCTTTGCTTGCTCTTTGGCTTCAAAATACGCTTTAGCCTTGCTCTTATCGACTGTTTTTTTCAATTCGTCAAGTCGCCCGAACTCATTGATATTATGCTCAGTGAGCTTCAGCGACATCATATTTCGCAACTTTTCTTCATCAAGACCGAATGCTTCTGAAAAGCGGTGTATCTGGTCATTCTTTGCTCGGTGCAGATACTCTGTGATATAATCTCTGAGCGTTTTTCCGGCTTCTGCCTGAACATCGCCCCTTTGAATATCGTGCAGAAAAATATTCGCATACTTCTGCTCCTCCTGCGTCAACGCCGCAAAGGTCTTGTGCAGCTCGTCCAACGCTTCGTCAACAGAGGCTTCGGACGAATCCTCCTTATTGAGCAGCCTCAGATATTTTTCAAAGCGGCTGTTCATATAATCAGCGTCAATCACACCTGTGTCGATTTCCGTTAGATAGCCTACAAGGTCATACGGTACATTTTTTCCGCTTTCCACATCTACATCACCGGCAAGCTCCTTGTATCTCTGAGCAAGTATCAGGTAAGCCGTTTCATCGAAGGCAAGCTCAACAGATGACTTTTCTCCGCTGTTCTCATCTTTAAACACATAAACGCTCTTCTCCCAACGAAACCCTTGTATTTTTGCGGCTTCAAGGTAGCTGTTAAGCTCCTTATAAAGTGATGCAAATTTCGCCCTCTCTGTCCTGTCATCGGGAAGCCTTTCAAAACCAGGCACCCCTGCATGGGTAAACAGATTAACGATATCGGCGTAAACGGCGTTCATTTTCTCCAAATTAAACTTGAGCTTCTGCACAAAAAGTCCTGTCGGCTTATCACCCGAATACAGCTTTACCGCCTCGTAAATATTGCGCTCCATAGTGTGCGGTCTGCGGTAATATCGAATTGTGCCAAAAGGCTTTTCGTTGTGCGAAAACAAACGGTTTGTCCTTGAAAAAGCCTGTATTATATTCTCATATTCAAGCATTTTATCAAGATACAGAGTATTGACCCACTTTGAGTCAAAGCCCGTAAGCATCTGATCGACAACTATCAACAGGTCAAGCTGTTTCTCGGGCATTTTTTCGATAAATTTGTAAACCTCTTTATGCGCCAGCCGCAAAGCTATATCCTTTTTAAATAAAGCGTGTGACGCTATTGTAAAATCCTGCTCATAACGCTCATTGTAATCCTCAATTATCTCAACAAGACCGTCCTCCTTGAATACTGCGCCGCCCGTATTATCAATGTTCGGGTCGAAAAGGCAGGTGGTTTTCAGCTGGGGTATAGCCTTTTTAATAAGTCGGTAATATTCGATAGCTTCGGGGATACTGCTTGTTGCAAAGATAGCGTGAAACTTGCCGTTACGGCTCAGGATTTTCCGACTGTCCGCTATATCCTCCACTACCTTTTCGCGATGCTCCGGCGTCTGATACTGAGCGTTCGGGATATAATCCTCAATACCCTTAATATACTTGCCGTCCTCCGCCTTAAAGCCTGCCATTTTCACCTTCGAACCGTCCATATATTTATAGAACACCGTGGCTTTTGACGGGTTATTTATCGCCTCGTCCTCTGTTTTTGCTTTTGCTTTTTCAAGAGCAACCGCCATTCGCACATCCTTATCCTTGAAGGTCAGCACCTTGTACGGGTCAAACCCAAGCACATTCTTATCACGAATACCGTCAGCAATACTGTATCGGTGCAGTTCATCCCCGAAAACTGTGGCTGTGGTATTCATCTTCTTTTGATTTTCATCGTGTATAGGCGTTCCCGTAAAGCCGAAAAAGATTGCATTCGGGAATGTGTTTTTTATTGTAATAAGCATATCCCCAAAGGTTGACCTGTGCGCTTCATCGACTATGAACACAAGCCTTTTTTCGTTGATAAGCTCAATATCGTGAGCATTCATACCGCCGTCTTCATCTTTAATATTGCTCATTTTCTGAATTGAAGTGACAATAAGCGTATCGGCAGGGTTCGTGCTTTTAAGTTTGGTAATAAGCACCTTTGTGTTTTCCGTTGCCTGAACGGTTTCATTCTCGTCCGCAAAGGCTCTGTATTCCTTAAGCGACTGTGTTCCAAGCTCAATTCTGTCGGTAAGAAACACAACCTTATCCGCATCATTTGAATTTGCAATAAGCTGCGCAGATTTAAAGCTTGTCATAGTTTTGCCTGAGCCTGTGGTATGCCAGATATATCCGCCGAGCTGGTTCTTTTCGTCCCATCTTGTTTTTGCCACCTTATCCGATATTGCGCTCGCCGCATAATACTGATAGCTCCGCATTACCTTAAGAATACCGTCGGCTTCGTCTGCAACTGTATAAAATCCTATCAGCTGGTGCGCCATAGGTATTGAAAGCAAGGAAGAAGCTACATTCTTCCAATCATTTATCGGCTCATTATCAAAATCCGCCCAATGGAAATAGTAATCAGGATTAAACCGCCCATCGGGACCGGGATTTGCAAAATAAACAGCCTCGTCAGGGTTCATAGCCACAAACACCTGCACCAAAGAGAACAGCCCTGTGAAAATTCCCTCGTGAGCATACTTTTCAATCTGATTGCACGCCTGACTTATCGGTACTCCGCTGCGCTTCAGTTCAATATGTATAACGGGCATACCGTTAATAAGAAGCATCAGATCTCCGCGGCGGTCATTAAGAATTTTCGATTTGCTCGCAAACTCCGGCTGCTGCACAATCTGATAGCGGCTCTGTCCGGCTGCAATTTCTCTGCGGTCATATATTTTGAGGCTTATCTGCTTGCCGAAATGTAGCTTATCCTCCTGATTGTCACGGGTTATAGACACGGTTTTACCGTTGATAAAGCCGTTGAGCCTCAGCGGAGTGCGAAGGCTTGTTATCTGCTCGATAATCTGCCGCATTTCTCCCGATGTCAGGGGAACATTATTCAGTCTGTCTATTCCCATATTATTGTCAAAAAGGATTTTAGCCCAATTATCTATCAGGTCTTTTTCTGTCGGATGCTTAAGGACCTTGTTTTCCCAGCCCTTGTTATATAAAACCTTAATAAGAGCTTCCTCAAAATCTGCCTCTTTCGTAAAAACCATAGGTCTGTTTTCCTTTCCTGAATGTTCACATCTTTGGTCTTATGCCGATTACAAATGTTCACGCACCATCATAAGAGTATATCCGAGCAAATTCTGACCTTTCCATCTTTTCTTGTCAAATCGGTCAGAATCTTTCATCGACAAGCCTATACCCCAAATGCGATCTTTTACAGCACATTCTGCTAACAAAGCATTACCGGTGGATTTGAGTTTCGTTTCCAGCTCTCCATTTTGCGAAAATTTTGCCAAAAGCCCCTCATAAACCACAATCTGACGGATACCATTCCACATATTTTCATCATAGTTAGATACCTGTCTGCCAAGTGATTTAATTTCGGCAACATCATTTGTTGATAGAATCTGAGCCGCAACCGCTTCATCATTAAAACAGATTGCCTTGCGGTACATCATAAACTGCTCCATTGAGGAAAAATTCACATCATTTAAAGTAAAATTGCTCGGATACCAATTACTTAAATATCCGTTTTCCTCATCCGGATTGTGAAAGCAAATAATATTCAATGAATTTCACCTACCTTTTGAACTGCTAAATCCAGCTCTAAATCGTGCAGACCATAGTAAGCTTTCTTTAAGAAGTCAATCGGAATTCTTTGCAGCACCTCAACACTGGGAATATTGTAATACCATTGATAGTAGGCATAAAATTCACCGATCCAATCGGGCATAAAGCCGTCAAGAGACTTGCCGGGCTTTAAGGAATACTTTTCGGTTTCGGTAAAGTACTCCCACAGCTCTTTGGCACTCATCGTATTAACATAGGCTTTCGCTTCATCAATACTTTTCCTTGTTTTGCTTGCCATATAGGCTTTGATAAAATTCTCGGTGTCCATATCGGGATAAGTCTGAGCAACAAAGTCGAAGAGTTTACCCTGATTTTCCACCACATCATTCAAATAATCCTGTGAATATGCTCTCATATTATCACTCCTCAAAAAGCGTACTGAACACCTTTGTTACACGGTTGGCATCCGAATCAACAAGCTCACGCATTTTCCGCCTTGCGGCAATGTCACGCTGATTGTATTTTTCGTTGAATTCCGCATACCGAACAGTCTGTAAGCCGTCCTCAACTTCACGCAATTTGGAATACGCAAGCTCTGACTTAATGCAATACTGAATACCCAAACCGCCCAAAGAAAGCAGTTCTTCAAGAATATCCATATCAATATTGTCTTTCACAAATTCCTTTGCAATGTAAAAGTAAGAAGCATTTGCTCTCCAGCCCTTGATAACATCGTACTCTTCTGTGTTTACGCCGTATTTTTCTATAAATTTCTTTGCAAGCATACGATAACGCTTGGTATCGGCAGCAGCTCTGTGCTTCATCAGCTCCGCAAGCCACACAAGAACGCCGTAATCCTGAAAATCCAGAATTTTAAGACCGTCGGTGTCAAGCTCATACTGATGAACAAAGCCGTTTGCTTCGTTTGGTCTGCAAACAGCCCACTCTTTTGCAAGGTCTAAACTTTCGGTAAGGTAAAAGCCTCGTCCGTAGTCGTGCTTGTCTTCACCTTTGCCGTATGACGGTTTTACAATTTTATCAGGAGAGCCGTGGAATAAGGTTATTTTTTTCATTTTGCTTTCCCTCCTAAACGAACATCTTTTCAAGCATTGATTTCTTGATATTCTGCAGCTTTTCAAGCTTATGCTGATGAAGGGTGATAAGGTTGTCGATAACCGAAAATGCTTCTGAAATTGCTTTCTGTTCCTCGTAATTCGGGAAAGAAACATAGCCTTTTAAAGCATTTTCAGCAGATACTTTCATATCATTTTTTGCACCTTTATTTACAAGCGGGTGCATATAATTGTTCATTCGTGCGTGTTGCTCAAAATAAGTTTGCACAAAGTCCGCATTAGTGTTTTCCTTCGGATGATAAACAGCATACAAGGTTGAAACAATGCCTGTTTTTCCTTTGTTTGTCTTGATTATTCCGTATGGATTAGAGTTTAACGGAGACTTCGTGTAAACAATGTCATTTGTATGAACTACACCATAATTTGATACCGAAGCACCTGCAAATGAACGACCTTGAAACTCTATCTGATTTACTATTCCATAATCGCCAGAAACAGACAAAACATCTTGCTTTCCATATATATCATTAGTGTTTTTTTCTGTTGAAACCTCAAGGTAATCACTCAACTTACGCTGTTCCCAAGTGGCAGTAAATCCGGCAAAACGAATTTCCGGAACATTGCTTCCGTTTTGGGGAAACATTTTTTCAAGCATAGATTTTTTGACATTTTTCAGCTTTTCAAGCTTACGCTGATGAAGGGTGATAAGGTGGTCGAGGTATTGCAAATGCTGTACGATTGCATCTTGCTCTTTTATGGACGGAACACAAATTGACATATTAAGGAATGTATCTGCATGTATCCTTTTTGCTTTTCTGCTACCGTCTGCAATAGATCCATTTTTAAGATAAAAGTCTTCTTGAATGGCTACATAATACATAAAATACGGATTCATTCCATTTAAGTCAAACGCAGGCAAATCGGCTGTAGACTCGTATTCATCAAGGCTTTCAGGAATTACTCCAAAAGCAGAATTCAAAAAATCCAATTTGCTATAAATGAATTGTCCAGCTTTACGAATAAAATATTGCGTATGCTCACTACCGCCAAAATCGTTTTTTTCTACAACTCCCTTTCCCCATAATTTCACGGTAATTTTCCTTGCTTTATCGCCCGAATTCCCTTTTATACGGCTTTCCATCAAAAAATCTCCCAACTTCCGCTGTTCCCAAGAGTTTTGAAAGCCTTTGAAGCGAATGGCAGGTTTTTTGTTTTTATCTGTATTTTCACTCATATGATTCACCCGTCAGCAGTGATTTGAACTCACCGAGGCCTTTCATATCAAATTCGTTTCCGTCAAGCTCATCTATCATTGCGCAAAGAACTTTCTCTGTTTCTTTTATTTGCTTTTCTATTTCAAAATAAGTTGTTTCATACTTTGCCTGTATCGTCTGAATTTTGTTTATCAGACTGTCTATGACGCTGTCGGGCAGCTTATCAAGATTCGCTGTCAGGCTGTCTATCCATTTTTTCTCAAGCAGCATATAAACCTGCTCATCAGATAAGCCCTCGATTACCGTCTTGGTCAAGGCGTGCAATTCGGCTGACACTTTCTTTATCTGTGCTTTCAGCGTCTTTTCCTCCTGCATCAGCTTTTCAACTCTGCCGAGCTTTTCTTTTAAAGCGGCAGCTTCGTCCGACCTGTCGGCTTTCAGCTCCTTAAGCTTCTTTGTGACCTCTTTTGCGACAAATGCGTCATCTGCGTAGTAGTCGCCATCCTTTTCCTCCTCGCTCAGGCTGTCTGCAATCTCATCATATTCCGCAGGAATCTCGGCAAGGCGTGCTTCTTTTGCTCTCAATACAGCGGTTTCTTTCTGAAGCAGAGTATTCTGCACCAGCTCAAAGGGCATAATACGCCCAACCCAGCCTTCCTGCACCTCCTGGTCCTTGCCGTCCTTTTTCTTGATGACTATATTTGGGTCAACCTTCTTTGTCGCCACAAAGCCTTCCGTCTGAATAATTTCCAGATCAACCGCAATCTTTACCCATTCATCATCAAGCAGCTGATAAGCCTGATACTTGTCAATCAACGGTATAGTCTGCAATCGCTCAAAAATGTTATCACTCAGCACGACTTCCTCCTGCGATATGACAAGCTCATTCATTTTTTCTAAAAGCTCATTTTTTAAATACACTTTAAAGTCGGAAAAAGCGGCTTTGAAATTCGCTTTGAATTGGAGTATGTCCGTATGTTCCTTTACCGCCGCTTTTATATCTTCGGCGGCAAGCTGAGAATACGGTATATCAGTATCGGTAAACAAGGCACTTCTGAGGGTCGGGAATGCAAGCCAGTATCCAGTAAGCTCATCAAGCTCTGCTTTCGGAATACCGCCGAACATAGAGGCGTATATATCCCAGCTCTCTGCTTTTTCCGAGGAATCCACATATCGGGGAATATTAAGATTATATTCATTACTGCGTATCTCTTCTATTGAAACAACTCTTGAGAATTTGTCTATGCTTTCACGCTTGATTACCGTATCGGCTATCCTTTTTATGTCGGAAGCCCTCAGCTTATTATTCTTGCCGTCTTTGACAAAGCCCTTTGAAGCGTCAATAATCAGCACATCTGTGTTTTTCCGTTTTTTCTTAAGCACCATAATTATGGTTGGAATACCCGTTCCATAGAAGATATTTGCCGGCAAACCGATAATGGCGTCAATGTGGTTATTCTCAATAAGGTTCTTTCTGATTTCTCCTTCTTCACCGCCTCGGAACAACACCCCGTGCGGCAGAACGATAGTCATTATTCCGTCCGGCTTGATGTGAAATAAATCGTGCAGCAAAAATGCGTAGTCGGCTTTTCCTTTCGGTGCTAACCCAAAACGGGCATAACGGGGATCGTTCTCTTTGTTAGACGGGTCCCACGCCTGGGAATACGGCGGATTGGAAACAACCGCGTCAACATATAGAGGGTCGTATGTGCGGATAGGGTCGTTGTCATCAAAATACGGCCAGTCATCCTCCAGAGTATCTCCGTTTCGTGTTACAATATTATCAGGCTTAATGCCGCGCATAACCAGATTCATACGGGTAAGGTTATATGTGTTTTCCTTAAGCTCCTGCGCATAGTATTTTATATTGTTGTCATCGTTAACATACTTAGACACACTATGGCCTATATTGATAAGCAGGGAGCCTGAACCGCTTGTAGGGTCATATATCTTGATTTCGTTTTTCCCTTTCAGATGGTTTGCCACTATCTCCGACATCAGAAGGGAAACCTCGTGCGGTGTATAGAACTCCCCTGCCTTTTTACCGGCATTAGAAGCAAATTGACCTATCAGGTATTCATATATATAGCCCAGAACATCATAATCCTGCTTTCCGTCCATCGGAATATCCTTGATAAGCTGCAAAAGGCCGTTGATTGCCTTTGTTCTTGCTCCCGAGCTGTCGCCGAGCTTGCTGAGTCCTGTTTCAAGCGTGCGGAAAATGTTTTCAAACACCTTCTTATGAGTAGGGCTGATAAGGCGGCTGAAAGCAGACAAAGCGTCGGTTACATCAGACACATCAAACTCTCTGCCCTTTTCAAGCCAGGTTGAATACAGGTTATCGTACCCGATAAAATACCCGACATTCTTTTGAATATATTCTACCGTGTCGGCGTCTTCCTCGCTTAACGCCCTTATATCATCGTCCGTAAAGTCATTATCCCTCAGCCACTTCACCTCAGTGTCTGAAAGGTACTTGTAAAAAATAAAGCCGAGAATATAGTCCTTGTATTCATTTGCTTCAATTTTGGAGCGCATTTTATTGGCGGATTCCCATATCTTATTGGCAAGCTGTTGTTTATTCATTGTAAAAGCACCCTTCTCTTTTATATCTGCACATCAAATGTAAATATATTATAGTTATACCACAACGCCTCGACTTTTTCAACAAAAGTGCAGTTTGATTAGCCATTGTTTTTTGATAAATGATATAATTAGTCAGCATTAAGGTTGCTTTGACCGCCGCTATCCGGCTCAGGAAAACACTGTTTAATAAACTGGCTGATTTTCACGGCTTTTGGGCGAAAAAGGCCCTTTTAATAAAAAATGTGTTACTATTAAATATATAGGGTCAGACTTTATTCGGGAAATTGCTTATCAAATTCGGCTTATTGATGCGATTTTCAGAAAACCATATTGTTATACGATGTAACCGTTTTTGCAAGATTTGTAACAGAATTTGCAAGTGAATGTTATGACGGGATTTGCGGCATTGCTCTCAACTTCAGCCGATTTTGTACGCATTATTTTCTGCTCAGGTCACGGCATACCCACTTTACCAACACTTAAACCTCTTGCCTTTGCCTGTGTTCATCGGGTCATTTTTTGCTGTTTTCAGCGGCAATAAACAACAAATAAACAACAAACCGATATTTTTAGCAAAAATCATATAGTATCGTTAAAAACAAAAAGCCTTAAAAACGGCTTAAGAAAGCCATTTTTAAGACCTTGTCATGGAGCTGGAAAAGGGACTTGAACCCTCGACCTACGCTTTACGAGAGCGTCGCTCTACCGTCTGAGCTATTCCAGCATTCTGCAGAGTATTATAACATTATTAAGCCAATGAAGTCAACTATATTTTTCCGTGCCGAGGTGTTTTTTGAATACAAATTCGCAGTCGATCATATTAATAAAACCGAGTGATAACTTTTCACAAAAATGCTTATAAAATTAATATTGCCCTATAATAAGTGTACAATCCTTTTTAGTGACCGAAAACCAACGGTTGCACTTAAGCAAAATTTAAAAAGGAGAGCTTGTTATGAACGACACTATTGCCTATTTATTGAAGAGATACAGGCTTAACTGCGGATATTCCCAGCAGATGGTAGCAAACGCACTGAATATTGACCGTTCAACCTATACCTATTATGAAACAGGTAAGTCTATGCCGAGCCTGAGCACTATTCTTATTCTCAGGAATTTATTTAATATACCGTATGAAGAGCTACTGAAATGTTTTGATTCCGGCACGGCGCTTGTTGCCGAAAGGCTTAAAGATCCAACCGCCGACAAAAAGCAAAAGGAAGAGTTGAGCGAGAAGCACAAAAAAATTATGCTCGATAAAAGCGCAATCTATGAGCTGCCAAAGGAAGAACAGCAGCTTGTTCTGTATTACCGCAGATTAAACCAACACGACCGCGAGGAACTGATGGAAAAGCTGCATAATTTTATTAAAGAAAATTATTAAATTTACTGCCGCCACAATGGCGGCAGTTATTTTGCCCGTTTAAAACAATTTATATACAAATTATTGATTTTCATGGATTTTTATATTATAATTTACCTGTAATCAAATTACGGAGGTAATAAAAAATGAACAGAATTGTTTTAAACGAAACATCGTATCACGGCAAGGGTGCTGTAGAGCAGGTTGCTGCCGAGATAAAGGCAAGAGGCTTCAAAAAGCCATTTGTCTGCTCTGACCCCGACCTTATAAAATTCGGCGTAACGGCTAAGGTTACTTCAGTTTTAGACAGCGCGGCTATTGATTACGAGCTTTATTCAAACATAAAGCCAAACCCGACAATAGAAAATGTTCAGTCGGGCGTTGAGGCATTCAAGGCTTGCGGAGCAGACAGCATTGTTGCAATCGGCGGCGGCTCGTCAATGGACACAGCAAAGGCAATCGGCATTATCATTGCAAACCCTGAGTTCGCCGATGTAAGAAGCCTTGAGGGTGTAGCACCTACAAAGAATCCGTCAATCCCGATTATCGCTGTTCCGACCACAGCAGGAACAGCCGCCGAGGTTACAATAAACTATGTTATCACCGATGTTGAAAAGAAGCGCAAGTTCGTTTGCGTAGATGTTCACGATATTCCCGTTGTTGCGGTTATCGACCCCGATTTGATGTCGTCAATGCCAAAGGGACTCACCGCTGCTACAGGAATGGACGCACTCACACACGCTATTGAGGGCTACATAACAAAGGGTGCTTGGGAAATGACCGATATGTTCCATCTAAAGGCTATCGAAATCATCTCCCGTTCTCTCAGAGGCGCAGTTGACAACACACCCGAAGGCCGTGAGGGAATGGCTCTCGGTCAGTATGTAGCCGGAATGGGCTTCTCAAATGTCGGCTTGGGCATAGTTCACTCAATGGCTCACGCTCTCGGCGCTGTATATGACACACCGCACGGTGTTGCAAACGCTATATTACTGCCGACAGTTATGGAATTCAATGCAGACGCAACAGGCGAAAAATACCGCGAAATCGCAAGAGCAATGGGCGTTGCAGGCGTTGATGATATGTCGCAGGAGGAATACCGCGCAGCAGCAGTAAACGCTGTAAAGATGCTTTCTCAGGATGTCGGAATTCCGGCTGACCTTAAGGAAATAGTAAAAGAAGAGGACATCGACTTCCTCGCAGATTCCGCAGTTGCAGATGCCTGCGCTCCCGGAAACCCGAAAGAAGCAACAAAGGAAGATATTATCGCGCTGTATAAATCATTGCTGTAATAAAAATCCGTCTTTAATCCCGGATAACACCGAGGATAAAAAGCCCCCGAGGGCCACGCAAAGCCGTGTGCCTATCGGGGGCTGAATTTTATGTTTTTATTCATTATTCCGCAGAGGAATCCGGTGCAAGCGTAACATCAAGCGTGAGCTCCTCGTTATATTCTTCGCTATACTCATCCATACGCTGATATGTCAGCGTTACGACATCGCCCGGTTTGTGCTTGTCAAGCTCCTTATAAAGCACAGAAAAGCTTGTTATATCTACATCGTCAATCTTCGTGATGATATCTCCCGGCTGAATATCTTTTCCGGCAAGAGGACCGTTCTCGTCAACCGTTACAACATATATTCCGACAGGCATATCATAGTAGCTTGCATAAGCAGTATTAATTTCGTTGCCGGTGAGGCCGATTCTTACTCTGCCCTCAACATAACCCCGCTTGATTATGCTGTCAATAACGCTTACCGCCTGCTGTGACGGTATGGCAAAGCCCATGCCCTCGTAGCTTGTGTTAACAATCTTAACTGTGGTTATGCCGATAACCTGACCGCTCATATTCAGCAGCGGTCCGCCCGAGTTACCGGGGTTTATCGCTGCGTCTGTCTGTATATAGCTTACATTTCCGTGCGACACATCACGGTCAAGCGCCGACACAATTCCCTGTGTAAGCGAATTTGAAAAATTAATTCCGCCGGGGTTGCCGATTGCAACAACCTCCTGTCCTACCGAAACCTCGCCCGAATCTGCAAAACCGGCAGGTGTAAGCCCTGTTTTATCAATCTTAATAACAGCTATGTCTGTTCTTGAGTCATACCCTGTTACCCGTGCGTCATACTCCTGTCCGTCAATAGAAACGGTTACCATATACTTTGTTTTTGAATCGCCGATAACATGGCTGTTTGTAACGATATATCCGTTTTCGCTTATTATAATTCCCGTGCCCTGTGAGCCTATCTTACTCTTTTCCTTACTCGTATAGCCTATTACGCCAACAACCGATTTCTGTGCCTTGTCATAAGCATATTTTGCAGTATATTTACTATTGTCAAGAATATCCTTCGGCTGGCTCTCAAGAGTAATCTGCGGACCGTTTTCATCCGTTGTATCAACAAGGTCGCTTTCATCAAGAGCGTTACTGCTCTCGGTTGACGGCTGAGTGCTGTACTCATATCCCGATGTGGGCTGCTGATAATTATAGTTAAACACATTTTTATCAGAACTGCTGTCCGACGGTGATTTAGACACAGCCACAACCGTTAAGCAAATACACAACACCAACACGACAAAGGCTGTCACCAAAAAGATTACAAGCCCTGCCGGCACGCCTTTCTTTTCCTTTTGAACAGGCATATAATTCACAGTGCCATACTGCGGCTGCATCGGTACGCCGCTTTCAGGGTTCGCATATGGATTTTGCTGTGAATATCCGTCTGAGGTAGGCGCTACCTGAAACGGCGGCATCTGCGGTATTTGTGACATCTGCGGTATTTGTGACATCTGCGGCACTTGCGGATTATACTGCGGCTGTGAAAAAGGTGTAAATTGCACTTGCGGATTATACTGCGGCTGTGAAAAAGGTGTAAATTGCGTTTGCGGATTATACTGCGGCTGTGAATTGGTCGTAAACTGTGTCTGAGAATTTTGCTGCCAATTCGGTTCAGAGTTTTCACCCGACTGAACCGCTGCGGTGTTTTCCTCGACACCAATATATTGCGCAGGCGCATTATCCTGCTCTATCGGAGGCTCTGTCTGCTCTATCTGCTCTATCTGCTCTATCTGCCGTGTCTGCTGTGTCTGCTGCGGCAAAGCCTCGTTGTCAGTGCTTTGCTCACTGATATTGTTAAATTCTTCACTCATTTTTATTCTCCTGCTTTCCTTCCTGTCGTTCAATCAGCTTGGCGTTTGATTTATCCTTATCGCCCTTCTTCGCGTTCTCAGCCGGCAGCCAGAAGGTGAAACGACAGCTCTTGCCAAGCTCGCTGTCGGCTGTTATATCTCCGCCGTGCAGCCGCAAAATGGTTTTGACGATATAAAGTCCGAGTCCCATACCGTTTTTATCCATACTGCGCGATTTGTCGGTTTTATAAAAACGCTCGAATATATGTTTTATCTCCTCGCTGTTTATACCCTCTCCGCTGTTTTCAATACTTATAACGGTTCTGTCGGGTGCTAATTCAGCCGAGATTTTAATATATCCGTTTTCGTTTGTGAACTTAACGGCATTCTCCATCAGG
Organism: Acutalibacteraceae bacterium; assembly: GCA_051880615.1. GTDB lineage: Bacteria > Bacillota > Clostridia > Oscillospirales > Acutalibacteraceae > UBA7067. The sequence goes on from JBJEOH010000057.1 coordinate 82,865, forward strand.
TTATAAACAACCTGATGCAGCATATCTTTGTCGCCGTCTATGTTTATTTCAGAAATATCTTCAAGCCCCAAAATGTTTATGCGGCGTTGATCAATCTTCTGTTCAAATGTCAGCAGAGTATCAATAATTACTTCGGTCAGATTGAACTTTTGCTTATTAAGCTTCATTGTTCCGCTGTCGATTCTTGACAAAGCGAGCATTGACTGCACAAGGCGCGACAACCTCTTTACCTCAACGGAAACAATGTTAAGATAATAGCTCTGCCTCTCATACGGAATCGTTCCGTCGAGTATTCCGTCAACAAAGCCTCCTATTGTTGTCATCGGCGTTTTAAGCTCGTGCGATACATTTGCAATAAAGCTTCGCCTTGTACCCTCTGACAAAGCAAGCGAATCTGCCATATTGTTAAATTCCTCGGCAAGCTGTCCTATCTCGTCATTAGTCGTTATCGGAACACGGCTTGAAAAGTCGCCTGCTCCGAATTTTTTTGCGGCAATAGACATCTGCCGCAAGGGCTTAGCCATATTATATGTAAAAAAGCCCGACAGACAGAACATAATTGCAAAGGTTGCAATAGCCGCCATAACAAATATTCTTACAATCTCGCCTGCGAAATAGAACATCGACGAAGAATCTGTCGAAACAAACACCGCGCCAATAGCGACCTTGCCGGAATTTTCTGTTATTATCATAGGAGTGCCGACGGTAAAGTGCGGCTCACTGTAAATTCCTCCAAGCTTGCCGTTTTCAAAATAGTCGCGATTTAGCGCAACCGCCATAATATCCCCGCCGACGCTTTTCCCGATATGCGCACAGTCACTGTTATCAGAACAAATCAGCGTATTGCCGCTGGTATCGGTTATAAAAATCTCAGCGTTAATGCTTTTGGACATTGTTGCGATAACCGACTGCCACCTGTTATATTCAGGCAGCGTAAAATATATTTTATTACCGACAATACTGCAGTTTTCCGAAACCATATCAGCAACCGACAGAGCATTATTTGCAAGCATAGACTGCTTTTCATTTTGTGAATACTGCATTACAAAAAATGTGAGCATAACGCCGATAAGCGTAAAAGCTACCAGCATAGTTGACAGACTGATGGCAAGATATTTGCCGAAAATCGTCCTGCGTTTCCGCTTTTTACTCATAAAGGACTCATCCTTTTTACAATAAAATTTCACCGAAAAGCCGTAGGCCCTTCGGCGAAAAATAAAATATTATGTTTGATTATTCAAACTATTCCTTAACCTCAAATTTATATCCTACGCCCCAAACGGTTTTCAGCTCCCATTTATCGGACACACCGTCAATCTTTTCGCGCAACCTTTTAACATGCACATCAACCGTTCTTGAGTCGCCGTAATAGTCAAAGCCCCATACTTCATCAAGAAGCTGATCACGCGTAAACACGCGGTTTGGGTTGCTTGCCAGATGATACAGAAGCTCCATCTCCTTAGGCGGAGTGTCAACCTGAACGCCGTCAACCTTAAGCTCATAGTTTGTTAGGTTAATAGACAGCTTATCCCATCTTACCTCTTTAACCGGCGGCTCCTCTGTCTTGCCGCTGCGGCGCAGCACTGCGCGGATTCGCGCGATTACCTCTTTAGCCTCAAACGGCTTCACCATATAGTCGTCTGCGCCAAGCTCCAGTCCCAGCACCTTATCAAACACCTCGCCCTTAGCAGTGAGCATAATTATCGGGCACTGCGAGGTCTTTCTGATTTCGCGGCAAACCTGCCAGCCGTCGAGCTTCGGCAGCATTATATCAAGCAAAATCAAATCAGGATTTTCCTTCTCAAAGCTTTTTACCGCAGCCTCGCCGTCATTTACCGTAACAACGCTGAAACCCTCTTTCTCGATATAGAGACGCAGAAGTTCGCAGATATTTACATCGTCATCAACAATCATTATCTTACCTGTACTCATTTTATGTACCTCCCTCAAATTGAATAGAATAATATTTATGTACCCTAACCTAATGAATTAAGTATATCTTGTCAAATGTGGAAATAAGTGAACAAATTAAAAATAATAAAACAAATTTTTATTAATCTGCCATAAAATCATTCTGTAAACAGCTTTAAAAATCCAAGCTCTGCCTTTTCAAGGTTCACTCTGCCAAGGCCCATAAATCCGCCTTCGCGCTCGTAAACACGAAAAATCTCGCCGTCCTCTTTATCTTGCTTTGCAAGCTGAGTTCTGGCTATGTCAAGACCGCCGCCGTTTTTAAAGCGTTTTGCCTGTGCAGCGCTCACATAAACCGCTCGGTACGGCGCAAAGACCGTTTCAGTCGGCTTTACAAGCGGCAGCACCGCCTCAATGCCCTGACTATCCTTAAGCTGTCGTAAGCTTTCAAGCGGTATCGCCTCATCAATGCCGTACCCACAGGCAAGGGTTCTTCTGAGCTTTGTCATAACCGCATAGGTGCCGAGCTTGTCGCCTATATCATCAATAAGCGTTCTTATGTATGTCCCCTTTGAGCAGGAAACAGAAAGCCGCCCCGTCTGTGTTTTTTCGTCAAAGCCAAGAAGCTCAAGCCTTTCTATAACAACGGCTCTTTTTTCACGCTCAACCTCAACACCCTGCCTTGCAAGGTCATACAGCCTTTTACCGTCAACGCTGACAGCCGAATACATCGGCGGCAGCTGCATTATCTCACCCCTGAAGCTGTCGAGAACACCGTCAATATCCTCAAATCTCAGGTGAGATTCTTTTTTTGCGGTTACATTTCCTGTAATGTCGAGCGTGTCGGTGCGAACACCGAGCATAAACTCAGCCTCATACGCCTTGTCGCTGTCGGGCATCAGGCTCTGAGCCTTAGTCGCATTACCCAGCAGAACAGGCAGAACACCTGTCGCCATCGGGTCGAGCGTGCCGGTATGACCGGCCTTTTTTGTTCCGCACACTCCCCTTACAACCGCAACAACATCAAAGGAGGTAAAGTCCTCGGGCTTATCAATAACCAAAACTCCGTTCACTCGGCACACCTCCTGTCAGTTTATTCCAAGCAGACTTTCCGCCTGCGCAACAAGCTCCTCTTTTATCTCATTAATCGGCTTATCCCTGAACGAACAGCCGCCTGCCGCCGCGTGACCGCCGCCGCCGAAGTGAGAGCAAAGCTCGCTTGCACTGCAAAGCGTTTCATCGCTTCTTACCGACACCTTGTAAAGACTGTCGCTCTTTTGCTTTATCAAAACGCCGACAAGCACGCCCTCAATAGTCCTCGGTATTGCGGCAATGCCGTCAAGCTCGCTGTCGGACGCTCCGCTTTTCTCAAGCATATCAAGCGTTACAGTCATAACCGCGATTTTGCCGTCGTCAAAATATTCAAGTGTTGACAGCGCCATCTGCTCAAGGGCGATTCTCTCCCTTGAATTTGTTTCAAACATAAGTTTATTTATTTTGTAGCTGTCACAGCCTATTTCAATAAGCTGTGCGGCTGTGTTCATCGTCTGCTTTGTCACATTGCTGTAGCGGAAGCAGCCTGTGTCGGTGGTAAGTCCCGTAAAAATGCAGTTCGCAATCAGCCTGTCGATTTTAACGCCGAGAGCGTTTACAAGCTTGAATACAACCTCAGCACACGCTGCGGCTGTCGGTTCCACACAGTAAGCCTTTGCATAGTGAGTGTTTGACATATGATGGTCAACGCAGAGGTCAACCCTGCCTCTGTATTTATGCGCATTTTCGGGAAAGAGCTTTTCATCGGCAATATCAACCGCTACAACAAGCTCCTCGTCAAAGTTGGTGTCCTTTACCGCATCGCACAGGTACAAAAACTTCTTCGGTATTTCTCCCTCAGTGCTTACCCTTGCATTTTTGCCCATAAGCTGTAACGCTCTGCACAGCGCAAACGCACAGCCCAGCGTATCTCCGTCGGGCGACATATGCGTAAGCAGCAGTATATTATCGCTGTCGTTTAAAATTTTCGCCGCCTGTTCAATCGTTGTCTGCATCCTCGTCCTCCTCATCGTGCGGAATGTTAAGGCTGTTCAGTTTTCTTGAAATTTCAGCACCGTACTCGATTGAATCAGTCGCCTTGAAAATACATTCCGGCACATGCCTGAGCTTCAGGCGATGTCCAAGCTCACGGCGAACATATCCGCTTGCCGATTTGAGTCCCTTAAGAGCCTGCTTTGCGCTGTCCATTCCGCTCATTGAGCTTATATACACCGTGCAGTAAGAGAGGTCGTTCGTAACCTCGACACGCACAATGCTGATCATTGAGTTGTTAATCCTGGGGTCCTTAAGCTCCCGGAAAATCGCCGTAAGCTCGCGGCGAATATCCTCTGTTGTTCTGTCAATTCTATGTCCTGCCATATATACTCCTTCGGCTTTCCGCCTTACTTTAATTTATTGTTATACACTTATTGTAACCATTTTACACTAAACCTGACAAATTTTCAACATTGCTTTATTAAAAGTGCGATATATAAAAACAGGACGGAAATCCGCCCTGTGACATTTATGTATATTATTATTCCTGGTCTTTTTTGTCCTCGTCAGCTTTCAGACACTCAACAAGCACCCTTGCAATTCGTCTGTCCTCAATTTTAACAGCTGTAAGCTTCACGCCGTCAAGCGTTACAAAGGGTCTTTCATCGTCACCCGGAATACTGCCCAAATGGTCAAGCATCAGTCCTGCAACCGTTTCGCTCTCCTCCTCGGGTATTGTTGTTCCGGCTAACTCGTTAAGCTCGTCAACCGATATTCCGCCGTCAACGGTAAATACATTGTCCGAAAGCTTTAAAATCTCTTTTTCCTCGTTGTCATACTCATCCTGAATATCACCCACAATAGACTCAAGCAAGTCCTCAAGCGTGATAATACCCTCAGTGCCGCCGTACTCGTCAACCACGATTGCAAGCTGGGTTTTGTTGGCGGTCATCTCGGTGAATACCTTACTGCAATTTATCGACTTTGGCACGAACATCGGTTTTCTTGTAATATCCGAAAGAGCCAAGCCCTCAGGCACGCCGCCGCACACAAAGCGGAGCAAATCCTTGCCGTAGAGTATGCCGATGACATTGTCAATATCCTCGTGATAAACGGGGATTCTCGAATACCCGGTTTCCGTCAGCAGTGAAACCGCCTTATCAATACTCTCGGTATCCTCAATAGCCATAATATCAGTGCGGTGGGTCATAAGCTCGCCGACCGTCGTATCGTCAAAGCTGAAGATATTTAAAATCATATTCCGTGAGCTTTGGTCGATAATTCCGTTTTTAAAGCCCGCCTCAACGGTCACCAGAATATCGTCCTCCGTCACCTCGTCAGCCGACTCATTTTTAAAAAGCCTTGAAAAAAATCCGTTCTGTCGCCTACTGTTACCGCCTGCGTCATCAGACATAAGGTAATTTCCCCTCTCGATTAACAATGATAATATCAATCATATTTTACGATTATAGATTGGGTTTGTCAATAATATAGTTTTCTTAAAGCACTACATTCTAATGTAGAAGTCAAGAATCATTTTGAATGTTATCCTCAGTTATGAGGTGGTTTATTATGAAGAAAAGACCTAAGTCGAATTACTCGGGCATTGTGTTTAAGTTCAAGGAAGTAATGGAGGAAAAGGGATACTCTCTGTTTTTACATATGAATAGGAAAGCATTTCACCGCTCTCTTTGCCTTATTAATCCAATTTCGTTATATATCCGTGAACAAAATTACGAAATTGCCCGAATTGTGTAACATCTAAGTAAATTCGCTTAAAAATTGTTTTATATGCACTTTACATTTATAATAAAAGATGATAAAATTTCAGTAGTACGGTTATATTGCCGTAGCTATGTCAGTAGCTTAATCCTGCATATGCAGGTAAAATGTAAGGAGGAATACCAATGTCCAGAAAAATGAAAACAATGGATGGTAACAGCGCAGCAGCTCATGTGTCTTACGCATTTACAGATGTTGCCGCTATTTACCCCATTACACCGTCATCAGTAATGGCGGACGAATCAGACAAATACGCAGCAGCCGGACGCAAGAACATATTCGGCAGAGAGGTTCAGATTACCGAAATGCAGTCAGAGGCAGGCGCAGCAGGCGCAGTTCACGGTTCTCTTGCAGCAGGTGCTTTGACCACAACTTACACAGCTTCACAGGGTCTTCTTTTGATGATCCCGAATATGTATAAAATTGCCGGTGAGCTTCTTCCGGGCGTTATTCATGTTTCAGCCCGTGCGCTCGCAAGCCACGCTCTGTCGATTTTCGGCGACCATTCCGATATTTACGCTTGCCGTCAGACAGGCTATGCAATGCTTTGCTCAAACAGCCCGCAGGAGGTTATGGACCTTGCCGCTGTTGCTCACCTTGCAGCAATCAAGGGTAGAGTTCCTTTCCTTCACTTCTTCGACGGTTTCCGTACATCACACGAAATCCAGAAGATTGAAACATGGGATTATGACGATCTCGCAGAGATGCTCGACTGGGACGCAGTTGACAAGTTCCGCAGAGGCGCATTGAACCCGGAGCACCCGGTTATGAGAGGTACCGCTCAGAACGACGATATCTTCTTCCAGGCAAGAGAGGCTTGCAACAAGTATTACGATGCAATCCCCGAGGTTGTTATCGAGTATATGAACAAGGTAAACGAGAAGTGCGGCACAGACTACAAGCCGTTTAACTACTACGGTGCACCTGACGCTGAGAGAGTTATCATTGCAATGGGCAGCGTTTGCGACTGTATCGAAGAAGTTATTGACTACCTGAACGCTGCAGGCGACAAGGTTGGTCTTGTTAAGGTTAGACTTTACAGACCGTTCGTTGCCGACTATCTCCTCGAGCAGCTTCCGAAAACCGTTAAGACTATCTCTGTTCTCGACAGAACAAAGGAGCCGGGTTCAATCGGTGAGCCGCTTTATCTTGATGTTCTCGCAGCTATCAACGGCTCTGATTTCCAGAATGTTACAGTTCTCACAGGCCGTTACGGCTTGAGCTCAAAGGATACAACTCCCGGCGACATCGTTGCTGTTTACCGCAACATGGAAGCAGACGCACCGAAGAAGAGATTTACAATCGGCATCGTTGACGATGTTACAAATCTTTCACTCGATGTTGTTGAAAATCCTGATACAACCCCGTCCTGCACAAAGTCATGTAAGTTCTGGGGTCTCGGCGCTGACGGTACTGTTGGTGCTAACAAGAACTCAATCAAAATCATCGGCGACCACACCGATATGTACGCTCAAGGCTACTTCGCATACGACTCAAAGAAGTCCGGCGGTCTTACAGTATCTCACCTTCGCTTCGGTTCTCAGCCGATTAAGTCAACCTACTACATAAGCAAGGCTGACTTCGTTGCCTGCCACAACCCGTCATATGTTGATAAGTATGATATGGTTGACGACCTCAAGGAGGGCGGAAGCTTCCTGCTCAACTGTCCTTGGGATGTTGAAGAGCTTGACAAGCGTCTGCCGGGCAAGATGAAGAGAATCATCGCTGAGAAGAAAATTAACTTCTACACAATCGACGGTATCAAGATTGGTAAGGAAATCGGTCTTGGCGGTCGTATCAATACAATTTTACAGTCAGCATTCTTCAAGATTGCCGACATCATTCCTGCTGAGGACGCAAAGCAGTTTATGAAGGACGCAGCTACAAAGTCCTACAGCAAAAAGGGTCAGGCTATTGTTGATATGAACCACACAGCTATCGAGCGCGGCGCACAGGATGTTAAGAAGATTGATGTTCCTGCAAGCTGGGCTGACTGCACAGACGACAGCGAGAAGCTTGTTGTTACTGAGGGCAGACCTGAGGCTGTTGATTATGTAAACAAGATTTTGAACCCTGTAAACGCATACAAGGGCAATCAGCTTCCTGTTTCTACTTTCCTCGATCATGTTGACGGCACTGTTCCGCAGGGCACATCGGCATATGAGAAGAGAGGCATTGCAGTTGACATTCCTGAGTGGCAGTTCGACAACTGTATCCAGTGTAACCGCTGCTCATATGTATGTCCTCACGCTGTTATCCGTCCGGTTGCTCTTACAGATGAGGAGCTTGCAAACGCTCCGGAGGGAACAAATGCTATCCCGATGATTGGCGTTCCTGATCTGAAGTTCGCAATGACAATTTCAGCTCTCGACTGCACAGGCTGCGGCTCCTGCGCACAGGTTTGCCCGGGCAAGAAGGGTGCAAAGGCTCTCGTTATGAAGCCGCTTGACACTCAGCGTGCAAGTCAGGATGTATTCAACTACGGTCTTACAATAGATGAGAAGCCGGCTGTTGCCGAGAAGTTCAAGGAATCAACAGTGAAGGGCAGCCAGTTCAAGCAGCCATTGCTTGAGTTCTCAGGCGCTTGCGCAGGCTGCGGCGAAACACCGTATGCTAAGCTTGCAACACAGCTCTTTGGCGACAGAATGTTCATCGCAAACGCAACAGGCTGTTCATCAATCTGGGGCGGCAGCGCACCTGCAACTCCGTACACAGTAAACAAGAAGGGTTACGGTCCTGCATGGCAGAACTCACTCTTTGAAGATAACGCAGAGTTCGGTCTTGGTATGGCTCTCGGTCAGAACGCAATCCGCGACAGACTGGCTGAGTATGTAGGCAAGATTGCAGAGCTTACAGACAAGGATGACATCAAGGCAGCTTGCCAGAACTACCTCGACACAAGAGAGGACAGCAAGACAAGCAGAGCTGCAACAGATGCACTTATTGAGAAGCTCGAGTCAATAGCTGACTGTGAATGTGAAGCAGGACAGCTTGCAAAGAAAACTCTTGCTGACAAAGATTGCCTTGCTAAGAAGTCAATGTGGATCTTCGGCGGCGACGGCTGGGCATACGACATCGGCTTCGGCGGCCTTGACCATGTTATCGCTTCAGGCAAGAATGTAAATATTCTCGTATTTGATACAGAGGTTTACTCCAACACCGGCGGTCAGGCTTCAAAGGCTACACCGGTAGGCTCAGTTGCTCAGTTTGCAGCAGCAGGTAAGAGCGTTAAGAAGAAGGACCTCGCAGCAATCGCAATGAGCTACGGCTATGTATATGTTGCTCAGGTTGCTATGGGTGCTGATTTCAATCAGTGCATCAAGGCATTCACAGAGGCTGAAAGCTACAACGGCCCGTCAATCATCATCGCTTATGCTCCGTGTATCAACCACGGTATCAAGGGCGGCATGAGCATTGCTCAGCTTGAAGAGGATAAGGCTGTTAAGGCAGGCTACTGGAACTGCTTCCGCTTTGATCCGCGTCTTGCAGACGAGGGCAAAAACCCGTTCACTCTCGACAGCAAGGCACCAACAGCAAGCTATCGTGACTTCATCATGGGCGAGGTTCGTTACAACTCACTCACCCGTTCCTTCCCTGAGAGAGCAGAAAAGCTCTTTGCACAGGCAGAAGAGGGAGCTGCTAAGAAGTATGAACATCTCGTAGCTCTTTCTAAGAAGGATGTTAACGAATAATACCATTCCATAAATAAACATTTAAGGCGTTCCGTATGCAAATGTATGCGGAACGCCTTTTTATTTGAATAACAAAAACTTTTCCACAGAAAAAACGCCCTCCGGTTTCGGAGGGCGTTCCTTGCTATTTTTCATATACTGAATATTCTTGCATATATTCAGCACATTTTGGCATAAAAGTTTTTTATTGTTTCTGTGTTAATCGAATTAGTTTTCCTTAATTCTCTTGCGTGCAAATACTACAACGCCTGCAGCTGCTGCGAGGAGGAGGAGAAGCATAGCAACATTTGTGCTGTCGCCTGTTGCAACCTTACCTGTTGTTGAGCTGCTGCCTGTGCTGCCTGTGCTGCCTGAGTTGCCAGTGCTGCCGCCGTTTGTCGGAGCAGATGTTGGCTTCTCAGTCGGCTTGTCTGTGCCGGTCTCTGTCTCAGTTTCTGTTTCAGTCTCTGTTTCTGTCTCTGTCTCTGTCTCTGTTTCTGTCTCTGTTTCTGTCTCTGTTTCTGTCTCTGTCTCTGTCTCTGTCTCTGTTTCTGTCTCTGTTTCTGTCTCTGTCTCTGTCTCTGTTTCTGTCTCTGTCTCTGTTTCTGTCTCTGTCTCTGTTTCTGTCTCTGTTTCTGTCT
>JBJEOH010000058.1:0-5447 GCA_051880615.1 Acutalibacteraceae bacterium
ATCTTCAGGTCATCAAATCTTCTGAGGATAACTTGGTTGAGGGCGTTACCTTCCATCTTTACGGCACATCTCTTTCCGGTATTGCTGTCGATGAGTATGCCGTGACAGATAAGAACGGTGTTGCTTCTTTTGATGATGTGCTTATCAGCGGCACTACCCCATACACCATTGAGGAAGTGGATACCGCAATCCGTTATGTTGTGCCTGCAAATCAGACCGCACCGATTAACTGGAAAGAAGTAACCACAAGAAACTTCACGAACATTCTCAAAAAGTTCAGCGTAACCGTAACAAAGAGCGACCGAGAGGAAGGCACACCGCAGGGCGACGCTACCCTTGCCGGAGCAGTTTACGGTATCTATAAAGGTGAAACCCTTGTGGACAAGTATGTGACGGATAAGAACGGGCAGTTTACCACAAAGGAATATGTCTGTGATAATGACTGGACAATCCGTGAAATCACGCCGTCCGAGGGTTATCTGCTCGACGGTACAATCCATAAGGTCGGTGCTGAACCGCAGCTTTATACGGTGGAACACAATCAGACCGCAAATGATGTTACCGAACAGGTTATGAAAGGCAATATCGCTATCATCAAGCATACCGATGACGGCGAAACAAAGATTGAAACACCGGAAAACGGTGCAACTTTTGAAATCTATCTGAAATCTTCCGGCAGCTTTGATTCAGCAGAGGAAGATGAAAGAGATGTAATTGTTTGTGATGAAAACGGCTTCGGTCAGACAAAGGATATGCCTTACGGCGTATATACCGTTCATCAGACCTCCGGTTGGGAGGGGCGTGAGTTAATGGACGACTTCGATGTGTTCATTGCTCAGAACGGACAGACCTACCGCTATCTCATCAACAACGCAAACTTTGAAAGCTATATCAAGGTGGTTAAGGTGGACGCAGAAAGTGGTAAAAACATTCCTTATGCCGGTGCTGGGTTCAAAATCTTTGACCCGGACGGCAATCAGGTAACAATGACCTTCACTTATCCTACTCCGACAACGATAGATATTTTCTACACTGATGCAAACGGACAGCTTGTTACACCGGAGAAACTGGAATACGGCAAGGGATATTCTCTTGTTGAGGTTCAGGCTCCTTACGGATATGTGCTTGACAGCACACCGGTGTACTTTGATGTGGCAGAGGAACATTCTTCCGATGAGGGTGGTATTACCGTGATTAAGGTCGATAAGCCTAATATGGCACAGAAAGGTACTGTCAGCATTGAAAAGACCGGCGAGGTATTCTCAGGGGTAAATATCTCCGGAGAGGAAAATGCCGATGTGATTTATCAGCCTGTCTATGAAGTGAAAGGTCTTGCAGGTGCGGTTTATGAGATTACCGCAGCAGAAGATATTATCACTCCTGACGGAACACTCCGTTATGCAAAGGGCGAGGTCGTAGATACTGTTACCACAGATGAAAACGGACTTGCCAAGAGTAAGGAACTTTACCTCGGCAGATATACGGTAGTTGAAATTACCGCACCGGAGGGTATGGTTATCAACAAGGAAGCACACGAGGTCGAGCTGACCTACGCAGGTCAGGAAGTCGCCGTGACGGAAACCGCAACCAGCTTCGTAAACGAGAGACAAAAGGTTACGGTAAGTCTTGAAAAGGCTATCGAAAAGAACGACATCTTCAATATCGGCAACGGCGATGAAGTGAAGAATATCAGCTTCGGACTTTTTGCCGCCGAGGAACTTGTTTCTGCAAGCGGTACTTCTATCCCGGCAGACGGTCTGATTGAGATTATCTCTCTTTCCGAAAACGGCAAGGCTGTTATCAAAACCGACCTTCCTTTCGGAAGCTACTATGTAAAGGAGCTTGCAACCGATGAGCATTATATCCTTTCCGACAGCAAGTATCCGTTTACTTTCAGCTATGCGGGACAGGATACCGCAACTGTTGAGGTTGCAGTCAATGACGGCAAGCCGATTGAAAACAAGCTCATTTACGGTTCTGTTTCCGGTAAGAAGATTACCGAAAACGGCGAAGCACTGGGAGGTGCTGTAATCGGTCTGTTTAAGGCTGATGAAACCGAATTTACAAAAGAAAATGCCTTGATGACTGCTACCTCTGAAAATGACGGTAGCTTTTCTTTTGACAAAGTACCGTATGGAAACTGGATTGTAAGAGAAATCGAACAGCCTGCCGGTTTCGTGCTTGACGATACTTCCTATGAGGTTATCGTGTCCGAGGACGGTCAGGTCATTGAGGTTGAAATCGTCAATGAGTATGTTTACGGCAATATCAAGTTGACTAAGGTCGATGAAGATTACCCGGAAAACAAGCTGACGGGTGCGACCTTTGAGGTTTACAAAGATGTGAACGGCGACGGTAAACTGGACGACGGCGACGAGCTTATCGGTACGCTTACCGAAACCTCTACCGGTATTTACGAGATGAAGGAGCTTCTTTACGGAAAATACCTTGTAAGAGAAACCAAAGCACCGGAAGGCTTTGAGCTTGATAAGGGTGTGTACTCTGTTTTCATTGAAAAGGATGAAACCACCTACGAGGTAGAAAACAAAGCCGGCGTCGGCTTTATTAACACGGCAATGAAAGGAAACCTGAAAATCGTTAAGACTTCCTCTGACGGTAAAGTTGAAGGCTTCACTTTCAGAGTAACGGGAGTAAACGGTTACGACCGCAGCTTCACGACCGATAAGAACGGCGAAATCATTATCGAGGGACTTCGTATCGGCGATTACACCATTTCCGAGGTTCAGGATAGTGTTTCTGCTTCCTATGTTCTTCCTGGGGATAAGATTGCAACCGTAAAGGTCGGCTCTACTACCGTTGTGGAAATGCACAATGAGCTGAGAGACACACCAAAGACCGGAGATAACAGCAATATGGGATTGTGGACGGCACTTGCGGGACTTTCTGCCCTCGGTATTGCAGGCACAGCCATTGTTGCGTACAGAAAAAAGAAGAAGGAGGACAATGAGTAATGGACGCTAAAACAATCGTAGCAGTTGTATTAGTCGCCTTTATTATCGGCGGCTTTATCTTCTTGCAGATTAAGAACAGAAAGAAATAAGGAACACCAAAGTGGGCGGAGTGAAAACTTCGCCCACGGTTCTTTTACGGAGGTGCATTATGAATAAGCAAAAGACGGTTGACAGCAAGGTGCTTGCAATACTCAGAGAATGCCCCGAAACGAGGTATGACGATATGCAGCTTATCCTTTGCTATTACAACCGATACAGCTATATGAGAGTCGGTGATTTACCGCTTGAGGATATAGTCAACAACTATAAAGGCTACGGCTTGCCGTGCTTTGAGACTATCCGCAGAGCAAGACAGAGAGTGCAATCCCTATTTCCCGAACTGTCAAGGCAGTGCAGTGGCTGCGACTGCGGAAACATCAGAATTGTGATTGAAGTAAGCTGAGGTGTGGATATGAACGAGGGAAAAAGAAAAATCGGTGAATACACTGTTCTATGCTCGGTCAATGTGGGCGAAAAGGAAGTTATCTTGGCTTCCAATGAGCAAAGCACAAACGGCGATAAATTTTTGTGCGGCTTTGCAGAGCGAAACGACCTGTTTGAACTGTGTTCGGAATGTATGGTAAGCGATGACTATATTGAAATCGTACACCTTTTCGGTAGCCGTGTGGCAAATGAAGCGGAGCTTTTCAAGGAACAGGTCGAAAAACTGGATATTCCAATCACACTCATAACGGAAGCCGACTGTATCCCCGACCACTATTCCAAAGACATCAACGGCAAAATCATAGCCATTGACCCCAAGGTATTAAAGCCTGAATTTCAGAGAGCCGACAGACAGCTCTACTATGTTACGGGCGGCTTCGGTGCGTCGGCAAACAGTCGTGGAAGCGCCGTGTTCTGCACAAATCTTCACACCGGCAAATCCACCCGATATGAAAGGATGGATGTTATGGGCGAAATAAAGCCTGAGTGTATGCCTGAATGGGCAAAGGAAAAGGCACAAGAGCTTTTACACAAGAAGCGAAATAAAGACAAAGAACGATAAGGAGGACAAAGCAATGAAGGAAAAATTCACTTTTCAACAGAAAACAAAGCTTCTGACGAAACTGTTTGACGCAGGCTGCAATACCGAAAAGAAATTGCAGCAGCTTGATATGGAGAGCATTTTGAAAATTCCCGGTATTACTATTCCGGATATGAGACTGATTATCGAGCTTCAGAAGCAGACCAAAGCCAATAAGCTGTTCTCTTATTTGGGAGGTGGCACTGATGAGCAGGCAGGAGCAGAATGACCGCCATATCATTTGGAGCGACATTAGCCTTGACCTTGATGATTGGCGAGAGTCTTTGGAGGAACTGTATCCCGGATATTCCGATGATGAGCTTTACGACATTATGGTAAAATCCAATGCCGAAAACCTTTATGATGAACGAGTAAATCTCAACATTCAGCTTTCACAGCCGATTATCGTTATCGGCGACCTCGGCAGATGGAACGGCAGAGTGTCGGGGTACAAGATGATTGATTCCGGCAACATTAAGGACTGCCTTTATTCCGATACCGATTACACCGAATGGTATGTGGATAAGTACGGCGACCTTCGTGCCGATGCCGTTCATCACGACGGTACAAACCATTATCTTTACCGTGTATTCAAAGATGGTGTCACCGATACGCAGATTGAAAATCTGCAAGATAAAATCTATAACGGAAAAGCCACAAGAGCCGACATCACACGAGTTACCAAAAGGCTCGGCGATGACATTGCCGGAGTTTATGGCTTTCCTATTCCAAAGCAAAGACAACCAAACGAACAAGCGAGGTGATGAAAATGGATTACAGAGTATTGACCGAAGCAGAGCGTAAATACACCTTCAGCCAAAGTCAGCAGCTCTCTATGCAGACCGGTCTTATCGGATATTTGAGAGCCGACTTCGGTTCTAACGGGAACGAGTTTTGGACGACTTGGAACGATTTCAGAAAAGACTTGAAAACCGATGAATTTAAGGCTGAATTTGATGATGTGATAAACGGATTGCGTGACGGCGATGTTTTGTCCGGCAGAAAGGCTATGTCCTCTTACTGTTATTCCACTCCCGACAGCTCCTTTAATGATGACCGCAACCATTATGGCATTCGTCTTGATACGGAAAAGTACAGCTATCTTATGAGATTTAACCCCAACAGGGGCGAGTACAATCTGTACTGCTATTGCTATCAGAAAGAGTGGCTGAACAACCACTTGAAAAATGCCGAGCGTGGTATCCGATTTATTGACCCGCACTATCAGGAGCAGTTTCGCATTGCGGACGGAGAAAAAATCTCAATCAAGCTCGGCGACGGCAAAACAATGGAGAGAACTTGCAGATATATCGACGACTACCATTTGGAGGTCGGCACAAATCTCTACCATATCTGCGAATTTGCCGAGCTTTGCGAGAGAAACGGTCATACCGTAGAACCAGCCGCAAAAG
>JBJEOH010000059.1:0-87735 GCA_051880615.1 Acutalibacteraceae bacterium
ATTTCTACTCACGCACCTCATGCGAGGTGCGACTGACTCACACCTTGGTCATCTGTCGCATTGTGGATTTCTACTCACGCACCTCATGCGAGGTGCGACAAAGGCGCAAGGAAATTATTAACGATATTACCAAATTTCTACTCACGCACCTCATGCGAGGTGCGACGTGTTGACATTTGATACTTGTATGTATCGATGAATTTCTACTCACGCACCTCATGCGAGGTGCGACTCAAACCGCTTGTATCTCGGGCAGGTGGTTTGACAATTTCTACTCACGCACCTCATGCGAGGTGCGACATCTTCGGATGTGCGCTATTTTTATACCTTTTTAGATTTCTACTCACGCACCTCATGCGAGGTGCGACGCGTTTGCGATTCTCAACACATCGCTTGCTTTAAATTTCTACTCACGCACCTCATGCGAGGTGCGACCTTCCTGCGCATAACCGTAATCGCTTAAAAAATTATTTCTACTCACGCACCTCATGCGAGGTGCGACTTATGCAAAATATCTAATCAAGCGGCATCAATCAATTTCTACTCACGCACCTCATGCGAGGTGCGACAGAATGAAATTACTCACACTCTCGCTGTCAAACTTTATTTCTACTCACGCACCTCATGCGAGGTGCGACATCTTTATTTTCCTGTTCTTTCGCATCATCGACATTTCTACTCACGCACCTCATGCGAGGTGCGACATGAAGGCTATGTAGTTGAAATTGTATGATTAAAATTTCTACTCACGCACCTCATGCGAGGTGCGACCTCGTACTGCTTCACAACCATATTCATATTCATATTATTTCTACTCACGCACCTCATGCGAGGTGCGACAGCACTGTTATCAACACCGAATCTGAGCTCAGAAATTTCTACTCACGCACCTCATGCGAGGTGCGACGATTGCTCGGTTGATTATTTAGTTGGTCGAAGCATTTCTACTCACGCACCTCATGCGAGGTGCGACGATATTCCCGAGCCTAAGCCGATTGAGATTAATATTTCTACTCACGCACCTCATGCGAGGTGCGACATATTCAATAATGTCAAACAGTTCGCCCGTTGAATTTCTACTCACGCACCTCATGCGAGGTGCGACTTAAGTTTCTTATTCTCTGTTTCGAGCTTTTTAATTTCTACTCACGCACCTCATGCGAGGTGCGACCGCACGGACGATAGACAAAGACAAGCCTGAGGTTGAATTTCTACTCACGCACCTCATGCGAGGTGCGACGTCGGCGAATGGGTTGTACTGCCGTTTGAGGTTATTTCTACTCACGCACCTCATGCGAGGTGCGACTATCCGAACGTTTGTGCGGTATTACATGTGTACAATTTCTACTCACGCACCTCATGCGAGGTGCGACTTTAATTGACATCACACGTCCTTATGCATTACAAGATTTCTACTCACGCACCTCATGCGAGGTGCGACCCAAGGCACTCTGCCTTTGTCGCTCACAACATACATTTCTACTCACGCACCTCATGCGAGGTGCGACGCTCGCAGCGGCGCTGAGCGACACCGTTTTTTCATTTCTACTCACGCACCTCATGCGAGGTGCGACGGCACACCCATTCTGCTGAGATTTTCCAAAATTATTTCTACTCACGCACCTCATGCGAGGTGCGACCAAACCGCTTGTATCTCGGGCAGGTGGTTTGACAATTTCTACTCACGCACCTCATGCGAGGTGCGACCTGCCGACTGTCCGTATGAGCCAGATGAGCTTATCATTTCTACTCACGCACCTCATGCGAGGTGCGACAACAGCGGTAATCGCAACAGCGGTGATTGGAACATTTCTACTCACGCACCTCATGCGAGGTGCGACTTGTAAAAAATACTCTCTTCCTGATTTCGTGCAATTTCTACTCACGCACCTCATGCGAGGTGCGACGCGTGTTTCCGTTTTTTTATAAAACAAATTCGCAATTTCTACTCACGCACCTCATGCGAGGTGCGACCGACAAAACAATCGCGGTCAACGATTGCAATATATTTCTACTCACGCACCTCATGCGAGGTGCGACCATATGCGTATTTGTCAATAAAAAATACGCACAAAATTTCTACTCACGCACCTCATGCGAGGTGCGACTATACACCTTCCTCAAACGCCTCTTTTATGCGATTATTTCTACTCACGCACCTCATGCGAGGTGCGACAGTGAGTCCGATAAAATAGTTCCCGTCGATTGAGATTTCTACTCACGCACCTCATGCGAGGTGCGACCGCTGTTTGCGTTGAGCATTGACTGCAATTTGTTATTTCTACTCACGCACCTCATGCGAGGTGCGACTTAAGGGATATGGGCAACTGCAAGAATACAGCGATTTCTACTCACGCACCTCATGCGAGGTGCGACCACTGGCAGCGGCGTTGAGTGGCACCGTTTTTTCATTTCTACTCACGCACCTCATGCGAGGTGCGACAAATTCCGCCGAAGAAATCACAAATACCTTGCCATTTCTACTCACGCACCTCATGCGAGGTGCGACTTACGACTGGCTTGTGACAGGCGAAGGAGAACAATTTCTACTCACGCACCTCATGCGAGGTGCGACCGGTATCTGATAATAGCCTTTTGCACGCTGCGTATTTCTACTCACGCACCTCATGCGAGGTGCGACGAAGATAACGGTTGACGGACATACATTTGATAGCATTTCTACTCACGCACCTCATGCGAGGTGCGACTTCGGTTCTGTAAGTCTTGTTTCAAGAATTTCATTTCTACTCACGCACCTCATGCGAGGTGCGACATTTTGTGGAAGCAAAGCAAAGATTGAGGATATATTTCTACTCACGCACCTCATGCGAGGTGCGACGTCCTTAATAATTCCGTTGACCTGCGGCTCAAAATTTCTACTCACGCACCTCATGCGAGGTGCGACGTCAACATTTTGCGAAAAATCGACACACTGAACCATTTCTACTCACGCACCTCATGCGAGGTGCGACACAGAATATATAACGGCAATAAAATCGGACTGACAATTTCTACTCACGCACCTCATGCGAGGTGCGACAAAATTTTTTGAGGTTGCATTACTGTTGCATTACTATTTCTACTCACGCACCTCATGCGAGGTGCGACGGAATACCAAAATGCACCGAATCGAAATATTGCATTTCTACTCACGCACCTCATGCGAGGTGCGACGCTGAGTACGGTGTTACGGTCGGCTTTTGAACTTTTCATTTCTACTCACGCACCTCATGCGAGGTGCGACTGCGGTTTTTCGACCCCTTCATCATATTTCAACGATTTCTACTCACGCACCTCATGCGAGGTGCGACTATGCGATTAAATATAAATATAAAAAAATAGAATTTCTACTCACGCACCTCATGCGAGGTGCGACCCGAGTGGGAATGGTACAAAAATTCTAACGTAATTTCTACTCACGCACCTCATGCGAGGTGCGACTGTAGTTTTTGAATACCTGCCGTTCCAGTGGTGCATTTCTACTCACGCACCTCATGCGAGGTGCGACAGTGGGAGGAGATTAAGGAGGAGAGCAAAAATGCATTTCTACTCACGCACCTCATGCGAGGTGCGACAAGGACGGAAAAAGCACTAAGCACAAAAAAGCCATTTCTACTCACGCACCTCATGCGAGGTGCGACCTCCGCCTCTTTGCGTTCTTCGTCAATGCACTTTTCATTTCTACTCACGCACCTCATGCGAGGTGCGACACGACTGCGGCGAAAAACTCTCAGAGCAAACCGATTTCTACTCACGCACCTCATGCGAGGTGCGACAAGTTGAGGCGTTAAAATCAGATGTAACACAGAACATTTCTACTCACGCACCTCATGCGAGGTGCGACCGGTATGCAGATTGGCAAGCAGCTTGCGCAAACAAATTTCTACTCACGCACCTCATGCGAGGTGCGACTTAATAAAAACGGTGACTTGCTTGACACGATAAACATTTCTACTCACGCACCTCATGCGAGGTGCGACAAGATGCACAGGGGCAAGTTGAGAAACAGTTCAAATTTCTACTCACGCACCTCATGCGAGGTGCGACTACAAAATTCATAAACGCTGTTCTGTACTCTTTCATTTCTACTCACGCACCTCATGCGAGGTGCGACAGAAAGTAAAATCACAGGAGGTGAATCTTTTTCTGATTTCTACTCACGCACCTCATGCGAGGTGCGACTCTCGAACATATCAAGAGTAACAACTGTAGTTTCATTTCTACTCACGCACCTCATGCGAGGTGCGACGTCAGGTAATAAAATGTTTAATATCTCAATCGGCATTTCTACTCACGCACCTCATGCGAGGTGCGACGCATTAACGGAATACTCAAATTCCGTAATCTCCAATTTCTACTCACGCACCTCATGCGAGGTGCGACGGACGAGTGGTTGGACGAATATTTACAACGAGTAATTTCTACTCACGCACCTCATGCGAGGTGCGACACTTTACAGATGTTAATGAGCTTGCTAAATGGCTTAAATTTCTACTCACGCACCTCATGCGAGGTGCGACAGCAAAATATTGTACTTCTTTACTATCGCACCACAATATGAGGTGGACAAATTATCTAACAACAGTTTAAGAAAAAGATTTCTGGAAAAAAAATCACTGTTTTGCAGGCGAACATATTAGGTTTTTCAAATTAATGAGCGTTCGCCTATTCTATCAAATTATTAAAACGCCCTCCGGATTATAAGTAGGCTTACTGCCTATGTGTTCAACTTTTCTTTCCCAGTTATTCCCAAGATAATAAAAACGCAAACTGTCATTGTTTTTATCAATAATGTCGACAAGTCTTTCCTTTAATTTTAAAAAAGTTGAATAATCAAGATTAGCTTCAAAAACAGAATTTTGGACACGCTGAGCATGATTCTGACATTCTTTGGCAACCCTGCGCAGTCTTTTCTTTCCGGCTGCATCTGTCGTCGAAACATCGTAGCTGATGATAACCATCATTTTTAGCAACTCCTAAATTGATAAAATAACCTACTTAATCAAAAAGCACGGGTACTCATCCAAATCTCCTCTTACATATTTTGCAAGCAAGTTACTTTGCACATACGGTATTAATCCAAAAGGTATCTTTTGCTTTAGATAAGGATGCACATAATCAGTTCGTTTTTTCTCTTGCCAGCGTGTCAGCACCTTTTTTCTTCCCTCGTCATTCAGCCATATTGCTCCCGAAATCTGTTTTTGAAAATCCTTTTCACCTACTATTTGCAGATTTATCAAGGTCAACACAAACCGTTCAACAAGACATCGAGCTTCTTCAACCAAATCGCAAGCAAGCGAGTTTCTGCCGCTTCTCAGTGCATGATAAAATCCGATATAACTATCAAGACCTACCGTTTCAAGTGCAGCAGCAAATTCATTTGTAAACAATGTATACACAAACGACAGAAGAGCATTTACGGGATCGAGCGGTGGTCTTTTGCTTCTGTATGCAAATGAAAAAGGAACTTTTGTGTTCGTAATAAGCTTGTCAAAAATCGAAAAATAATTTTTCGCGCAGTTACCCTCAATGCCCAAAACTGTTTCTATACAATCAGTGCAATACACATCTTCAATGCCTTTGGTAAGCTTGTCAAGCACATCCTTTATCTGCTCATCATTTCTTAAAAAAGCATTATCGTGCAGAGTTCTTTTTATAACTTGCTTTGAGTTACAAAGCTTTGTTGCAACAGTATTCTTTGCTAAATAAATTCCGTTTTCACGAAACTTGTCAATTTGCGCAACTCTCAGAAACACATTTCCCTTCGTTTCACCGCAAACCTTAGCAAGAAATTTGCCGCTTGGCGCAACAAAGTTGATGGGTATTGTTTTACTCACACATTTACCCATAAGCGCAGGAGAACAGCCGAGATAATTGAAACAGACTATGTTTTCTATATTATCAAAGGGAATACGAAACCTGATTTCATCCTCAATTTTGCAGACAAGATTCTCTCCGTCAAGGCTGAGATATGCAAGCTCATTTGTAATATATAGCGTATTTAACAGCTTTCTCATAGTTGGGGCAATGACTCCTTTTCGCAAAAATCGTCAGACATAATTTCTTCTATCCTGCCTCTTACTCCGTTTTTAATTTTAAGAGACGGAATACAAATATCTTTCAATGAACAGCCGTTGCATTTCTTACTTTTCTGAACAGCGGGAATTTTTCCAATGCTTAAATATTCTCGCATTTGCTTAAGAGTAGTCTTTAAGGTCGTATCATACTCCTCAAAATTCTCATTAAGCGGCAGCCTTACTCTCTTCTTCACATCAGCATAATACAGAACACCGTCACAATCACAGTTAAAAACATAATCAACACATATCTTCTGTGCAAACACCTGCATTAAGTCCTCAAAGTTGTATTCCTTGTTTTTAGGCTTTGTCGGTTTATATTCTACAATGCAATGTTTATTGCCTTTCAAGCTGCTGATTTCGATACAATCTGTTACACCGTATAGATTATATTCAGGCTTATCATTGTATACCGAAACAGAAGTATAGCAGTTTTTACCTGATGCAGAATGGCTGCTCTTTGTATCGTGAACGCGATTATGAATAATATTTGCCTTAGTTACAAAGAAGTTTTCGGCCCACGCACAGTCAATTTCCATAAGCCCCCAACGGTGGGGGCAATATAGAAAATGCTGAATTGAGCGTATAGAAATATCCTCACTAATCATATTTTACTGATTAGCTCTACACCGTCGGGCAGGTTTTCATTGACTACAATTTCATAGTCAGTGAATTTTCTTGGCGGAGCATCATTCGACTGCTCAACAGAAATTTTATCAAAAAGAATATGTGACGGACAGTTTCCAAGAACATTATCATGCTTGAATACATATAGCTTACGCATACACATTTTGCCCCTTGCGGCACTGTGATCGTTTTCAAACATATTTATAATAGCCGTCCACAAAAGCTCAATATCATCCTCGGAAATTCCTGTCTTGTTTGCGAGATTAGCTGAAACATAGCCCTCTGCTCTGTAAAGCGCATAAGGAATTATGCTTTTCCTGCCCATTTCAGTTTCGCCTGTTTGCTGACGATCTTCAGTTGTGCGTGCCTGACGGGTAATTGTTACATCCTGAATATTTATTGGCGAAATGCTCCTTGCAAAGTTAATCTGAACCGGTCCTCTTACGATACCGCAAGGGTCGTCACCTGTAGACATAACAGCGCCGAATACTCTTACATCAAAGTAATTTTCGCACATATATTCACATGCTGTCCTGACATCTTCTGGCTTTTTCCCTTTTTGCTTATGCTCTAAATGTTTAGCGTCGTAGGCAGCACTGAATTTTGTATTGAGCGCTCTGTCAGGTTTTATTAGTATGTTATATCCTTCCTTTCCCGCTTTGGAAAGCTCAACATAATTTCTGATCTTACGCTTTAAACAAACATCTGTTATGTAGCCGAGTCCTGTTTCAGGGTCTACTCTTGGTGTGTTGCCTGCATCTGGGTCACCGTTAGGATTTCCGTTTTCAACATCAAAAAGCATTACAAAGTCATATCTGTTATTAATAGCCATATTAGTTTTCCTCCTGATTCGTATTATTTTTATCTGCATCTTTTACAAAAAAGCTCTGATACTGCTGATAGTAGCCGATTATGAATTTTCCCTGCTCAGCCAATGGTAGCATTTCAGGAAATTCACCGTTGATGTTGTCTACAATTTCCTGTATCAGCTTATTGAAATAAACAGGTCTGTCAACCTTTTTAAGATGATTCTGCGCCAGATTAATAAGCTTTGGGAAAATGATAGCCGGCTTTGACGACGCTGATGAAAAATAAGCGTCCCTGATTGTTCTGTTCAGCGAGTTGCCCGAAGCCTCCTGCTGGAGCTTTTCAAGTGCTGCAAAAAGTCTGCCGCACAGATAAGCCTGATTTTTGTTTTGTGTGTCCAATGACAATTTAATCTCCTCCTTTTTACCTGAAAGTCTTGATTTTCTGTTAATGCAGGCTTTTATTGCGCCCACACGGATTTCATTACTGATTCTGTCAATGTCGCTGTCTGTTTTTACGCGCCTTACCAATGTTGCAAGCAAGAAGCTCGGATAGTTTGTCCCGTAAATTATTGCTTCGAATATTTTTGCAAGCAGCGCCGGGTCAACCGTATTATTATTACTATTGCTTTTCGGAGAAATTAACTGTTTTTTCAGCATCCACAGCGGTATAGGATTTATCTTTTCAGTTATCTGCATATCGCTTTGATGAAGTGCAATATTCTGAAGTATCTCACCGAATTTTTTGCGGTATATAAACTTAACTGCAATTCTTGAAGCGTTAGGTTTTATTCCGACCATATAAAAATCAACATCAGGGTCGATATTTTCAGTTGACGCGATTCTCTGCGCCGTAATGTTGCCTTCTCTTGCCGACTTCACAAGTCCATCAAGCATTTCTTCGGTACACTTTTCATCCATCGTTTCATCGTCCCCGAATAGAAGAGAAGCAAAAAAGTCAGAACAGCTTTCGTTTTTCTCTCCTCCTGTTGCCCAGTACACAACTGTTATGTCATCAATTAGATTTTTATGTCTTTTATCTCCGAGAAGATAGTTGAGAGCATCGGTATATTTTTTCATCGCGGTTTCAGAAATATTGCTGTTGTAAGATTGCTCATTTACATATGAACAGCCGGAAGAATTTTTAAAACCGATAAGAACCGAACCTGTTGCAAGACCACCATATACGCCTTTTATCTTATTGTGTATTCTTGCAATCGGTTCTTTTTCTCCTGTTACAGCGCATTGCGCTATAACATCATTGTCACTTTCAGAGGTACTCGTACTGCACTCAAGCAGCCACTTTTCGTTAAGCGTTTTATCCTCGTGCAGCGGCAAATCGGGAAATCCGCTCAAGCAAAACGCAAAGCCTGAATTCTGATAATCTTTACCCAATCTGAGTAAGCGCTCATTTTCAACTTCACTCTCGGGATTCCAATTTGCAATAAAATTCCTGTAGGCGTTCACAACAGGAGAATCCAAGCCCTCGAGAAAGCTTAAATTACGCTCTTTAAACGCAATATTGGATTTTTTAGCCTTGTCTGTTTTATCGTCTGGTGTAAGACTGTTGTGTTCTTTATCAAAATTCAACCCGAATATATAAAGCGGTCTATGTTCAACAATGTTTGATTCTATGCCTGATTTTTCAGTGCGCTTTGGCATAACAACCTCTCGCGGCACATACTTCTCCTTTGTTTTGCCTTTTGCGGCAGGTATCTGCACGCACCTTTGGCAGCTGATTATATCATCAATTTTTCCGTCAGGCGTAAGGCAGACAAGATAATGCACATTAACCTTAGAATATCCGTCAGGCAGCACCTTGCCATCGCTCGCCAATGCATCATAATAGTCACACAAAGCCTTTATCAGCATTTCATCGCCTCCCTGTATTTAGCGACATCAATTACTCCGTTTATCATATGAGGTCTGTAATACTGAGTTGTTGCTTTATCTGAGAATTTCGGATTATCCCAATCGTTATTAAGCGGTATTCCCTTGTCCTCAAAGCATACGCGGTAGGTCATAAATCCTAAATCTACATCTCCTGACGAAAGAATGGAAGTGTTTATCTGATTCAAGTCAAAACTCTCAACAAGCGTAATACTTCGCACAGGGAATTCACTGCACCCAAGGCAGGGAGTTCTGAAGCACTGACCGTTTTCAAGCCGTCTTTTTATTATGTTGTAATGCTTTTTATCGGCTTCAGTCTGTGACTCGTCATCATTTTTCAAGCCTGTAAGCTCAAAATGAAACTCAACCCCATATCTCACATTCTTAAGAATCATAGCAGCTCTTTGGCTTCTGCTCTCAGCAGTATAAATGCACGGGTCTCCTCCTTTTCCTTTCATCTGACTTTTCACAGAGCTTAACAGAACTTTTTCCTTGACTTCGTTGCGCCTTATATTGATAAAATCAATAGGATTAAAAACTATTATTTTATCAATAACATACCTGATAGCAGGCTTCCAGTAAATGCTTTTAAGCATACCCTCAAGCGCTCCGGGTGTAGGGACATCGTAGCTTACTCGTTCCACTTTCATTTCAGGCCTGGTAAAACAGGCATAGTCGCCTTCTACCATTACTTTAAATCCGTAGCTCATCTTGGTCGTTATCTCCTTTCCTTCATAGTTTATATATTATTATTAAATAAAATAATCCTGCGGTTCAAAAAGAACACCTATGTTGTCATCGTAATAATATTTATTTTTCAGGCACCATATTCCGCTGCCGTAATCCTCTACAGCGTGCTGTTTAAGAAGTTCTTCAAACTCATAGTTATAAACGGTGAAAGCATAATTCTGAAGCTTTCGTTGATTTCCGTGTCCAATGAGCTTTATTTCATCAATAAGAGCAGCACTCGCCGCATCTCTTTGTGCGACTATTGAAACAGTCTTGCTGTCTATAAGTTCAAAACGCTCAGCATATGTTTTGAATGGTAATGAACGAAAATCTCCGCTGCTACCAGCAGTAATTGAATTTTTGACTATTTCGTCCTTAAGCATAGTAAAAAGCCTTTTGTAGTAGCTTTCGATACATTCAGGGCAGGATACATCTTCATACTGTGAAATCAATGATTTTGTAAGATTAGCCTGCAATTCGGTTGATGCTTTTTTATTGCATCTTTCTAATGTGAAGATAAAGGTTTTTGCTCCTACCCTTTTTCCTTCTCTGTTGCATCTTCCGCCTGCCTGCAATATGCTGTCAAGCCCTGTTGTTTCACGAAATACTGTGTAAAAATCGAGGTCAACTCCTGCTTCTATGAGCGATGTAGAAACAACAGTAATTTTTCTGTCATCGGGAACATTCTCTAAATTCGGATAATCTCTCTCAAGACCTTGAATCTGATTTTTAATTTCATCTATTACATTTTTCCTGTCAAAGGGTGTCATATATGTTGAAAGATGAAATTTTCTTCCGCTGCAATTCGAATAAATTTCTCTTGCTGTTTTGCGTTTATTTACAACTATCAAAGATGTTGGGCTTTCTTTGGCTTTAGTTAACAATGACTGAATATCAATTTTACCCAAAGGCTCAAAATCACATTTTTTAAACTTTTCAAACAGTGAGAAATCATCAACCAAATTTACAATTCTGCTGTCAGGCAACGCATATTCTTTGATAAGAGCCTGAAAATCAGGCATCGTTGCTGTGAGAAATACTGCTTCACTGCCAAGAAGTCTCGTTATGTATGAAATTGCCCTTAAACAAGGCTGCAAATACTCCTTCGGCATAAGATGCGCTTCGTCAAAAACAAGTATACTGTTCGCCATATTATGGAGCTTTCTCAGCTTACCTCGTTTATTTGCATAAACAGACTCAAAAAACTGAACCGCCGTTGTTATTATTATTTGCGCATTCCAATTTTCAGCCGCCTGACTCAGAATCTTTTTGTAATCCTCGCTTTTGTCTGTGTCATCATAGGAAAATGTAGATTGATGCCTTAAAATCTCGGCAAAATCACCGAACAATTCTTCAAACTGTCGGGCAGTCTGATCTATAATACTGTTATAAGGAATAATGTATATTATCCGTCTTTTCTCTGTCCTAATTGCCCGTTCAAGCGCAAATTTCATACTGCATAAGGTCTTTCCGCTGCCTGTCGGCATATTCATAAGATAAATCTCTGCATCTTTGTCTGTCTTGTCATAGACTTGTTGCTGAATAAGCGCACGCGCCTTTTGGAGCTCTGTTTCACAATTAAAAGAATTGAGTTTGGCATTAACGGCTTCAAGGCATTTTGTAAAATCAGCGGTTAGTTCTCTATTTTCACTTTCATTGCAAAATCTTGCCGTATCGTTTGAATCTGCGTCTGTCAGGCAAGAAAAGCAATATCTTGTAATAAAAGCAAATTTCTCAGCAACACTTGCAATATCAGCTTTACTCCTGCATCCGTCAATCAAAACCCGCGCAAACTCTTTCTCATCAATATCGGGTATTGACAGCTCATTTTTATACTCAGAAAAATCTTCAAACTCTCTGCTCAATCTTCCGTAAAGAGTTGGCATATCAGGAGTATCGCTTGGAACTCCGCCATCCGGAATACCGGAATGATGCCCGGCAATACAGAATTGCATAAGCTTTAATAGCGGATCCCTATATTTACCTTTTGCAGCAATCGCACCGCATCCTGAGTGTTCGACCATAATATTTTTGCCGTCTATTCTTTCCTGAAAAGATGGCTGATATTTTCCTATATCATGCAAAAGCCCGATAGCATACACAATCTGCTTAAACAGCGGTACTGAATACTCGCTTGCAAGCTGTGCAGTGGCAAGGCAATGCTCTTTGACTGATTGTACTTTCTTTGTTTTCTCATTAATATGTGCTTTATACAATATAACCCACCCGCCTTTAAAAGTATTTCTTTATAATTACATAGTTATATGTTTAAAAAAGCTAAGGTATCATTGTTCATAATGTGCAATTTATTTCTACAATTACCGATTATATTATATAATATTTCTATCAATATTACAAGCTGATTTTTTATTTATTTGTTACTCACCTTAATTTTTCTGTGAGTACTTATCACTTTGTATTTATACTATGATACGGTAGTCACCAAATATTTCATAGCAAATGAAAGCCCCCATAACCCTCGCGGATTATAGGGGCTTTCATCTGACTAAGCACCGCTAAAGCGACGCTTTTGTCAAGTTTGGAAGATGGAGAAAAATTTATGAAAAACAAAAGTAGAAAGCTAAATTATTTTTTTAGTTTTCTTCGGGAACCAAAAGACCGTATCTGCCGTCAGTTCTCTTATAAACAACATTAATCAAAGAAGTCTCGGCATTAGTGAACATAAAGAACTGATGGTTAACCATATTCATTCTCAGAATAGCCTCGTCAACAAGCATCGGCTTTGAAGGAATGGATTTTACACGGTAAACATCGTAGCTTGCAGCTTCCTCAGGCTCATCCTCTTCTACAGCGTCAGTTTCAGCTGCGATAAATTCATCAAGTGAACCTGCTCTCAGTCGTTTTTCAAGTCTTGACTTGTTCTTTCTTATCTGTCTGCCAAGAATAGCAACGCACTTGTCAACAGCCTCGTTCATCTCCTGTGAGGTGTTCTCAGATCTGTATATCATTCCGTTATCACTGATAGTGATTTCAACGGTCTGCCTGTTCTTTTCAACCGCAACCTTAACGGCAGCACTTGCGCTGTCACTGAACAGTCTGTCGAACTTAGACAGCTTTTTTTCAACCATATTTTTAAAATTGTCCTTTAAATTCACTTTCTTTGCTGTGTAGGTAATCAACATAGATACAACCTCCTGCATTTTTATTAGCAAAAAGCTTTTTGCTGATTACATTATATCATATATTTTACAAGAAATAAATAGGCAACACGAAAAATTTGTATATTTTTTTGCGTTATCATAGAAAAAGAGCTGTAACAACAGTTAGTTGAAACAGCCCTAAAATAATATTCAGTTAATTATAATTAATTAGTATTTCCTACTCCTCTTTTTTGAACAACCAGGGCATCAAGCAAATTGATTTTGCCCGACGAGTCGAAGTCTGCCGCAGCTATCTGAATACTCGAAAATGCATATGAGCCGTTGACATATTTCTGTATTAATATAGCGTCAATCAAAGAGAGATTACCGTCCATTGAAACATCGCCGCTGTATACATTATCAACATATGCGCCCTTTTCAACTCCGCTGACTACCTTTCGATAATCGGGATCAAGGAAATCACCTGAAAAAGAAGTATCTGTGTAATAGTAATAACGCTTGCCATACTTCAATGAGCCGTCGATAAACGATGTTTTGCTGCCACTGTAAAGCTTAACGGCATTTGCCGTGTTAATCTTTCCTGTTGAGGTTACCTCAGCTCTGTAAAGATTATATTGAGCGCCGCTCACGCTATCCCATTTGATTGTTGCCTTGCAGGCACCCGGAGAAGAAATTGAAGCCACAGTTGAAGTGTCCTTAAACAGCTCAGTCTTAGTACTGAGCATATATATAACATTCATATCAACACTGTTTGCAGCACCTGCACCGGGAACTGTGCCGTCGGATGCATACTGCCACACATCCGGCACTACACCAGTATTCCCTATGGTTTCAGGCTCATTAAACTGCGGAGTGTAGGGCCACATTGCATACCAGAAACCTATATCGTTCTTCTGAAGCGTGTCTAAGCTCATCCTATTAAAAGTTGCAGTATTACCGTATACCATTGTGTCATATCCGGAAGCTTTGAGAGTATTGCAGAAAGACAATGCTATATTGGTTAATTCAGCGTTAGTTATACTATTAATAATATCCATCTCCTCAATGTCATATGCAATAGGCAGACGGAGCTTTGACTTTGATTCGGGGAAATAATCGTCAAGGATTCTGAGCAGATACTTAGCTTCATAAACCGCTTCGGTGCTGTTTGTAGCATAGGAATAGAAATAGAGTCCAAAAGGAATATCATTCTCAATGCAACCGTTTATGTTATTCACAAATTGGCTGTCCATCTGGTAAGGATAGTCCTCCCAGCCGAATCCGGCACGGATAAACGCAAAATCTATACCCTGTGCCTTGACCTTTTTCCAGTTTACAGGTTCCGAGCCATATTCACGGTTCCATGTTGAAACATCAATTCCTTTGTAATAGCCGCAGGTTATTTCACAAGTAGCTGAATACGCGCCGCTTGTTGCGGTAATCGTTGCATTACCCATTGAAATGCCTTTTACTACGCCAAGCTGACTTACTGTTGCAACCGACGGATCAGACGAGCTCCAGATTATCCCCGAGCCGATTGCCTGAATAGTAACTGTTGAACCGATTTGAACACTGTAGTGAGGCTTTGAAATTGTAACTCCTGCGCTGGCAGATGATACGCTTGTTACTGAAACAGAAGTTATAAGAACGAAAAGCACAGCAAAGATGGTTACAAATTTTAACTTCTTACTAAACATTATAAAAAAACACCCGTATAAATTCGCAGTTTATTCACTGACTTTATTAAACTCAACATCATTGAGTTTAAGTTTTTCACCGTCAAATGAATACGATGCAGAGCTTTCGGTTACATCGGCAGCCTGATATTTTATTTTCACAGTATTGTTTTCAGCCGAATAATAGCCGTAAATATTCATGCCATTGCCGCTCATAACAAGGGTATTATCCTCATTAAAGGTGTATGTAAGGTCATAACCCATTGAGTGCTGCCACTTTCCTACAAGCTTTGAATCAAGCTGCGCTTTCTCAATAGGCTCAACTTTTGTTTCAACATAGGTTGCCGGAACAAATACCAGCGAGTTTCCGCTTCCATCTGACATAAGCATTTTCATACCGGTAAGCCTGTTACCCTCAAGCTTGTAATTATAAGTTACATTGACATAGTTAGCAGGAATTTCAAAAGTAATCTTGCTTACATTATCTTCATTTGTAATTTCATATGTACCCTCAAGCTCAATCGAACCCGAGCGCTGAGTGAGCACACCATTATCCTCGAGAATAAAGTAGGTCTGAACAGAATCAGTGCTTCCTTCAATTACATAAGTTCCTGTAACGGATGTGTTAAAAAACAGCAGAAACGCAACACCAACAATAACAGCAACAAGCAACAGGCATACCGAGACTATTATGCAAGGCATAACTAAACGCTTCTTTTTCACCTTTACTGCTGCAACGGAATTTTGCTCAACAGAAACTCCTTCAATATCACCGAACTGTGATACATATGCTGTTCCATCATTGTCATCCTGCGGTAAAGACTGCTCTGCTTCATCTTGCAGTGCGCTGTCAACAACAGCATTATCTGCAGCTTCTGTAGTCAGCTGCTCGGTATCAGTCACCTCCGCAGTATCATCCTGCGGAACAATATTATTTTTTTCTTCCAATTTTAAGTCCTCCTAAGTTTTAATTATGCCATAAAAGCAATATTTGTTTTATTTTACTATAAAATTTGTCGTAACACAAGTAAAATAAAAAAATTTACTTAAAAAGCGCAAGTAAAATCATTGAAACAGTTTTTCAAAGTAAGCAGTAGCAGTTAAAATAAATAATTATAATTAAGAACCTAAAATCAAATAAATATTTTTATGCTTTCAATATAATAAAGAAGGATAATACAGCAATTTAAACATCAAATCAGAACAAGCAACATCAATTTTTGTCAATTTGTAATTTGTCTTTTTTTTTTAAATATGATATAATTTGGTAAAAATAGTAACTAAAATGATTTATCCTAAAAAAAGAACAAATAATAAACTATTGAAATATTATCAGAGGTGGAAAATATGAATACAAACGAGCTTTACACATTATGGAAAACAAAGGCAACCGAGGACAAGGATCTTATAGATGAATTAGTTAACATTGAAGGTCAGGAAGAAGAAATTTACGACCGCTTTTACCGTGCTCTTGAGTTCGGCACAGCCGGATTAAGAGGCGTTATCGGTGCAGGCACAAACAGAATGAACATATATAATGTTCGCCTTGCTACACAGGGTCTTGCAAATTATCTTAATAATAAATATGAAGAATCAGCAGTTGCTATTTCATATGATTCAAGAATTAAGGCAGACCTTTTTGCTAAGGAAGCTGCAAGAGTTCTTGCAGGAAACGGCATCAAGGTTTATATTTCAACCGAGCTTCAGCCGACTCCTGTGCTTTCGTTCCTTGTAAGAGAATTAAAGTGCAAGAGCGGTATTATGATTACGGCAAGCCACAACCCTGCAAAATATAACGGCTACAAATGCTACGGCAGCGACGGCTGTCAGATGACTGACGACGGTGCTAATGCCGTTTACTCTGAGATTCAGAAGCTTGACTGCTTTGAAGATGTTAAGCTTGCTGACTTTGACAAGGCTTTGGCTGACGGTATTATCGAATATGTAGCCGACAGTGTTTACGAAACATATCTTGACAATGTGCAGGCACAGCAGATTCACAAGGATATTTGTAAGGACTCAGGATTAAAGGTTGTATATACTCCGCTTAACGGTGCAGGCAACAAGCTTGTTCGCGCTATTCTTAACAGAATCGGCGTTGATGATGTTCAGGTTGTAAAAGAGCAGGAGCTTCCCGACGGCAACTTCACTACCTGTCCTTATCCGAACCCGGAGTTTAAAGAAGCTTTAAAGCTTGGTCTTGATTTATGTGATGAGGTTAAGCCTGATCTCCTTCTCGCTACTGACCCTGACAGCGACCGCGTTGGTATTGCGGCAAAGGACGGCGACTCCTACCGCTTGCTTACCGGAAACGAAACTGGAATTATGCTTACAGACTATATTCTTTCACAGCGCACGGCTCTCGGCACTCTGCCTGAAAAACCGATTGTTGTAAAAACTATTGTTACAAGCATAATGATTAATAAGCTTTGCGAAAAGTACGGCGCAGAGCTGAGAAATGTTCTTACAGGCTTCAAATATATCGGCGAGCAGATTCTTGGTCTTGAGCAGAACGGTGAAGAGGACAGATATGTGTTCGGCTTTGAAGAGAGCTACGGCTATCTTGCAGGCTCTTATGTTCGTGACAAAGATGCTGTTGTTGCTTCAATGCTCATCTGTGAAATGGCGGCTTACTATAAAAAGCAGGGCAAGACTCTTTCACAGGTTATCGACGAGATGTATAATCAGTATGGCTATTACATCAACAACACCCTCAATTTCGCCTTTGAAGGTGCTGAGGGCATGAAAAAGATGTCAGAGATTATGACCGGTCTGAGAGAAAATGCTCCGAGCGAGATTGCCGGCTTTAAGATTATCAAGGTTGACGATTACCTTGAAAGGGTTAGCGAAAATAAGCTGACAGGCGAAAAGACTGAAATCAAGCTGCCTAAGTCAAATGTAATTGCGTATTCACTTGAGGGTGAAAATGCAGTTATTGTCCGTCCGAGCGGCACTGAGCCGAAGATAAAGCTTTATGTAACGGCAGTAGGCAAAAGTCTTGAAAATGCTCACGAGCTTTCTGATAAACTGGCAGCTGCCGGCGAGAAGCTTATGGGAGTATAAAATATAAATAAACACACACGCAAATTAAGGGCTGTAGAAAAAGTGAACGGTCAGGTTTTCACCTTTGCTACAGCCCGTTTTCACAACCGCCGACAAGGCTGAATGGAGAATCGTTTATGACTGAACAACTGCTATTACGCTGTGAGCTTTTTGCCGGAAATCTTGAAATGATGAAAGAAAGCTTTAAATGGGAAGCGTCACAGCTTTATCCCTTGTGTGCGAATATTTATACTCAAAACGGAATAACGCTTGAACCGAAGAGGATTAAAACCTCAAAGGAAATAATAAAGGATAATACAAGTTTCTTTTCTAATTTTAGAAGCACAACCACAACTGTTCCTCTTGCAACTCTTCTTTCAATCGAGGACGACCCGAATGAAATGTTCGTTAAGGTTAACAGCGTATACAATATGCTAAAAGAGGTTTTTTCTTCTTCATCTTATTTAACGCTCGCCGCATATCTTATTGTAAAGCTCTCCTCTCCTGAAAAATACGAGGAAATCACTAACCAGACGCGAGAAATATTTGATAAAATAAAAAAAGAGCATTTCTTTCTCACATCTTCAGAGGATTGTCTTATCGCTGTGCAGTTTGCACTTAACAACAAGTCTAACAACGACATAATCACAAAATCTGAGGAATGTTTTGAAATTTTAAAGTCTGAAATCAGCCACGGAAATACAGTTCAGGCAATATCAAATACTCTCGCTTTGAGTAATATTGGAAGCAAAGAGCTTACTGAAAAGGCAATGGAAATTGTAAATACGCTTCGCACTCACGGATACAAGCTGACAAACGGAGTTGAAATGTCAACCTTTGCCGCTTTAGCCATCTCGGATAAAAGCGTAGAACAGATTATCAATGATATTCTTGAAGTAAACGCTTATTTGCTGACAGTCAAGGGCTTTGGAAACATACTTACAGAATCAAAGATAATGGATCCGAAGCTTTTGCCTAAACGCAGACTTATGCACAGCGCTGTTATCGTGCTGAATGAGTATGCAAAAGAAGCAATAGAAAGCACCGAATGTAATAACGCAGACGAGCTTACAAGCGCAGAGCGTATGGCAACGCTTTACAGCATTATTTCGTTCAGCCCATCGAATGTGTAAAATCACTTTAATGTAAAAGGCGACAAGGTGAAAACTCTTGCCGCCTTTTTTCAGTGTAATTAATTACTATATATTACTGTGAATATAGTATAAAGTGTGACTTTCAATATCGTAAAAATACAAAGAATAATCAACAAATTTATTAATATCCGGATCCCCAAAATCGCCCTCTTTAGTATCCAGATGATAATAATCACCTGCTGTTATTATCGAATTATCAAAATCATATTCGTCCATTCTTTGCTCAATTTTCATCCATCCCTTGAAATCATCAAAATATGAGATTATGTTTTCAATATCTTCATTTTGTATTTCAGAATACATTTCATTATTTTTAAAATTCCGGTCAAATTCTTCATTATAATAATATTTGCAATAATCGACATAATCCTGAAAACCATCAGGATCAAAATGCTCATCGCTTGATTTGTATCCTTGTAGTATAGCAGGTTCTAAAACTGATGAGAAAGAGCAGGAACAAAACATAACCATAATAAAAACGGATAAAATTAACACAATTCTTCTTTTCATAACTGAAGCCCTCTTTGCAAAACATTGTACCGTTTGCCTTATTACAATGAGTTTATCTCGTTTTTTAATTATTGTCAAGATGAAATCCACAATTAATATATAATTCAAATGCTGAAAGAACAAAAAAATCCTGCTGTTCCTACAGCCTTTGTTTTTAAGAAAAATCGTAGCGGAGAATTTCACAGTTATTTATTCCGAAAGCCGCATATTCCTCGTTGCTCATATCATAGAAATAAGAATTTACTACTCTTGCAATTCCGTTATGTGCTACAAAAAGATAAGTTTTATTTTCAGCCTCCGATTTAATATCATCAAGAAGATTATAAATTCTCTGCGCCAATCTCAGCATAGACTCTCCGCCCTGATAGCTGTTGACAAAATGTGATTTTGCCGCTCTGAACTCTTCCCCGTTCCTTGCAGTTGACTCATATTTGCCGAAATTCTGTTCCTTTAATCGCATTTCAACTCGCATCGGTATTCCCGTTACCTCGGAAATATGCTCTGCCGTTTTTCTGGCACGAATAAGCGGAGAAGATAAAATCTCATCTATTTTATAGCCGTTTTTCAGAATTTGATTACCCAACTCAATAGCTTGTTGATGACCTAAATCCGTGAGGTCAATATCGGTTTCGCCGCAGATTTTGTTTTCAACATTCCATATTGTTTGTCCGTGCCGAGTAAAGTACAAGCTTGCCATTCAATACCTCTCTGTTTTATAATCATACAAAATCAGCACCAAGCAGCGTTAAACTGTTTTGGTGCTGAAATTATCGTGTAAAATAAATTAGAATTTAATATTCTATTATTCCTCGTCATGGTCGTGGTCGCAGCCACAGCCGCAGCCGCAATCATCCATAATATCAGAGAAGTCAAATTCCAAGGCTTCGCCGCACTTCGGGCAGCTTGTCTCGCCGCAGAGAAGAACATCCTCCTGAAGATTGATAACCTCGCCGCAGGTCGGGCAGGTTACCTCATAGTAAATGTCATCGCAGTCACAGTCGTCGTCACAGCAATCACAATCAAAATCGTCATAATCGTCATAATCGTCATCGCAGTAAACTTCGTCTTCTAAGTCTGCAAGAGCCTCGTCAATCTCGTCAACCTCATCGGTAAGCTCGCCTACAGCGTCGTCAATATCCTCAACAGTCATAGCCATATCACTGAGTAAGTCAATAATAGCCTTAATAACCTTTGTTTCGTCCTTGCTCTCATCAAGCTTAAGACCGTCTGTCAAGCCCTTGATATATGCTGCCTTTTCAGTTAAAGTCATATCAATTCTCCTTAAAATTATGCACGAGACATATATTCGCCTGTGCGTGTGTCAATTTCAATCTTATCGCCCTCGTTGATGAAGATAGGAACCTTGATTTCTGCTCCTGTTTCAACAACAGCCGGCTTAGTTACATTTGTAGCAGTATCGCCCTTAACGCCCGGCTCAGTTTCTGTAACCTCAAGAGTTACGAAGTTTGGCGGCTCAACGCCGAAAACATTACCCTTGTAAGAAAGAACCTTGCATACCATATTCTCTTTAACAAACTTAAAGTTGTCACCGAGAACAGCACTACCGATAGGTGTCTGCTCGTAGGTTTCATTATCCATAAAGTAGTAAAGATCGCCGTCATTGTAAAGATACTCCATATCCTTTCTCTCAATGAAAGCGGTCGGGTACTTATCGTTAGGGTTAAAGGTTTTTTCAACCACTGCACCTGTAATTACATTTCTGATCTTTGTACGAACAAAGGCAGCGCCCTTGCCCGGCTTAACATGCTGGAACTCGATAATTGAAACAACCTGTCCGTCCATTTCGAAAGTTACGCCGTTTCTGAAATCGCCTGCTGAAATCATATTAATATCCTCCTGTATTGTTGGTAATTTACATTTCATACCAGTATCGTATTAATTATACTAAATTCGCGGTGAAAAATCAACCGTTTACACCTAATATCTTACAAAATTATAAGGTCCTTCGGCACTTTTGTGAAATTTTTTGCACCGTCAGCCATTACCAGAACCATATCTTCTATTCTTACACCGAATTTTTCGGGCAGATATATCCCCGGCTCGCAGGTTATTACCATTCCGGCACTCAAAAGAAGCTTATTGTTCACAGATACCGCAGGAAGCTCGTGAATATTAAGGCCAACTCCGTGACCGGTTGAATGTCCGAAGCAATCACCGTATCCCTCAGCCTTGATTATATCCCTTGCAGCCGCATCGACATACTCGCAGCTTACACCGGGCTTGATTTGCGAGAGCGCCGTTTCCTGAGCATTCAGGACAATATTATATATCTTTTCCTGCTCCTCGCTCACCTTACCCACTGCGACAGTCCTTGTCATATCGCTGTGGTAGCCGTCAAACAGTACGCCGATATCCATTGTGAAGAAATCGCCGTTTTTTATTAGTGCGTTCCCGGGGACGCCGTGAGGTCTGGAGGTATTTGCGCCTGTAATCGTGATTAAATCAAACGCTATGCCGTCAGCACCCTTTTTTCTCATCAGATATTCAAGCTCAAGCGCAATATCACGCTCGCTCACACCTGGTTTGATATAATTGAGTATTTCAAGATAAGCTTCCTCAGTTATGTGCTGAGCCGTTTCAAGCTTTTCAATTTCGTCCTGCGTTTTTATTATTCTCAGGTTTTCTAAGATTTTATCAAGATAATTTGTAAAAGAACATTTTACCTCGCACGGCTTTAACAGCTTCTTGTAGTCGTCAGCTTGTTTGAGAGTAATACCGTTATTCTCAAAATAAACCTTTTTAACGCGGTGCTTCTTGCAAAGAGTTTGCAGCGTGTCGGAAAGCTTATTGTAGACTAAAACATCAATGTGCTTAATCTTTTCACGAGCAGCCTCACCATAGCGGAAATCAACAATAAAATACGCGCTTGTTTTTGTAATCAGCACAAGCCCTGCGGAAGACTTGAAGCCTGTAAGATAAAGCCTGTTTTGATCTGACAGTATTATCGCAGCTTCGCCTGCCTGAGTTAGACTCGCACGGATTTTATTAATTCTTTGTTCTAAAAAGCTTGTCTGTTCCATAATTTCCTCACATCATAAGAAGTGCGTCTATCGCAAGGAAGTAGGTATTCTTTCCAAAGCCGGCAATCTGTCCCACACACTCAGGAGCAATAACTGATTTATGGCGGAATTCATCCCTTGCGTGAATGTTCGACATATGAGCCTCGACGAACGGAACAGCCTTGACGCAGTTAATCGCATCGCGCAAAGCGTAGCTGTAGTGCGTGTACGCTCCTGCGTTTATTACGACACCGTCATATTTTCCAAGAACTGAGTGAATTTTATCAATCAAAGCGCCCTCACTGTTGCTCTGAAAAATATCAAGCTCCACTCCCCTTTTTTCCGCATACGCCTTAACATCGTTATTTATGCTCTCAGCAGTTTCCTCACCGTAAATACCCTTTTCGCGTATGCCTACCATATTGAGGTTTGGTCCCAAAATCAAAAGAATTTTCTTCAATTTATTCTGCCTCCTAAAACGGATTAATATTATCAAGAATTTTATCTTCAAAGAATTTGAACATTTTTCGACGCGCAGTTACTGTTGACGGCTCATTCTCACTGTCAATAGGTGAAACGAGCATTGTTTTAAACAGCATAAGCTTACCTGCTAAAATATCGTTAAACACCTGGTCGCCTACAACCATAATTTCGCTATGTGCGGCTCGTGATTTTATCCACGCACGAACCATACCAAACGGCGAAGGTTTTAGTGAAAAGCCGACAAACGGGCATGACAGAGCTTTCGCAAATTGCTTTATCGGCTTTTTGAAATTATTTGAGCATAAAATAACAGTTATTCCTGCTGATTTCATTTTTTCAATAAAAGCGCGCGTTTCACTGCTCGGTTTAGCATCGTTGTATTTCCGTATTGTATTGTCAACATCAAGGAACAAACACTTAACGCCGATAGTATTTAATATTTCCGGAGTCAGTTCATATACACTTGAAAGATAATAGCTTTTCATAGTATCCCCATATTCAAAAAAGCAGGCATACAGCCTGCTTTTTGATTGTAAGTAGCAACAATAGGAAGCATTATTTGAATTTACGCTTACGAGCTGCTTCAGACTTCTTCTTACGCTTTACAGAAGGTTTTTCATAAGCTTCTCTTTTGCGAACTTCAGCAATGACGCCTGCTCTGGCACACTGCTTCTTAAATCTTCTGAGTGCGCTTTCCAGAGACTCGTTGTCTTTAATTCTGATTTCTGCCATTTATCTTCCCTCCCATCCGCCACACGGCAGGGGTTAATCGCATAATTGCAAAATAAATTATACTATATTTATCCTGCAAATGTCAAGCAATTTATTCACAAATCGACTGTAATTTGCAGATTTTTATTTAGCGACAATATTTACGAGCTTTCCGGGCACATAAATCTCTTTTATGATATTTTTACCCTCAATCAAAGGCGCAACCTTTTCGTCAGATTTAGCCTTTGACAAAACATCATTCTTATCAGCGTCAACTGCAATCGTAAGTCTTGTTTTGATTTTACCGTTTACCTGTACGGCGATTTCAACAGTATCGTCCTTACACTTACTCTCGTCATACTCAGGCCACTTCTGCTGTGCTACCAAGCCCTCGCCGAGCTTGCACACGCTCCAGATTTCCTCGGTAATATGCGGAGCAAACGGATTAAGAAGAAGTGTAAATGTCGCAAGCTCTTTTCTGTTAATTTTACCCTGAGCTGCAACATCATTCATAAGTGCCATCAACGCGGCAATAGCGGTATTGAACTTGATGTTTTCGATATCATCAGAAACCTTTTTGATTGTCTTGTGGAATGAGCTTTCAAGCTCTTTGCTGTACTCATCACCGTCAACAAGAATATCCTGAAGAGAGAAGTATCTTTCGAGGAAACGACGGCAGCCTCTGATGCTTGCAGGGCTCCACGGAGCGGCTTTTTCAAAATCACCGATGAACATTTCATAAAGACGCATTGTGTCAGCGCCGTACTCGTTGACAATATCATCCGGATTTACAACATTGCCCCTTGACTTACTCATCTTTTCGCCGTTCTCACCGAGAATCATACCGTGACTTGTGCGCTTTGCGTACGGCTCTTTTGTCGGAACAACTCCGATATCGTAAAGGAACTTATGCCAGAAGCGGCTGTAAAGAAGGTGGAGAGTTGTGTGCTCCATACCGCCGTTATACCAGTCAACAGGCGACCAATACTCCAAAGCCTCTTTTGAAGCAAGTGCCTCCTTGTTGTGCGGATCCATATATCTCAGATAATACCAAGATGAACCTGCCCACTGAGGCATTGTATCGGTTTCTCTGTGAGCCTTTCCGCCGCACTTAGGACAGGTTGTTTCAACCCAATCCGTCATATTTGCAAGCGGTGATTCACCGTTTTCTGTCGGCTCGTAGGACTCAACCATCGGCAGTGTAAGCGGAAGCTCGCTTTCGTCAATCGGAACATATCCGCACTTGTCACAGTGAACAACAGGGATAGGCTCGCCCCAATAACGCTGGCGGGAGAACACCCAGTCACGAAGCTTGTAATTTACCTTCTGCTTGCCTACTCCCTTTTCGGTCAGCCATTCTATTATTTTAACCTTTGCCTGCTCAACGCTCAAGCCGTCAAGCATACCCGAATTCACCATAATACCTGTTGCGCAGTCGGTAAATGCCTCGTTCTGAACATCGCCGCCCTTAACAACCTCGATAATCGGCAAATCAAACTTCTTTGCAAACTCCCAGTCACGCGTATCGTGAGCAGGAACAGCCATAATTGCTCCTGTGCCGTAGGAAACAAGAACATAGTCGGAGATGAAAATCGGGATTTCTCTGCCGTTTACAGGGTTAATTGCCGTAACCC
Organism: Acutalibacteraceae bacterium; assembly: GCA_051880615.1. Taxonomy (GTDB): domain Bacteria; phylum Bacillota; class Clostridia; order Oscillospirales; family Acutalibacteraceae; genus UBA7067. Next base: position 25,461 of record JBJEOH010000059.1, read on the forward strand.
CGTCAAGCTTCACGCCTGTTTTGTCCTTGGCTACCTCTGTACGCTCAAAGTCAGACTTTCGCGCAGCCTCCTGCTGATAGGCTCTGATTTCATCCATATTCTTAAGAGTGTCGCTCCATTGTTCAATAAGAGGATGCTCAGGAGAGATAACCATATATGTAGCGCCGAAGAGCGTGTCGGGTCTGGTAGTGTAGATTGTCAGCTTGTCGCCCGTTGAGGTTTCAAAGTCAACTTCAGCACCTGTTGATCGACCAATCCAGTTCTTCTGCTGCGCCTTTACTCTTTCGGGATAGTCAACAAGGTCAAGGTCATCAATAAGTCTGTCGGCGTATGCTGTGATTTTAAGCATCCACTGCGACTTAACCTTTCTTACAACCTCGCTGCCGCAACGCTCACAAACACCGTTGACAACCTCTTCGTTAGCAAGAACACACTTACAGGAGGTACACCAGTTTACAGCCATTTCCTTTTTATAGGCAAGACCTTTCTTGAGAAGCTGAAGGAAAATCCACTGCGTCCACTTATAATATTCAGGGTCGGTTGTGTTGATTTCACGGCTCCAGTCAAAGGAAATACCGAGCGACTGAATCTGCTCCTTAAAATGAGCTATATTGTTCTTTGTTACAATTTCAGGGTGAATGTGGTTTTTAATAGCGTAGTTCTCTGTCGGCAGTCCGAAAGCGTCCCAACCAATAGGATAAAGCACATTATAGCCCTGAAGTCTGCGCTTTCTTGCAACAGTGTCAAGTGCGGTGTACGGTCTTGGGTGACCTACATGAAGACCCTGTCCTGACGGATAAGGGAACTCGATAAGAGCGAAGAACTTTTCCTTATCGCTGTTTTCCTCTGCGTGAAAAACACCTGCGTCCTCCCACACCTTTTGCCATTTTGGTTCAATAGATTTATGATCGTATTTCAAAGCAATCCCTCCGAATAGATACTTATATTTCTTTTAAAATGTCTGAAATATCAACCTCTGTGCCGTCCTGCCACAGTCTTTCAAGATCATAGAATTCACGAGCTTCCTCAGAGAAAACATGAACTATAACATCAACATAGTCAAGCAGAATCCAGCTGTCGTTGCGGTGTCCCTCAATATGGCTTACTGATACACCTGCCTCATCAAGCTTGTACTCTACCTCTTCAGCCATTGCCTTAATCTGCGTACTGTTAGTACCAGCGGCAATAACCATATAGTCTGCAAGCGTTGAAACAGCGTCAATTTTAATAAGTCTTATATCGTGACCTTTCTTTCCGTCAAGCGCCTTTGCGGCGATTTTTGCAGTTTCTAATGATGTCAAATTTTTCACCTCAAAATGTGTAATTAATTGTTATATCGTTATAGCAGTCTATGGCATTGGGGTCGATAACACGCTCACGCTTGACTAAATCTGAAATCGTAAACGAGAGACCGTAATGCATAGCCTCCTCTAAGCTTTTTCTTGATTTTTTTCTCATAATTTCAACGCCGTTGTAGTCACGCTCTTCACTTGTGAAATCTGCAACAAAAATGATTTTTTCAAGCGTACTCATTCCTGCCCTGCCCGAGGTATGATAGCGAACGGCATTGATTATATCCTCATCGGTAATTCCAAGCTCTGACTGAATATACGCCGCACCCGAAAGAGAGTGCCAAAGCTTTGGTGATGAAAGCTGCAATTTAGTGAGTATTATACCATTTTTCTCCATGATTTGCAACTGCTCTTCATTCGGGGTTTCCTTGGTAATATCGTGCAATATTCCGGCAAGCTCTGCCTTTTCGGTATCCTCTCCGTATAGCTTTGCGAGCTTCACCGCTTCCTTAGCCACATTCTCGCTGTGGGTAAAGCGCTTTTCACCCATTCTTGACTTTACGAGCTTTTTATATTCCTTGAAAGTCATAATGATACCTCCAATCAAACATCATATATATAATCCGTTACGATTAATATAATCATATACTTCCGGTACGACAAGGTCTTTTACTGATTCACCTGATTTAACGGACTTTCTCACCTGAGTGGAGGAAACGGTCATTACCCTGTCATTGAGAATAACGCTTTCACATCCGAAACGCTTTAAAAAGCGAGAGTGATTTTCAAGCATAGCGATATCGTCGCTGTTTCGTGAAATTGTGCAAACCTTTGCAAGTGAGCATATTTGCTCGGGCTGATACCAGCTTTGCAGTGACATATACATATCAGCACCGATAATGAGGTGCAATACACTGTCGGGATAAATCTTTTTTAAGGCTTTGAGCGTATCAACAGTATAACTGCTGCCGCCTCGATTTATTTCAATATTGCTCACTTGAATTTTAGGATTATATTTTTCAAGCAGCTTGCACATATTGAGCCTGTGCTTTGGAGAAGCCATTTCATTTGCGGCTTTATGAGGCGGTGAAAACACGGGCACAAGCAGGAGTGTATCAAGCATTAATTCTTCTATAAAAGCCTGTGCAAGCTGCAAATGCCCTATATGCGGCGGATTGAAGCTGCCGCCAAACATTGCGATTTTTTTCATATTATTTTTTTTTCGCCTTTGGAAGCTCAATCTTCGGTTCTTTTTCGTTACGCTTATAAAGTACAAATTTTGTGCCGATAACCTGCACAACCTCCGCATTGATTTCAGCGGATATTTCTTCCGCAGCCTCCCTTGGGGTAATTCCTGCGCTTTCAAGCACCTTGCCCTTGATAAGTTCTCTTTTTTTAATAGCGTCTGACGCCTGCTTTATTATCTGCTCGTTCATTCCGCCCTTACCTACCATCAGTATGGTATCTTCACTTGTAGCGAGTGAACGAAGAAAAGCTCTTTGTTTGCTGTTTAACATATATTGTCCTCATTTCAATTCATTTTAATCGTTTCATCAATTCTTCTTTAAGCGCTCTGAGGGCGTTTCCCCTATGGCTTATTTTGTCCTTTTCCTCTGACGAAAGCTGAGCAAAGCTTTTGTCGCCGTCTATAATAAACACAGGGTCATAGCCAAAGCCGCCGTCACCTTTCGGCTCAAAAGCTATTGTGCCGCAGCATTTGCCGCTGACCTCAATCATACTGCCGTCCTCTAAAATACAACAGATTGAGCAGACAAAAGAGGCGGTTCTGTCCTTTTCAGGAACTCCCTTAAGCTCGGACAAAAGCTTATTTATTTTATCGCTGTCAGATGCACCCTGCCCTGCGTATCTTGCCGAATAAACTCCGGGAGCACCGTTTAATGCATCAACCGTCAAGCCCGAATCATCGGCTATAGATGGCATATTGCACCTTTCAAACGCGGCTTTTGCCTTAATCCTTGCGTTTTCGGCAAAGGTTGTGCCTGTTTCTTCAACATCACATAAATCAATTCCGGCTTGCTTTGCGGTTAATGCGGATATTCCAAGCGGATTTAATATCCTTTCAAGCTCCAAAACCTTATGCGCATTATTCGAGGCGATAATAAAGCTTTTCATATAGTATTTCCTTTCAGGGTTTAGTCGTCGTCTCTTGCAAAAAGAGCCTTTGCAAAGTCGTCACTGTTAAACGGCTGCAAATCGTCTATCTGCTCGCCTACACCGATGTATTTAACGGGAACATCAAGCTCCTCTTTAATAGAAAGCACAACACCGCCCTTGGCTGTGCCGTCAAGCTTTGTGAGCACAATACCGGTGATACCTGCCGCATTTTTAAATTCTCTTGCCTGATTGACTGCATTCTGTCCTGTTGTTGCGTCGAGAATAAGTAGATATTCCTTATCCGCACCGGGCAGCTCACGGTCAATAATTCTGCTGATTTTTGACAGCTCGTCCATAAGATGCTTTTTATTATGAAGCCTGCCTGCTGTGTCGCAGATTATAACATCTGCTCCCTTTGCCTTTGCAGAGGAAATTGCGTCAAATACTACAGCTGCAGGGTCTGAGCCTTCGTTTTGCTTTACTATTTCACATTTGCAGCGGTCAGCCCATATTTCAAGCTGGTCGATAGCCGCTGCACGGAAGGTATCAGCCGCCGCAAGCAAAACTCTTTTGCCTTCAAGGCGCAGATTATTTGCAAGCTTGCCGATAGTTGTTGTTTTGCCGACGCCGTTTACACCGATAACAAGTATGACTGACGGCTTTGTGTTGAGGTTCAGCTCCTCGCCGCCTCTGAGCATCTCGGCAACTGTTTCCTCTAAAAGTCGGTGAATTTCATTCGGGTCTTTTATCCCCTGCTTTTTAACCTTTTTTCTAAGCTCGTCTGTTATTTTAGTCGCGGTTGCAATACCTACATCGCCCATAACAAGCAGCTCTTCAAGCTCCTCGAAAAGCTCCTCGTCAATTTTGGTAAAGGACTTGAGCATTGAGTCAATCTGACCGACAACCGTATCTCTTGTCTTTTTAAGTCCCTCTTTTATTTTACTGAAAAAGCCCATTTATATCATTCCTTTATTTATTTTACTCCCGCTGCCTGCGAAATCTCGGTAGAGTGCATTTCAAGAAGCTTTGACACACCCTTGTCCTGCATTGTTACGCCGTAGAGTACATCTGCCTCTTCCATTGTTCCTCTTCTGTGTGTAATCAGTATAAACTGGGTTCTGTCATTCATATTTCTTAGGTATGAGGCAAAGCGATAAACATTGACATCGTCAAGAGCCGCCTCAATCTCGTCCATAACACAGAACGGTGCAGGGCTTACCTTCATTATAGCAAAATACAGCGCGATTGCAACAAGAGCTTTTTCTCCGCCCGACAGTGACTCAAGATGCATAACGATTTTTCCCGGCGGATGAACATTGATGTCAATTCCGCTTTGCAGAATATCGTCCGGGTTTGAAAGCTCAAGGAATGCGTCACCGCCACCGAAAAGCTCCTTGAAGGTTGCCTTGAAGTGCTCGTTAATTTTTTCAAATCGTTCAACAAAAAGCTCCTGCATCTGCTTTGTGAGGTCGTTTATAAGCCTTAAGATTTCACTTCTCGATTTTTCAACATCGCTTACCTGCGCGCTTAAGAATTCATAACGCTCAGACACCTCTTTGTATTCCTCAATAGCTCCGACATTTACAGAACCGAGAGCTTTAATCTTGTTTTTCAGCTCGTTGAGTCTTTTTCTGGCTGTCGCAACATCTTCAAGCGGCTTTACGGTTTGCTCAGCCTCACGCCTTGTAAGCTCGTACTCCTCCCAGAGCTTTGAGATAATATCGTCATACTGCTTTTGCAGGTTCATCTTGCGTTCCTCAAGACGGGCAAGCTCTCTGCCTGAAAGCTCCTTTTCGTTTATCTTTTCCTTTTCCAAACGCCTTAAGTCAGCGCTCGCCTTTTCAAGATTCATTCTCTCCTGATTGAGCGAGGTTATCTTCTCATTTTTAGCTTTAATATCTGCTGTAAATTGCTCTATTTCAGAAGTAAGCTCGTCAATCTGCTGCTGAATACTGATGTTCTTTTCCTTATACAGCTCAATATCGGCAATCAGACTTTTCTTTCTTACCTCCTGTGTATTTCCTGTGCTTAACGCAAGGTTAATTTCAGCGTTCAGCGCTTCAATGTCCTTATCAAGTGAAACTCTCTTAAGGTTCAGATCCTGAAGCTGCTCCGAAATTTCCTCACGCTGTCTTGAATACTCCTCGCCTGTTCCTGCGATTTCCTTTGATTTTTCTTCTATTTCACTTATTTGTTTATTTATCTTTTCAAGCTCCTGCGTTGCGCTGTTTGCATCTACAAGCAGTGTTTTGGCTTTGCTTGTTCGGGTTTTCAGCTCTGCTTCATATTCGGCAAGAGCAGTGACCTCGCCGTCGTATTCATTTTTGCAGGCGGCAGCTTCGGCTTCAAGCCTGATCTGCTGTTCCTTAAGCTTTGCGAGGCTATCCTGAAATACGGTTATTTCTGCCTCGTCCTTTTGAATATCGGATACCGTCTGATTGTATTTTTTGGTAGCCTCGTCCTGCATTTTTGTAAGCTCAATATCGTGCTGTTTAAGGCTTTCAATCTCGCTAACACGACTTAAAAGACCAGACTTTCTCGCAAGTGAGCCTCCTGTGAGTGAACCGCCTGCGTTGACTACCTGACCGTCGAGAGTTACAACCTTAAATCTGTAAGAATGCTGCTTGGCTATTTTAACTGCACAGTTCAAATCCTCGGCTATTACTATTCTTCCGAGCAGAGAGCTTAAAATACCGCTGTATTCGGGAGCACACGAACACAGAGTCTGCGCAATACCGATAAATCCCTCACAGCGATCAAGCCCGCTTTCATTAAGGCTTTTGCCCTTGATTGTTGTCATTGGCAAAAATGTACAACGACCTCCGTCACGCTTTTTAAGCATATTTATAGCCGATTTTGCATCGTTTTCTGTGCCTGTTACTATGTTCTGCATTGCAGCACCCAAAGCGGTTTCGATTGCAACCGTGTATTCCTTCGGCACCTGAATAACCCTTGACACAGGCCCGTGAATACCGCTGAGAGTGCCGCGCTCGCTTTCTTTCATAACAATTTTTACGCTGTGGTTAAAGCCCTCAAGGTTTTTCTCCAAATCCTCAAGAAGCTTAATTCTGCGTCGGTTTTCAAGAGTATCAAGCACAAGCTTGTCCGCAAGCTTTTTATCACTTTCAGCCCTATTTTTCTTGGATTCTATTCTTAGCTTCAAGCCGCTGCAGGAATTATTGAGAGATATAAGCTTATCTGCATACTCCTTTTCCCTGCGTTTATAGTCATCAAGCATAGCCGACAAATCTTCGATCGTCTTATTTAACTCTGCTATTTCATCATTAAGACGGTTGATTCTCTCATTGTTTTCTGCAACAGAGGACGCGCTTGTCATCTGCTTAACCTTAATGTCGGCTGCTTCTGCAGTAAGCTTTGTAAGTGAAAAGCTGAGCTGCTGCATAAGCTGTGAATTTTCGCCTGTTACAAGGTTAATTTCACCGAGCCTTTGGGTAAGAGTATCGTGCTCTTTTTTAAGGCTTTCAAGCGTCTGATTTTTTTCTGCAATCTGTGATTTTTTATTTTCTATGTCCTTCCCTAAATTTGTAAAGGAGGAATCAAGCGTTGATATTTCGCCCTCAATTCTCTTTATATTTTCATTATTATGAAATATGTTATTTTCTGCAACTGAGATAAACGAGCGTTTTTCAGCCGATTTTTCTTCAAGAAAAGAAATCTCATTTCTCACCTGCTCAATCTTTCCCGAATATTCGCCGCCCTTGAGGTAATATTCCTCTGTCTGTGCGGATATTTTGTCAAGCTCGTCAGCGGCTGCTTCGTTCTGGCTTCTTGCAATTTCTATCTTTTCCTCGTGGTCACGCAGAACACCTGCGGATTTTTCAAGGGTATCAAGCCATAAAGCTATTTCAATCTCTTTCTTTTCGGAGGAATATTCCAAAAAAGCGGTCGCCTTTTCAGACTGCTTTCTGAGCGGCTCAACACGCTCTTCAAGCTCTGATACTATATCACGCAGACGCAGAAGATTCTCTTCTGCGCTTTTCAGCTTTCTTTCCGCTTCAATCTTGCGGTAGCGATAACGCGATATTCCTGCGGCTTCCTCAAATATTTCACGCCTGTCCTCGCTTTTTGAGGCAACAATGCTGTCAATTTTACCTTGACCTATCATTGAATATCCGTCTCTGCCAAGACCGGTGTCCATAAAAAGCTCGTGAATATCCTTAAGACGGACAGATGCACGGTTGATTAAATACTCGCTGTCTCCGCTTCTGTAATATCTTCTTGTAACGGCTATTTCATCGCCGTCAAATTCAAGCGCACGATCCTTGTTATCTATTGTAAGCGTTACCTCGGCATAACCCTGCTTTTTTCTTTGGTCTGTGCCGTTAAAAACAACATCTTCCATTTTGGAGCAGCGCAGCGCTTTTGGCGACTGCTCGCCTAAAACCCAACGGATAGCGTCGCTTATATTGCTCTTTCCGCTTCCGTTAGGGCCGACAACAGCAGTTATTCCTTTGTCAAAGCTTAATTTTGTTTTATCGGGAAAAGTCTTAAATCCCTGTATTTCAAGTGATTTTAGTAGCACTGTTTCACCTCGTTGCTAAATAGTGTAATTTTGAGTAGGTGTTAATTTGGCGTAATCTTTATCTTATCAGGTTTTATTTCAGGATTCTGAATTATATCTACATTATAGCCCAGCTCTTTTAAAAGCATAATATTAGCTCTTTTCTGACCCAAAGCCTTTGAGATATACGAGGGATTAACCTCAATTTTATACGACTTTTTGTCTGTTGAGTTGTCGCAATTTTTGACAAAATCGAGAAAATGATTTACAAAACGCTTGCTTTCGCAAAGCTCACGAAACGCAGGATGATAAGGCCCTGCGATATAATCTTTTTTAAGCGACGCACTGTCGTGAAGTCCAAGGCGTATTACCCTGATATTCATATTATCAAAAAAATCAAGCAGCCTTGCGCAAAGCTCCACCGCCTGTTCAAGCGACTGCGGCAGATACCTTGAGGTTAAGCAAAGCACCGCAAGCTCGGTATCCTTTAAAACTATGGTAGGATATATCCGCATTGTGTCAGGCTGAAGAAGTGACAGCTGCTGTGCGGTAAATATATCCTTATCATCGTCGCTTTTATACAGCCCCGTCATCATCTGAAGTCCCAGAGAAAAGCCGTTTTCTTTAATCAGCCTTGAAGCTTTCTCAACATCCAGTGCGGTATGACCTCTCTTGTTAGCCTCAAGCACCTCATCAACCATACTTTGTGCGCCAAGCTCAATTGAGGTAACGCCGTATTTTTTCAGGGTATCGAGTATATCCTGATTTATATAATCGGGTCTGGTGGAAATCCTTATGCCCTTGAACAGACCCTTTGAAACATATTCATATGCAGTGCTTAAGAGCATCTCCATATATTCGGGTTCAATGCCCGTAAAGCTGCCGCCGAAGAATGCAATCTCAGATTCATCATAGTAGCCGCGTGAATGTAAAGCAGTTTCGACTGCCGATATAACATCATCTTTGGTTACTTTCTTATTACACCCTGTTATTTCGTTCTGATTGCAAAAGCTGCACTGATTAGGACAGCCGTTATGCGGCACAAAAATTGCTACATTTGAGCGCTTCAATATCCCATCAGCTCCAGTGCTTCTCTTGCTGCCTGCTGCTCAGCTTCCTTTTTACTTCTGCCGCCGCCTTTGCCGACAACATTGCTGTTTAAGTGAACCTCAACAGTAAAATGCTTGTCGTGGTCGGGACCTGACTCTCCCGTAAGAACATACGAGATTTTTTCCTCGGGATTCTTCTGAACAATCTCCTGAAGCTTTGTTTTGTAATCAACAAAATTATGTGTTCTGTGATTCTTTATATCGTCAACAACGAAACGGAGGACAAATTTTCTTGCACATTCCATTCCGCCGTCAAGGTAAATAGCAGCTATGACAGATTCAAAAGCGTCGGCTAAAATTGACGGACGGTTTCTGCCGCCGTTTTTAGACTCACCGCGGCTTAGCAGAAGGTATTTTCCCAAATTTATTGAACGCGCATAAACGGCAAGCGTTTTTTCACACACAAGCGAAGCGCGAAGTTTAGTAAGCTCACCCTCCGGCAAGTCGGGACAATTTTTGAAAATATAATCGGAAACAATTATACTTAAAACAGAATCACCCAGAAACTCCTGCCTTTCATTGCACACAACCCCATCCTTGCGCTCATTCGCATAAGAAGAATGTGTAAGAGCTGTTTTTAAGTACTCTATATTCTTGAAATCATATTCCAGCGTTTTGCAGAATTGTTCCAATTCAGTCACCTTAAATCCTTAGAAATTAAATTAAATATTTATATTAGTTGCTATTTCATTTACAACATTATTTTTAACAAATTCCACAGTCAAGCCAACCGCGCTTTTTATGGTGCGTGCCTTGGAGCTGCCGTGAGCCTTGAACACAGGCTTGGACACACCGAGTATAGGCGAGCCGCCGTACTCGTTATAGTCAAACTGCTTTTTCATTTCTTTCATATCAGACAGCACAAGCGCTGCGGCAAGCTTATTTTTGAGGTTTTTTGTAAAAATGCCTTTAATTTTGCCCATAAGCGCGCCTGCAACACCCTCATACATTTTAAGGATTATATTCCCTGTAAAGCCATCGGCAACAACTACATCACTTTCACCCTCGGGCACTCCTCTGCCCTCAACATTGCCGATGAAATTCAGGTTAGAAGCCTTTAACAGCTGATACGCCTCCTGATAAAGCGGTGTGCCCTTATGCTCCTCAGCTCCGCAGTTTGCAAGTCCGATTCTTGGGTTATCAATTCCGATAACCTTGTTCATATAGATTGAACCCATAAGTCCGAATTGAACAAGCATTTCGGGTCGACATTCCACATTTGCTCCGCCGTCAATAAGCATTGAACAGCCAGTTAAGGTCGGCAGTACAGGCGCAAATGCAGGGCGCTTAACACCCTTTATTCTTTTTATTATCATTGTCGCTCCCATAACAAGAGCACCGCTGTTGCCTGCGGATATGAACGCGTCGCCCTCTCCCTTTGATAAAAGGTCAAAGCCGAGCGCCATTGATGAGTTTTTCTTTGTCTTGATAACTGCCGACGGGTCGTCCTCCATTGTGATTACCTCTTCGGCATTTGCGATTTGCATATCATCAATTTTAATATTATTCTCGGCGGCAACCGAGCGGATTTTACTCTCACTGCCTGTCAGCAGAATATCGACTCCGTACTCATCTTTCGCCATACGCGCACCCTTGATTATTTCAAGTGGCGCATTGTCGCCGCCAAAAGCGTCAATAATTATCTTCATACTAATCTCCTATATATCAAGTCCGTTATCAAAGATAAAAGCGCTGAGGCTTTCAAATGAACGGTTTGCGTATTTTTCAGCTTTGAGCTTTTTGTCCCTGATCTTTTCATCAAGTTCAGGCATTATTCCGAGGTTTGCGCCCATCGGCTGGAAACGCTTAACACTCTCATCAGTGATATATCTGCTTAATGCGCCAATCATCGTGTTCTCAGGCAGTGTGACAGTATTCAAGCCTTTGCAAAGTCTTGCGGCATTGATACCGGCCATAAGACCCGAGGAGGCGGATTCCATATAACCCTCAACTCCTGTGAGCTGTCCTGCAAAAAACAGGCGGCTGTTGCTTTTACTGCTGTAGTCGGAGCAAAGCACCCTCGGCGAGTCGATAAAGGTGTTGCGGTGCATAACGCCGTAGCGCACAAAGTCGGCATTTTTAAGAGCAGGAATCATTGAGAAAACGCGTTTCTGCTCGGGAAATTTCAGGTTAGTCTGAAAGCCTACAAGATTATAGAGTGTGCCGCTTGAATTTTCACGCCGCAGCTGAAGCACCGCCCAAGGTCTGCGCCCGGTGTTCGGATCAATCAACCCTACAGGCTTCATAGGTCCGAAACGAATGGTGTCTTTACCTCGTTGAGCCATTACCTCAATCGGCATGCAGCCCTCGTACACCTTCGGATTTGAAACATCAAAATCGTGAACAGGCGCTCTTTCGGCAGAAATAAGCTCCTCTTCAAATCGTTCAAACTCCTCTTTATTCATCGGACAGTTTATGTAATCGTCCTCGCCGCCCTTATCGTACCTTGAAGCTGTGAAAGCGCATGACATATCAATGCTTTCAGCTGTAACAATCGGCGCAGCAGCGTCAAAAAAGCTCAATGCTCCGCCGAACATAGCCTTAATTTTTTCGGACAAAGCCTCCGAAGTAAGAGGTCCTGTCGCAACAACCGTAATATCGTCAAAGCTAAGGTCTGATACCTCAGTATCAACTATTTCGATATTTCCGTTGTTTCTTATCTGCTCGGTGACAAGAGAAGAAAAAATATCTCTGTCAACCGCTAATGCGCCGCCGGCAGGCACAGTACAGTTGTCGGCACATCTCATCAAGAGAGAATCAAGCATTCTCATCTCTTGCTTAAGCATACCGGCTGCGCTTGCAAACCGAGCAGCCTTTAATGAATTAGAGCAGACAAGCTCGGCAAAACTGTCAGACTTATGCGCGGGCGACTTTTTATGCGGCTTCATCTCGTAAAGACGAACCTTTATACCGCGCTTTGAAATTTGCCAAGCCGCCTCGCATCCTGCAAGACCTGCTCCGATAACATTGACAGTCATATTAAGCTCCTTCCGCTTAATTCGTAAGAAATACTCTATGCATATTGCCATTATGAAGCACGCAGATGTATTATGTGTACCTCACTCCCTTAATAAGGGTAAAATGCGACGAGCATTTTCAAATCATTCTTCCTCTATGGTCTTCTGATAACCGCAGCCTTCCTTAGCGCAGAAAAGCGTCGGTTTTTTGCCTTTTTTCTTATATAAAATTTCTCCGCACAGAGGACATTTTTCGTTTACAGGCTCGTTCCAGGAAACAAAATCACAGTCCGGATAATTACTGCAGCCGTAGAAAATTCTGCCTTTTTTAGTCTTTCGCACGATGACATCGCCGTCACACTTCGGACATTTTACGCCTATTTCCTGCACGAATTTCTTGATATTTTTGCACTCAGGATATCCGGGGCAAGCTATGAACTTACCGTATCTGCCGACCTTAACAACCATTCGTCTGCCGCACAGCTCGCAGATATAGTCAGTTTCATCCTCTTTAAGCTGGATTTTTACTCCCTGCATTTCTTCCTTTGCTTTTTTGAGAGTCTTATCAAAATCGCCGTAGAAGTTATCTAAAACCTCAACCCATTCTTCCTGTCCCTGTTCAATCTTGTCAAGATCCTGCTCCATCTGAGCCGTGAATTTTACATTTACAATTTTCGGGAAACGCTCCTGCATAAGCTTAGTCATAACCTCACCAAGCTCAGTAGGCTTGAAGGTTTTATTTTCTCTTGTAACATATTCACGCTGAGTAATCGTTGTAATTGTCGGAGCGTAGGTTGACGGTCTGCCTATTCCGTTTTCTTCAAGAGCCTTTATCAGCGAGGCTTCCGAATAACGCGCAGGCGGCTGAGTGAAGTGCTGAGCCGGGATAAGCTCCTTGAGTTTTAATGGCATATCCTGTTCAAGCGGAGGAAGCTGCTTCTCTTTTTCCTCCTCAACATCTTTACCCTCAACATACAATGCAGTAAAGCCGTCAAAATCAACAATATATCCCGAAGCCTTGAAAATATAGTCGCCTGCCTCAATTTCAGCCTGTGTTGTTTTTTGGATACATTCAGCCATCTGACAAGCTGTAAATCGCTCCCAGATAAGCTTATATAGCTTATATTGGTCAGAGGTAAGGCTGGATTTCAACCTTTCAGGTTCAAGCGACACCATAGTTGGCCTTATAGCCTCATGTCCGTCCTGTGCATTTGCACGGGATTTGAAAAATCTCGGCTTTGAGGGCAGATACTTGTCACCCCATCTGCCTCTTATATATTCGGTTACATCATTTATTGCATCGTTTGAAATACGCAGAGAGTCGGTTCTCATATAGGTAATAAGACCGATTGCGCCGAGCTCAGGCACTTCAACGCCTTCATAAAGCTCCTGCGCTACCTTCATCGTTCTTCTCGATTGAAAGCCGAGCTTTCTTGAGGCTTCCTGCTGTAATGTGGATGTGATAAACGGAGGTGCAGGTGATTTTTTGCGCCTGCCATGCTTAACCTTTGAAACCTTATATTCGGCATTTTCAAGCTCTGCTACTATTTTATCGGATTGTTCCTTGTTCTCAACCTTGAGTTTACCGTTTTTATCACCGTAAAGAGACGCTGTTAAAATTCTGCGGCTGCCCTTCGGAATAAGCTTTGCATCGATGCTCCAGTATTCCTCAGGCTTAAAAGCACGAATTTCATTTTCTCTGTCAACGATAATTTTTAACGCAACCGACTGAACACGGCCTGCGGAAAGTCCTCGTCTGATCTTCTGCGAGAGGAACGGACTGAGCTTATAACCAACAAGGCGGTCAAGAATTCTTCTTGCCTGCTGTGCATTGACAAGATTCTGGTCGATTGCACGCGGATGGCTCATTCCGTTTTCTATACCTGTTTTTGTGATTTCGTTAAACTCAACTCTGTTCTGATCGTTTGTATCAAGCCCGAGCAGATATGCAAGATGCCAAGAAATTGCTTCTCCTTCGCGATCAGGGTCGGTTGCAAGAATAACGCCTTCGCTTTTATCAGCGGCATCTTTAAGCTCCTCAACAAGCTTTTCCTTGCCCTTTATTACAGCGTATTTCGGCTCAAAACGCTTTTTTATATCAACGCTGAGTCTTGTTGCCGGCAGATCACGCACATGACCCTTTGAGGCTATTACATTATATCCCTTGCCGAGGTATTTTTTTATTGTCTTTGCCTTTGACGGTGACTCAACTATTACTAATTTTGACATAAGTGAATCCTCCATTATTTGCGAATGTATCTGCCGCCGGAAACACCTTCTGCGGCACCAAAAATCTCAAGCTCAGTAAGAGCAGCCATTACAATTTGCGGCGGAATATTAAGCTTATCTGCTATTTCATCAATATAGAGCGGCGCATCATCCAAAGCGTTAAAAACAAGTCGTGCATCATCTGATACCCCATCGGGACACTTTGGTGTTTTCGCAGCCTGATTATTATTCTTCCGATTGGCGAAATCAATATTCAGCGAAGGAGATTCAGCGACATTTGCGGATTTCTGCGTTTTATAAAGAGTTCGCCTGCCTGCGACAGGAACATCGCTGACTTCGCTTTCATCTGCAACGACTGATTCATGCTCTATTGTAAGGTCGTATCGGTTAGCATATTCTTCAACAATATCCTTATACGAGGTTACAGTTATAGCACCCTGCTTAAGAAGTTCATTTGTTCCCTGTACGTGTGCATTTATAAGACTGCCCGGCACTGAGAAAACATCGCGGTTTTGCTCAAGCGCAAGACGCGCTGTTATAAGCGAGCCGCTTTTCATTCCTGCTTCAATCACAAGAACACCGTTTGACAGTCCCGAAATAATCCTGTTGCGTTGCGGGAAGGTGTAGCTTGCCGGCGGAAAATCTGGTGGATATTCGGATATAACCGCACCCTTATTAGCGATAAGCTTTCTCATCTGTGCATTCTCTGATAAATAATCATAGTTGATACCGCAGCCAAGAACGCAGATTGTAACACCGTCATTTTGAAGCACACCTCTGTGCGATGCACAATCAATTCCAAGCGCTCCGCCGCTGACAACTATCGCTCCGCACATTGACAAATCCCTGCCAAAGGTAAACGAATTGCGTATTCCCTCACTCGTTGCAGTTCTTGTTCCGACAACACCGATTGTGAGTATGTTATCTACATCGGGCATTTTTCCGTAAACATACAGAACACACGGCGGATTTGTAATTTCATAAAGACACCTTGGGTATTTCTCATCTTCGATTGACAAAATGCTGTAATTTAATTTTTCGCATTTATTTATTATAGCATATGCTTCATCAAGTGTATAGGTTGAAAAACGATTTATTTGGTTTTGAGTGAAAAAGCCGGATTCACGGCGCTGTTGCGGAGAAGCCCAATATATCTCTTCAGCAGAGCCGTAAAAATCAAGCATCTCTTTAACCTTATGACAATTATAGCCTATACACTGCTGAAGCCAAACCGAGTAAACAGCTTCGCTCACTGCACACTCCCCCTTACCATTTCCCACATTGCAACCGAAGCTGCAACAGCGGCATTGAGAGATTCAGCATTGCCGTCCATACGGATTGTAATTTTTCCACTGCAAAGCTTTATTGCTTTATCAGAAAGTCCGTTTCCTTCGTTGCCTATCAGCGTACAGCACTTCTCAGAGAAATCGGCAGACAGAATGTCGGTGCCATCCCTCGGAACAGCTGCGTATGTCCTTACACCGTTATCATTCAGCTTCGAAAGCAGAAGGTAAAAATCATCCGCAATATAAAATTTCTGACGAAAAACTGCTCCCATACTTCCCCTTAACACCTTGGGGCTGAAAATATCGCAGCAGTCTTTTGACAAAATTACACAATCAATTCCAAACGCCTCTGCGCTCCTAAGAATTGTACCCATATTTTGAGGATCCTGAATACACTCAAGAGCAACAGCCTTATTAAAATGAATACTGTTTTCGTCCGATTGCGGCACTTCACAAAGCAACATAACCCCCTGCGGAGTCAAGGTTTCAGAAACAGACTTAAAAAGATTGTCCGTAAGAGAGTATCGCTCGACACTATCGGGAAGCAAAGCAAGAAAATCAGAATATTTATCAGCAGCTGTCGCAGTAAAGAAAGCCGCTCTGATATAAATGCCGCTTCTGAGTGCGTCGGTGCAAAGACGAACACCCTCACACACAAAGCACCCTTCCTTTTTTCTGAAAGAGGAGCTTGAGTTAAGGCGTGATATGTATTTTATCATTTTATTGTCCTTGCTGTTAATCTCTCTCACGGTTATCACCAAACAATCTAACATTATGCGAAAAGAGCGTTTGGGGATTCCCCAAACGCAGCTTTAGCTTTTTTATTGGGCGTTTTTAGCCTGCTCAACAAGCTTTGTAAATGCAGCCGGATCTGAAATTGCAATCTCGGAAAGCATTTTTCTGTTAAGAGTTACGCCTGCTTTTTTGAGGCCGTTCATAAATGTAGAGTAGTTTGTATCATTCAAACGGCAAGCAGCAGAAATACGGGTGATCCAGAGTCTTCTGAAATCTCTCTTCTTCTGCTTACGGCCGATATAAGCGTAGTTACCGCTCTTCATTACAGCCTGCTTAGCCATCTTAAAGTGCTTACTCTTGGCACCCCAATAACCCTTGGCAAGCTTTAAAGTCTTTTTTCTTCTTTTGCGAGTCATCATCGCACCTTTTATACGAGCCATTATATATTACCTCCGTTGTATACTTGTTTGCAGTGATTATTTATAAGGAATAAGTCTTTTGATCTGTGCTGTGTTTGTCTTGTCAGTAACAGTAGTCTGTCTTAAACCTCTTTTACGCTTGGTGGTCTTTTTGTTAAGGATGTGGCTCTTGTTAGCGTGAGCACGGATAACCTTACCATTTTTTGAAAGCTTAAAGCGCTTTTTTGCACCACTGTGTGTTTTAATCTTCGGCATTTGTATTTCCTCCTTGAAATTTTACTTAAGCGGCTTTGGAGCAAGGAACATAATCATACTGCGTCCTTCGAGCTTTGCTGGCTTTTCGATATTTGCAACATCATCACAGCTTTCGGCAAATCTTTTCATAATTTCAGTACCGATTTCAGGATGACCCATTTCACGACCTCTGAAGCGGATAGAAACCTTAACTTTATTGCCGGCTGCAATAAACTTTTTGGCATGGGAAAGCTTAGTGTTGAAATCGTGTGTGTCTATATTAAGGGACAAACGAATTTCCTTGATATCGATAACTCTCTGATTCTTTTTTGCTTCCTTTTCTCGTTTTGCCTGTTCAAAACGATACTTGCCGTAATCCATAATTTTGCATACAGGCGGCTTTGCCTGCGGCGCAATCTTAACCAAATCAAGATTCTGCTCCGCTGCCAGGTTTAAAGCGTTATTAAGCGCCATAATGCCAAGCTGGGTACCGTCAGAATTGATTACTCTCAATTCTTTGTCTCGAATTTCCTCATTAATCTGAAGTTCCTGTTTGCTAATTGTCAAGCACCTCCAAAATGCACATTTAAAAGCATAAAAACAAAAGCGGACAGAATACTCCGTCCGCAGCAATACACAGTCATAATAATACAATAATATTAAAATGAGAAAAGTATTGACCCATAACAGACGGAACCGTATAGGTGAAAGCATTTCTGCCTTGCTTTATTGTTCGCAAAATATTATATCAAAAGTTTTGCGCGATGTCAACTATCTTTTTTGAAATATTTTTGTCAGTTTTTTTATTGTGAAAACATACAAATCGCATAAAAAAGCAATATTCGTTTATTTAAAATCGCCTGCCGGGATTAATCGGCAGACGATTATCAACTTACTTTTTATTGCAATCAAACCGGATGAATCTGCTTTTCTTCGTCAAGGTTTGCTCTGTCAATACCAACCTGAGCGTCACGGCGCTTTTTGAAGAAATCAACAGCTACCTTCTGGAACATAGCATATGACAATACATCTTCCTCCTGCTGCATCCACTGTGCGCACTCAGCCTTGAGCGTTTCAAGCTCAGGTGCGAGTAAATCTGCTGGACGGCAGGTAACCGGCTTTTCGTCGCCGATAATCTTCTTTCTGAAGTCAGGGTCAACCGGAACAGGAGTTGTGCCGTATTTGCCTGCAACCAAATCCTTGAACTCATTAGTGCACATCTTGTAACGCTCGCCTGTGATAACATTGAACACAGCCTGAGTGCCGACAATCTGTGAGGTCGGAGTAACAAGCGGAGGATAACCGGCGTCCTTTCTAACCCTCGGTACCTCTTCAAGCACCTGAGTGAACTGATCCTCCTTGCCTGCCTGCTTAAGCTGTGAGAGCAGGTTTGAGAGCATTCCGCCGGGAACCTGATACATAAGTGCATTTGTATCTGTTGCGAGCATTTTCGGATCTAACAGACCCGACGCAATATATTTTTCTCTGAGTCCCATAAAATAAGTTCTTATTTCGTTGAGAAGCTTAAGGTCAAGACCTGTGTCATAATCAGTGCCCTGAAGTGCAGCAACCATTGACTCTGTAGGAGCGTGTGATGTGCCGAGTGCAAGCGGTGAAATAGCAGTGTCGATAATATCGGCACCTGCCTCAACACCCTTGAGCAGACACATAGACGCAAGACCCGATGTGTAATGAGTATGCAGATCAACAGGGAGATTTACAGCCTTCTTGATAGCCTTTACAAGCTCAACAGTCTTATTCGGTGTAAGAAGAGCCGCCATATCCTTAATGCAGATTGAATCTGCACCTGCATCTGCAATCTTCTTAGCGTACTTTACATAGTAGTCGGTTGTAAATACCGGACCGGTTGTATATGAAATTGCAACCTGTGCGTGAGCGCCCTCTTTCTTTGCCGCCTTGATTGCTGTTTTCAGGTTTTTGATGTCGTTGAGTGCATCAAATATTCTAATGATATCAATACCGTTCGCGCAGGATTTCTGAACAAAATACTCAAGAACATCGTCGGCATAGTGACGGTAGCCAAGCATATTCTGACCTCTGAAAAGCATTTGAAGCTTTGTGTTAGGGCAGTTCTTTCTGATTGTGCGAAGTCTTTCCCACGGATCCTCGTTGAGAAATCTGAGGCATGAGTCAAAAGTAGCTCCGCCCCAACATTCAAGGGAATGATAACCAACCTTATCGAGCATAGGCAATATCGGGAGCATATCCTCGGTTGACATTCTTGTTGCAATCAAAGACTGATGTGCGTCTCTAAGCGCGGTTTCGGTTACAAGGATTTTTTTCTTTGCCATTTTTGTCAGTCCTTTCTGATAAGCTTTTCTATATTACTGAATTGTAACAAGAACAGCTCCTGATGCAACGCTTTCGCCCTTTGATACAGAAACTGAGGTTATAGTACCTGACTTTGGAGCCATAATCTCATTCTCCATCTTCATAGCCTCAAGAACAACAACAACATCGCCCTCGTTTACCTTCTGACCGGCTGATACATTAACCGAAACAATAGTGCCGGGCATTGGTGCCTTTAACGGCTCGCCTGCGCCTGCCGGTGCAGGTGCCGGAGCTGCCGCAGGTGCTGCTGCCGGTGCGGGTGACGGAGCTGCCGCCGGAGCCGGGGAAGCTGCGCCGCCAAGCTCTTCAACCTGAACATCGTATGCTGTACCGTTTACAGTAATTCTCAAATTTTTCATGATTATCATTCCTTTATCAAAAATTTCTTATTATATAACAGTATGAAATTAAATTGTGCTGTGCTTCTTTGGAAGAGTCGAAACTCTCTTTCCTGCAAGCATATCAAGGGCAGCAAACAGCTTTGCTCTTGTGTCCTCAGGGTTGATTACATCCTCAACATAGCCCTTGGCTGCCGCAGCAAAAGCACTGCACTCTGTTGCCTTGAATTCATCAACAACAGCCTGCTGCTCAGATACCGGAACAGCCATCTTGTCTGCCCAGAGGATGTTTGCTCCCGTAACAGGCGGAAGCGGAGCGATGCTTGCATCAGCCCAAGCAAATGTAATATCAGCATTTGCACCTGTGCCTGCAAGTGCCACATAGAACGGACCGTAAGCCTCGCCTGTAATAACAGTCGCCTTAACGGTTGTAGCCTGTGCATAAACAGCCGCAAGCTTTGACGCTGATTTTAGGGACTTGAAGCCCTTGCTGTCTGCAAATGTAACAACAGGAATTGCAAAGCTGTCGCAGAAGGTAACAAAATCTGCAATCTTCTTGCAGTCCTTACAATCAAGCTCTTCACCGTTTGTTGAAACCACAGCTGCTGTGCTGCCGTAAATTCTTGCAAAGCCGACCTTTGCGTTTTTACCGCTTTCTGCTTTTATCTCAAAGAAAGTGCCTGCGTCAACTGTGAGCTTTATAGCATCTGTGCCGGTTGCAGCTTCAGCATCAACGCCGTCGGCAATAGGAGCCATACACAGGTTATTTGACGGAAGATAAGTAATAAGCTCTCGTGTTTTTGCGATAGCATCGGGTTCGTCGTCAGCTACAACATCAACAAGTCCGCACTCGCTTACAGTTTCATATTCTCCGCCGTTTCCGTTTGTTTCAACAGTGAATTTTGCATCTTTACTCATTATTATAATATCGGCATTAGCAGCATTAAGAGCGCCTGCACCGAAACAGTTGCCGAGAATTACAGAAATCTGCGGAACAACGCCTGACAGGTTGCTGATGCTGTTTAGGATTTTACCGTAACCGCCGAGCATATCAACACCCTCAGTAAGTCTTGCACCGTTTGAGTCGTAAAGGCCGATTACAGGGCTGCCCGTTTTAACTGCCAAATCATAAATTTTTTCAAGCTTTGACGCCTGTGCCTTTGACATAGCGCCGCTTGCGAAATCGCTGTTCTGTGCAAAAGCATAAGCAGGACAGCCGTTCACTGCGCCGTAGCCTGCAACAACCTCTGCATAGGAATCGCTGCTCTTTACAAACGCGTCAATTTCAGTGAATATTCCATCGTCAAAAAGAGCGGTAAGTCTTTTATAGGCAACAGAGCCTGCAATCTCCTGCTTAGCCTGAGAGATTACCTCTTTTTTATTGAGTGTACTCATCCTTATTCCTCCGTTTCATACTGCTGAATATAAAAATTATACAAATTTATTATAAGATAAAGCGGCGAAAACTACAAGTGTTAATGGTTCTTAGAGCAATTTTCGCACTTTTTAAACAATACTTTAATATCAAGCGTCAATTTATTGTTTATTTCTTCAAATCTGAAACTCTTTAAAAGAGGTTTGTAAGCCAAAGAGTCATAGCTTAAGGTTGACATAAGCCTGTTATACGCATAATTGCCTGCTGCTCTGACAAGATATTCGGCAATTTCCATATCCTCTGCAGTTGGATTTTCGGGGTCTTTGCAGGAGATTATGCAAAAATCAGCAAGCCTTAATTCCGAGCCGACAGGGTCTAAGGCGGCGTAGCCTAAAAGAGAACCGTTTTCTACCGCTGTCAGCACATCGGGTTTATCGCCTGTTGTCCGTACTCTGCCGAGTATCTCGTTCTTCAGCTTTTCATCTTCAGTTGGTTTTACACAAAGCATTTTTACCACCACTTATTCGTGAACAAGACTTGACACAATGTCGTTTACAGCCATAATTGCTTCGTCAATCTTGGTAATGTCCTTAGCGCCTGCCATTGCGATGTCAGGCTTGCCGCCGCCGTTACCGCCTGCAATCTTGGCAACCTCTTTTACAATCTTACCGGCATTTGCTCCGTGAAGCTCTCGTGCCTCTTTGCCGCAGCTGCAGGCAAAGGTAGCCTTGCCGTCCTTCATTCCTGCGAGGACAACAACACACTTCGGAGTCTTGTCTATAGCATTATGGCACATTGCTCTGAGCATATCTGCACCAACATTATTAAACGCGGCTGAAACAACCTTGACGCCTTTAACCTTGTATGCATTATCAAAGAGCATACCCATACGCATTGACGCCATGGTGTCATTGAGTCTTTCAATTTCCTTTGCCATTTCTTTATTGTCTGATACAAGCTGCTCACAGCCTCTTGCAAGCTCTGACGGATTATTGATTTTCGCAGCATCTACAGCTCTGAGGATAAGATTCTTGTAGGTGTTAATTGTTTTCAAAACGCCGTGACCTGTAACAGCTTCAATTCTTCTGACACCCGATGCAACAGAGGATTCGCTGAGGATTTTGAACAAACCGAGCTTAGAAGTGTTATCCTCGTGTGTACCGCCGCAGAATTCAACCGAGAAGTCACCTGCTTTTACTACTCTTACGATATCACCGTATTTTTCACCGAACAAAGCCATAGCGCCGAGCTTCTGAGCTTCCTCAATAGGCATTTCCTGTGTAACAACCTGCTCTGCCTTAAATATTTCCTCGTTAACCAAATTCTCAACCTTTGCGATTTCCTCCGGTGTCATAGCGGAAAAATGAGTGAAGTCAAAGCGTATTCTGTCATCATTTACAAGCTGACCTGCCTGCTGAACATGAGTACCGAGCACCTGACGGAGAGCCGCCTGAAGAAGGTGAGCACCCGTGTGGTTTCTCATTGTATCATTTCGCTTTTCAATATCAATCGCAGCGCTGACTGTATCACCCACCGAGAGCATACCGCTTGTAAGCGTTACTGTATGCATAAACACACCGTCGTGATTTTTTGCAACTGCATTAACCGTTGCGCTTGTATTGTCGGTAGTAATAGTACCCGTATCAGCAGCCTGTCCGCCGCTTTCTGCGTAGAACGGAGTTTTATTAAGAATCAGGATAGCCTGCTCATCCTGATATACGGCGTCTACTCTCTTTCCGTCCTTGATAAGAGCAACAATCTCAGCTTGTGCAGTGTAATCGGTATAGCCTACAAATTCGGTTTTCTCCACTCCGCTCAAATCAGTGCTTTCACTAAGCCAAGCCTCTGCACCTGCTTTTTCTCTTGCATTCTTGGAATTTCTCTTCTGCTCCTCCAAAAGCTCGTTATATCTCTTTTCATCAACAGAAATTCCACGCTCAGCAAGAATTTCCTTAGTAAGGTCAATAGGGAATCCATAGGTATCGCTGAGCTTGAAGGCTCTTTCACCTGAGAACACCTCGTTGTCCTCTTTCTCAATGAAGTCATTGAGAATGGCAAAGCCCTGTTCAACTGTTTTGTTGAAGTTTTCCTCCTCAACTCTGATAAGGCGTTCTATAAAGTCCTTTTTCTCCAGAAGCTCAGGATATGCAGTTTTATTCTCCTCAATTACTGTCGAGCAAACCTTATACAGGAACGGCTCAGTTACGCCTAACATTCTTCCGTGACGGGACGCCCTTCTCAGAAGTCTTCTCAAGACATAGCCTCTGCCCTCGTTGCTTGGCATAACACCGTCGCCAATCATAAAGGTTGTGCTTCTTATGTGGTCTGTGATAACGCGCAGCGAAATATCGCGCTTTTCGTCCTCTCCGTAATTAACTCCCGTAAGCTCGCTGATTTTCTTCATAATGTTTTGAACGGTATCAACAAGGAAAAGATTATCAACGCCCTGCATTACACAAGCAAGTCTTTCAAGTCCCATACCTGTATCGATATTCGGGTGGTCAAGCGGTGCATAATTGCCGTTGCCGTCACTGTCAAACTGAGTGAACACAAGGTTCCATACCTCAACATATCTGTCGCAGTCACAGCCTACAGCGCAGCCCGGCTTGCCGCAGCCTTTTTCGGGGCCTCTATCAAAATAAATCTCAGAACACGGACCGCACGGACCTGTGCCGTGCTCCCAGAAGTTGTCCTCCTTGCCGAGTCTTACCATATGGTCAGGTGAAACACCGACCTCTTTTGTCCATATATCAAAAGCTTGATCGTCGTTTTCGTAAATTGAAACATAAAGCTTTTCCTCGGGTATTTCAAGCACCTTTGTGAAGAATTCCCACGCCCAAGCAGTAGCCTCGTGCTTGAAGTAATCACCGAATGAGAAGTTTCCGAGCATTTCAAAAAATGTGCCGTGACGAGCCGTAATACCAACTCTTTCAATATCAGGCGTTCTGATACATTTCTGGCAGGTTGTTACCCTCTTTCTCGGCGGAGTAATTTCACCCGTGAAATACTTTTTCATCGGCGCCATACCTGAATTGATAAGCAAAAGGCTCTTGTCGTTTTTAGGAATCAAAGAAAAGCTCGGCAAGCGCAGATGACCCTTGCTTTCAAAAAATGAAAGATACTTTTCTCTTAACTCGTTAAGTCCTGTCCACTGCATTACAAAAATCTCCTTAAACAAAATTATCTACGAAACAAAAAACTCCTGCCCCAAATATGGGGCAAGAGTAAAATCCTGCGGTACCACCCAAATTGCACAACGCATAATATTGTGCCGCTTTAGTATCGTTAACGCCGATATACGCACAGCTCATCGCCGCAGACTCGGGGGTGGCTCATACCGTTTTGCAGAAAAGCCTTTCAGCCGAGGGCTTTCTCTCTATGCAGCAAAGAATCGGTAATTTGTCCCGTCACAGCCGTTGTTTCGTATTCATACTGAGTTAATTATACAGTTTTCGCGCAAGTGTGTCAATATTTTGAAATGAAAAAATCATGATTTGTCGATGATTTTTGTGTTGACAAATCTAATGCAATGTGATATCATACTAACCGTTGAAAACATATGGGAGCATAGCTCAGCTGGGAGAGCATCTGCCTTACAAGCAGAGGGTCATAGGTTCGAGCCCTATTGTTCCCACCACAAACACGCTTTTGTCTTACGGCAGAGGCGTGTTTTTATATTTTTTTGAAAAATCGCATATAATATTGTAAAGCATTTGCTTGATATTTGCTTTACATTGTGCAACACTAAAATAAATGAAAGGGTGATTTTAATGGCTCAAGCTATGGTAAACTTTCGTATGGACGCCGATTTAAAGGCAAGCATGGAAAAGGTCTGCAAGAAAATAGGTATGAGCAGACTACGGCTTTCACAATCTTTGCAACTCAAGTAAGCAGGGAAAAAAGAATACCGTTTGAGATTTCTGCCGATCCGTTTTACAGCAAAGAGAATACAGAGACTCTTATAACTTCAGCCAAACAACTTGACAGTGGAAAAGTTATAACAAAAACATTCGATGACTTAGGAGCTTTAATCAATGAGTAAATTGATATTTTCAGAACAGGCATGGGATAACTTCACCTGCTGGCAGGATCAAGTCAAGAAAACACTTAAGCGTATTTTCAAGCTGTTGCAAGACATAGATCGCAACGGAAATAACGGTATCGGCAAACCTGAACCACTCAAAAATAAACTCAGCGGTTATTGGAGCAGAAGAATTGACGAAGTCAATCGAATTGTTTATAAAATTTCGAACGGTGAAATCGAAATCATCCAGTGAAAAGGTCATTATGATGATTGATTACCAAAAAACAGAGCCTCGTTTCAGTGTGTGAAGCGAGGCTTTATTTTTATTTTATCTTTCCTGCAAGAGCTTGTTAAGCTCGTCCATAAATGTATTGATGTCCTTGAACTGGCGGTAAACTGAGGCAAAGCGAACATAAGCAACCTCGTCAAGATTCTTAAGATGCTCCATAACATATTCGCCAATAGCCATAGATGTTACCTCGCGGTCAAGCGAATTCTGAAGCTTCGTTTCAATATCGGTTACAATCTGCTCAATAGAGTCAAGAGAAACAGGGCGTTTCTCACACGCTCTCAAAATACCTGCTGTAAGCTTATTTCTGTCAAAGGTTTCTCTTGATTTGTCGCGCTTAACTACAATAAGAGGAACAGTTTCAATAACCTCGTGAGTTGTAAAACGCTTATTGCACCCAAGACATTCGCGTCGTCTGCGTATTCTCTCGCCGTCATCAGCAGGTCTTGAGTCGATAACCTTACTTTCTTCGTATCCGCAATATGGACATTTCATAAAAAATTCCTCCAACAGAATATTTATTATAGATAATTATATCACATTTTGAGGATTGATTGCAAGAAATTACTACATATTGATTTCAACAAGCTTTAATATGAAATTTTATTAATTTTAACAACAATTCTGCTCAATCAAGGATTTTACAAAAGTATATGAATTTATCAGCTCTGAAAGCTCTGAAAAATCGGAGCGGTACACCTCAACAATAAAATCGCCTGTGTATTGGTTATTCTTCAAAATATCAAATATTCTTTTATAGTCTGTTGTACCTTTCCCGGGCAACAGGCAGTCGTGGTTTGAATCGTTATCGTTTATATGAATATGCACCAGCCTGTGCCCCATCGCCTGACACATTTCATCCGGATTATTTCCGGAACGGACAGCCTGCTTAATATCAAAAACAAAGCTTGCTTCATCGCCAAGATACTCCCTCATTTTTCTGATAAAAGCAGGGTGCTGGCTTCTGAACGCATTAACATTTTCCTGCGCAAGGGTTACACCGTACTCTTTACCTACATTCGCAAGCTGAGCAAATCTTTCAAAATACTGCTCGTCACTTATTCCGTTTAACTGCGTTTTTCTGTCACCGTGAAGAACTACAACCTCAGCGCCTATATATGCCGCACATTCAAAATAATGTCTGTAAAATTCAACGGTTTCTTTATAGCGTTTTTCATAATCCGAAAAAATCAGATACGGCTCATATCCCGAGGTAAACGGAT
Organism: Acutalibacteraceae bacterium; assembly: GCA_051880615.1. GTDB lineage: Bacteria > Bacillota > Clostridia > Oscillospirales > Acutalibacteraceae > UBA7067. The sequence goes on from JBJEOH010000059.1 coordinate 51,960, forward strand.
GAATTGACTTTACCCTTGCCCCATATTCACCTAATACATTCCGAATTTCAGTCGTGTAGGGTTTCTGAATTTCGCTAAAGGTATTAAAAAAAATTTCAACGCATTTGACACCGTTTTGAAGCAGATTTTTTAATACATCTATTGTTTCCATAGGATACAAGCAGGCAGTTGATACTCCGGCTGTCATATTATCACCGCTTTATGCTGTTTATTTATTAATAAATTTTACACCCCTGATTTTTTGAACTATAACATATACCAAAGCAACGGCAAATATAACAAGACTTATCCACTGAGATGTTGAAAGCGGTCCCAAAAAGCCTCTTATTTCGTCGCCCCTGAAAAATTCGTCAATAAAACGGACAATCGGATATGTGAAACAGTAAACAAGAATCAGGTTGCCTTTTATTATTATACGCTTATTATAGCACACAAGCAAAAGAATAAAAATCAGTATATTGAAAAATGCTTCAATAAGCGGAACAGGCAAGCGGCAAACACCGTTTGCAGATTCCACAATAGAGTTTGTATAGGTAAAGCCAATAGGAAATTCTATTCCGTAGCAGCATCCGCCGAGGAAACAGCCTATTCTTCCAAAAATATGAAACAGCGGTATACACGGAACGAGAAAGTCGCAGTATGCAGCCACATCTTTTTTTGTTGTTTTTAAATAAATCACCGCTGCCGCTGCTCCTCCGATTAACCCGCCGTAGAAAACCATTCCGCCTATTTGGCTGAGTAATATTGACGCACCGACTCCAAAGTCTGCAAAGAATTCATCAAACCGAGAGAATATCTCAATTATTTTTCCGATATTCGTTATACCGTAAAGAATATGAGAGCCTACAAAAATGCCCAAAGCAATCCAAAGCGCGGCAAAGATAAGATAGACATAATCGACATCCTTATGCTTTTTCACCTGAATATACGCATATAATATGCAGGCAAGAAATCCGAAAGCAACCATTAGTCCGTAGCTTGAAATAGGATATCCGAAAAAATTAATGTATGGTAACATATTTCCTCCAAAAGCAAAGGGTGTTCTGATTTTCAGAACACCCGAAAATTATAAGTCTAAATATCAGGATATTAATAAAGACTGTTAAGAAGTGACGAATATGATGAAGCAGAGCCTGTAGCAGCACTTCCGCAAACACAAGTGCAAGCGCAGGCGATAAGCATAATAAATGTGAGTGCTGCACCGATAATAGACAAAACAAGACCTGCCGTCAGAAGCGGATCCGTGCTTGTCTTTTTGCCAAGTGCAGACATCACGATACCTACAATAGCAGCAGCTAATGCGATAAAAATAAGTATTCCCGATACGATTGACGCAACGCCCATTGATTGATATGCGCTGCTGCTGAAAGGATGACTTGCAAGGTTGCAGGAGCAGGCACAAACTGCGATCACACTAATAAGATTCAACAGGATACTTGCCAGACCGCAAATTGTTGAAATAATACCCTTTGTGTGAGCCGCCGGATCGCTGCCCGGAACATATGGATTTGGAGTCATAAACGGGTTATTTGGCTGGGTGTTGAAGTTGTGACCGCCGTTATTAGCAGCAAACGGATTACCATTCTGCGGTTGAGCATTGAACGGCTGCTGATTATCTGCTCCGAACGGCTGCTGTGAATTAACACCGAAAGGCTGCTGATTAGCACCAAACGGCTGCTGCGGCTGAGGATTAAACGGCTGCTGCGGCTGCTCATTTGGAGTAAACGGCTGTTGATTGTTGTTCTGATTCAAATTCGGATCCTGCGGAAAATTGTTATTATCCATTAAAATATTCCTCCTAAATATGTACTCGTTATTTTAATATTATCATTCATATTGTGCTTTGTCAAGGAAAGTGCCGCCCTATTTTAACAAATTGTTAAGAAAACTCCGATTATTCGACACAGACTCGGCTGTGTTCAAGTCTTACTATTTTATGCCTGTTCTGTATAAGTCAGAATAATTTAATCTCAAAAACACATTCTGAACTTTGTTCTGTAAATATTATCCTCTGATATATATTTAAAAGACTCTAAATTCAGCTTTTTTGCATTTTCAGAGAGCAACATTAAATCTTCTTCATCTTTACAGTACACATCGTAATAATTAACATCATTTACAAACATCATAAGCTGACAGTCACTATCTTTATAATCCTGATATGACTCCATCTCCTTAACCTTGCCGTCAAACGCAAAAAATTCAAGAAACATTATCAGCATAACGGGAGTTTTCAATTTTTCAACCATCTCTTCACCTGAGTAAAGACCGTCATCAAAAAGGTCATTATTGTCAACATCCCATGATTGCTGATTGACCACATCCCATTTATACTTTGTAAAATCAAATCCGTCAAACAGTTTTAGCAAAACAGCTTTATCACTGCTTTTTAGCGTAAAATCAAAGCCTATATTCTTCACAATATTTCCTCTATTTAATAATATCTGCCGTTTCGGCGCCGATAAGGTCAATTAAGTCCTGAGGTCCAAGCTCAATCTGATAACCGATTTTTCCTGCGCTGACAATGATTTTTTCAATGTTTAAGGCAGAGCTGTGTATGACTGTTTTATACTGCTTTTTCATACCAACCGGAGAGCAGCCTCCTCTTATATATCCCGTCACCTTGTTGATATCCTTAACCGGTATCATTTCCACTGACTTTTCTCCGACTGCTTTTGCCGCCTTTTTCAGGTCCAGCTCCTGCGCTACAGGCACAACAAACACAATATAGCCGCCGTTGCCGTGTGTGACAAGGGTTTTGAAAACGCAGTCAGGGTCTTGCCCCAAAAGCTTAGCAACACTCACACCATCTACCGCGTCTTTTCCGTGCGGATATTCATAGTGGTTATATTGAATTTTCGCTTTGTCGAGAATTCTCATTACATTTGTTTTTGTTTCAGCCATTGTATCACCCTTAAATTTCAATATCAAGCTCAATAGGACAATGGTCAGAGCCGAAAACCTCGGTATGAATTTTAGCATCTATAAGCTTATCATCAAGCGACTTTGATGTGCAGAAATAGTCAATACGCCATCCTGCATTTTTCTCACGAGCCTTGAATCTGTAGGACCACCACGAATATATCCCCTCCTTATCGGGATAAAAATAACGGAAGGTATCGGTAAAGCCCGAATCAAGCAGAGCTGTCATTTTTGCTCTTTCTTCATCTGTGAAGCCTGCGTTATTACGGTTGGTTTTCGGGTTTTTAAGGTCTATTTCAGTATGCGCAACATTTAAATCACCGCAGAATATCACAGGCTTTGACTTTTCAAGCGACTTTAAATAAGCGAGAAAATCGTCTTCCCATTGCATACGGTACGAAAGCCTTTTAAGCTCGTTCTGAGAGTTAGGAGTATAGACGGTAACAAAATAGAAATTGTCAAACTCAAGGGTTATCACTCTGCCCTCCTTGTCGTGCTCCTCTATTCCGATTCCGTAGCTTACCGACAAAGGCTCTCTCTTTGAAAAAATTGCAGTGCCCGAATATCCTTTTTTCTCGGCATAGTTCCAATACTGATAATAGCCGTCAAGCTGTAAATCAATCTGCCCTTGTTGAAGCTTTGTTTCCTGCAGGCAGAAAATATCGGCGTCAGCTTCATTGAAAAATTCTAAAAATCCTTTTTGAACACAGGCACGAAGTCCGTTTACATTCCAAGAAATCAATTTCATATTTTCACATCCTAATTTGAATCACTTAAGTTTCTCATTTTATCGAGCTCATCGCAGATGACATTTGCAAGGCTTAAATATTTTTGATAATCAACCGAGCCTTCCTGCGTTTTCGAGTTACCGACAGGAATATTAACATATTCCTGTGCCTTATCATTTACAACGACAACAACCACTATGCGCTCGAAGGTTTTGCAGCGGTTTGCCGTAAGCTCAAGCATATCGCCGCCAAAGGCTGAAAACTCTGATTTTTTCTTCAGCGATACTCCGTCAACCTGAATATCAAAATCAATTACTTCGCAATAATCATAGAGCCTCTCGGCATTTTTACTGCTCCATTTTCTGTGCTTCTCATCAATCCAAAGCGCACCAAGCTTTTTTGTGGGTGAGCATTTATACAAATTAAAAAGCCTTAACAGCCTGTAGTTTGCCGCAAAGTCGCCGAACGACATCACGACAAGTACAGCCAGAAGTATTACTGCAAGTATCAGTATAACAGTAATAATGCTGTGATAAGGCATAGCAATCCCTCCGAAAAACACAGAATAAATATTATATCATTCTTTTTTAATATGCACATCAATCTGGTTGAAAGGAATATTAATTCCTGCCTTGTCAAAATTAAGCTTGATCTGCTCCTGCATATAGAAATAAAGCTCCCAATAATCCTGAGTTTTGCACCATACTCTGACAGTTATTTCAATCGCGCTGTCCTTATGACCTGATACAACAATGAAAGGCTCGGGGGATTTCAGAAACCTATCCTCCGCATTTATTGTATTGCGAATTACCTCTTTTGCGGTTTGGATATTGTCAGAATATGCTATCTGATAAAGCATATCTATTCGGCGCAAATCCTGAGCCGTGTAGTTCACAAGATTATTGCTTGTTAACCGTGAATTTGGAATAATAACCTCTTTGTTATCTATGGTAAGCAAATAGGTGTTCGTTATCATTATCTTTTCAACTGTTCCTTCAAGCCCCTCAAAGCTGATATACTCACCTGCCTTAAATGGCTTATTTATTATTATCATTACACCGCTTGCTATATTCTTCATTGTGTCCTGAAGTGCAAGACCGATTGTAACAGTTGCCGCACCTATTGCGGTTAATAGTGCTGTTACATTTACCCCAAGCTGTGCAATCGCAGAAATTATTATGAAAATCCTCAGCGCACACAGCGTGACGGAATATATGAACGAAATAGCAGCGGGATCGATTTTGCTCTTTCCGAGTGCTTTTCTGATTAGCTTACAAATCAGACGCGACACCCACCAGCCGACAAGAAAAATCACGATGGCTACTATGAGATGAGGCAAAAAGTCAAGAAAAGCGTCAAGCAGCTTTTGGAACCAGCTTCCAATCTCGCTTGCCGAAACTATTTCGGTTGTTGTTTCGAATGACAGCGTATTCATTTTTCTTCCCCGTCCTCATTGATATAATAAACAGTGTCGGCGAATTCGACTGAGTTTGAGAAATCGGAAGGCTTTTCAAGAAACTCGCCCTTTAATTCCTTGCCGTCGCCAAAATATAAAACTCCTGTTCCGCACGGCTTGCCGTTTTTGAAGTCTCCCGTGTATCTGTGGTCGGTATAAAGCATTGTTCCACTGCCGCTCGGTTTACCGTTTTCAAGCGAGCCTGAATAAATACCCTTACCGACAAGCTGTTCAGATACAAATACGGGAGGCTTTTTATAATTATGGTAAGGTGTATCCTTGAGTTTTTCGCAATAATCAAGCTCTATAAGCTCCTTCGGTATAACGCGCATTGGCTTGTAAGGCTCGCCGTACTTGAATATACCCTCGAACTGCTTTTCGCCGTAAGGGGTATATGCACAGCCCATACCTTCTCTCAGACCGTTTGAAACGCAGCCCTCATAAAGCACACAGCCGTTTTCGTCATACTCACGCATATAGGTGCATTTGCCGCTTTCATACAGACATTCTTTCACAAGAGAGTTGCCGTTGATTACATTGATTCTGCCCGACATTTCACCGTTTTTGAATACACCTGCATAGTCGCAGTCATCATCAGAATTATGCAGTACTCCTTGTCCGTTATATTTATCGTCAAGCCAGAATCCTGTATAGCAGGCTGAATTATTTTTATAGCTGATTCCGAAGCCGCTTTTTTTATCGCTGTCAAAGCTGCCCATATATTCACAAAGATTATCTCTGAAAATTCTGCCGAGTCCGCTTTTTTTGCCGCCGACAAAGCCGCCCTCATACACCTTTGAACCGTCAAGATAGAGCGTACCCTTGCCCGAATACTCGCCGTTTTTCAAACCGCCCTTGTATTTAAGCTCTCCGCTTTTTGAGTAAACCGAGATAGCTCCCTTTTCCCTGCCGTTTTCAAAGGTTGTGGAATAAAAAGAGCCGTCGCTTTTATATATTGTTCCCTTGCCGTCATATTCGCCGTCCTTGAAGCCGCCCTTGTATATCAGCGTTCCGTCGTTTAAGCGATGTAAGGCTTCACCCTGAATTTGTCCGTTTAAAAATTCGCCGCTTACAAAGGAGTTATCATCAAGATATAACACACCTGTGCCGTTTTGCAGGCCGTCCTTGAATTCGCCTGAATATTTAAGCGTTCCGTTTTTGCCAAACAATTTGCCTGTGCCGTTATATTTTCCGTCTGACACTTCACCGTTATAGATGATATTTCCTGAGCTGTCAAGAACAGTTGTGGGATTTTTCATCTTTCCGTTGTCGCATTTCTGAATAATTAAGTTTTCGTTTTCACTGTCAACAGTTACAGCAGCTCCGTGCGGCTCGTCATTTTGATAGCAGATGACAGAGGAAAGCCTGCCGTCTGCATTAAAGCGTGCAGCAGTTCCCTTTTTTCTGTCATTTTCAAAGCTGCCTGCGCATATGCTTCCGTCGTTCAAAACAGTAATGCCAAAGCCGCTTTTTTTATCCTCAGACCATTTGCCGACATAGCTTATTTTTCCGTTTTTATAAAACTGAGCGCCAAAGCCGCTGCGGTTATCCGAATCATAACCGCCGGCATATACTACCGATCCCTTTGGTGTTACTGTAACTCCGCCGCCGTTTCGCTGTCCTGATTTATTAAGAGCGCCGAAGTAATAGTATTTTTCTTTTGAAGAATTATCAATTATTTTATCGGGAGAAACAGCGGTTTCCGACTTCTCCCCTGTTTTCTCTTCATATGTATTATTGTCAGTATTTTCATCAGGCGCAATACTTTTTCCGTCTTCAGCAACGCTTTCATTTTCGTTGCTTTGAACTGATGAGTCGTTTTCTACAGCAGTATCTTCTGACTTTGCTGAACTATTATCCTCGGATATTTCTTTTTCAGCTTTTATTTCGCCCTTTTTAATATTAAGCGTTGTGAAATCACCGTATATCAGCGATGTGTCAAAGAAGAAGCCTTTGCGCTCAATGTTATCCTCTGCTGATTTGCTTTGCTGAGGCTTGCTATCCTCAGGTGCTGAAAAGAAAAACTCACCGCCCGAGGTCTGAACCGTTACAATAATTTCAGACGGAGCGTCATTTGGTGTCTGATACGGCGTTAATATCTGCGCAGGCTTTCCCGGATACTGAATAGCAACTGTAATGCCGTTTTCACCCTTGCAGGATGTCAGCGTTGCAATAATTGCGCCGCGTGAGTAATACTCGCTCTTTTGCCAGATGTTAGCGCGTGAAAAATAAAGCTTCTTTGTTATATCACCGATCATATTTGTGCAGACAACCGTATAGCTGCCCGATGGGTCGGCTATTGAGGTCTGCGCTGTTTTTCCGTTTATCTCCTTGAGCCACTTCATCGGCTTTGAAGAATCAATCTGATAGCGGCAACGAACACTGTCAATTCCGGAGGTGAAGAAAACTCTGTCTTTAATCTTTTTATGGGTTGTGAAGTACCTGCGGCGCACATCAAGAAGAATGTCGCCGTTTTTCTCATTGTCGTCCTCGCCGTTTAAATACACAGCGAAAATGACGGTATTCTCAGAAAGGCTTGCTTGATTATCCAATTCCTTTACTCCTTCTTTGACAAAATAACACGGAAATGCGGCAGTTTACGCTGCCGCACAGAATTATTTGTTGTTTGGTTTTCTATCGTTTCTCTCATTGTTTGATACATTGATTCTTTCATCTTCCTTAACAAAGGTCGCTGCATCAAATTTTTGACATATAGATGAAACATACTCTGCAATTACAGCCGAAACAATAAGCAAAACTCCGCCGAAAAGCAATATAAGCGGTATGGCTGCGGTAAAGCTGTTCCACATAACAATTTTCATAATCAGGGTTACGATACCTGCAATTATTGAAACTGCACCGCCGTAAAATCCAAACATAGAAACAAGCCTTATTGCTCCCTTAGGATATGTAGTCATTGAAGCCATAGCGTGGTCATACTTTTGTGAAAAGCTGCTGCCCGGCGCTGCCTTTGACGGAATATATGGAAGCACCATATAGCTTAAGCCAAGAGCGTTTATCACGCTTCTTATCTGCATATTTTTGTATGCCTTACTTGTTATTGTTTTTACAAAGCTCCTGTCATACAAGCAGAAGTTTGTAAACTGCTTCATTGTTTTTGTTCCTGTGGCCGAGAAAATAATATTGCAATACAGATTTCGGAGTCCGTTGAAAATCGGGTTTGTACCGCCCTTTGATTTTGCGCCTACTATTATTTTGCTGCCATCCTCCCAAAGCTCAATAAACTTTGGAACAGCCGCAACAGGATGTGAACGGTCGGGCTTCATTGTAATAACACAGTTGCCCTCGGCAATCGTCATACCGTATTTTGCTGCAAGCTCAAAACCGTAATCGGCAACGGTATAAACACATTTTACCTTTTGCGTAATCTCACACAATCGCGCAAGATAGGACTTGGTCTGATCGCTTGAATTATTATCGACAAATATAATTTCATAGTCATACTGCGTAATTTTTGTTTCGCAAGTGTCAATAAGCTCCTTTGCAAAGCTCAATACCGAGTCCTGATTATTATGTGTCGGAACAATTATACTTATCTTGCTCATAGTCCTACTCCTTTATCTGTCAGTATATATGTTTTCCTCTTCTCAATTCTATGAATATATATCTCAGTTTATTATAACCCAAAACAAGATTTATTGCAATCAAATGCGCAAACTTTAGCGAAAAAATATTATTTTTGCTGCTATATATACAAATACTGCCTGCCGAAAAACAAACGACAGGCAGTCAGATATTATTTTTCTGTCAGAATTTTATAGCAACACGGTCGGCGGTCGCGGAAAACGCCCCAGCCAAGACGGTTTTCATAAATTTTATCCAAATCAAATTCAGCGGAAATTACAGTCAGAGTATCTCGTGAAGCCTCGGCGATAATTTCGCCTGTTTCGTCAGTTATGAATGAGCTGCCGTAGAAAACAAGCGCCGAGCTTTGATTGCCGTTTTCGTCACAGGGTTTTACTTCATCTCTGCCGATTCGGTTAGCAGCTATAACGGGGATTACATTCGCAACAGAGTGACCTTGCATACATCTTTGCCAGCGGCGCATACTGTCGCACTCTAAAATTGGCTCAGAGCCTATGGCTGTCGGGTAGAAAATAAGCTCTGCACCGTTCAATGTGAGTGCTCTTGCAGTTTCGGGAAACCACTGATCCCAGCAGATTCCGACACCCACTACAGCATACTTTGTTTTGAATGTGATAAAGCCTGTGTCACCGGGAATGAAATAGAACTTTTCCTGATAATAATGATCATCGGGAATATGGGTTTTGCGGTAAACACCCAAAATCTCACCGTCGGCGTCTATGACGGCTACAGAGTTGAAAAGCCTGTTTCCGTCACGCTCATAAAAGCTTACGATTATAACGGCAGAAAGCTCGGCTGCAACCTTTTTAAAACGGATAACAGCGTCGTTTTCATCAACAGGCTTTGCAAATGCGTAATAATCATATCGCCGTTCCTGACAAAAATACTGCCGCTCAAAAAGCTCCGGCAATAAAATAATATTTGCGCCGTCAGCTGCGGCTGCCCTGACCAGCTTTTCTGCGTTAGCTATATTCTCATTTACATCGGTTGTGCATTGCATCTGCACAGCCGCAACCTTAACCTTTCTCATACAAAACAATATCCCCTTTCTTTGATTGCCGTTAACATCATCAACTTACGCACGGAATTGATAACGAGGTTGTAGGGAACTGGCTTGCCTGTTCCGGCTCGAGCCACAGAGTGTTATACTCTATTCTGATTTTATAGAGCATTGCAGTAACTGCGACTATCCCGGAACGGTCAAGACCGTTCCCTACAAACATTTTCGGACTACAATTTCTTAAGTTAACAGCATTGGTCTGTCAGCGGAATCTGCTGCGTTATACAGTGGATATTTCCGCCGCCGAGTATTATATCTCTTGCGTAAATCGGCACAATTTCACGATCAGGGCATACTGCCCTCATTATCCGCACGGCATCACGGTCGCTGTCAGTATTTTCTCCGCCGAACTGCGGAAGTATAACCGCATTATTGCAGAAATAGAAATTCACATATGAAGCCGCCAATCGCTCGCCTGCTTCACGCACATCCTCGCCCGGCTCAAAATCATAGCCGAGCAAATCTTCCTGTGATACACAAACAGGTGTTTTCGGAATCGGCAGCTTGTGAACCTTTATCTTTCTGCCCTTAGCGTCAACCGAGCTTTCAAGGACATCAATACAAGCCTTTGATATTTCATACTGAGGGTCTTTTTCATCGTCACACCACGCAAGCACAACCTCTGAGGGTGCGACAAAGGCGCATATATTGTCGATATGTCCGTTTGTTTCATCGTTGTATATTCCCTTTGGCAGCCAGATGATTTTTGAAACACCGAGATATGCTCTGAGCTTATCCTCGATTTCACTTTTAGAAAGCTGAGGATTTCTGCCGGGACTTAACAGACATTCCTCGGTTGTAATAAGCGTTCCCTCGCCGTCAGTATGGATTGAGCCGCCCTCAAGCACAAAGGGATGTGCGTTATAAAGGTCAATGCCCTTTATTTTGCAAAGCTGATATGGGATTTTATCATCATTTCCCCACGATGCGTAAAGTCCGTCATATTCGCCGCCCCAAGCGTTGAATTGCCAGTCAACCGCCCTTAATGCTTCTTTGTCGTTTACCAAAAAGGTCGGTGCAGTATCCCTTGCCCACGCGTCATCGGAGTTTATATTGAGAATTTCAACATTATTCAAGTTTAAGAGTGCTTTCTGAGCCGACTGAAGCTGATTATCCCCTGCAAGGACTATCACCTTTTCGTGCTTTGATATTTCGCTTATTATCTCTGTAAAAACTCGCTGTGCGGCTTTTGCCTGATAGCACCACGAACCCGTTCTGTAGGGCCATATCATTATAGTTGCGCTGTGTTTTGAAAATTCGGCAGGCATATAAAAGCCGTCGTTTACAGGAAGATGATTTTTGTCAAAATAATCGAATTGAGCCATTATGATAATCTCTCTTTAAAATCGTTATAGGAAAACTGCCTTACTATCTCGCAGTTGTCATCATCGTGCATAAGAATAATTGACGGCAGAGGCATACCGTTGAAGGTGTTGTTCTTGACCATTGAGTAAATCGCCATATCCTCAAAAATCAGTCTGTCGCCTATCTCTATCTCTTCATCAAAGCTGTAGTCCCCGATAACATCGCCTGCAAGACAGGTGCAGGAGGACAGACGGTAGGTGTACTTTTTCTCATTCGGCTTACCGCTGTTTTTAAGCGGCGGTCTGTACGGCATTTCAAGCACATCGGGCATATGACAGGCGGCTGAGGTATCAAGTATTAAAATATCAAGTCCGTTATGGACAATATCCATAACCTCAGTCACAAGATAGCCTGCATTGAGCGCGACAGCCTCGCCGGGTTCAAGATAAACCTCGACATCGTATTTCTGCTTGATATATATAATCAGCTCTTCAAGTGCCTTTATATCATAATCATCTCTGGTTATGTGATGACCGCCGCCGAGATTCAGCCACTTGGCGTTGTAAAAATATTTACCGAAGCTTTTTTCAACCGCTTCAAAGGTTTTTACCAAATCGTCGGAGTTCTGCTCGCACAGAGTATGAAAATGAAAGCCATCCACATTTGTGAGTAAATCGGGTCTGAAATTCGCCTTAGTTACGCCGAGTCGTGAACCAAAAGCGCACGGGTCGTAGATTTCGTGCCCCTCCTGAGTTGAAAACTCGGGGTTCAGGCGGATTCCAACGCTCAGTTTATTCTTTTCCCAAACAGGTCTGAATTTTTCAAGCTGAGAAAAGGAGTTGAACACAATATGCTTGCAGATTTTTGCAAGCTCCTCAAATTCGCTGTCCTTAAACGCAGGAGCGAAAACATGGGTTTCCTTGCCAAAGCACTCATACCCGAGCCTTGCTTCGTACAGTCCGCTTGCAGTAGTGCCGCTTAAATATTTACTTATCAGCGGATAGGTGCAGAAGGCTGAAAAAGCCTTTTGTGCAAGCAGAAGTTTACAGCCTGTTCTGTCCTGAACGCCCTTAAGGATTTCAAGATTTTTTATGAGTGCCTGTTCGTCAATAACATAGCACGGAGTCGGTAATTCTGAAAATTTCATAGCATCACTCTACAGTAACAGGGTTTTCGTCCACTACCCAAGGAAGTCCGAATTTGTTAAGCGCCTCCATATACGGGTCGGGATCAAACTCCTCAACATTGTAAACGCCCGGCTTTTTCCACTGTCCTGTCAGCACAAGCGACGCGCCAATCATAGCAGGAACGCCTGTTGTATAGGAAACAGCCTGAGAGCCTACCTCCTTGTAGCACTCCTGATGGTCGCACATATTGTATATATAAATTGTCTTTTCCTTGCCGTCCTTTATTCCGGTGAAGATACAGCCGATGTTTGTTTTACCCTTTGTTCTCGGTCCGAGCGACGCAGGGTCCGGCAGGAGCTGCTTCAAGAACTGTATCGGCACTATCTCTCTGCCCTCATACATAACAGGCTCGGTTGAAAGCATACCGACATTTTCAAGGCACTGCATATGTGTGAGATAGCTCTGTCCGAAGGTCATAAAGAAGCGAATGCGCTTTACATTCGGGATATTCTTTGCAAGGGATTCAATCTCCTCATGGTGGAGCAGGTACATATCCTTTTGTCCTACACCGTCAAAGTTGTATTCCCTCTTAATCTCCATCGGCTTTGTTTCAACCCACTTGCCGTTTTCCCAGTATGAGCCGTTAGCTGAAACCTCACGCAGATTTATTTCGGGGTTAAAGTTTGTGGCAAACGGATAGCCATGGTCGCCGCCGTTGCAGTCTAAAATATCTATATAATGAATTTCATCAAAATAGTGCTTCAGAGCATATGCTGTAAATACGCTTGTAACACCGGGATCAAAGCCTGTGCCGAGAAGTGCGGTTATGCCTGCTTTTTCAAATTTCTCTTTATATGCCCACTGATATGAGTAGTCAAAATAAGCGGTAAAGCCAAGCTCCTTACAACGCTTTTCATAATTCTCTCTCCACTGCGGCTCGGTAATATCCTCAGGCTCGTAATTTGCGGTGTCGATATAATCAACCTTTGTTTCAAGGCAGGCATCCATTATTGTGAGATCCTGATAAGGGAGCGCAAGGTTCAATACAGCCTGCGGCTTATAATCGTTTATGAGCTTAACAAGCTCGTCCTTATTGTCAGCGTCAACCTGAGCAGTTGTGATTATAGTCCTGGTTGTAGATTGAAGCTTTTCCTTAAGTGCATCGCACTTTGATTTCGTTCTGCTTGCTATACATATTTCAGTGAACACCTCGCTGTTCTGACAGCATTTGTGAATTGCAACGCTTGCAACACCGCCGCAGCCGATAATTAAAAGTCTGCTCATCTTATTTATCATTCCTTTCTGTTTTCCTTTCCCTCCTCCTGCTCAAGCAGGTCCTCGACATACTTTGGAAGCATAAATGCGCCGAGGTGAAGGTTTGTTGAATAATACCAAGTTTCTATATTTCTTTTATTCCACCGCTTGGCGTTAAAATCCTTAAGCGGATGATATTTTTTTGATGCAAAGCCAAACAGCCAATAGCCAGCCGCGCAGGTCGGGATATGCGCCTGATACACACGGCTTATCGGGAAGCTTTTGAACACTCGCTTGTGCATTGCGCGGCAAGCCTCCTCGTCCTCGTCATAGAACGGACTGCCGTGCTGATAAACCATTATTCCGTCGTCCTTGAGTGCCTTATAACAGCTGCCGTAAAACTCCTTAGTAAAAAGCCCCTCTGTATGTCCGAATGGGTCGGTAGCATCGTTAATAATCAGGTCGTATTCGTCGTGACAGGTGCGCAAAAACCTGAGTCCGTCCTGATAGTAGATATTCACCCTCTCATCGTCAAGACCCTTTGAGTTATCCGGGAAGTATTTTTTGCACACCTCGACAAACATTTCGTCAGGCTCGACAACATCTATAACCTCGATTTCGTCATAGTGTGAAAGCTCTCTCGCCACGCCGCCGTCACCTCCGCCGATAACAAGAACCTTCTTTACATCAGGGTGAACCGCCATAGGGACATGGACTATCATTTCATCGTATGTGAACTCGTCCTTTTCGGAAAAAATCACATTGCCGTCGGAGGTTAAAAACCGTCCGAACTCCGCCGACTCGAAAACATCTATTCTTTGAAAATCGCTTTTACCGCCGAAAAGCTGTTTGTCAACTCTTATTGAAAGCTCCACATTATCGGTATGTCTTTCAGAAAACCAAAATTCCAATACATTCACTCCAAGACTTTATTTTAAAACATTGAGTCGCTCAATATACGGGTCCTCTGTGCCCTGCATTGAGCAGCCCTTTTCCTTAGCATAATTAATATACTCAATAATCTCGTCTGTTATCATCTCGCCCGGCGATAAAATCGGTATTCCCGGCGGATAGCACATTACAAATTCACTGCATATTCTGCCCGAGGTCTGAGCAATCGGCAGAGATTCCTTTTCGGCATAGAAAGCGTCTCTCGGCGTTGCGGCGACAATCGGCGCAATATACTCCATACTGAGCATCTTCTCGTTGCTCTTGGAATACAGCCGCTTAATATCGACAAGCGCACCTACAAGCCGTTCAATGTCCTGTATTCTGTCGCCTATTGAGATATAAGCAAGAATGTTTCCTATATCGCCGAACTCAATCTGAATATCGTATTCATCGCGCAAAAGGTCGTACACCTCAATGCCTGCAAGACCGATATCGCGGGTATAGACAGACAGCTTTGTAACATCAAAGGCATAAACGCTTTTTCCGTTTGTAAGCTCCTGACCGTAGGCATAATAGCCGCCGATCTCGTTTATTTCGTTTCTGGCGTATTCTGCCATTCTTATAACCTTTGAGAAAGACTCCTTGCCCTTTAATGCAAGATTACGGCGTGAAATATCAAGGCTTGACAGAAGAAGATATGAGGCACTGGTAGTCTGTGTGAGGTTAATTATCTGCGACACATACTCCCATTTCACACCTGTATTCGTCAGCAAAAACGAGCTTTGCGTGAGGCTTCCGCCTGACTTATGCATCGAAACTGCCGCTAAATCTGCGCCTGCCTCCATAGCCGACACGGGAAGCTCGTCCGAGAAATAAAAGTGCGTTCCGTGCGCTTCATCAACAAGCACCTTCATACCGTGTTCGTGAGCAACTTTAACGATTGCCCTTAAATCGGAGCAGATACCGTAATATGTCGGGTTATTCACAAAAACCGCAACGGCGTCGGGATTTTCCTTTATTGCCTGCTCAATCTGTGAAATATCCATTCCGAGTGAAATTCCGATTTTTGAATCAACCTCAGGATTAACATATGCAGGAACACCGCCGCAAAGCACCAGCGCATTGATGACGCTTTTGTGTACATTTCGCGGCAGAATTATCTTATCGCCTGCCTTGCAGACAGACCATATCATACTCTGAACAGACGAGGTTGTACCGCCGACCATAAAAAAGGCGTGAGCCGCACCGAATGCGTCTGCGGCAAGCTCCTCAGCCTCCATAATAACCGAAACAGGATGGCAGAGGTTGTCAAGCGGCTTCATTGAATTAACATCAAGGCCTACACACTTTTCACCGAGCAGCTCAACAAGCTCCCTATTTCCTCTGCCGCGCTTATGACCCGGCACATCAAACGGAACTACACGCTGTTTTCTGAATTTTTGCAAAGCCTCGTATATAGGGGCTTTTCTTTGAGCATCTATATTCATCTGTTTTCCTTTCAGCTTTACATACACTCGCCATAAACAACAAAAAGGCGGTGCAATGCACCGCCTGTGAGTCTTTAAATCAAAACGCTCCGCTTCTGTAGCGTCAAGCTTATAATTATGAGGTTTCCGTTTTTCAGCCTTTCAGCAAATATACGATACTACTCTTATTGACCGTTTCACAAGTGATGTGTGCAAAGCACTGATTATAAAGTAATCAACTTATAAAATTTGAGCTTTTAACTCAATCAATAATGTGGCTTTCGCCACCCTCGGCAGTTGACCCGCCCGAGCCGCTTGGGCTTAACTTGCAGTGCAAGTGGTCATATATTTGCATGAAAACAGAAACACTATTTGTCACGCTATGTCACCGAAATCAATCGGTTACCTTAGTAATAATATAGCAATTTTGTTGTTTTGTCAAGACATAGCAAAGTAAAAGCAAAGTAAAAACCGACCGAAGAAAAATATTCGGTCGGCTAAAAGTAATATCAATACCCGTGAGCCTGCTTGAGCATCATATCCTTGACCTTCATAAGGCGGATCTGGGTGCTTCGCTCATTTTCATCAAGCTTCATTGTGATATATTTTATGCTCTGCTGAGTTTCGGGAATCATAACATGCTCAAGAGCGTTTACACGACGCCTTGTCTTTTCAATCTCGCTTGCAAGCAAGGCGCAGGACTTTTCACACTCGGCAAGACGGAGCAAATCGGGCAGCACTCCTGCAAGCGATTTCACTGCGTCGTCAAGGTCTGACGAGGTAAACGCAAAGCCGTATGAGTAAATATCGTTTTCGTCTGATGTTCTCGTTTTTGTGTTGAAAACAGGAATATCAACGCTCATAACATTTTTTGTGTCAACCTCAACAGACACCTCCTGCTTTGGTGCGAGCAAAGCGGCATTAAGGGCTTCATCGCTCATTGAGGCTCTGGCTAACACGAAATTTTTGTTAGCCTCCTCAATGCTTTTTTCAACCTTTTCACGCAGTTCCTTATTTTCTCTTACCATATCAAGGAACTGACGCATAAGCTCATCGCGCTTATCCTTAAGCAGCTTGTGTCCTCTCATAGCAGTAACAAGCTTTTTCTTAAGCCTTGTAAGCTCCATTCTGGTGGGGTTTACCGTTTTATTAGCCAAGGCTGTTCACCTCTTTAGATTATTCTTTGCCGTAATATTTATCAAGATACTCGTCCTTGATTCTCTTAAGCTCGCTTCTCGGCAGGATTGAAAGCAGCTTCCAGCCGATTTCAAGAGTTTCCTCAATATCACGGTTCGCGTTATAGCCCTGTGAAACATACTGCTTCTCAAACTCGTCGGCAAACTTTGCGTAAAGCTTATCCATATCGGTAAGAGCCGCCTCACCGAGAACTACCATAAGCTCCTTAGCGTCCTTACCTCTTGAATACGCAGCAAAGAGCTGGTTCATTGTGTTGGCGTGGTCTGCTCTTGTCTTTCCCTCACCTATGCCCTTATCCTTAAGACGGCTGAGCGACGGAAGAACATCAATCGGCGGAGCGATATTTTTGCGGTAAAGCTCACGGCTCAGAATAATCTGACCCTCGGTGATATAGCCTGTAAGGTCAGGAATCGGATGAGTTTTATCGTCTTCAGGCATTGTAAGAATCGGAATAAGAGTGATACTTCCGTTCTTGCCCTTCTGTCTGCCTGCTCTCTCATAAAGAGAAGCAAGGTCAGTATACATATATCCGGGGTATCCGCGTCTGCCGGGAACTTCCTTTCTTGCGGCGGAAACCTCACGCAGAGCATCGGCGTAGTTTGTGATATCCGTCATAATAACGAGAACATGCATACCTGCATCAAATGCAAGATATTCAGCGGCTGTAAGCGCCATTCTCGGAGTTGCGATACGCTCTATTGCAGGGTCGTTTGCAAGGTTTACGAACATAACCGTTCTGTCGATAGCGCCTGTTTCCTTAAAGCTTTCAACAAAAAAGTTTGATTCCTCAAATGTAATACCCATTGCAGCGAAAACAACGGCGAACGGCTCACTTGTTCCTCTAACCTTTGCCTGTCTTGCAATCTGCGCTGCAAGCTGTGCATGCGGCAAGCCTGAGGCTGAGAATATCGGCAGCTTTTGACCTCTTACAAGCGTGTTAAGTCCGTCAATAGCCGAAATACCTGTCTGTATAAACTCCTGCGGATAGTTTCTTGCCGCCGGGTTCATCGGCAGGCCGTTGATGTCCATTCTCTTTTCGGGCAGAATATCGGGGCCTCCGTCAATCGGTCTGCCCATACCGTCGAATACGCGGCTGAGCATATCTTCACTAACGCCAAGCTCCATACTTCTGCCAAGGAACCTAACCTTGCTGTTTGACAGATTAATTCCTGCGCTGTTTTCAAAAAGCTGAACCAGCGCATCTGTGCCGTTTATTTCAAGCACTTTACAGCGGCGTTTTTCTCCGCTTGCAAGCTCGATTTCGCCAAGCTCGTTATAGCAAACGCCCTGCACTCCCCTGACAAGCATCAGCGGGCCTGCGACCTCTTCAATAGTTCTGTATTCCTTTGGCATTACAGCTCGCCTCCCTTGTCAATCTGCTCGTTTATCTGCTCTTCGAGCTTTTCAAGAATAGCCTTGTATTCCTCGTCAACCTTTTCGATAACTGTATATTTAAATCTGCCTATCTGCTCACGGACAGGAAGTGACACAAGCGCATTAACGCCTGCGCCCTGACTGAGAGCGTTCAAAGCCAAATCATAATATGCGAGAATTAATAGCATCATAAGGTGCTGCTTTTTAAGCGGTGTGTAAGTGTCAACCTCGTGGAACGCATCCTGATGCAGGAAGTCCTCACGGATTGAACGCGCCGCTTCAAGCTTGATTCTGTCAGGAGCCGAAAGTGCGTCCATACCGACAAGTTTTACTATTTCGTCAAGCTCTGCTTCCTCCTGCAAAATCGCCATCATCTTATGGCGACATTCCATCCAGTCGGGTGCAACTGTTTCATTGTACCAGTCAGCCATTGTATCAATATACAGTGAATAGCTGTTCAGCCAGTTGATTGCAGGGAAATGACGCTTATAGGCAAGCGCCGAGTCAAGTCCCCAGAACACCTTTACAATTCGAAGTGTAGCCTGAGATACAGGCTCGGAAATATCGCCGCCCGGAGGAGATACTGCGCCGATAACGGAAAGCGCGCCTTCCTTGTCGTCAGTACCGAGCGTGATAACCTTACCTGCACGCTCATAAAACTGAGCAAGACGGCTGCCGAGATATGCAGGATAACCCTCTTCACCGGGCATTTCTTCAAGTCTGCCCGACATTTCACGCAGAGCCTCTGCCCAGCGCGAGGTTGAGTCGCCCATAAGAGCAACTGAGTAACCCATATCGCGGAAGTATTCGGCGATTGTGATACCTGTATAAATTGAAGCCTCACGAGCCGCAACAGGCATATCGGAGGTGTTGGCGATAAGCACGGTTCTCTCCATAAGAGAGTGACCTGTTTTCGGGTCGATAAGCTCAGGGAACTCGTTTAGAACATCCGTCATTTCGTTGCCGCGCTCACCGCAGCCGATATATACAACGATGTCAGCCTCTGCCCACTTTGCAAGCTGGTGCTGAACAACTGTCTTTCCGCTTCCGAAAGGACCCGGAACAGCTGCTACACCGCCCTTGGCAATCGGGAAAAATGTGTCGATTACACGCTGACCTGTTACAAGCGGCATATCAGGCGAAAGCTTTTTCTTGTACGGTCTGCCGATGCGTACAGGCCACTTTTGCATCATCGTTACTTCGCGGTCAACGCCGTTTTTATCGGTTATTACCGCTATAACGCTGTCAACGGTGTACTCACCGCCGTTGATTGATTTTACAGTTCCGCTTATCTTATTAGGAACCATTATTTTCTGAACAACAATTTCGGTTTCCTTTACGGTACCGAGACAGTCGCCCGACTCCACCTTATCCCCGACCTTTACTGTCGGAACAAAGCTCCACTTCTTCTCTCTGTTAAGTGACGGAACCTCAACGCCTCTTTCAAGGTTATTGCCCGACACACGCATAATTTCGTCAAGCGGTCTCTGGATACCGTCATAAATACTGCCGATAAGTCCGGGACCAAGCTCAACGCTCAAAGGTGAACCTGTGGATTCAACAGGCTCGCCCGGTCCTAAGCCCGAGGTTTCCTCATAAACCTGTATTGACGCTTTGTCACCGTGCATTTCGATTATTTCTCCGATAAGCCTTTGGTCGCTTACACGGACAACATCAAACATATTTGCGTCACGCATTCCCTCGGCAATAACGAGCGGACCCGCAACCTTTTGTATAATACCTTTGCTCATTTTTATCTTTCATTCCCTTCAGGTGGGTTAATCATTAAATATAATATCAGAACCGACAGCTTTTTCTACCGACTTTTTCACATTTGCGATTCCTATACCGTTATTATCCTTAACGCCGGGAATCGGAATAACCGCAGGAAGCTGCCGCTCGGAAAGCCTGTCGATTTCTGTTTCAAGCTGCAAAGCGAGTGACTCGGTTATATATATCACAGCATACTCGCCGTTTGCAATTCGCCTGAACTTTTCCGTCGGGTCTTCACCGTATTCAACGGCTATAACATCAATGCCGAGAACGCCAAAGCCGTACACGCTGTCACGGTCGCCGATTGCTGCAATTCTATACATACATATCCCTCAGTCTTTCGTTTACTGCGCCGCTGTCGAGGTCGTTAAGCTTTGCTGACAATATCAGCCTCACAGCCTTGATTTCGTTCTCTCTTGCAATGATATACGCCGCAAGAGGTCCTATGGTAAAAGGCTCGCTCTTTTGCGGCTTGATGCTGTCGATAAGCTTATCATCGCACCACTTTTCAAAGGCTGACGGTGAGGTCTTTAACGCTTCAACCGCAGACGAGTAAGATGTGGTTGAGAGATAGCTGAAAATATCGTCGAGTGATTTTGCCGCCGCCTTTGCAAGAAGCGTTATATTCACGCTCTCACAGGGTGCCAAAGCTCTTGTGATAAAGTCAAGGCTCTTGCCTGTTTTTTCACATCTGACAGCCGTTTTTATGTCAGCGCTTGCTACTGTAAGCTCTGCATAAAGCCTGATAACCTCACTGTCGGTTTCAAAGGCTTTTTTATATATTGCATTTAAGCAGTCAGTGTCAATTATAACATCGCACAGCTGACCGTCGCCTGTCTGCAAAAGCGTTGTCATTGACTGCTGCGCCGTACTCTGCAAATGGTCGGGCAGATTTTTATAATTGTGAGCCTTTATCGCATCATATATTTTTTCGCCCGAAACTGTGCCGTTTTCCATAAACATTCCAACGGGATTTACATCTCTTGTCACAGCCTTGACCGAGACCTTGAGATTGTGAAAATCATCGGAATAGCGAAAAACATCAAACGGCGATAAATCGTCGGTAAGTTCAGCCATAAGCGCCCATATTTTCTTTCTTTCAATAGACAAAAGCGCTGAAACATCTGTTTCCTGCTCGTCTGTGCCAAAGCCCTTATCATAAAGATATTGCAGGCAATCGTCATAGCTTCTTGAGTTTATGAGGTTGTCTATATCCTGCCTTGACAAGAGAGAAAGCTCTCTTGAGCGTATTCTGGCTACTGCGTAGGTGTAGTCTTGTTTCAAATTAACACCTCCGATTATGAAAACAACAGCGAATAAACCTCATCCTGAAGCTCATCATACTTTTCGCTGAAGATTGCATCAAAGGAGCAGTTTTCTTCAATGCCGCCGTATATCAGAACAAAGCCGCCGTCAATGTCCGCCGTATCGTCAGACAGGGTAAGCATACCGCCCGACAGCTTGGAAAGCTTTTCATTAAAGCCCTTTGGCAGTCTTTGATTGTCAGCTTTATTAAAGGATATTTTGCCCTGTTCGTTCTTGTGAGAATTTTTTGCTATCATCTTTTCAATAATTGCAAAATACTCATTTGCAGAAAGCGACAGCAGACTGCCGTGAGCCTTATTTATAAGCTCAGATATTATGCTCTGTTTTGCGTTGAGCATAGCCTGCTTTTTTGCAAGCGCCGCCGAAGAGTCACCGCGAGCCTTGATGTCCTCGCACTCAGCAGTGGCTCTAACCTTTATGGCAGCTACCTCTTTTTCGGCATTCTTTAATATTTTCTGCTTAATTTCAAACGCAGATTTTTCAGCTTCACCCTTGATTTTTGCAACCGCAGCATCGCTGTCATCCTTAATCTGCTGTAAAATTTTGTCTAAGCCATTCATTATAAATTCTCCGTTCCATAGGATTATCTGTAATTTTTTGTTTACAGGTTAAGTCCAGGAATATTGAATACTGCAAGCATCGAAACAAGGAGAGCAAGAATAGCGTATGTTTCAACCATCGCAGGAAGCAGAATTGTTTTACCGAACTGGTCGGGTCTTTTTGAAATTGTACCGATACCTGCAACCGAGCATTTGCCCTGATAAATTGCAGAGAAAAGACCTGAGAATGCTATCGGAAGGCTTGCTGCAAGATAAAGAAGTCCCTTTGCAGCCGAGATATTCGGGTCTCCGCCGAGAACGCCGATGTTTGAAAGAATAAGGAATGCTACGAGCAAGCCGTAGATACCCTGTGTTGCAGGAAGAAGCTGGAAGATAAGAACCTTACCGAATTTTGACGGGTCCTCAGCCAGTACGCCTGAAGCCGCAACACCGGCTTTACCAACGCCGATAGCCGAGCCTGTGCCTGCGAGGAAGGTTGCAAGAGCCGCTCCTATAAGTCCGAAAATTATACCTAAATTATCCATTTTTAATGTCCTCCTTGATATTATAGTGCTTTGTATTAATTTTAAAGGGAGCGAACTTTTCGCCGCCGCCCTCATAAAATTTTCCGAAAAATTCAACAAACTGCAAACGGTTTGTGTGAACATATGCGCCCAGCGCGTTTATACCGATATTAAGCGTGTGACCGATAAGGAACACGATGGTAAACGGTATTACGCCGAGTCCGCCGCCGAACATACTGCCAATCTGATTGAAAACCTGAGCGATAACGCCTGTGGCAAGTCCGAGAGCTAAAAGTCTTGAATATGAAAGAATATCGCTTAGATAGCTTGTTACGCCGTACACGCCGTAAATGCCTTTTAACAGCCGCTTAACAGGTTTGGAGCCTCTGCCGCTGAAGAAAAGTATTATCAATGCGCCGATAAGCGCGCACACACCGCCGATTGTAAGGAATATTGGCGGAAGTGTAAAGCCTGTCATTGATTTGAGCATATCCATTGAAAGCAGTGCGAGTATACCGCCTCCTACAAGCAGATACCAGCTCAATACATCATACACCGCATCAAGCGGCTTTCCGTTTTTGATTGACATATATCCGTTTATTCCGAGTCCGACAAAAATGTGGATTATGCCGAACAGGAAGCAATACATCAGAAGCGTCATTGAGTTTGTACCCTGTATCGGGTCAAACCACAGTGCCGGGAATTTCCAATCGGCGTTAAAGAAGGTCTTGCCGATAACGGTGACTGCGTCGCCGAAGAAGCTGCCGTACATCGCACCCCAGAAGGTTGTGGAAATTCCGCAGAAAAAGAACATTTTTACGCTCTTTCTAAGCCCATCCTCCATATTCTTGAACTTCTTCAATACTATGGCGCAGGCTATTGTCATAACAAGACCGTAGCCCGCATCGGAAAACATCATACCGAAGAAAATATAATAGAATATCGCCATAATTCCTGTCGGGTCAAATTCATATCTTTTCGGCATACTGTAGGTTTCAAGCACGCTTTCGACAGGCCTTGTCAACGCATTATTTTTCAATGCTATCGGTATTTCTTCGTTTTCGGGAATGTCCTGACATTCCACAACAGCATCGAATTTTTCCGAAAGATAACGAGCAAGCGGCTGTGCATCCTTTTTAGCGATATAGCCCTTGAGGAAGAATGTATGCCTTGTATTCTCGAGCTTTTCAAGCTCGCCGTATTTTTCGGCTCGCATAACATAATAGTCCTCCATAAATTTGAAGGAATCACGGCTGCTTTCAAAGGCTTTTATTTTTTCTTCATCTTCTGCAATGCCTTTTTCAAGGTTCTTTATCCTCTCCTTAAGCTGACGGATTCTGTCGGCAGGCGGATATTTCGAAATAACGCTCGGTGCGCTGTAGCCCATTTTTCTCAGAACATCCTCCATAAGAGGCTGCTCGTCTTTTTTGCAGATTATGAAAACACAGGTCATTTCCTTTGACGAGCTGATAATCTCAATTTCCGCAGAGGAAATTTCGGGATTAAGCTCGGCTATTTTCATAAGCACCTGCTCATAGCTTAACTGTTCGGAAAAAGTGCCGATAAACGCGGCACTTGAGTCTGTGCCTTTAAATCGCATTGAAATATCAAGGCTTTGCCAAGGAAGCAGAGCTTCAATCTGATATTCATACTTGGCTACATCAGCTTTTTTATCAGATAAAGCTTTGTCAAGTGATATTACATCGTTTGCGCTTCGCATTATGTCTATAGACTTTGACACAAGACTATAGTATTCATCAGTTGACAGCTGGTCTCTTCCCTTGAACATATCAAGCATAGATGATTTTTCAGGGAAATAGCGAAGTAAAATCTCATAAGCCTTAGCGGCTGACGCAGAATTTTTCATAAACAGCGATTGCTGCTGTGCTGTTTCTTCCTTTACAAAAACGCTGCCGTCATATTCAAGCGGTGTAATCTCAATTACTCCGCGCCGCTGAAGTGCCTCCATAATTGCCTTTCGCTTTGTTCTCAATGCGCAAATATGAATTTGCTGCATTTCTACAACTGGCAAGGTTTAACACCTCCGTTATTAAATAATCTTTGCTTTAAATAATCTTTTCTATTATCTTTTTTATTGCCTCATCTTCTCTTGCAGCACAGCTTTTATACAGCTTTTGCGCATCTGAATCGGCATCCTTTTTTGCCTGTTCAAGCACAGCGTCTGCCTGCTGACGCGCTGTTTTGATAAGCTCAGCCCGTTCCTGCTCAGCCGCAGCAACATCCGCAGCCGCCTGCTCACGGGCGTTTTTTTCAGAAGCTTTAATATATTCCTCTGCCTGCCTCCTTGCCAGAGCTTCATCTTCATTTGATTTCTGCTCGGCTTGCTTTATTTTATTTACTGTGTCGAGTGCCATCTGACCACCCTCCGTTTAGATATTAACTACTATTTTACACATATTTGCACTTGCTGTCAATCTCATTTTATTAATTTTTAACACTTATGCAGGATTTGTTCGGTATTCTTGCATATTTATACAGCTTTTTACGAAAAAAATAGAAATACATACAAAAAATAAAACATTAACAGCATCATATTTTAATTTCAGATAAAGCTATAGGATTATACTAAAATTTATTATACCGCTTTTTCTGACAAGAAATATTAGCCGCGAGTGAGATAATATTATCAGGCAAGCGAGGTGATATTATCAGAAGAGTTATATATATAGATGTGCTGATTTGCCTTAACCTTATAATAAATTATTTTATCTTGGTATCCGTCGGGCGGCTTTTACACAGAAAGGTTCGTCAGTTAAGGCTGATTTTAGGCGCATTACTCGGAGCCTGCTGCTCGCTTATCATACTTTTACCTCCGATGAACAGTATCCTGAGCTTCGGTATAAAGCTTGCGGTATCTCTGCTGATTTGCCTTATCAGCTTTAAATTCAGCGGAATTAAAGCTCTGCTGAAAAACACAACCGCATTCTTTATGATGAGTTTTTTATTCTGCGGCATTATGATTGCACTGTGGTTTACCTTTACGCCGAGAGGAATGGTTATCAATAACAGCACTGTCTATTTTAACATTTCGCCTTTAGTCCTGATTGTATCATCGCTTATTACATATTGCATTGCGCGCATTATCTGCCGCATCACCGGACAAAAAAAGCCGAAGGAGCTTTATTACGATATTAAAATTGACTACCATTCATCAAGCGCAATGATAAAAGGCAAGCTGGACACCGGTTGCAGCCTTGTTGAACCTTTCAGCGGTAGTCCGGTAATAGTATGCAATAAAGATAAAATCAGAAGTATTTTACCCGAAAACATTCTTGAATATAAAAAATGTCTTACTCATTCAGGAAGTCCCGAAAGAATCAGACTTATCCCCTACAATACAATAAGTGGCGAGGGTCTTTTGCCGTGCTTTAAGCCTGACAGAATTTTCATTGGCGACAGCTTATGTATGAATGAAATTTATATTGCTGTGGCTGAACGCGGAAGTATTGAGAATGAAATCGGGTGTATTATTAATCCTCAGTGTTTAGATTAGGAAATTTTTATGGAAGGAGATTAAATAAAAAAATGAAAGAAAAAATCAAATACATAATAATGCTGCTGCTAAAATCGGCAGGAATTGTAAAGGACGCACATTATATAAACGGGTCACAAACTCTGCCTCCTCCTCTGTCTAATGAGGAAGAAGCGGAAATTATGAAAAAAATTGAAAACGGTGACAAGGATGCACGAGAACCATTGATAACACATAACCTGAGGCTTGTCGTATACATAGCAAAAAAGTTTGAAGCCGCAGGAGCAGGAGTTGAGGATCTGATTTCAATAGGGACAATCGGTTTAATTAAGGCTGTAAATACATTTTGCCCCGAAAAGAACATCAAGCTTGCAACATACGCTTCACGCTGCATTGAAAATGAAATACTGATGTACCTTCGCAAAAGCTCACAGCTGAAAAACGAAATTTCAATCGATGAACCGCTTAATGTTGACTGGGACGGAAACGAGCTGCTATTGAGCGATATTCTCGGCAGTGATGTTGATATAATAAACACAAGTGTTGAGCAGGAGGCCGATATTGTTTTGCTTAACGAGGCGGTAAGCCGACTTTGTGAACGAGAAAAAATGATAATGCAGCTGAGATTTGGACTGTTAGGCTGCAAGGAGCATACTCAAAAGGAGGTAGCCGATATGCTGGGAATTTCACAATCGTATATTTCAAGGCTTGAAAAGAAAATCATAAAAAAACTGAAAAAAGAGCTTGGAAATGTAATTTGAATGTATGATTGAGGAAAAGAGGTAAAAAATACTATTGTTCCTGTGACAGGAAATATTTTGTGAAAGGAATTTTCAAATGAAGAAAATTATTACAGCAGTATTAAGCGCAGTCCTTTGTCTTGTTGTATTCGCAAGCTGCAGCGGTGACAACGGCAAAATAGGCAACGGAAACAACGGAACGATGAACGACAACAAAAAAGCCACGGAGAATGTGACATCTGCTACATCGGCGCAAAATAACGAGAAAGCAACCAACGCTCCGACAAACAACAATAATAACAATGACAACGACAGAGATAACAATAACCCTGTTGGCGATGTTGTTGACGGTGCAGGTAATATTGTGAGCGACGCAGGCAGTGTAGTAAGCGACGCTGCAAGCGGAGTAGGCGACATTGTGTCTGACGGAGCGTCAGCGATTGATAACGCAGTCGGCGGTAACAACAACAGCAGCGAAAACAGATAATGAGAAATATAAACAAAAGCAAAACGGATCGAAGCCGGATAGCTTCGGTCCGTTCTGGTTTTATATTACAGTAAAATTATCAGGCAAGCAATTCCTTTTGCAGCTTCTTGCTGAGTCCGTGCAGGACTAAATCATAGGATTTATCAAGCATTTCTTTCATCAATTCATCAGGGACAATTCCGTCCGGCTTGATTGAATTCCAGTGTACTTTATTCATATAGTAACCAGGAATAATATCGGAATACTGAGCTCTCAGGAATTCACCCTCCATTGGTTCTAATTTTAAGGTTATGTAATATGGCTGATTTGTGTCGTCGTCAAGACAAATCGCAGCAAACATTTTTCCGCCGATAAAATACCGTATCCAATTCCATTCTTCCTTAAAATCTTTTGTAACACCTTTTTTACTTAAGAGATATTCGTCAATCCATTCGTATTTCAAGCTTAATCACCTTCTGTACCCAAATTTTTGTACGCTCTTTTTTAAGATCGTTTTCCTGTTTTTATAAATTCGACAAGCTCCTCGGCATTGTCAAAATCGTCATAGTCACCGGTAATTCCCTCAAGATGATAAACAATTCCGTTTTGCTCGTTGCGCTCAAGGCAGTTAAGAAGCTCCTTTTCGCCGTACCTTTTTGCGAACAAGGTAAAAGCATACGGCTTAATCTTTGAAAGCAAGCCCTTATTACACTCCTCGTTACATTCATAGCAATGGTTCAGGTTCATTTGCATTGAGCATTTTCGGTTTTCACACCACTCCTTGCCGGCACATTCATCTGAAAGGCAGCCTGCACAGCTCTCATTTTCAGAGCAAAGGCAACAGGCAAGACCACACCTTGCGATACCAAGTTCACGCTTCAGATGTATCTCCTCCGTAACATATATCTTTTAATTTTAATATGAGTGAATGTCAGTAAGTGTATTTATTAAGAAAGGCTGTTCTCATCAGGTCCCCATGCCTTGCCGCTGATTCTTCCGGCTATATTAAGCACAACTCGCCTTGGAGCAAAGCGGTGAGCCGTTGACTGTATTTTTGAAAGTGCACCGTCTGTTCTGACAACCCTTTTGCTGTTATCAAGCGTTTTAAGGGCTGTTTTAACGACATTTGCCGGCGTTCTCATATTATCGGTTACATTTCCGCTTTTATCAAAAAAGTGCGTCTGGGTTGGTCCCGGACACAGCGCAAGCACTCGGATTCCGCTGTTTCTGTATTCATAGCTTATGCTTTCCGAAAAAGACAGAACATAAGCCTTCGTCGCGGCATATACAGCAGAAAAGGGAAACGGCGTGAACGATACACAAGAGCCGAGGTTTATTATTGTGCCTTTCTTTCTCTCGCTCATACCCTTGATGAACAGATAAGTAAGCTCGGTCATAGTCGCAACATTCAGCATAATTTCCTCGTGCTGCTTTTGATAATCGGCGGTATGAAGCAAGCCTGTTGTTGCAAAGCCGGCGTTATTTACAAGTGTATCCACAGTAAGATTACGGTGTAAAACCTCTTCATACAGAGTCTTTGAAATATGCTCAAGCGACAAATCAAGGGCAATTACCTCTACCGATACATTATACTTTTCACGCAGATTACGCGCCATTATTTCAAGCTTATCCTTTGACCTCGAAACCAAAATCAGATTATTTCCCCGTTTTGCAAAAGCATCGGAGAATTCCTTTCCTATACCGGATGACGCCCCTGTGATTAATGTATACTCTGACACACGCACCAACCCCTTTGGTTATTATCTCCGTTTTTTATTAATTATGTAAAAGCTTCCGGCTGAAATCTCAATCGGAAGCTTTTGTAACTACTAAATTAATCGGTTTTTATTTTTTTCAAACACCGCATCGAAATTCGGAAGATGAAGCAAACAATTATAATAAAAAGCAATTTTCAAAGGTGAATACTAATATCAATATACCGATTATGTTGACTTTGTTTTTGCAGACAATTTGCAATGATTATATACAAATAAAACAATCAACGCCCATACGATGCCAAGAATAATTCCGCACAAAACATCTGTCGGGTAGTGCACATATAAATACATTCTTGAAAAAGCAACTAATGTGGCAAGGATATATGCCGCTACACCGAATTTTCTGCTAAAATAAAAAATTACCGTTGCACTTGCAAATGAAACCGCACTGTGACTGGACGGAAACGAATACCCGCTCGGCTGCTTAATAAGAAGCTCAACATCGGGGTTTGCCAAAAACGGTCTTGGGCGGCATACAATATTTTTAATCAGAAATTCGCTGCTCAGAAATGTTAGTAACAAAACGATAAGGACTAACAAACCGGTGCGCCGGTATTTTTTTGTTATCAGCATTACAATAGCTGCTAATATCCATACCTCCCCGTGTTCGACAATAGTTGTGCAGAAAACAAATATCACATTGAACACGGGATTTACAAAATACTGTTGAATAAAATTTAATATTTCAAGTTCCATAAAGACTCTCCATATTACGAGAGAAACAAGCTGAAATATATTCTTTTTGTAATCTCATCAATATTATCTATTGTATTTAAAAAGGTAAGCTTAAGGTTAAGCACTTCTGCCCCGTCCTTAACCAGAACAAAAATACGCTTCAAGAGCTTATCATCGCTTATCTTATCAGTTACAATAATTGCAGTGGAATAATCAAGTTCATCAGTTTCAAGAGTTCCTCCGATAAGATCAGCCGCATTTTGCTGTCTGTCAAGTAATTCCTCCTGTGTAAGCGGCTTAATAAGCTTGATACGCTCAAGCTCAATGACAAGCGGAGAAGAATAAATGTCGTCGGCACAATCTCTTGAATATGCAACAATGTCGTAATGAGAGTAGTTAAGCTTCCATTCAAACGCCGTAGGTACTGTGATAACATAATCAGGCATATGAATTTGTACTCCTGCGCCGAAGTTTAAGTAGCCCCTTCTTTGCTTTAAATCAAGTCCAAGCTCCTTTGCCTGCTTTTTCATTTCCTCGGAAAGAAAGTTTGCCGCATCCCTTATTTCAGGTGCAACATAGCTTCCCTCACAATAGCCTCCGCCGTAACGCTCGCTGTAGCCTCCCGTTGTGACCTTTGGCTTATTTATTTTATCGCCTGATTCGGCGTCAACATTATTTTTTGCCTCTGACAAATTGATCACCTCCGGTTATCAATGGGTATATTATACAATAGATTTTGAGCTATTGCAATGAAAAATCCTCTATCAAAAGTAAGGTTACTTGTTATTTTTATTAATATTTAGCTAATTAAACATCAATATCATATAAGTACAGCTTTATCATTTAATAAATGTAATTATAAATTTCAGGTTTAGTATATTATCCTGAATATCAAGATTTATTTCTTACGGAGGAGCCTGCATACAAGCTTCACAATTTCGTACCACATAACGCTTAATGCCGCCATTGCGCTGGCAGCAAGCAGTGAAAGCAGTGACAACGGCTTGAGCTTCAGGAAAGAATTAATCGGCGTATACAGTACAACTGCAACCAAAAGAACCGTTGCGATTGATGTAAACCACATAACCTTATCGTGAACAAGAGATTTAAGTGAACGGAATGCGTAATCTCTTTCGCTTGAATTTACCAACACAAGCAGTAGATTTGCAAGTATAATAATAGTTATAGCCATTGAACGAGCATAACCGCTGCTGCCCGTTTGGTTATAAATATACATATATGTTCCGAATGATGTTGCAAAGATGGCCATACCCTGCACTATACTCTTAATCAAGCCGGAAAGCTTAATAAGCGGCTCTGACGGATTTCTCGGAGGTCTGCTCATAATATTATTCTCAGCAGGCTGGCGTTCAAGTACTATTGAACAGGTGGGGTCAATCAAAAGCTCCATCAGCACAACATGAATCGGAAGCAGCATAAGGGCGTCTGAGGAAAGTCCAAGCATTGGAGCAACAAGAGAAGCAAGTGCAATAGGAATATGTATTGTAAAAATATAGCCGATTGCCTTTCTGATATTATCAAATATTCTTCTGCCGTCTCTCACTGTATCAACTATGGTCGAGAAATTGTCGTCAAGCAGAATGAGGTCTGCGGCTTCACGCGAAACCTCGCTGCCTCTTTTGCCCATTGCTATGCCAATATCGGCATATTTCAGCGCAGGTGCATCGTTTACACCGTCTCCTGTCATCGCAACAACCTCGCCGTTTTTTCGAAGTGCCTTTACAATCCGCATTTTATGCTCCGGTATTACACGCGAGAAAATATTAGCAGTTTTAACCGCCTTGCAAAGCTCATCGTCGCTCATATTTTCGAGCATATCGCCGGTTATGATTTCACCGGAATTTTCAATACCTACCTGCTTTGCAATGCTTGAGGCGGTGATACCGTTATCTCCCGTTATCATAACAACCCTGATACCGGCTTTTTTGCAGATTTCAATATCTGCTGCAATCAGCTCTCTCGGAGGGTCGGAAAGTGCAATCAATCCCAATAATTCAAGCTTACAATCCGAAAGCTCATCGGGAATTTCATCTATGCTGCCGATTTCTCCGCTTGCAACAGCTATAACACGCAAGCCGTTTGATGACATTTCTTCTGCTTTTTCGGAAATAAAGCTTAAGTCCTGCTCAGAGAGATTGCAAAGAGGCATAACTTTCTCAAAAGAGCCTTTCGCCGCAATAATGATTTTTCCGTTTTTATTCCAGACATGACCCATCATTTTGCTTTGATTAGTAAAGGCGTATTCCGTGACAAGCTCCCCGTCAAATAACTCTTCCTTTGAAATACCCTTCAAGGCACAGAAGTTAAGCATTGCACGCTCCATAGGGTCATAACATTCAATCTCACACGCCATACCCATAATTTCGCAAAGCTCTGCTTCACTGCAATTATGCGTAAACAAATCCGTAACCGCCATCTCATTCATTGTAATCGTACCGGTTTTGTCAACACATAAAACCGATACAGCACCGAGAGTTTCAACCGACGGCATTGTGCGCACGAGAGAGCTTTTTCTCGCAAGACGCCATGCTCCCATAGAGAGAAAGACGGTGAGTACAACGGGAAATTCCTCGGGTATCATCGCCATCGCAAGCGTTATTCCCGATAAGACGCTTTCAATAAGTCTGTCGGTAAATGAAGGCATTGCGAGATTCAGAAAAGTTATCACTGTTACAAGCAAGAAC
The DNA here is from genome assembly GCA_051880615.1 of Acutalibacteraceae bacterium. Taxonomy (GTDB): domain Bacteria; phylum Bacillota; class Clostridia; order Oscillospirales; family Acutalibacteraceae; genus UBA7067. The sequence continues at coordinate 84,365 of JBJEOH010000059.1, forward strand.
AGAGCAATCGCTATTACTGCGCATATTTTAACAAGCTTATTTGTCTGCTTTTGCAGAGGGGTCGGCATATCGGGCGCTTCTGCAACATTTTTTCCGATTTTACCGTATTCCGTAGCACTTCCTGTTGCGGTAACGAGGATTGACGCACTGCCCTGTGTGCAAAGAGTTCCGGCATAGCACATATCTCGCCGCCAATAATCAGCACTCATATCGGGATTTGAAGCATCGGTTTTCCATACTCCCTGTGACTCACCTGTAAGTGAGGACTCATTGACGCAAAAATCGCTGCATTTTATTATCCGCCCGTCAGCAGGTATTTTAACACCCTCGACAACAAGCATTACATCACCGGGAACTAACTCTGAACTTAATATAAGGTGCTCCTTACCGTCGCGTATTACAGTAATATGAGGCGCTGAAAGATTTTTCAATGCGGTTATTGTTTTATCGGTTTTCCATTCCTGAACAACATCAATGGTGATTATACCGGCAACAAAAATGAGCATTATTGCTCCATCACGAGGCTCGCCGAGGATAAAATAAATAACAGCGGCTGCAAGCAAAAGAAGAAACATCGGCTCACATATCGTGTGCAGAACCTTTGAAATAAAGCTGCTTTTTTTGCCCGGCACAAGCTCGTTTCTGCCGTATTTTTCCAGTCGAGCCTTCGCCTCAGCTGATGTTAAACCTTGATTACATAATTTTTCACTCATATTATTCGCCTCCAAAAGTTTAGTCAAAACATTTCTGCCACAGATACAAAAAAGCACCTGCGGGAATACTACTGTCCCGCAGATGCTGGGTAATCTGCTGCCTTGAGGCCCGGCATATGATATACATTGCCTGTTCAGTTTGTACTGTAGATTGTTTTGCAGTGCAAAGAGTGTTTATAAATTGTATCATATGAAATAACAACCGTCAATACCTTGTCTGTAAATTTCTTTTCTTCATTAAAATACTGTTTCAATGCACCTTTTGCAGTCCTCGGGTGAGTATAAAAACGAGTCAAGGTGATCACCCTCAAAATAATACTTAGGCTTTTCCGGGCGGATTTTATAATCAAAAGAGTCTATAATAATCAGCTTGATTTTCATACGCTCGGGTATAATGCTTTTTATGTATACACTTGCCTGCTGACCTGTTTTTATATTCTCCTTCAGCTCCGCAAGTCCCGCAAGGTTAGGAGTAAGCTCGACAAATGCGCCGTAATCCTCCACTGATCGTATTATACCCGCTACGGTTTCACCTGCTTTGAAACCACGCACATTTTCACTCCAAGTTCCGAGCAGCTCCTTGTGCGACAAACTGATTCTGCCGTTTTCAATATTTTTTATGATAACCTTAATATCCATTCCGACATTAAAGCGTTCAGAGGGATGCTCGATTCTTGAAACGGAAATACTGTCAATCGGAAGCAGGGCAATTACACCGCAGCCAATGTCAATAAATGCGCCGAAGCTTTCAAGATGTGTAACCTTACCGATTGTCACATCGCCCTTTCTGAGCTTGCTTATTTTAGAAGCCACACATTTTTCCTGCGCTTTTCTTCTCGAAAGCAAAGCGCAAGGATTGCCCATTGCATCGTTTTCTATTTTTTCAACAGTGAAGCAGACAGGACGGTTCACTCGTGAGATAACCGCAATATCCTTAACCGTTCCCTCTCTTATTCCGATTGCTCCCTCCTCTCTCGGTATAATACCCTTCATACAGCCCAGGTCTACAATAAGGTTGTGCTCGCTGTCACATATTATAGCTCTTGCCTCAAGTATTTTATTCTCTGCGCACGCCTCAGCAATATTCATTTTCGAGCGCAGAGCGGTTATATTTCCTGCGGTTTCAATTAATCTGCCCTCAGGATAAAATTCTGTCATTTTTCTTCCTCCCGTAAAATAGGTTTTCTATGCAATTATATTAAACAGGGGGTTGAAATATTACAGAGGTTAAATACGCCTTTCCGCTTTAATCCGTTTGACATCCAAATTATGAATAAACTGTGCTTGCGATTTTATGGTAAATGATATAAAATAGAATACAAATCAAATAAAGCATTAAATTATGCTTGAAAGGAATGTTGAATTTGAAAAAATACAGAATTAAGGCTGTTATTGCAGCGTGTATTGCTGCGGTGACTGTTGCTGCTGTGACAGGCGGCTGCGACTCTTCGTCATCAAGCTCTTCTTCAGGCTCTTCTTCATCCTCTACCGCATCAGCAACAGAGGCTGCAACAAATGCCGAGCTTATTGGCTGGGACGATCTTGGCATTGAAAGAAATATTTATGATGACACCGAGCATAAAGTAGGCTATCAGCTTGACAAGCCGAGTGCAGGCGAAGAAATTGCAATAATGCACACCTCCGAAGGCGATATTTATATGCGATTCTTCCCCGAGGCTGCCCCAAAGACGGTAGAAAACTTTATCACTCACGCAAAGGACGGCTATTATGACGGTCTTACTTTCCACCGTGTAATTGAGAACTTTATGATTCAGGGCGGTGACCCTAAGGGCAACGGTACAGGCGGCGAAAGCATTTACGGAGAGAGCTTTGAGGATGAGTTCAGCAACAACCTATTTAATATAAGAGGCAGCGTTGCAATGGCTAACAGCGGAGCAGACACCAACGGCAGTCAGTTCTTTATCAACCAGGGCGATAAGGACGCATTCAGCGGCTGGGCAAACCTTGAAGCACAGTGGAAAGCGGTTCATCAGCAAATTTCAAACTATGTTGCACAGGGTCAGACTGACATAGTAATTAATCAGCTTAACTATATTGCAGGTCTTGACACAGATAAGGTTCCCGATGAGGCTAAAAAACTTTATGAGGAAAACGGCGGCAACCCGACTCTTGACGGTGCATTCAACATAATCGACAGAGGTCACACTGTTTTTGCTCAGGTTTATGACGGAATGGACATTGTTGATAAGATAGCAGCCGTGGATACCGACGCAAACAACAAGCCTACAAAGGACATTGTTATTGACAGCATTGAAATCACAACCTACAGTGAATAATCACCTGTAAATTGCTAAAGATAAATCAGAAAGGACGAGATACCATGGCTATTTTACATCCAACTGAAAGTGAATTTAAAAACTTAATCAGCAGCGGAGTTACCTTAGTTGATTTCTATGCCGACTGGTGCGGACCGTGCAAGATGCTTGCTCCGTTTATTGAGCAGATTTCAAAAGAATATGACGGCAGAATAAAGGTTGCAAAGATTAATGTTGATGAGGAACCGTCACTTGCCGGCAGCTTTGGCGTGCAAAGTATTCCCACGGTTATTATATTCAAAGACGGAGTAAACAAGGCGGTTGAGGTTGGCTTTAAACCGATGGACAGCTATACAGGAATAATTGACAGCCTGCTGTAAAA
>JBJEOH010000060.1:0-4686 GCA_051880615.1 Acutalibacteraceae bacterium
TGCAGAAACACTTGAAAATTTATCAAACAACAAAGGAGAGGAATAACAATGGCTTATACAAACAGTAAATTAGTAAACTACACAAGGATTTCACCGAACAGGAGCGTAAACAGAAATCATAAAATTGATACCATTTCCATTCACTGCGTAGTGGGTCAGTGTTCTGTTGAAACACTCGGTTCAATCTTTGCATCAACGAGCAAGGAGGCAAGCTCAAACTACGGTATCGGCTATGACGGACGAATCGGAATGTATGTAGAGGAAAAAGACCGCAGCTGGTGTACCTCATCTGCATCAAACGATAACAGAGCAATCACCATTGAGGTTGCGTCCGATACCTTTGAGCCGTACAAAGTCAATGATCCTGCATACAAGTCGCTGATTAAATTGCTCGTTGACATCTGCAAGCGTAACGGTATAAAAAAGCTTGTGTGGTCAACAAACAAATCAGAGAGAATGAGCCACCTTAACGGCTGCAATATGACGGTTCACAGGGATTATGCAAACAAGTCCTGTCCCGGTGACTATCTCTACAATCTCCACGGTCAGATTGCAAAAGAGGTAAACGCTCAGCTTGGCTCAGGCACATCTTCAACAGGAAAGAAAACTCTGTATCGTGTGAGAAAGTCGTGGAAAGATGTAAAATCTCAAAAGGGTGCTTTCTATGATTTGTCAAATGCAAAGAAGTGCGCTGACAAAAACAAGGGTTATTCAGTCTTTGATGAAAGCGGCAAGGCGGTTTACACATCAAAAGCCACGAACAGCACAGGCTCCTTCAAGGTGCAGATTTCAATTTCAGACCTGAACATCCGCAAAGGTCCCGGCACAAACTATGCCACAACAGGCAAGTTTACAGGCAAAGGAATTTTCACCATTGTAGAAACAAAGCAAGGCACAGGCTCTGCAAAAGGCTGGGGCAAGCTGAAATCCGGTGCAGGGTGGATTGCGCTTGACTACGCAACAAGAATTTAACTGAATATCTTTAAAGTACTTATGCCCGTTAGAGATTGATTTCTCTGACGGGCATTATTTTTTTGTCTGTAGACGAAAGATGTAAAGGAAGAGGTTATACACAGAGCTATTTTTTACGCCCATTTTTTCTCAAACTTCGGAAATTAAGTCGACTGGGCTGCATAGCTGTCAGAAAGGATGACCTTTCAACGATAGGAGGACTAAAGTTATGACAGATGAACAGCGTCAGAAGATTACAAATCTCCGTACAGCCGGAAACGGATATAAGAAGATTAGTAAGTTGCTCGGATTATCAGAAAATACGGTGAAAAGTTTCTGCCAACGAAGAAAGCTCTGCGGAGTGGTTGTTAATCTTACTGCGGAAGTTGCAGTATGTAAGTGTTGCGGAAAACCAGTACCGCAGAATCCCGGAAGAAAGCAGAAGAAGTTTTGCTCTGACAAATGCAGAATGAAATGGTGGAACAGCCATCTTGACCAAGTGCAGAGAAAAGCAAACTATGACTACATATGTCCTGTCTGCAAAAAGACTTTTACGGTTTACGGTAATGCCAACAGAAAATATTGCTCCCACGAATGTTATATTGAGGACAGATTTGGTGGTGGCAGATGATGAGTCAGAAAGAAGGAAAGCGTGAAATTATCTACCAAATGACAATGAGTGCCGCCCGTCAGATGCTTGAAAAGGGATTGATTTCCGAGGAGGAGTACAAGCAGTTTGATACAAAGATGCAACAAAAATATAGCCCTATATTCGGCACTTTATTCTCAAATATTAACTTGCAATAGTGTGGTTACTACGGTAATATCACCATACTGGGAGGTGGTTTAATGCCAAGAATTACACAAATTTCACCGAGTGTACCAAAGATAAAGACTAAGTTGAAAGTTGCAGCTTATGCCAGAGTTTCTGTTGAAACCGAAAGGCTGATGCATTCTCTTTCGGCACAGGTGAGTTATTACAGCTCCCTTATTCAAAAGAACCCTGAATGGGAATATGCCGGGGTTTATGCTGATGAGGGAATAACAGGAACGAGTACATTACACCGTGATGAGTTTAATAGACTGGTCGCAGATTGCGAAGCCGGCAAAATCGATATGGTGCTTGTTAAGAGTATCAGCCGATTTGCGAGAGATACAGTTGATTGCCTAAATACCACAAGGCATCTAAAAGAGCTTGGAGTAGCCGTTTATTTTGAACGAGAGAAAATCAACTCACTTGCTGAAGACGGTGAATTGATGCTCACGCTGCTTGCGTCTTTTGCACAGGAAGAAAGCCGAAGTATTTCCGCAAATGTCAAATGGGCTACCAGAAAACGATTTGAAAAAGGCATTCCCAACGGTCACAAGGCACCGTATGGCTATGAGTGGGACGGCGAAATGTTCCGCATTATCCCTGAACAGGGCGAAGTTGTAAAGGAAATTTACCGCAGATACCTTGACGGGGAATCAGCCTACATAATTGCAAAAACTCTGGCAAAGCGTGGTGTGACCGGACAGATGGGAAAGCCTATTGAGCAGACAACCGTCAAGGGAATTCTATCAAGTCGGTCATACACAGGTACAATGGTGCTTCAGAAAAACTACATGACCGAAGGTCATATCCGCAAGAGAAACAAGGGAGAACTTCCTATGTATCTTGTGGATGATATGTTTGAGCCTTTGATTTCCGAAGAAGATTATCAGAGAGCCTTGGGAATAAGGCAACGGAGAGCAGAACTGTTTCCTAATAACCAGAATAACCTTACAGTTTTTTCAGGTAAGGTAAAGTGTGGATATTGCGGCTTAGGAATCAGCCGAAGAACCTCCGGGAGTAGAAAACGATGGGTCTGTAACACAAGAGAGCGTAAAGGTATGAAGAGTTGTGAATGCCGACCGATTTGGGAAACAGAACTGATAGATGCTGCTGCACAGGTTTTGGGCGGAACTTTTGATGAGAGAGCCTTTTCAAGAGAAGTAAGGCAAGTTACCCTCTATAATGACCGTATAGAGTTTTCAATGCAGAATGGGAATTGCAAGACCATACTTCGTGAGTATAACGGTCAACGAGGACAGAACGCTTTTACTAACAAGATACTATGTGGCTCTTGTGGCTGCAAATGCAAGAGAAGTAATTATGGTAAAAAGAAAGTTTGGTGCTGTTCACAGCCGAGAACTGTGTGTCAGATGAAACGCTTACCTGAAAGTGAACTTCTTGAGGCGGCTGAAAGGTTGTTAGGTGAAAACTTCAAGGCGAAGGTGGCGGCAGACATTGAGCGTATTACAGTTTTCGATGATACGGTGAATTTTAAATTTAAGAATGGAACGGTGAAAATATGGCAAAGAAAGTAAGAACAATACCCGCCACACTGAATAGATTTAATTCTGAACCTGTGACGGCGGTAAGAAAAAGAAGAGTGGCAGGATACGCACGAGTATCAACTGACCTTGAGGAACAGGCGACAAGCTACGAAACGCAGATGACCTACTACAGAAATTACATAGAAAGCCGTGAGGATTGGGAGTTTGCCGGGATGTACTCAGATGAAGGTATCACAGCAACAAACACCAAAAAGCGTACCGGCTTTAACCTTATGATTGAAGATGCCCTTTCAGGGAAAATAGACTTGATTATCACAAAGTCAGTCAGCCGATTTGCACGAAATACCGTTGACAGCCTTACCACAATCCGCAAGCTCAAGGAGAAAGGCATTGAAGTTTACTTTGAAAAAGAGAACATTTGGACACTAGACGCTAAGGGCGAACTGATGATTACAATTATGAGTTCTCTTGCACAGGAAGAAAGCCGCAGTATTTCAGAAAATACCACATGGGGCAAGCGTAAGCAGTTTGCAGACGGCAAAGGCAGCGTTGGTTACAGTTGGTTTCTTGGGTACGATAAGGACTTTAAGGTAAATGAAAAACAGGCTGATACTGTGCGTTCGATTTACAAGCTTTTCATCAGTGGCCTTTCCTTCTATGCTATCACAAAGGAACTGGAAAGCCGGGGTATCAAGTCACCGTCCGGCAAGGACAGATGGCACATCAGCACGGTGAAATCGATCCTTACCAACGAGAAGTACCGTGGGGATGCGCTCCTCCAGAAGCAGTACACTACGGACTTCCTGCAGAAGAAGAGAAAGACCAATAACGGCGAAATCCCCCAGTATTATGTGGAGGAACACCATGAGGCCATTATTCCCCCTGCCCAGTTTGATTTTGTACAGGCAGAACTTGCCCGCCGGGAACAGAATGGTCGTTACAGCGGAGTGAGCATTTTCTCAAACAAAATCAAGTGTGGGTGCTGTGGTGGATGGTACGGTTCCAAGGTGTGGCATTCCACCGACAAGTACCGGAAGGTCATCTACCGCTGTAATCGGAAGTACGGCAAAGACACCCCGCCCTGCAACACACCGCATTTAAGCGAGGAAGAAATCAAGAAGCTGTTCCTCAAGGCGCTGAATGCCCTGGTGGAGGCGAAAGAGGAAACAATAGAGAACCTGCAGGAGTTGATTGAAACGGTCTGCCAGATAGATTCCCTTGGCGCAGAGCAGGAACGGCTGAAACAGGAACTGAGAATTGTCGCAGAGAACCTTGCGAACCTCATCCAGAAGAATGCAAGTGTAGCCCTGGATCAGACGGAGCAGGCAGAGAAAGAAAAGAAACTCCGCACCATTTATGGTGAAAAGCATAGCCGATTTCAGGAACTGGAGGCACTCATCCAAGAAAAGAATGATA
>JBJEOH010000061.1:0-15425 GCA_051880615.1 Acutalibacteraceae bacterium
CCCGGGAAAATAGGGAGATGCCAACACATATATTCCTCCATAGCTCAGTCGGTAGAGCGCATGACTGTTAATCATGATGTCACTGGTTCGAGCCCAGTTGGGGGAGCCACTAAGGTTCGTAGAGCAATCTACGGACCTTTTTCTATGTCAAAAGAGAAAATTTATAGTCAGTTTATAAGTCAGAAGCAATGCTTAACACCAAGGTTTTGGGGCATATCTTCTGCTACTCAATGAACAGCACAGCGAAGCTGAATCCGAGAGCTTTGCACACAGTATGTAAAATCATTGACCGTTGCTTTTGATTAATATATAATATCTGTATGATAAATTGGAATGTGGAGGGAAAATATCATGCTGATTGATGTTACTTTGAAAATTACTCCTAAAATGGTAAAAGACGCACAGGGCAATGAAAAGAAATCTCTTGTCGGTCATCTTGGAACGCATTTTGATGTAATGAACAAGGAGTTTCCACTGGAATACACAAAGCGAACAGCATTGGTATTTGATGTATCAAAAGTTACCAACCGTGAAATTGATATATCCGATATAGATTTGACTGCTGTTCGATCTGATATGTTTGTTGCTTTCTATACAGGATTTATAGAAAAAGAAGGATATGGAGGGAAAGTCTATTTTAGCGAACATCCACAATTATCTAATGAATTAATTGATGCTCTGCTGGAGAAAAAAGTATCTATCATTGGTGTCGATTTTGCCGGAGTTCGCCGTGGAAAAGAACACACTCCGAAAGATCAATATTGTGCCGACCATGGTGTATTTATCATCGAGAATCTTTGTAATTTAAAGACTGTTGTTGGTATGTGTATTATGAACACTTATCCAATGAATTATGCTGAAATGACCGGACTACCGTGTCGTGTTATAGCAGAGGTTTAAAGTTAAATCCCAGTACAATCGCCTTTATCTGTAGGAGTGTGGTTGTGATGTATATATTTTGCGGTATTGCATAGTGCAGTAAATTTGTGGTGATAAAATGAAATTCATAAAAATCATCTGTATTGTAATTGCAACAGTGTTTTTGTTCTCTTTAGCTTTTATTCCGGCTTATGCAGCTGAAAACTGCAATGATGTCGGAATTCAAGTTCAATTATTTAGAGCAGGCGGAGGCGGTTCCGGAGGCGGTTCTGGAGGCGGTTCCGGCGGTGGTGGCGGAGCTCCTGTACCGCATAACACTTCAGGTGGCAATGATTCGCCTGTCAGATCTGTTTTATCTTTTATATTATTCCCATTTCTTTTTTTCGGAACGGCAATTCTTTTTCGCATTAGGGTTATAAAAGCCTCTTGGAAAACAAAACGCTTTATTAAGAGCTTAGAGAAAAAAGCGCCCGAATGGTGTTATAAAGATATTAAAAAGCAGGTAAGAAATGCTTACTTTTTAATACAGAAATCGTGGACCGATATGGATATGACGCCGGCAAAAGATGTTATGTCAGAAAAGCTGTTTGAAAGCTTTCAAACCAAGCTTTACTGGATGTCTTATAAAAGCCAAAGAAATGTTCTTGATAAAATAAAATTGTTCACCGCTTCTCCTGTATCGCTTTGCATGGGTACAAATAACACGCCCGACCATATCTGGTTTTACATAACGGGTTCAATGATTGATTATATTATTGATAACGATACCAATATGAAAGTTGATGGAAAGACCTATCCCTCTTTATTCAGCGAGTACTGGCAGTTTATCCGCCATGCTGACGGCGATTGGGTGCTTAATAAAATTCTGCAAAAGGATGAGTCTGACCAAATAGTATTTACCGGTTAAATAGCAGATAAAAGAAAAATCCCTCAGGCTGAAATAATCAGTCTGAGGGATAAGCTTTTTTATCAGGCTCTCTTACTGTGCTTTTTTGTTGTTACAAACTGAACGACTATTCCGATAATTGTCAAAATAGCGCCTACAAGGAGTATCGGCCACGAAAGCCCTAAAATTCTTGTGCTCTGCGTTGCCGCAGGGAAGAGCGCAAAAAGCGAACCGGCAAAGCCGAAGCTGCCGCTGATTGCCGTTGTAACAATTATGAACGGACGAAGCAGGATAATGGAAAGTACGCCTGCTATTATGCCGACTAATATAGACACTATAAGGGTAAGCACAGGGATGTCGATAAGCGTGGATAATGCAGTAAATACCAGCGAAAATGCCGAAACGCCGCAAAGCAGAAAAATGCCTGCCTTGTAGATGAAAAATGCTATTGCACCCAGAATTACAGCGAGTACAATTCCTGCAATGAATCCTGCTCCGCTGTTACCCCAGATTGCTGTGCCGATTATGTAACCTGCGAAAAAGCCGATTCCTGCGCCGATAAGCGTTGACCACAGCTTGGTGAGCTTGTAGCCGAGGAATATGCCGAGTGCTGAGAAAATCATTGATATCACGGCGAAAATCGTAAATTCGGTTTGTGAATGTGGCTGAAAAGCCGAAAGATACTCTGTTAAAAAATCAATCATATGTGACCTCCTGCTGAGCAATAAAATGCGATAAATATATTCTACCAATTATCAAGTCTTTGTCAAGATTTGGGCAAAAGCTAAGCCGCGTTACAGCGTGTTAATCTGCACTGCAATGCGGCTTGAGTATTAATTATTTTTGAGCACTGAATCCGTTTACAATTTCGGAAAGTGCGTTGTTTTCCTCACCGTTATATATTGCAAGGGTAAATGTTCCCTCGCTGTGAGCAAATGTAAACGGTACAAAGTTTACTCCGCTCTTGCTTTCGGTTATTTCCATTATTGTATACGGATTGAGGATGTTCTGCTTGTCGTTCAAAACTCCGTAGCAGCCGTAATGAGCACCGCTGAAGTAAAAATCAAGATTTCCGGTGCCGTCGGCTGCATCAAGCAGCTTGTAGTTTATTTCAGTCGCTTTATTGCTCTTCGGCTTGAAAATAAGGTTCTGGTAATCCTCGTTTCTTACCTCTTGCTCCGGCGGAGCAGAGCTGTCGCTTACTGTAAGTTCAACCTCGGAGGGATTCCAGGCTATTTCAACATCATCAGTAGCGATTGAACTGTATGCGCTGTACTGATTTTGCGGTTGAGCAGATGAGTTTTCAAATGTTGAAACAAATTTGCTGTTGAGCGTATACGAATCGTTGCCGCCGCTGCGGAAGCGAGCTTCACTCTTGTAGTTCAAGTATGTAAGAGTTACAGTGCCGAATTTTGAGTTATCCGGCAAAAAGCCTGAAGTGTCGATTGTCGAAAAGTCCGCCATATCGGCAATGTATGAGCAGGTCACATTTACTGAATAATTACCGCTTGTCAGTATGTCCTCTGCTGTTTTGTCGGTTATACTTAAATATCCCTCATAATCGGTGGTGTTTATGTCTTCAGGAACATTGCTTGCGAAAATCTCCACGGTAATATCAGCAGGGGTGCTGCCGGGTAGAACTGATGATGCGCGCTGCTCAATTATTTCCTTTACATCGTCTGAATTGTAATTGTCAAGACATTCCTTTGAATTGGTATTCACAAGGATATAAAAGTTCTTGTCGTTGGCAGTTGCCGAGGCTCTTACATAGTTGCTCGCCTTGCGGCTGCCGAGTGCACTTTCTTTTGGCGTGTAGGTTATGCAGCTTAAGCTGTTTACCGTGCCGTTTTCATAGTTTGATTTAAGGTATTCCTCAGCTATTGTTTTAGAAACGCTTTCGTTTTCCTTGGCTATTTTCTGCTGTTCATTGCTCAGGCAGGAGCAGCCGAACATAACGGAAGCTGTTAATATAAAAGCTAAAGAGGTTAAAATAAATCTCTTTTTCATATAATATCCTCCGCAACGGTAATAGTAGAATATAATGTCTAAACTGTAAGCGGGAATTGCCGCGGAACACGGCAGATAAATACACAATAATTATACACTTAAGTAATGTAAAAAGCAAATTAAAATTTAGTAACAGTTTTGAGTGGGGAGTGGAGATTGAAGAGTGGAGAGTGGAGAGTGGAGAGTGGAGAGTGAAGAGTGGAGAGTGGAGAGTGAAGAGTGAAGAGTGGAGAGTGGAGAGTGAAGAGTTAAGAGTTTCAGATAAATAAAAATTCAGCTCTGTTGACCGAATCTGATTAAAAATGAGCGAAAATGAAAAAATATTTTAAAAATTTGAAAGAAAATGATTGACAATGATTGAAAATGGTGATATTATTTAATCACAGAAAAGAAATTGCACAAAAATTATTCAAAAAACATCACGAAAGGGGTTGATTTGGTGCTGTCGGAAGAAAGATATGCGGCTATAACTCGTTTTCTTGAAGAGAAAAAAGCAGTAACGGTGACTGAGCTTGCCGAATTGCTTGAAACATCGGAATCTACAATCAGGCGCGATTTGAACGCTCTTGACGAAATGGGAAAGCTCAACAAGGTTCACGGCGGAGCAACCGCGATTGAAAGCAGGATTAATTCTGTTGATGAGGATTTTGAGAGCAAGGTGCTTAAAAATATTGAGGAAAAGAAAGCTATTGCAAGATATGCCGCTTCATTGATAAACGACAATGACATTGTGTTTATCGACGCAGGAACAACCACCCAAACGCTAATTGATTTTCTTGATACAAGCCTTAAGGCTGTGTTTGTTACTAACGGAGTAGTTCATGCAAAAAAGCTTATTCAAAAGGGTTTTAAGGCATATATCATCGGCGGACAGCTCAAGCTTTCAACTCAGGCGGTTATCGGTGCTGAGGCGATAAACAGTCTTGGCAAATATAATTTTACTAAAAGCTTTTTGGGAGCAAACGGAGTATCGCTTGAATCGGGCTTTACAACGCCCGACCTTGAAGAGGCTCTTGTAAAGAAAGAGGCGTCAAACCGTAGCTATATATCGTATGTTCTTGCTGACCACACAAAATTCGAGCAGGTTTCAGCGATAACCTTTCTTGAACTCAGCCGTGCCTGTGTAATTACCGATAAATTAACGGATAATAAATTCAAAGACTTTACGGTTATCAAGGAGGCGGTAATATGATTTATACGGTTACTTTTAACCCTGCACTTGATTATGTCCTTCACCTTGACAAGCTCGAAGTCGGCGAGATAAACCGCTCGGTAAGCGAGCAGATTATCAACGGCGGCAAGGGCATCAATGTGTCAACCGTTCTGAAAAATCTCGGTGTAGAGAATACGGCTCTCGGTTTTTGCGCAGGCTTTACGGGTGATGAGCTTGAAAGAGGGATTAATGCCGACGGAGTTAAAACAGACTTCATTCATCTGAAAAACGGCTTTACGCGCGTTAATGTAAAAATCAGAGCGCAGGAGGACACCGACATAAACGGTCAGGGACCTAAGATAGAAAACGAGGATATTGAAAGACTTTTTGAAAAGCTTGATTCCCTCGGGCAGGAGGATATCCTTGTGCTTGCAGGGAGTATTCCGAACACTCTGCCAAAGGATATATACGAAAGAATACTTGAGAGGTTAGATGGCAGAGGAGTAAAAACTGTTGTTGATGCTACAGGCGAGCTTCTGGTAAATGTGCTGAAATACAAGCCGTTTCTGATAAAGCCCAATAATGATGAGCTGGGCGAGATTTTCGGCAAAACGCTTGAAACGGACGAAGAAATAACCGAGTATGCAATAAAGCTCAGAGAAATGGGTGCGGAAAATGTGCTTGTTTCAATGGGCGGCGCAGGTGCAATTCTTGTAACAGCCGACGGCTGCTTTAAGCGCGGCGTGGCAAAGGGCAAGGTTGTAAATACGGTTGGTGCAGGTGACTCAATGGTTGCCGGATTTTTATACGGCTATCTTAAGAGCGGTGATTATGAATACGCACTCAAAACAGGCACTGCGGCAGGCGGCGCAACCGCCTTTACTGTCGGAATAGCGACAAAGGAAGAAATCGAAACTGTATTAAATGGGTTACAGGATTAAAAGTCCAAACCCTATAAAATTAAAAAATATATTAAATAAAAGGAGGATGAATTATGCGTATTACAGATTTATTGAGCAAGGACGCTATACTGTTAAACGCAAGTTTTTCATCAAAGCAGCAGGTAATAGACAAGCTTGTTGCAGTTCACAAGGCAGTAGGTAACATTTCAGATGTTACCAAGTACAAAAACGGAATTATCGCAAGAGAGGCAAGCGGCACAACCGCTATCGGCGACGGAATTGCAATTCCTCACGCAAAAAGCGACGCTGTTAAAAAGCCGGGTCTTGCAGCGGCAACTGTTCCGGGTGGAGTTGACTATGAGTCAATGGACGGCAAGCCGTCAAACATCATATTTATGATAGCGGCTCCTCTTGACGGAAATGTACACCTTGAGGTGCTCTCAAGACTGACTGTTCTTTTGATGGACGAGAAGTTCAGAGCTGACCTGCTTGCGGCTAAAAGCGCAGGGGAGTTTCTTTCGGTTATAGACAAGAAAGAGAATGAGAAATTCGGTGAAGAGGTTAAGGCTGCTCCCGTAAAATCAGGTTACAGAGTTTTAGCAGTTACAGCCTGTCCTACAGGTATTGCACACACATATATGGCTGCCGAAGCTCTTGAAAAGGCAGGAGAGAAGATGGGCATTGCCGTTAAGGCAGAAACAAACGGCTCCGGCGGTGCAAAGAATGTTCTTACCCGCGAGGAAATTGAAAACTGCGATGGCATTATCATAGCAGCGGATAAGACAGTTGATACAGCGCGTTTCAACGGCAAGCCTGTTCTGAGTGTTCCGGTTTCAAAGGGCATTTCAAATCCCGAGGAGTTTATTCAGAGAATAGTTGACGGCAAGGTGCCGGTATTCCACAGTGACAAGGCAGATACAAGCGTAAGCTCCGGCGAGAAGGAAAGCTTTGGCAGACAGCTTTATAAGCACCTTATGAACGGTGTTTCACATATGCTCCCGTTCGTTGTTGCAGGCGGTATACTTATTGCAATCGCGTTCCTTATTGATACAATTATGGGTGCGCCTCAGGACGGCGGCTTTGGTACTCATACACCGATTGCCGCATGGTTCAAGACAATCGGCGGATATGCATTCAACTTTATGATTCCGATTCTCGGCGGTTACATTGCAATGAGTATTGCAGACAGACCGGGTCTGCTAGTCGGCTTTGTAGGCGGCTTTATGGCTACTCTGGGCAGTACATTTGCCGCTCCGGGCGGAGATGTTCCGTCAGGCTTCCTCGGCGCATTGCTCGCAGGCTTTGTCGGCGGTTATGTAATGCTCGGCATTGAAAGACTCTGCGACAGACTCCCGAATGCGTTAGAGGGTATCAAGCCTGTTCTGATTTACCCGATTCTGGGTCTTGGCTTTATCGGCGTGTTTATGTGCGCTGTCAACCCGATTATGGGCTGGCTTAACTCTCTGCTCTACAGCGGTCTTGCGGCTCTTGGTTCAAACGCGGCTACTATTATTCCGCTGTGCGCAATCCTTGGCGGTATGATGGCTGTTGATATGGGTGGCCCGTTCAACAAGGCGGCTTATGTATTCGGTACTGCAATGCTCACACAGGCTGCAAGCCTGCCGGCTGGTTCAACAGAAGCTAACGCTTGCTATATGATTATGGCAGCGGTTATGATAGGCGGTATGGTACCTCCGATTGCTATTGCGCTCGCTACAACCTTCTTCAAGAGAAAGTTCACGGCTGAAGAGAGAAAGAACGGTCCTGTAAACTACATTATGGGTCTCAGCTTTATCACAGAGGGTGCTATTCCTTATGCAGCAGGCGACCCTGCAAGAGTTATTCCTTCCTGCATAGTAGGCTCTGCAATAGCAGGCGCACTGTCAGGCTTGTTCGGCTGTACTCTTATGGCTCCTCACGGCGGTGTGTTCGTGTTCGCAGTGGTAGGCAACTGGCCGATGTATATTCTCGCTCTGGCTGTCGGCTCAGTAGCAGGTATGCTCTTACTCGGACTTCTTAAGAAAAATAAGTCATAATAAGGGCGAGTTGAATTACTAAAAAATTGTGGTATGATATAATAAAAGATAACGGAGGAGATTCCTATGGTAACACAGAAAACAACAGTAGTAAACGCTCAGGGCTTTCATATGCGTCCCGCAGGCGTTTTTGCAAACGCAATGGGCAAATTCAAGAGCGATGTTCATCTGAATGTAAACGGCAACAGAGTTAACGGCAAGAGCCTTATGAATATCATAGCGGCTTGCATCAAGTGCGGCTCTGAGGTAGTGGTTGAATGCTCGGGCGAGGACGAAAATGAAGCTCTGGCAAAGGCTGTTGAGCTTATCGACGCAGGTCTCGGCGACTGATTGCCGAAAATCAATATATTAAAACAACGGCGGCTCGCAGAAATGCGAGCCGTTTTATATTATTACCAATATTTTAAAATCTCGTAAAATCTATGGTATATCTGCTTGACATAAATTGTGAAAATTGATATAATTATGACAAAATATGTAAATTTTTTAACAACTATATATCTAATAATATTTCAAAAATGAGGAGGTCAAATTTATGGCAAAGTTAAAAAAATTGTCAGCAATTATAGTAGCATTGGTCATTATGTTAAGTGTTGCTAGTGTTCAAGCATTTGCGGCGACGACTACACAGGATGGACTTGAGGTTTCACTTACTACTGACAAAGAAGAGTACAGCAAGAATGATCAAATTGTTGCAACTCTTTCAGTAAAAAATACCAATGATACTTCAGTCACAAATGTTTCATTGGAAAACTTTATTCCTAATGGGTACAAGCTTGCGGATAAAATGCAGGCAATCAAACAACTTGAAACATTAAACAGCGGAGAAACTGCAACATTTGCAGTTACATATGTTCCAGTTGTAGAAAGAGATAAAGATGAAACAAAAGCAACTGATAATTCTAGCGAAAATACTCAAATTAATAGTGATGGTAAACCTTTGTTCACCGGTGAAAACATTGGCATGATTGTTTTATCAGCTGTTTTATTGATTGGATCAACTATATTTATTATTGTGGCTATAAAAAAGAAAAAGAGTAAGCAGTTGTTATCGTTCATTCTTTGTGCAGCAGTAGCGGGCGCAGCCTTACCTACATTGAGCCTTAACGCTAATGCGGCTGAAACTGATACTAATGCAATGACTATTGAAATTAATAAAAATGCTAAGGTAGAAAATGAGGAGATTGTTTTAACCGCAAAGGTGATTTATACTATTAATTGCGTTGAGGCAACAAACCTAATAACAATTGACACTAGTAACTTTAGCAAAAACGACAGCACAGATTATTATTTCTTAGATAAAAAGATTGATGTGATTTCAGGAACATTAGATGAATCATTGCTTGATGCAGATGCATTTAAACTGACAATAACCAATGTTCTTGGTGACACCATTGTTGAAAAGAATATATCAATTAATAAAAACTGGAATGTAAGCGGAATAGGATTTATGTTAGGAGTAAATACCGTTACTGTTTCTGCAACAAAAAACGCAAAAAAATATGTGTATGAGATTGTTGTCTACAATAAATCAGCTGAAAATGTGAATGATAATTTGATGATTGATTTATCTGATACAGACGGTGATAAGCTTTTGAATTATATTGAAGAGAAAATTGGAACCGATATTGAAGACGCAGACACAGATTCTGATGGTCTTTCTGATTTTGTTGAGGTTATGATGACTTATACCGATCCCCTAAAGAAAGACAGCAATGACAATGGTATTTCCGATTTTGATGAGGATAGCGATCAAGACGGACTTACCAATGGGCAGGAGATCAAAATTGGATCTAACCCCGGCTTGGCAGATTCTGATGCAGATCTGTTAGAGGACGGCGAAGAAGTAAACAAATATAAAACAGACCCGAATAACGATGATACTGATGGTGACGGCGGAAAGGACGGATGGGAAATTGAATATGGATTTGATCCAATTACTTTCGACAGCTCATTCACTGTGACAGAGGGCAACTCAGAGGTTTCAAAAGTGGATCCGGTTAATGCTGTAGTTGATGTTACAATAGACGGTGAACAGCTTGGAACGGTTAAGGTCAATAAGGTAAATGTCACTGATAATCCTATGCTTTCACCGTCAATAGCTGGTTATCTTGGCAAAGCTGTTGAGTTAACGGTGGATGGTGAGATTCAATCAGCAACTCTGAAAATGTATTATGATACATCGCTTGGTACGCTTGGGGAGGAGTTTCAGCCAAGAATATATTATTATAACGAACAGACCGGCGGACTGGAGGAATTAACAAATCAAATTATAGAGAATGGCTGTGTTGAAGCCCAATTGTCTCATTTTTCTTCTTATATTCTGCTGAATAAGGTTGAACTCGAAAAGGTTTGGAACACAGAGATTAAGGATCCTATTTTAGCAGAAGAGGGTAGAGAAACTACTATTGATGTTGCATTTGTATGTGATACATCAGGCAGTATGCGATGGGATAGCAGGATTTCAACAGCCCGTTCTGCAATTAATGAGTTCATAGATGCATTAGAAGAAAAGGATAGGGGTGCTTTAGTCGATTTTGATGATGATTCCAAGGTGTTAAGCGATTTCACATCAGACAAGGAATATCTTAAGTCTCTGGTTTCACAGTTAGATGCAGAAGGATATACGGCAATTTATAAGGGATTTAATGATGCAATAGGCTTGTTTAGTAATCCCGATAATACATACGGGTATAAAATGGTCATTATTTTAACTGATGGTGTGGACGAACCTGAAACAACCTATGATTATTACTATGAACCTCTAGTTCAACAGGCAATTGATAATGAAATAGTTGTATATACTATTGGAGTTGGAAATAGCGTAGATAAATCAATACTTAAACAAATCGCTGAAAAAACAGGCGGAAAGTATTATTATGCATCGACCGCATATGACATAACGGAGAGTTTTGCTGAAATAAGAGGTGAATCGGTAGACCTTGTGACAGACAGCAATGATGATGGAATACCTGATTATTATAATGATTTGATTAAGAATGGAGAACTGGTGTTAACCAATGGATCTACAGAGTTTTCAGGCATAGACTTTAACTATGATGAAAATGGTAATCTATCTAATGATTATGATGGCGATGGACTTATTAATGGTAAGGAATTAATTATTCAAAAGGACGCATACGGCAGAGTTACAATAAAAATGAACTCGGATCCAACACTTATTCATAGTGATTCAGACTTATTCACTGATAATGAGGAATATGGTGTCAGTGACCCTCTCAGATATGATTATGATGCAGATGCTGTAGATGGTCTTATGGATGATTCAGGTTATTACGCCGAAAATATGACAAGTCTTTATGATGACAGTTTCCTATTCCAGCTTGATTCTGCCTTTTTGTCAACTATTAATGGATTATGGAATACAGGAGAACTATACCGAGATATTATGATCGACTATTTTTCATCATATGAAGATAATTCCTCGTTGGAAGAATTAGAAAGAGTGGGTTTAGTTAATAATTTAGTAGACAATTTGTTTGATGGCGCAGAAAAGGTTAAGGCAGTTGTTGATACAGCCTATTATATTGATGAATTTGATAATAATATTAAAAATTTCATTGATGTTATCAGAGGAGCAAAGAAAACCACAGAAATAAAACTTGCTATAGAGAAAGAATTTATTTCGATTATGCAAAAAATGGAAATCATTTGTCCGGGCGCAGGAACGATGCATATTGATAGCTTTGAATTCTCATCATACACAAAGATTACTATTGAAAAGCATAGCAAATTAACGCCTTTACAAAATGACAAATTAAAAGGCGCAGATATTGTTTTTAATGTGATTGATGCCGGAATTGATGTTGTTGATACAATAACATCCTTAAACAAAGTGATGATAAATAACAAGGCGTTTGAAAATAATCTAGACATTTTGCACGAATTCGAAGAAAATGGTTACAGACAAAATATCAGAGATCAAGCGCATAAGATAATAGCATTGGAAGCGGAAGAGTTTGGTAATATATATGCCTCTGAAGTAGGAGCTGATTTTGCCGAGGGTGCCGTGAACATTTTAATTACCATAGCCTCAAAAAATCCCTATGTTTCGGCAATTGTTTTTGCAAGAGATAGCATAGCTTTTGTTACTGGTATCAAGGAGGATTTAAAACAAGAGTATGAGGTTTTAGCATATACATCGATGGCTTATGGATTAAAGAATCTAATCGGTAATTGCAGTTATCGGAGCGGAGATTACTATTATGCTTATGATGATTGCGATGACGATTTGAGGCGCTATCTCAAGCATCTTGCACAGATTCGAATTTGCGGAGAAACGAAGTACTGCGAGTGGCAAAAGAATGAAGGATGGTTTGGCTCAAAGGATAATAGTAAAGCTGAGAATGCAACAAAAATAACTAAAGATTACGCAAAATACTATGCTTCATTGTTGAATATTTCACTTCATTCCGACCTGGTGAAATAATTATACGATTATGTTGAATTATTAAGTTGTTGTTTTGACGCTTATTAAAGAAATGCCAATTCAAACAGATTTTACTTCAGTTTGAATTGGCATTATTCATTCCTCTCCGTTCTCGATAAGCCTCATTGCAATAACCGTTATATCGTCGTCGTAGCCGTCAGTTCTGCGTGAACGAGCCTCCTCAATAACGCTCTTTGCAAAGTCCTGTGACGACTCCTTGTCCCAGCTTTCAACCATACTTTCAAGCCAGCTGTCGCCGGTTGCGACTGCTCCGTCCGAGAGCATAACAACACGGTCGTCTGGGTTTAAGTTAAGTCGCTCGTGCGAAAATTTAATATCAGTAAGTATTCCGGCAGGCAGTGAGGTGCTGTTGTATCTCACTGCCTTGCCGTTTTTCTTTACAAATGTAAGCGGTGCACCTGCTTTGAGCAACTCGCAGTCGCCTGTGAACAAATCGATTGAAGTAATGTCGAGGGTTGCAAGCGACTCATCACCTGACTTCACCATAAGAGCCGAGTTTACAACGCTTAAGGCGCAGTCATAGCCAAGTCCTGCCTTTATAAGCTTGCTCATAATGCTCTCAGCCATACTGCCGTCAACGGCAGCTCGTCCGCCTGTGCCCATACCGTCGCTGATAACAGCTACAAGCCTGCCCATACCGTCGCTGAAGTAGTTGAAGCTGTCGCCGCACAGTGCGCCGTTGTTGCTGATGTGCTGGCAGCTGCCGATTTCGATGTCGTAGCTTGCTCTCTCACTCATTTGTATTTTACAGCGGTTCGGAGCAAGGCTTATGCAGGGCGCGTCAAACCGTCTGCCGCACGCCTTTGAAACTGCCTTTGAAAGAATAGCGTTTTTGATGTTGTTGCTGTGAAAATCAACTGCCTCAATCTCAACCGACATTCTCCCGAGGCGGTCAATGCGGCAGCTTACATCAATCGGCGAAATTCCTGCCTCCTTGAGCGCACTGCTCACACGCTCGCCGCAGGCTGTGTCAAAGCGTTCAAAGTTCTTGAATTCCTCTGCCATCTCGCCGAGTATCTCCGAAAGCCCCGAAAACTGCCCTGCTACTACTGCTCTGACTTCGCCGACTCTGCGTTCAGCCGACAGATAAGCAAGGTAAGCCTCGTAATTCTTGTTGATGCTCTGCGCCATCTCGCGCGACTTGCAGCACTTTTTTGCGAAGCGAACCGAAAAGTCCTTTTCTGTAATTTTGCCGTTTTTCTTAAGCGCAGGGGTGAGGCTCTGAAAATCGTTCAGAGTACTCTGCTTTTGCTTTTCCCAGCAAAACACACGAAGTCCGCAGTTCATACAGATCTCCTCGGCGGAGTTTGAATAAACATGCGACGGGTCGGCGGAAAAGAGCTTTTTCATTTTCTCGGCTACTGTGTCAACGGCGGAGGAAACATCGCACAAAGCCTGCGCCGCAAAATCAAGGCGCATTATCACGCTGCGGCGAAGTCCCTCGCTGTGGGTTTTGTCAATCGGCGGCGCAAATACCGCGGAAATGCGGTTTCCTAAATCCTTCGGCAGCAGCAGAAAAATCGCACCTGCGATTGCGGTTTCGTAAATTGAGCTTAGTACTATCGTCATATCGCCCGACTGGAAGGTCATAACTGTGTTGCAGGCAAGAAATGCGAGTAAGCAGCCTATCTTACCTGTCGGCGCAAAAAGCCCTGCAAGCAAGCCGCCGAAGGCATACGCTCCACCCAGAAAGCTGAAAGCGCTGTCGGACAGGCTGAACACAACGCCCGTTGACACGCCCGAAATACAGCCGCCTGCAACCGCGCCGTATTTGGCGCACAAAAGCACAGCGCATACAGCGATAATGCGTCCAAGTGAAATTCCTGCAACCTGAATTGTCGAGCAGGATAACAGGAGTATGCAGCCTGTCATTACAATGCAGGCTATCTCCTGCTGATTGAGCGATGCAAGACCGCGTGTGCAGGAGGAAAGCGCAATAGTCCTGCTGAAAAAGTATGCGCCGACAGCGGCAAGAACAGCCTCGATTACGCACATTATCACAAGTGTTAGCTGAAAATTCCCGACAGCCGCAAGCACAAGCCCTGTTCCGAGCATAGGCACGAATGCGACAATAGGCGCAAACAGCCGCATAGAGTTGAGCTTTTTGATGTCGCTGAGCGTCCAGCGAATTGCACCTATTGCAAGCACAGTTGCAACATAGCGGAAGCTGCCGCTCGGTGTCATTGTTATGTAGCCGAGTATCGTGCCGCTCGTGACAGATATAAGGCATCCGGGCGGAACAGCCGCAACAAGAGAAGCGCCGAACGGCGCATAGCTGCCGAACACCGCGCCTGCCGAAACTATAAAGCCCGAGATGAAGTACACAATCTGTGTTATTACGGCTCGTACTCCTTTTGTTCTTGTTTTTGCTATGATAAAATCGCCTGCTGTGGCGGTCCTTTGAATTCTCATTTTTCTTCCTCCGTTTTCAAATTCTTACTGATTATATCCCTTTTGTACGGCGGATTTTGTCAAAGCGTAGGAGTGCCGAAGCAGTTTATTATTATGGAATGTTTTTCTTGACGGACTGTAATACCTGTATTATAATTTGGATAATATACAAAAAATTATCAGTTAGTTAAAACAAAAGGAGGCTGTATTATGAATACGAAAATGAAAAAGCTCACTTCTCTCCTGCTTTCCGTAGGCTTGGCTGTGAGCGTGTTTGCTTCGCTGACTGTTTCCGCAAATGCCCTTTCTTCGTCTGATGTGATTATATCCGGCGTTCAGGAGGAGTCTGAAACCCAGCCGAATGAAACCGAAACAATCACGGAGCCGACAACCGATGAGCCGACAACAGCTCCTGCTTCGGCAAGCGAAATATCGCTGAATAAAAAAGCCGTTACATTGGGAGTCGGTGAAGAATATGCTTTGAAGGCTTTGGTTTTGCCGGATAACGCACAAGCGGCTCTGAGCTGGAGCAGCGGCAATACAAAAGCGGCTGTTGTTGACAGAAATGGCAGAATAAAGGCAAAGGCAGTTGGAACGGTTGTTATAACAGTAAAGACCGATAACGGCTTAAGTGCAAGCTGTACTGTTACCGTTAAAAAAGCACCGACAAAGCTTAGTCTTAACAAAACCTCAATAACTC
>JBJEOH010000061.1:15525-196559 GCA_051880615.1 Acutalibacteraceae bacterium
AAAGCTATGACCTCAACAGCAAGCTTCCGAGCGGAGAGGCTTCCTACAGCGTTGTATACACAAGCAATAATTCAAGCGTTGCAAGCGTAAAAAGCTCAGGCGGTCTTGTGACTGCGAATAGGGTTGGCACAGCCGTAATCACCGCAACGGCATATAACGGAGTAAAGGTGAATTGCACAGTTACCGTTAAAAAAGCACCGACAAAGCTTAGTCTTAACAAAACCTCAATAACTCTCGGCGTAGGAGAAAGCTATGACCTCAACAGCAAGCTTCCGAGCGGAGAGGCTTCCTACAGCGTTGTTTATACAAGCAATAATTCAAGCGTTGCAAGCGTGAAAAGCTCGGGAGGTCTTGTGACGGCTAAAAAAGCAGGTACGGCGACAATCACCGCAACAACCTACAACGGAAAAAAAGTGAGCTGTACGGTGTGTGTTATAAACGGAGACAGAGAATATTTCACTTATACGCCTGACAGTTATACAAGTATTGATTTCTCTATTGTAATACCGGACGGCTGCTTGTACTACTTAGGTAACAGCGGAATTGGCTTTGTTGAGGAATATAACTATAATAACGGTTGGTATGGCAACTTGGGTGCATTGTTAATAGAAAAAAATAAGGATCCGGATTATTATCCGAACTATACGCATCTTGGCAGAAAAAACAGCTATGATTTCGGCTATGTACAAGTCACGGGCGTTGAGTGCAATTATGAGGACAAATATGCTATGCAAAAATGGAGTAATGCAAGGGAGAATATGCGGACAGCACTTTCAACATTCAGGTTTGAGTAATATTCAGCAGACGGTATTGACGGGTCGTAATTCAAGCGGATAAATAATAATCGTTTAAGCGGCAGGCACTTCGCTTTGGGGTGCCTGTTTCGTCTTTTAAAATTTTAAAAATGGCAAACGAGAATACGAGAGAATAAAAGAGTAAAAACGAGAAAACGAGAGATATTAGCTGTGAGTGTTAAATTTTTTCAAAAAAGTGTTGACTTGACCTTTTTGTTGTGATATTATCTATCTTGCGACTTTAAGAGTTAAAAAAACTATATCGGGCTTTCCCGAATAAGAACTAAGTCAGGAGGAAAAAAGCATGTCTACATTTATGGAAAAAAAGCAGAATGTTGAGCGCAAGTGGTATGTTATTGATGCCGCAGGCAAGCCGCTCGGCCGTGTTGCGGCTCAGGCAGCTGTATTGCTCAGAGGCAAGCACAAGCCAACATTCACACCGCATGTTGACTGCGGCGACCATGTTATCATCATCAACTGCGCAGATGCAGTATTGACAGGCAAAAAGCTCAATCAGAAGTATTACTACCGTCACACAGGTTATATCGGCCACCTCAAGGCTACAAGATATGACACGTTGATGGCAGCTAACCCGACAAAGGCAATGGAGCTTGCCGTTAAGGGTATGGTTCCGTCTAACACAATCGGCAGAGCAGCAATGACAAGACTCAAGCTTTATGCTGGTGCACAGCATAAGCACGAGGCTCAGAAGCCCGAAGAGTGGACAAAATAAGGAAGGAGGCATTTTAAATGTACGAATCAGCACCGTTCTTTTACGGAACAGGAAGAAGAAAAAGCTCAGTAGCCAGAGTAAGACTTTACAAGGGTACAGGCAAAATCACAATTAACGACAGAGATATTGACGATTATTTCGGTCTTGAAACTCTTAAGCTTATCGTTCGTCAGCCTCTTGCCTTGACAAAGACAACAGAGCAGTTCGACATAGTTTGCAGAGTTGCAGGCGGCGGCGTTACAGGTCAGGCTGGCGCAATCCGTCACGGCATTTCAAGAGCATTGCTTCAGTACGACAGCGAGGCTCTCCGTCCGGCGCTTAAGAAGGCTGGCTTCTTAACCCGTGACCCGAGAATGAAAGAGCGTAAGAAATACGGTCTCAAAGCAGCCCGTCGCGCACCGCAGTTCTCAAAGAGATAATTTCAGTCCTTGGGCGATTATCAAAAGTACAGTGTTTATGCGGTTTTTATCGTTTTGGATTTGCTTGAAATACGGTGAATTTCAGACGGTAACTAACACGTAACTAACAGGTAACTAACAAGTTTTAAGGCATTCATCGTATCGGTGGATGTCTTATTTTATAATAATGCTAGTTTTATATGATAATTTGAAAGGAGTTGACAGTATGAAATATTACCTTAAGAAATGCGGATTTCAGGAATTAGGAAGCGTAAAAAATGGCAAACCACAAAGAGGTAGATATCTTTTGACATCAATGAGTAAAGATATTTTAAGTATGTTCCCACCATTGTCTGAAGCTCAATTAAACGATTCGGCTCTTCTTCCTTTTATTCCGCTTTATTCAGGGAAAAAAGTATATTGTAACTTTGTATACCACAACGATAAATTCCATGGATCTACCGCTGCTCATCCAAGAAATGAATATAGAATCTATCTCAATAAGGCTTTAGAGGGAGAAAATCTTTTATTTGAAGAAAACGATATTATTATAATTCGAACAGCAGATGTTGTTGAGAATGATGAAATTCAAACTATTTACTATTTGGATTATCTGAAAAATAATGGATCAGCTTTATATGATAAACTTGATAAGGTAATTAACGATTATCCCATAAATGGTGGCTATGGAATTTTTGAAGGTATAATACCTGAATTTGAAGAAAAAGTAAACAAATTGTCAAAACTGGATGATTGTGAAGTGGCTATTGATGAAACGGTTACTAACAAAATAGCAACTTCAACAGATAATATAGCTGATTTGTTTAATGCAGTATCATTTAGAGATTTTATAATGGTTGGATATGATAATCTATGTGCCATTACAGGTACGGTAATAAAATATGAATCCTATATGAACCTTGAAGCAGCTCATATTAAGCCAAAAAGTCATGGTGGTTTATTTATCCCGAATAATGGTATGGCATTATGTAGAGATCTGCACTGGGCATTTGATAAAGGTTTTTTTACTCTTGATGATGATTTATGTGTAGTTGTTCATCCTCGGATTACCAGTGAATACTTAAACTCTTTTAATGGAAAGAAAATAAGAGTGCCTAGTAATCAATTTTTTGTACCAGATCTTGAAAATATCAAGTATCATAGAAACAATGTTTATGGGCTGTTTTTGACAACAGGAAAGTTATAAGGAGTTAATTATAAATGTACGCTATTGATTTGTTTGCGGGTTGTGGTGGTCTTTCAAAAGGTTTTTTGGATGCCGGATTTGATGTGATTGTTGGTGTCGACAATGACGATGCTGCACTTAAAACATTTAAACTAAATCATAATGGTGCTGTAGCTCTGAATGCAGACTTATCAAAGCAAGAAACTTTTGATGAAATAAAGAAAATTGTAGGAGATCGTCAGATTGATGTAATTATAGCCGGACCGCCTTGCCAAGGTTTTTCTCTTACTGGACCAAGAAATTTTGATGATAAGAGAAATAAGTTGTATCTTGCGGTGTTTGAAGTTGTAAAGCAATACCAACCAAAAGCATTTATTATAGAAAATGTTCCTGGTATGGCTACTTTATATAACGGAAAAATTAAAGATGAAATCTTAAAACGTTTTAACGCTCTTGACTACAATGTTAAATGTCGTATTCTTGTAGCTGCTGACTATGGTGTGCCACAGATGCGAAAAAGACTTATATTTATGGGAATTCGTAAAGACTTAGGTGAGCCTTGTTTCCCTACTCCCATGTTTTCTCCTGATAATTATAGAACATGTCGGGATGCAATTAGTGATTTGCCTGCATTGATAGATTCGCTTGGGAAAGAAAAAAGCTGTTATTCTTCTGAGGCTAAAACAGAATATCAACAGTTAATGCGTGGTAAATGTATGGTGCTTTATAATCATACAGCAACAAATCACACCCAGATGGTTAAAGATACGATTGCTCTTGTTCCTGAGGGAGGAAACTATAAAGATCTTCCAAATGGGGTTGGCGAAAGTCGTAAATTTCATGAAGCATGGACAAGATATGATGGAAACAAACCATCAAGAACTATAGACACTGGTCATAGAAATCATTTTCATTATAAATATAACAGAGTACCAACTGTTAGGGAGAATGCACGTCTGCAATCATTTCCCGATGACTTCATTTTTGTAGGAACGAGAACTCAACAATATAGACAAGTGGGGAACGCAGTTCCACCTTTATTGGGTTATCATTTAGGGCTTGCTATTAAGTCCATTATTTCAAAGGAGGATAGCGATGGTAAATACGATTGATTTATTTGCTGGTTGTGGCGGTTTGACCGAAGGATTTATGCAGTCTGGTTATTATAACACCATCGCTTGCATCGAATGGGACAAAGCACCATGTGACACTCTAAGACATAATCTCAAAAAGAAGTGGAAGTACAGTGATGCGGATAAACGAGTAATACGATTTGATATTCAAAGAACCGAGGAATTGTTCAAAGGATGGAATGACCCAGATTATGGCACTTCCGAGGGACTGGACTCACTTGTCAGAGAATATGGCGGAACTGTAGATCTTATAATCGGTGGTCCTCCTTGTCAAGCTTACTCTGTTGCTGGACGTATTCGTGATAAAGATGGAATGAAGAATGATTATAGGAACTACCTATTTGAAAATTATATTACAATTGTGGAGCATTATAGACCCAAGGCTTTTGTATTCGAGAATGTTCCAGGCATTCTTAGTGCTAGACCAGGTGATGGTAAACGACTTATCATTGACATAATTAGGCAAAAATTCAGCAAAGCAGGATATGCTATTCTTGATGATTTATCAAAAGCTGTAATTGATTTTACAGAATATGGTGTTCCTCAGAAAAGAAGTAGGGTTATTGTTCTTGCTCTTAGAAAAAATTGCTTTAAAAATTCAGAGCAGTTGTTAGAAAGATTCTACAATGAAATTTTGCCTTCAAAGAAAGTTAAAAAGCCTAAAACAGTGAGAGAAACTATCTCTGATCTACCTGCTCTGGTTCCGCTCGATGCCCCCAGAAAACTTGGTGGGAAAACATATTCGCATTCTTTCCCTGATGAAAGCTTTTCAATACCTAATCATATTCCACGTTTTAGTAGCAAAAGAGATATTGGAATTTTCAAGTTGCTTACTGAAGATATTGAATTCGGTAGAATGAAATATGTGTCAACCGATGCATTGAAGCAACTCTACACAAGCGTCACCGGAAAGGTGTCTAATATTCATAAGTATCATGTGATTCGTTGGGATGAACCAAGCAATACCATCCCTGCACATCTTTACAAAGATGGGTTAAGACATATCCATCCGGATTCCAAACAGCTTAGAACTATTACTGTTAGAGAGGCTGCAAGATTACAGACTTTTCCTGATGATTACGAATTTATCACAGGAACAGCTTTGGATTATAAAATGATTGGTAATGCTGTACCACCATTATTCGCAAAACTATTGGCAGATAGTATATATGATTTTATATTCTGTGAGGAGGAAGAGATATGCCACGATTAGAGTTATATAGTGTCAGAGATGGAGAAGTGCCTAAGCAATCTGGACTAAATTGGTGTTTTGCCAATGCTCATGTTAAACCAGAGGATGCATACATTGCTTTAACTACACAATTTTTAAAGAACTATCCTGATTTTTTTCCTAAAGGTGGTAATATCATCAATGTGGAATGGGATGATGGGGTAAAAATGTATTGCCTTTTGGAAGCAACTCAATTAATAAACGGAATAGTATTTCCTAAACAAATTTCTACTTATAACAAGAAAGCCGAACTTGGTCATTATCTTCGTCAAAGAATAGGGGTTAGTGCGAACCATGTTATTACCATCGCAGATTTGAATAGTTATGGTAGAAATTATGTTGATGTAACTTGTATAACACGCCACCGGAGTTATTTTTTTGACTTCCATGTATAATAGAGGTGGATAATGTATATTGAGTTTATAAAATCTATAATTGCGTCAAAATCAGCAGATGAAATATACAACGACTTTTTTATAAGTGGCGATATATGGATTTTTAAAAGGCTGTATGGAGATAAATGGTTTGAAAAGTATGATGAGTTTAAAAAATATGTTGCAAAAAAACTTTGTGTTCATTATAATAACATAGGTATAGCAGGTAGTGCAAAATTAGGATTCAGCTTAAATCCGACAAAAAATTATAAAATATTTGATGATGATTCAGATATTGATATTATAGTTGTTTCTCAGAAATTATTTAATGAGTTTTGGGAACAATATCTTTATGATAGTTATAATCCTACTGCCAGAGTCAATAATATTAACAAAGTAAGTTTCTCTATATTTAGAAAATATTTAACGCTAGATTGTTTCCGAAATAATGAATATTATAACGAATGGCAAAGATTAACCGGAGGATTTGAAAAAGATATTCAGGTATTATTTCAAATAAATAATGAAATTCATTACAGAATATTTGAGTCTTGGGATTCTGTTAAAATGTACTATGTATCAAGTATTAACAAACTCAAAGTAGCAGAAGGGAGCAACTGTCATGAGGATTATTGATATATTACAACCTGATAAAAAAACTTCTAAATGGATAATCGACAATTATAAAAAAGAGTTACTTATTGTGGATAACAGCTTTCAACGTAATTATGTATGGCTTAAGAAACACCAAATAGGGTTAATAGAAACTATTTTATTGGGCTATGCTATTCCTGAAATATATCTTTGGGTCATTGATACCGACCCTTCAACTGGTGAAACAAAATATAGTATTGTCGATGGGCAACAACGAATAGGGGCAATATTTGATTATATTGATGGTAAATTTCCGTTAAAAAGAGTTTTTTTATCCGAGAAGTCTGCTGACTATGTTGATAAATACTTTAATAATTTAAGTGATGATTACAAAAAGTTGATTTGGTCATATGCTTTTACAATAAGACAAATCCCGAAAGAAGTAAGTCGTGACGAAATAATTAAGATGTTTTTGCGACTAAATTCAACCGACAAATCATTGAATCCCCAAGAATTAAGAAATGCTGAATTTAATGGGGAATTTCTTAAAAATGCAGAACGAATTTCTAATTTAGATTTCTGGAAGAAGAATAAAATATTTAGTTCTGATAGTATACGAAGAATGAAAGATATTGAATTTATTAGTAGCCTGCTTATTTTTCTGAGAAACGGTATAGAGTCTGAAATAACTCAAAAAGCTATCAATAAAATGTATGATCTTTTCAATGAAGAGTACATTGAAAAAGAAGAAGATTATATTACAGTAGTATCAATTCTTGATGAAATCCAAACACTTATTGATTTTAATCCTAATTTATTAAAAATTATAAATAAAACCACACATTTTTACACATTATTTACATTGACTTACTTTATTGTTTCTCAAGGAGATCATTATACAGATTTACAAAAAGAACTCATATCCGAATTTTATCAAAAATACAATAACGAATTTGAAAATCCACAAATTAATCAATATAGAAATTGTTCAAAAGATGCAACAAATAGCAAGTCAAGCCGAGTAACTCGACTTAACATATTGAGAAAATATATTGGAATATAATAAGTTAAGGCTGCACACAAAGGCACAGCCGTTATATAATCTATATTCTATTTATCGCTTCAAGCAATTCCTGCACATTCACATGAGTATAAACTCTCTCCGTCAAGGACATGGCACCAGAGTGACCGACAATCTTTTTAATCATGGTTGGAGATACTTCTTTTTCTGTCAGCATAGAAATACAGGTGTGTCTGGTGTCATGCGGTTTGTGTGACGCATTAATCAGCTCCATAACCGGATCCCAATAGGAATCGTAATAATTTGTATAAGTGAATTTCTTTCCATCATCAGCATGGATAAGGAATTCACTTTTTTCGTTGTACCATTTTACCCAGAAACCATAAACCTTGTCTGCGATCGGCACTTTGCGAATGCCGTTTTCGGTCTTGCTCTTTATGACATCAAAGCAATGTTCCTCTAAATTGACATTTTCGCATTTCAGTTCAAGCAATTCCGAGATCCTCACACCGCTATATATCAGCATAAGAACAACCTGCACATAGCGGTTGTTTTTTTGTACCCACAGAGAAGAAATTTCGTCTTTGCTGAATGGTGAACGATCGGTCTTGTTAGGATTCTTATCCTTGTGTTTGGCAATATCCACATACTGAGAATAATCCTTGTTGCAAAGCTCATACTTCATAGCATATTCGTAAAGCTGATTGAATAGGACTCTGAGCTTGCGAAGTGTCGGATAATTCTTCCCACACGTGTCAACAACTCTTTGCAGATCAATAAGCTTGATCTCTTTGAATATCCTGTCATACAAAGCTTCGCAGCATTTATAAGAAGCCATATACCCCTTTATGTTGGAATCTGATATTGTCGGGAATTTATCTTTTGACCATTTTTCGTAAACCTTTGCAAAAGTTATTTTTGAAGCCTCAATGTTATAAGGATTTTCATTGTACGCATCAAGCATTTTTTGTGCTTCCTGCTGTGTGGCAGCATAGCCGATAGTCAGAAACAGTTGTTTTCTTCTGCCGGTAACAGGATCAATATCCCAGCCTATCGTTTTACGAACGATAAATGGTTTTCTACGGTTTCCGGACAATCTGTAGTAACTGCCCATGCCGTTGGCATTTTTCATTAGTCAGTTCCTTTCTGCTTTGACAGGCTATCATAAAGATCTTTAATATATCTTTTCTGTTGGTCTATATAGCCAATCAATTCCTCGTCAATTGGTCTTTCACGATCTTGATATTTTGAGATCTCCATTTTTACATTATACAGGCAATTATTTTTTTCTTTGACAAATATTGACAGAATACTTTCCGAAACACCTTTTAGTGTCAGATTGTGCTTCTTTTGACGAACATAAGTATTAAAGGTGTCAGCCAAGTTTTTATAAGGATTGTTTCTTCTGTTTACTCTTTCTTTTCTTCTGTTTTCTTTTTCCTTAGCTTTTTGACATTCAAGCTTAGGACAATACTTTACATCTGTTTCGCTGAAAAATTTTTTATGGCAGTTTTCACAAGTAAAAACGCTCAAATTTCCAATGTAAAGATGTGACAAAAAGATGTAAATAAATGCGTCAAGTGAATTGTCAATGGAATATAAATGAAATATTTCACGCTTGTTTATATCTACAGCACCGCCGTTCAATCGAATCAATGCACGATCCGGAAGGGTTTGAAAGTCATTTTTGCAAAAATCAACGAGCGTAGCCATTGAGATTGCTAATTCGTAATATTTATTCTTTACTTTATTCTTACGATCGGTTGTGACATTTTGGGAAACACCGTCCATAAGGGATTCAAATATCCCCATGTTGAGTAGATAGTTTCTATTGCATTGGTATGTGTCATAAAGTATAGAAAGATATATGATCATCAATGCATTTTGACTAAATTCTGTTTCAAGACTCAATTTTAAATCGGTGATCTTTTGATTTTCCTTTTTGCTGCTATCAATATCTTTCATGATCAGATCAAATAAACTCTTCAATTTTTGCTGATAATTTCCCTTAATATAGTCTTCGGTCATGTATATTACATCATCGAATGTAAATCGGGAAATGAGCTGTCTTTCGGCATCAATTCGCTCGGAAGTTAAATTGAATAAGTAGATTTCTTTTTTTACTACATTTACGGAAAAAAATAACTCTTTCATAATACCACCTTTTCATAACGGAAAAATTACCGTTGTTATTTTATATCGTTATAAATAATGTATCATTTTATTAGGTTGATGTCAAGTGCTTTGAAATGAATTCAGTTGTTTTTTGTTATTTTTTTCGTTAGAACGATTATCTATTATGTTAAGCAAAAAAAGAGTGTAAGATATTATAAGCTCAAAACAAAGGAGGTAATCAAAATGAGCGATAATAAAAACTTTCCGAACTTCACAGGCAGAAATGTCCCAATAATTGAGATTGCTAAGGCTTCCGGCAAGGATCCGCAGTACATCCGAATCGGACTGCAAAAAGGACTTCTTAAGTTTGGGTATGCGTTACGCAAAGACAATTCAAGTGAGTACAATTACTATTGCCCTGATAAGCAAGTATGGGAACAGTTAGGGTATTTCAGAGAGGTAACAGGTGATGATAATGGATAACAACGCAGAATTACGACTTATCAAGATGTCGGATGTTGAACCGACAAAAGTAGAGTGGCTGTGGTATCCTTACATACCCTACGGTAAAATTACTATCATACAAGGTGATCCGGGCGAAGGAAAGACCACTCTGATACTCAACCTTGCTGCTATGTTGTCAAAGGGTAATAAACTACCTGAAAGCGAAAGTAAAAACGAGCCTATTAACATAATCTATCAGACTGCCGAAGATGGACTTGCTGACACTGTTAAGCCCAGACTGATAGCAGCAAATGCAGATGATGAAAAAGTGCTTGTGATTGACGAAAGTAAATGCGAGCTGTCTATGACAGATGAAAGATTAGAGCAAGCAATAATCAAAACAAATGCTCGATTGGTCATACTTGATCCGCTTCAAGCCTACATAGGAGCAAACGTTGATATGCATCGAGCTAATGAAATTCGACCAGTTATGAAACATCTTGCGGAGGTGGCACAAAAGCATCAATGTGCTGTCGTTTTGATAGGTCACCTAAATAAAGCAATGGGAATGAAATCATCTTATAGAGGATTAGGTTCGATAGACATTCCTGCATCCGCACGAAGTGTATTGCTTGTCGGCAGAATAAAAGATAACCCTACGATCAGGGTTATGGCACAAGTCAAGAGCAGTCTTGCACCGGAGGGCGAACCTATTGCTTTTGAGTTGAATAAAGGGACAGGTTTTCGCTTTATCGGAAAGTATGATATTTCTATTGATGACCTGCTCAACGGAATTGCTACAACCTCGAAGATTGAACAGGCAGAAAAGCTTCTCAAAGATATGTTATCGGACGGAAGTGCAATAAAGCAAACACAATTGAAACAGCAAGCCCAAATCAGAAACATCTCCGAACGTACTCTGAACGAAGCAAAGAAAAATGTAGGAGTAAAATCGTTCAGAAGCAATAATGAATGGTATTGGAAACTATCTAAAGAGTAACATTGCAAGATTGTCTGTAATAGAAAAAACTGCAAGGTTGCAAGGTTGCGAAAAATCATTATACACACAATGTTGCAACCTTGCTCACCAACAGAGAATAAAAGCTATGCTTTCCAAAAGTCAGTAACGATACGATGCTATCTCTTTTTGACGGTAATGTAAGTATGGCTCGCCACAGGGTAGGTCTGACTTTTGGTAATAGCGAGGTACGCAAATGGCAAGCCATTCACTACCTCGTTGGTGGTTTCACCCCCAAGCCCCTATTGAAAGGAGTTGTAGTTTATGAATCGTTTGAGATCACATCAGGTGTCATTCAGACTATCCGATGAAGAATATAAAAAATTCAAAATCAAACTTTCGAAGAGTCAACTGACGCAAACTGAATTTTTTATACGGGCAATGAAGAATCAAAAAATCATAGTTATTGATAGTTTTATTCCACTACTTACAGAGTTAAAAAGACAGGGAGTAAATCTGAATCAACTAACCCACTTTAAAAATGAATATTCGGCTGTAATAGAACAGGAACTTAATAAATCCTTACACGATTGCAGGGTAATATATCGAAAGTTGTATCAGTTAGCGGATAAAATAAGTAATTTAGGAGAATGATGTATGCCATTGTTAAAAGGACAAGGCTGCAAGGCGAAGCCTGCAAAAGCTATAAAGTATATAACAGATCCAAAAAAAGCGGCAATTATTACTTCTAATGCTCTTGATGATACAAGAGATTATGCAAAGCAATTCCAAGAAACCTGTGACTTGTTCGGTAAAGCAAAATCTTATAAGAGTAGAAAATATTATCATTTCAAGCATAGCTTTGATCCGAAAGATAATATCACACCCGAAGAAGCAACAAGACTTACAGAAGAATTGGCAAAGAAAGCTTTTGGAGATTACGAATATATCATTGCTACGCATACAGACAGGTCGCATCTTCATTGTCATATCATTGTAAACAGCGTTTCTTTTGTTACAGGAAAAATGCTGCACCTCAATAATAACGAGTATGGTGCATTGAAAGACCTGTCAAATGAAATAGCCGAAAAATACGGATATTCTACACTCGATTTCAGAAAACCGGCAGAAGATAAAATTAGCACAGAGGAAAAGCATATCACTCTGAATGCCGGTACATCATGGAAAGAGGAATTGAGAGAAGTCATTGCAGAAGCCTTGATGAAATGTACTACGATGGAAAAATTTGAAAAGCACCTGAATCAATACGGTGTAACTCTGGCAAGGAATACGGCAAAGACGATCAGCTTCAAGCATCCGGCAAAACAAAAGGCTATCAGAGGAGATAAGCTCGGAGCAGGTTATACAAAGGAGGCGATTATTTTTGAGCTTAGTCAACATGGAAACCGGACAGCAAGCTCCGGCAAGACAGCAGCTGAAACAGTTGAATCAAATAAGCCGACAGGAATTGGAGAACAGTCTGCTCAAAGAGATATTAGCGGACTATACGAAGAAATGGAAAGACCAACAGGAAGAACAAACACAATTCATACATCAGCAGACACAGGAAATGGAAAGGCTACAGGCCATGATAGCCAAGCAGCAGAGTCTGCACGAACAACTCAGCAGCGATCTGCACCGAGAAGGCGATAAGCTGATACAGGAGTTTCGTCAGCGATATTCCGCAGCGGTCACAAAGGAATTAGATATATTCAATAACAGAGCCAAAGGGCTTTCAGAAGAATTAGCGAACCAGACAAACTCCTATATATTGAATCTAACAGTGATGAAAAGCGATTTGGAGCATGACAGGAGACGAATGTTTACCTTTACAAAGCTGAAAAGCTTTTTGTTCTGGCTTGGGTGCATAACAAATATCGGGACATTTGTTTTTTTGTTGGTGGAGTATTGGGCTAAATTATTTTGAATTGATAGAATAGACATTGTAGGTTTTCTATGTTGTCTATTCTTTTTATTTTATATGGTTGACATTATCAATTAAATGTTTTATAATATCAACTGTTATAGTGTTGGAGGTGTTGATATGACCACTTCGGAACAAATTAGAGTTTTGTGTGTTAGAACCGGTGTAAGTTTGTCGGAACTTGCAAGAAGAATTCACCAAACACCACAAAACTTTAATGCAAAATTAAAAAGAAATACTGTTACGCAAGATGAACTGAATCAAATAGCAGAGGCTCTTGGAGTGAAGTATGAACAGTATTTTGTTTTAGCTAATGGAGATCAGGTTAAGTAGGAAAGGATATTGTTATGACACAGCATAAAATAATATTTGGTGATAGTCGTTCTTTGAACAAAATTGAAGATAAGTCTGTTCAATTGATAATTACTTCTCCACCATATTGGCAGTTAAAAGATTATGGAACAGAAGATCAGATTGGCTTTAATAACAGCTATGAGGAATATATAAACAATCTCAACCTTGTATGGCAGGAATGTAATCGTGTTCTTTCAGATGGTTGCAGACTGTGTATTAACATCGGAGATCAATTTGCCCGATCGGTTTATTATGGCAGATATAAGGTTATTCCTATCCGTACCGAGATAATTCGATTTTGTGAATCATTAGGTATGGATTATATGGGGGCAATTATATGGCAAAAAACTACCACTATGAACACATCCGGTGGCGGAGCTATAATGGGTAGTTTCCCTTATCCAAGAAATGGTATTCTGAAAATTGATTATGAGTTTATTTTGATTTTCAAGAAATTAGGCAATGCCCCAAAGCCTACACCGCAACAAAAAGCAGCTTCTGAGCTTACAAAAGAAGAATGGAAAGAATACTTCTCGTCACATTGGAATTTTAACGGAGTAAAGCAGATGGGACATATTGCCATGTTTCCTGAAGAATTACCGAAAAGGTTGATTAAAATGTTTTCATTCGTTGGTGAAACAGTATTGGATCCGTTTGCCGGTAGCGGAACAACATCTTTGGCAGCAAAACACTTAGGCAGAAATTCCATAGGATATGAGATAAATAAAGAATTTGAACCGATTATAAGGAGCAAAATATGCTCTGATCAAATAGATTTGTTTGATGATTCAAGCGTTGTATTTTTAGAGGACATGAAGGACAATAAACATACTTTTGACGATTTACCATATATTTTTCATGATCCTCATAATATGGATAAGAAAATAGATGTCAAGAAACTTCAATTCGGTTCTAAAATAGATGGACAGGAACAAAAAAAAGATGAATTGTTTTCAGTAAAAAGAGTTATCAATTCAAACACTATTGAGTTAGGAAACGGATTGGTTATTAAATTGTTAGGTATTCAGCCTGATCCCCAGTTTGAAAGCGAAGCTATATCCTTCTTGCGTGAGAAATTCAACAAACGCAGAGTTTACCTGAAGTATGATACGATAAAATATGATGCAGAAAACAATTTATTGTGCTATGTTTATTTGGATAACAAAACTTTCGTCAACAATCATTTAGTTAGGACAGGTTATGTAAGAGTAGATACTCAAATTGATTATTCCTGCAAAAAGAAATTTTTGGATTCGATGCCTATTTAAATCAAAATGGGCTGTTAAGAAACGATGAGTCACTCATCAATTCTCCACAGCCCATAAAGTTTAGGATTTTTTAGGTGGAAGTTTGAGCAAAAGGTTATACTCGGTTCGTATTTTCTTCGCCATTGTTTGAGATACAGATCCATTTTCTGGCATAACAACAAATACTTTTCCACCAAAATCACGAAGGAAAGCTTGATGTCCTTTTTCTTCAGACGCTTTTGCTTTGCCCATATATATTGAGATGTTTGCTGAATTATAAGTTGATGGTTTAACCTGTAAGCCGATCTTATATCCATTTACATCGGTCCAAAGATCTACCCAATAAGGTGCACCTTCAACTTCGCTTGGTGCATCAAAGAAAGGTATTCCGTCAATAACTAATGATGGGATCATAATCTGCCTCTCTCCTTCATAAAGCCATTATATGTTCTTTCTAAAACAACCTTGTGCATATAGTCTATGCAATCTTGTTTGGTAATGGTTGCAAGGAGATCCGGATGAAAACGTTTTTCCTCAGGCAGTTCTTCGATGATTAGCTTATAGAGTTTTTCACCCAACGAGTCAAGATGTTCTGAAGGCCTCACATTGGAATAGTAGTAATTGCACCATTCCTCGTATGACGATGGGTCGCATAAACGAATTGAATCCGACGTTGGACCAACATTTCTTTTGAAATTAAGTTGCCACCTATTCATAGTGTAATTAAGGACAAATTCTTTGTTTGCAACTGGCATAAAAATTCCTCCACTTC
The DNA here is from genome assembly GCA_051880615.1 of Acutalibacteraceae bacterium. Lineage (GTDB taxonomy): Bacteria > Bacillota > Clostridia > Oscillospirales > Acutalibacteraceae > UBA7067. The sequence continues at coordinate 30,804 of JBJEOH010000061.1, forward strand.
AATAAATATAATTTGTATTTTGTTTTGATATAATAGATTACCTTACATCAATTATTTTAAGTTGATTATTCCATAGTCATATATGTATTGGACATTAGGGAATATGGGAGTTGCACCAACATAGCCATCAATACCTTTGGATTTAACATGTACTGTTACAAGTTGGTACGAAAGCCGCAAAATAACAGACAGTTTTTAAGAATTGCTTGTTGGAAATATAAGCCATTTTAAATATCATTCTTTTTCTCCAAAAACAATTTATACGTGTCTATCTCTAACGCATCTGCAATACGCTGAATGTTCTCTAACGAAATACTACGACGGTAACACTCAAGGGCGCTGATATACGTTCTGTGTAAACCGCATTTTTCAGCAAAAGCCTCCTGAGATAGTCCTGATTGGGTGCGATAGTATCTGACATTATCTGCAAATACTTTAATTATATCCATTTAATTCACACCCCCTAAATAAATAATATTATTTTGAATACTATTATTCTACATACAATAAGTCACTGCGTCAATAAATGTGTAATAATAATTGCCCGATTTGTACAATGGAAGTGTTGAGTTATTTTGAAACTCTCACAGTAACTATCAAGTAACTAACAGATGAAAGCAAAAACACAGCAATCATGCGGATTTTACGCCTAAAAAATTCTCAAAGAGATAATTTTATATCGCTTATCAGGAAAGTCCTTGGCTTCAAGGGCTTTCTTTTTTTGCTAAAATAACCCCGGAATTAAGGTGCAAACGCCTTTAATTCCGGGGTTTTATCATCTACGCTTTATTTACAGCTTTTCAACCTTTGTGTAATTCTGCATTATCCTCTTAGTGCCGACGGTGTCGAACGCAATTTCAAGCATTGTGTCGTTGCCCATCGGTGTTGCGGTTATAACCGTTCCCTCGCCGAATGCGGAGTGCTTAAGCCTGTCGCCCGGCTTGAAGGTCTGGCCTGCTCCCGTCGGCGCTGACTTTTTCGGGATATTCGGCTTCGGGAAGGCGCTCGGCTTGTTGCCGCCAAAGCCGCCAAAACCGCCTGTAAAGGTGTTCTGACCGATTCCGACTGTGCCGCCTCCGAACGAGGACGGAAAGCTCGGCACGCTTGTGGTGTACTCCATAAGCTCGCTTGGGATTTCGTCAAGAAAGCGTGACCCACGGTTGCGCTGAGTTGAGCCGAACAACATTCGCTCCTTTGCGTTCACAAGATAGAGCGCTTCCTTTGCCCTTGTGATGCCTACATATGCAAGACGGCGTTCCTCCTGCATTTCCTCCTCGCTCATTATCGACTGCATACCGGGGAAGATTCCGTCCTCCATTCCCGGAATGAACACAACGGGAAATTCAAGTCCCTTTGCGGCGTGGAGAGTCATCAGCACAACGCAGTCAGCTTCTTGGTCATAATTATCAACATCAGTAAACAGCGATATTTCCTCTAAAAAGCCGCTGAGCGTTGCCTCGTCGGGGTTGTCCTGCTCGTATTTAACTATGCTCGACAAAAGCTCATCTATATTTTCAATTCGCTCGGCGTGATCCTCTTTTTCAGTTTTCAGCCAGCTTATGTAATTCGTTTTCTCTAAAACTGCGTGGTAGATTTCTTCCAAATCGTTGCTGTCATCGTGTGCCATTTCGATAAGCGGCTCCATAAGCGCACAGAATTCCCTGAGCTTTGCACTCGCCCTTTTCAGCGGAGCGTATTCATCGCAGTTCTTGATAACCTCGTATATACTTGTACCGATAACTCCTGCGATTTCTGCGGCGTGGTTGATTGTGGTGTCGCCGATTCCTCGCTTTGGCTTGTTGATAATTCTTCTCAGCCTAACATCATCGGACGGGTTGTTGATGAAGCTTAAGTATGAGGTGATGTCCTTGATTTCCTCTCGGTCATAGAAACGGTGACCGCCGATAAGACGGTAGGGGATAGCGTTGCGGCTTAAGCTCTGTTCAACCGAGTTTGACTGTGCCTTCATACGGTAAAGCACAGCAAAGTCCGAGAACTTCCTGCCTTTGCCGACAAGCTCGGAGATAGTCTGCGCAATGTAGTTGCCCTCGTCACGCTCATTTTGCGCCTTGTGCTGTATAATCTTTTCGCCGCCCTTGTTAGCTGTCCAAAGGGTCTTGCCTTTTCTCTCCTTATTGTTCTTTATCACGCTGTTTGCCGCGTCAAGAATAACCTGCGTTGAGCGGTAATTCTGTTCAAGGCGGATAACCTCAGCGTCGGGGTATGAGTCCTCGAAGCTTAAAATATTCTCAATCGTTGCGCCTCTGAATTTGTAAATACTCTGGTCGTCATCGCCTACAACGCAGATGTTCTTGTGCGCGTCTGCAAGCATACTTACAAATTTGTACTGCACTGTGCTTGTGTCCTGATACTCGTCAACCATTATGTACTTGAATCTTCTTTGATAGTACTCCAAAACCTCGGAATGTTCCTCAAACAGCTTTACGGTGTTGAACAGCAAATCGTCAAAGTCCATAGCGTCTGAGGATTTCAGCTTTTTCGTGTAAAGCTCATATATTTTCGCAACCGTCATTTCGAGGTTGTCGTTACCGGCAAGCTTTGTGTACTCCTCGGGGGTTATCATCTTGTCTTTTGCACGGGAAATTTTGTTGAGCGCAGTGCGGTGCGGCAGAATTTTCTCGTCGATATTCAGCGACTTCAGGCACTCCTTGACAACTCTGCGCTGGTCGTCGGTGTCGTAAACGGTGAAGCTGTGCGTGTAGCCGATTCTGTCGCCGTACTGTCTGAGCATACGGGCGCAGGTTGAGTGGAAAGTTGCCGCCCAGATGTCGTTGCCGCCCTCGGGAATTTTGGCGCAGATTCTGTCCTTAAGCTCGCCTGCCGCCTTGTTTGTAAAGGTGATTGCAAGAATCTGCCACGGCTGGGGAGCGTTTACTGCAAGACGGCGAGCAAGAGCGTCGCTCGGAGCTTGCTTTGTTTCGGCACAGCGTTTGATTTCCTCTGTTTCTTCTTCCGTGAGGTCATAGGGGATAAAGTCGCTGTTGTAGGCAATACCGTACTTTATCAGGCTTGCAATGCGGTTTACAAGCACCGTAGTCTTGCCGCTGCCTGCTCCTGCAAGAATCAGCACAGGGCCTTTAGCCTTGAATATTGCTTTTTTCTGCATATTGTTCATATTGGAAACTTCGTTTTCCATAATCTGTTGTCTGTATTTTAAAAGCTCTTCCTTGGTAAATGTCATTTAAGCACCTCAAAATTTAATATATAAAATTACAGTATGTCTATTTTACATTATTTCATTGACTGTTTAAACCCACTTGAGCAAAAAAACTGTGTTATTATTATACGATAAGTATAATAATACGAAACGCGAAAAAAGAAAAGGCCTGCAAACTCTAAAGCAGACCTTGATTGTTCTAATAGTGATGTTTGTTTATGCTAATTTGTGTGTGCGACTAATACCTTTATTAATAACTCTCTGACTTTGCTTCTGTTGTCGAGTTCGTCGCTGACTCCGTGCTGCTTTCCGCCTGTGGCACGCTGCCGAATTCAACCTGCTCTAAGCTTTTGCCGAGCATTTCCTGCTTTGTTTCATCGTCGGCAATATCGGTCTGGTCCATATTGTGGTAGCTCAGAAAATAGCTTCGAAAGCCGCTGTCGGTATGCTCGTTTTTTATAAAAGCAAGCACTGTGCGCTCCATAGGCTCGCCGCTGTTCAGCACTGCGTTTATCTTAAGCGTTGCAACATCGCCATCGTCATAGCTTGATATTTCATAAGACTTAACCTCAAGCGTGTTTACCTGCTCGCTGCTCTCTTTTGTTATTTCATTTTTCAGAATGTCGGGAATGACCTCATAAATCAGCTTGTCAGTCGCTTTCTCGGCTGTGTCGCTGTCGGCGTAATATTCGCCCTTAAGACCCGGATATTTTTTCAGAACACTCTGACTCGGCGTGATTTTGGAAGTATTCGGGTCGGTGTAGCCGCCGTCACAGCCGAAAAGAAAAAGTGCAGCCGCAATAACAGCAACGCTCAGAGCAATAAATTTTTTCATAATGTCCTGCCTTTCAAACAAGTTATTTAATGAATTTTTCAACAATAAATCTTGGACGATGCTTTGTTTCAAGGTAAATTTTACCGAGGTACTCGCCGATTATGCCGATTGCAAGCAGCTGCAGTCCGCCGAGTGCCCATATAGACACGATAAGACTCGTCCAGCCGAGCGTGGTTTGACCTGTAAAGTGAGAAATCAGCGAGTAGATGAGCATTAATATGCTTACTACAAATACGATTGCGCCGAGGACTGTGATAAAGCGAATTGGCTTTATGCTCAGAGAGGTTACACCCTCCCACGCAAGAGCAAGCATCTTCTTGAGCGGATATTTGCTCTCACCTGCAAGGCGTTCCTTGCGCTCGTACTCTACCGTGTCGGTTTTAAAGCCTATCATCGGGACCATACCTCTTAAAAAGAGGTTGACCTCTCCGAAGTTTTCAAATTCATTCAAAGCACGCTTGCTCATAAGCCTGTAGTCGGCGTGATTGAACACAACCTCAGCGCCGAGAAATTTGAGTATCTTATAAAAGCCCTCGGCTGTGAAACGCTTGAAAAATGTGTCGGTCTTGCGCTTGCTTCTTACGCCGTAGACGATATCACAGCCGTTTTCGTATTTATCAAGCATTTTATCAATAGCGTCGATATCGTCCTGCAAATCTGCGTCTATTGAAATTACAGCATCGGCATACTCCTTTGCAACCATAAGACCGCCGTAAAGAGCGTTCTGATGACCTCGGTTGCGTGACATTTTCAGCCCTACAACAAGATCATATTCATTGTGAAGACTCTCAATAATCTCCCATGTTTTGTCCTTTGAGCCGTCGTCAATATACATTATTCTGCTGTCACGCGAAATTTTTCCGCTGTCAATAAGCGTATGCATTTTGTGAATAAGCTTCTGCGTTGTGTCGTTAAGAATCTCCTGCTCGTTATAGCAGGGTACAGCGAGATATAGTGTAGTCAAAATCCTTCCACCTTAACTTTTGTTATATTATCGAATATATATTCTACATTACTGAAATACATTTATCAATAATTAATTGTGCTGAATTTAATGGTGTAAAGCAACAGAAATTTGTGCCGTGAAGTTAAAATATTACGAATATTACGATGAGCTTATCATGCTGCAGCAAACAGAATTGAAAAGATATCCAAGGGTGAATGTTGTTCTACATAATTTTACATGAAAACTACGGTTTCACGGCGGAAATTAAATTATTTCACAAAAAGTATAATCAAACAAGAAAATGTTGCTTTAGTTTTCACAAACACAAGATATAGAAAAATCAACCTAAGTTGAATTGTTAAAAATATGTAAAAATAGTATAATATACATGCTGAGGGACAATATATTAATATGTATAGAAGATTTTTTAGAAGTTTTTTTGTTGAGTTAAGTTTGGAGGATGTATAGCGTTGAGTAGTTGCATACAAAACAAAGAGCGTTATCTGCTTGTCAGATCAGATGGCGCAGGTGTTGAGGAGTACGGAATAAAAGCCATAAGCGACGACGGCGCTGAGGTTGTAATAGGAAATATATCTGACGACATAGAATTTGCAATGAGGGTTATGGGTTTTCTTAACGAAAATGAAGTAGCGCCCGAGCATCTGCTGCAGATTCTTGAGGAGATACTATGCGGTTGGATTTGCTTGGATGATTAAGGGAGTAATAGCAAAGACTGTTACAAAGGTAACAAATTACAAACTAATTTTACAATACAGAGATGATTTTCGTTAGATTTCCTCTGCTTAGATGCCGCCTAAAGTTACGCGAGAATGAAAAATAAATTACAAATTGTATAAATTCGCAATAATATTACACTCTTGTAACCAAAAGGTTAAAATATAAAAAGACCGTGTTTATGCGATAAAACCGCATTTTCAAGAAATTGAAACGCATTGAATGTTATGGTTTGGTTAAAATAATAACAAAAAGTAGAAAAAATTTTATATAAATTGCTTTATTTTTCAAATTTGCTTGAATTCCATAAAGGAATGTGTTACACTGTAACCAAATTGTTACAGTTTTTCTTTTCAGTTCGGTTTTTCGGACATTAAATTTTAATCCTAAGTTGTTGTGCAAAGAAAAACAAGTTGAATATACGATGATTTGTTGTAAACAAAGAATTCAGGAGGTACTAAAGCGATGCAGAATTCATTTCAGAAAACAGGCAAGGCTGTGATTTCGCTGCTTCTGGCAGTTGCGATAATTTTTTCGATTTTAGCAGTTGGAACAGTTTCTGCCTTTGCCGCAACCAGCACAGGCGTGGGACTCAGTGCTTATTGCCTTAATGCTTATTATGAGCAATGGGATTATGTTTGGGGCGGAGCTACCCCGGGCGCGGTTGACTGCTCCGGACTTATCTATTCATATAACGGCGTTGGCGGTATAAGAACCGATATGCTTGCATCTTCAAATGAGTGGGGCTATGTTTCAAACGGTATTCCGAGAATTCACGGTCTCGGTCTTCATATGCCGGGTCATGTTGGCGTTTATGTAGGCAACGGACTTGAGGTTGACGCAAGAAGTTCTTACTATGATATGTGCTACGGCTCAATTTATGACCTTAATTGGGTTGAGTGGTTCAAAATATACGGTGTAAGCTACCCGACAACAGGCTGGGTGCTTTACAACGGTGACAGCTACTATTATGAGAACGGTCAGTATGTAGTAAGCACATCGAGAACACTTGACGGTGTAAAATACACCTTCGGTTCAGACGGCGTTTCAAATATTGATCCTCCGTCAAGCGCTTACAGCCATACAGACTACAGCTCAACTTCCGGCGGATCTTCAAACGGCTCATCAAGCAACACATCAAAGGATGACGGTATTCTGAGAGTTGGCTCTGAGGGCTCAAAGGTTGAAAAGCTTCAGAAGGACTTAAAGGCAGCCGGATATTACGACGAAGAAGTAACAGGCTACTTCGGACAGTACACAGAGTCGTGCGTAAAGCAGTTCCAGAAGGATATGGGACTTCTTGTTGACGGCGAGGTTGGACCGTACACACTGGCAGCACTCGCAAGCTACGAGGCACCGACAGAGAAGAAGACCGAAGCACCGACAGAAAAGAAACCTGAGCCTACACAGGCTCCTACATATGACGAATCCGAGGATTCGATTACAATGGCTACAGACGCAGCAGATGATTTTGACGATGCAATAGAGGCTACCGATCCTGAAGTTGAGTCTGCAACCGAGCCGGAAACAAAGGCTCCTACAGAGAAGCCTACTGAGGCTCCGACACCTGCACCTACAGAACCGCCAAAGGTTGACAAGCTTGCACTCGGCGGCGAGGGAGAAAAGGTAGAACAGCTTCAGACAAGACTTGCTGAGTTAAGATACTACTTCGGTCATATCACCGGTGTATTTGATGAAAGAACATATGGCGCAATGCAGGCATATTTCGCTGCTTCAGAGCTTAAGCCTGTTGATGAAATGACTGACGAGCAGTTTGAGGTTCTCCTCTCAGACGCAGCAGTTAAGTCACCGGAATATACAAATCTGCAGTTTGGTTACACAGGCACAGATGTAACAGCACTTCAGAAGCTTCTCATTGAAGCTGGTTATATGAACGGCGAGGCTTCAGGCATATTTGATGAAAAGACACAGGATGCCGTTAAGCTTGCTCAGGCAAACTTCGCACTTGAGGTTGACGGTATTGCAGACCCTGAGTTTATCTCAGCTTTAGAGGCTCAGATTGCAGCTTCACAGGAAACTGAGCCGGAGACAGAAGCTCCGACACAGGCACCGACACAGGCTCCGACAAGCACAGAGGAAGGCAAGACAACTCAGGCTACAACACCTACAAGCTCAACGACATCTACAAATACAAAGACTGTAACAACTTCTTCTACAACAACACAGGGTAAGGGTACGGCTCAGACCGGCTCAACTTCAACCTTCATCTGGGTTGCAGCAATCCTGTTCTTCATCTCAGTTCTTTCTCTTGCAGTATTCACAACACAGAGCAACAGAAAAAACCGTGTTGGTCGTTATTATCGCAAGTGATAATAAGAGCGAAAAAGAATAACAAAAAAATTAGCAGCCGCTGAAAAGCGGCTGCTTTTGTTTTGCTTGCATTTTCTGATAAAAAGAAAATTCCGCGCGGCATTAGCGCAAAAGTATTATATAGAAGTAAATTAATACGATTATATACAAATGTGATTATGCGTGCTGACATATATTTTGCATAGTAATTACTTATCCAAAAGACTGTCAAGCGTTTCCTTTACAAAGTCTTGGTTGCCTGTCAGCAGGGCGATTACTGCGCTGTAGATAACATCGGGTTTTTCAAGAAAATGCTCTTTAATCACCCTCGCCTGTTCGCGGTCAGCGACATTTAATGACAATGTCAGCAAATCGCCGTCATCGCCGCCGAGTATCTTGCACTCAACCTTGAGGCAGTTGTTGATTGGCGTAATGATTACGGTGTTCTCGCGTTCGCGTTTTTCTTTTTCATAAAGCGTCAGTGCAGTTCCGACAGCTCTGTCGCGCACAGAAGGCGGCAGACTTTCTTCAAGCTCGGCTGCAATTCTGCTGCCCGACGCGGTTAATACACAACATTCATCTTCAATCGTAACATTGCCCTTTGCTATAAGGTCGCTTATGCAGTCCGAAACCTCAAAGTAATTCACAAGCTGCGAGCTTATAAGCGCCTGCGCAAGGCTTTCGCGAGTGAGTTTGAGACCGGTTTTATCAAGAATATAGCAAATAAGAATTTTTATGTCTTGTTTGCTGCGAAGTCCACCCGGGCGAATTCCTGCATCAAGTGCGTCGTTGTGCATAATATCACATCCAATCGGTTATGGTTATAATAAACTTTATTTATCGTATGATTATTATATCACGGCGGTGCTTTACGGGCAAGTAGCCGAAAAAATTATAAATTGAGAATGAATTAATTGTAATAATTATGTCAGTTATTTAAAAAATATTGCAAAAAATTTTTTTATGCTGTATGCTATGGATAAGCGAAGGGAGGTATGACAATGGAAACATATATGCCGTTTGTATGGGTTGGCTTTGCCCTGTTTGCGCTGCTTGTTGAAGCTGGAACCTCACAGTTGATTTCAATTTGGTTTTCACTCGGAGCGTTCGGCGGAGCAATATGCTGTATCTTTACGGACAATATCGTTATCCAGGTTTTTGTTTTTATTATCGTCACAACGCTTTCTCTTGTGATTACCCGTCCGCTTGTCAAAAAATTCAAGCAGAAAAACGGTGAGGTCAAAACAAATCTTGACAGAGTCATAGGCTGTGAAGCTACTCTTACAAAGGATATTACTAAGGATAATCCGGGAGAGCTTAAAGTGCTTGGAGACTATTGGTCGGTAATAAGCCGTGACGGAAGTGAAATCAGAAGCGGAACAAGAGTTAAGGTGCTTGAAATAAACGGCACAAAGCTTGTTGTCGAAGAGGTTTATTCGCTTGTGAAGTAATTATATTATCAGAAAGGTAGGAATTGTTTATGGTAGCACTTATTATCATAGCGGTTATTGCGATTATTGTTTTGTTGGTGATTGTGTCAAACATCAAGGTTGTGTCACAGTCAAACGCGTTTGTTATTGAAAGACTCGGCGCATACTCTTCAACATGGGGTCAGGGTCTTCATGTTAAAATTCCGATTATTGACAGAATAGCAAAAAAAGTTTCTCTTAAGGAGCAGGTGGTCGATTTTCCGCCTCAGCCTGTTATCACCAAGGATAATGTTACTATGCAGATTGACACTGTTGTGTATTTCCAGATTACAGACCCGAAGCTTTATGCATACGGCGTTGTTGACCCGATTTTCGCAATAGAAAATCTCACTGCAACCACTCTGCGTAACATCATCGGCGATTTGGAGCTTGACCATACTCTTACATCTCGTGATGACATCAATGAGAGAATCAGAATTATACTTGACGAAGCAACCGACGCTTGGGGCATCAAGGTTAAGAGAGTAGAGCTTAAAAACATTCTTCCGCCGAGAGAGATTCAGGAGGCTATGGAGAAGCAGATGAAGGCTGAGCGTGAAAGACGCGCGAAAATTCTTGACGCTGAGGGCGAAAAGAAGAGTGCCATTCTTATTGCAGAGGGTCGCAAGGAAAGCGCAATATTAGAGGCTGACGCTATCAAAGAGGCAAAAATCCGCGAGGCTCAGGGTGAAGCCGAGGCTATTTTGTCTGTTCAGAAGGCATATGCAGATTCACTGAGAATGTTAAACGAAGCAAACCCGAGCGAGGCTGTAATTGCACTCAAAAGTCTTGAGTCATTCCAGAAAGCGGCAGACGGCAAGGCAACAAAGATTATTATTCCCTCGGAAATTCAGTCGCTTGCAGGTCTTGCAACCTCATTTAAGGAAATTATCAAGAACGATGAACCTAAGGTTAAGCAATAATTTTTGCTCGCTAAAATGGTAAAAACTGAAAAATTGCCTGAAATTCGCTTTAAAATTCTTGCAGGGTCTTGAATTTATTCCCCAAATGAAATACAATATAAGGAGAGATTGTTTTGGGGGTGTGTGCCGTGGCGCTTTTTTATAACAGCTTCGACTTATGCTTTGCGTTTACGGGCACATTGCGTAAAATCATAAAATCAAAAACTTTTTGCAAAATTAAGACTGCGTAAAACCGCAGTCTTTTTTGCGTTTTTTAATTGAAAGGATGATTTATATGGCAGATGTAAAAAAGGTTGCCGTTATTATGGGCAGCGACAGTGACTTTCCGGTTGTTTCCGCCGCTATCAAAACTCTTAAGGACTTCGGCGTTCCGTTTGAGGTTCATATTATGTCGGCACACAGAACACCCGACCTCGCTGCTGACTTTGCAAAAGGCGCAAAGGCAAACGGCTTTGGCGTTATCATAGCCGCAGCAGGAATGGCTGCACACCTTGCAGGAGTTTTGGCGGCTCACACAACGCTGCCGGTTATCGGCATTCCCATTAAATCAACCTTTGACGGACTGGACGCATTGCTTGCAACCGTACAGATGCCCAGCGGTATTCCTGTTGCTACTGTTGCGGTTGGCGGAGCGGCAAACGCCGCACTGCTTGCAATCCAGATGCTCGCCCTGTCGAACCCCGAGCTTGACAAAAAGCTTGAGGCTAAAAAGGAAGATATGGTACAGGGCGTTCTGAAAAAAGATGAAGCAATTCAGAGCAAGGTGGAAGAGCTGTGATAGAAGAAAAGAATTTTCTTGTGTCCGACTCTCCGCAGGATGAATGCGGCGTGTTTGGAATTTTCGCCAAGAATGGCGATGTTGACTGCGTGCTTGAAACATACAAGGCGCTTTATGCACTGCAGCACAGAGGGCAGGAAAGCGCAGGAATTGTTGTGAATAACGGCGGCGAGATGAAATGCCTGAAGCATGTCGGCACTGTGTCTGATGGTTTCTCGGCGGAGGAGCTTGAAGAACTGCCAAAGGGCAGAATCGCTGTCGGCCATGTGTGCTACAGCCCCGAAAAAAAGGTAACGCCCGAATCAACTCAGCCGCTGCTGATGCGATACATCAAAGGCTCGCTTGCGCTTGCGCATAACGGCGCGCTTACAAATGTTGCTCAGCTTCGCAAAATGCTTGAGCAGGGTGGAGCAATCTTTCAGTCAGGTTCAAACGCGGAGCTTATCGCCTATGTTATTGCAAGCCAGCGCCTGAACTACGCAACGATTGAAGAAACAGTAGTTGGTGCAATGAATGAGCTTGAGGGTGCTTATTCGATTGTTATGACCTCGCCGAGTATGCTTATCGGTGTGCGCGACCCGAACGGCTTCAGACCTCTTTGCATAGGCAAAAAGGGCGACAGCTATATGATTTCGTCAGAATCCTGCGCGCTTGACAGTCTTGGAGCTGAATTTATCCGAGATGTTGAGCCCGGTGAGGTTGTTGTGGTTGACGAAAACGGCATACGCAGTTTTAAAGATAACTGTAAGAGCAAAAGCTCGCTGTGTCTGTTTGAGTATGTTTATGTTGCCAGACCCGACAGCGTGATTGACGGTGTGTCCGTCTATATGGCGAGACAGGAGGCGGGAAAAATTCTTGCAAAGGAGCATCCCGTTGAGGCCGATATGGTTTGCGGCGTGCCTGACAGCGGATTGTCAGCGGCTTTGGGATATTCAATAGAATCGGGCATACCGTACGGAATCGCTCTTATCAAGAATAAATATATCGGCAGAACCTTTGCAAAGCGCAAAATATCCGAGAGAGAAAATGTTCTCAAAATCAGGCTGAATGTGCTTAAGGCGGCAGTTGATGGTAAAAGAATAATCATTATTGATGACTCAATCGTTCACGGTGCCACCTGCGCATATATTGTAAAGCTTCTGAAAAGCGCAGGAGCTAAGGAGGTTCACCTGAGAATTTCCTCACCGCCGTTTTTGAATCCGTGTTATTACGGAATTGATATAAGCGACAGAAAGTACCTCGTTTCGAATACTATGAGTGCTGATGAGCTTTGCAAAAAAATCGGCGCAGATTCACTCGGCTATCTGAGCATTGAGGGCTTGCACAGCATTGCTAAGGGCGCGAAGGTCGGCTTATGTGACGCTTGCTTCTCGGGCAATTATCCGGCGCCTGTTCCGAGTGAAATTTTCGAGGACAAGTTCTCGCAGAAGATTAACAGAAATAAATAAAATTACTATAGCATAAAAAGGAGATATATTATGAAAAGTTTCAGTGAAAGCTACAAGGCGGCAGGTGTTGATGTTACCGCAGGCTACAGAGCAGTCGAGCTTATGAAGGAGCATGTTGCAAGAACAAAAACAGACGGTGTGGTTTCCGGCATCGGCGGCTTCGGCGGTTTGTTTGCGCCTAACCTCACAGGAATGAAGGAGCCTGTTCTTGTTTCAGGAACTGATGGCGTTGGCACAAAGCTTAAGCTTGCATTTTTGCTTAACAAGCACAATACAATCGGAATTGACTGTGTTGCAATGTGTGTAAACGATGTTGTTTGCTGCGGTGCAGCTCCGCTTTTCTTCCTCGATTATCTTGCAGTCGGCAAGAACTACCCCGAAAAGGTGGCTGAGATTGTATCGGGTGTTGCAGAGGGCTGTGTGCAGTCGGGCAGTGCGCTTATAGGCGGCGAAACAGCCGAAATGCCGGGCTTCTATCCTGAGAACGAGTATGACCTTGCAGGCTTCTCGGTTGGTATTGTTGACAAGGAGAAAATCGTTGACGGCAGCAAGCTTCAGGCTGGCGATGTTCTTATCGGCCTTTCGTCAAGCGGCGTTCACTCAAACGGTTTTTCACTTGTAAGAAAGGTTTTCGGCATCAATTCAAAGACAATCTGGGATACTTATGAAGAGCTTGACAAGCCGCTCGGAGAAACGCTGATTACTCCGACAAAGATATATGTTAAGCCTGTTTTAGAGCTTATGAGCAAGCTTGAGGTCAAGGCTGTTTCGCACATCACAGGCGGTGGTTTCTATGAAAATATTCCGAGAATGTTGAAGCCCGGAATGTGCGCAAAGATTGAAAAATGGGCAGTTCCGGTACTGCCGATATTTGATGTTATCCAGCGTGTTGGCAATATTTCGGAAAGAGATATGTTCAACACCTTCAATATGGGCGTTGGTATGATTATTGCAGTTGCAAAGGAAAACGCCGACAAGGCTGTTGAAATCCTTACAAACGCCGGTGAAAAGGCGACAATCCTCGGCGAGGTTGCAACAGGCGACGAGGGAGTTATCATATCTTAAGGAGGTGCTCCCGTGAAAAACATAGTCGTATTGGTGTCGGGCGGCGGCACAAATTTGCAGGCTTTGATTGATGCTGAAAAAAGCGGAGATATCATCGGCGGCAAAATAACCTGCGTTGTTTCGAGCAACGACAAAGCCTATGCTCTTGAGCGTGCAAAGCAAAACGACATTGGCACAAGGGTTATCAAGAGAAAGAATTTTGAAAATCAGCAAGCATATGATACTGCGCTTGTCACTCTGCTTAATGAGGAGAAAGCCGACCTTGTTGTGCTTGCAGGATTTATGACAATACTCGGCGACGGAGTTATTAAAGCATTTGAAAACAGGATTATAAATATCCATCCGTCGCTTATTCCGTCCTTTTGCGGCGAGGGCTTTTACGGACTGCGTGTTCACGAAAAGGCACTTGAGCGTGGCGTAAAGCTCACGGGCGCAACGGCGCATTTTGTAAATGAAATATGTGACGGCGGTCCTATAATAATGCAAAAGGCGGTTGCTGTTAAAAACGGCGACACACCCGAAATTCTACAGAAAAGGGTTATGCAGCAGGCGGAGTGGAAAATACTGCCGCAGTCGGTTTCTCTGTTCTGTCAGGATAAATTAAAGGTTGAAAACGGAAAAGTTATAATAATATAAGAAGAGTTAAGAGTGGCACTTCACTTTTCACTCTTAACACTTCACTCTTTAACAAATAATTGAAGGGAGTTTGAAAATAATGGAAATGATTAATATTGAAAAAGAGCTTGCGCAAAACGCATATCCCGGCAGAGGTATTCTTGTCGGCAAAAGCGGTGACGGCAAAAACGCGGTTATTGCATACTTTATTATGGGCAGAAGCGAGAACAGCCGCAACCGTGTATTCGTAGAGGACGGTGACGGAATCCGCACACAGGCGTTTGACGAGAGCAAGCTTTCTGACCCGTCGCTTATTATTTATGCGCCTGTTCGTGTGCTTGGCAACAAGACGATTGTAACAAACGGCGACCAGACAGACACAATCTATGAGCTTATGAACAACCAGCTTACCTTTGAGCAGGCACTGCGAACAAGAGAGTTTGAGCCTGACGCTCCTAACTACACCCCGAGAATCAGCAGCGTTGTAAAAACGGGCGAGGGCGATTTTAACTACGCAATTTCTATACTTAAGAGCGCAAACGGCAACCCTGATTCCTGCCAAAGATACACATTCTCATACACAAATCCGATTAACGGCGAGGGCAGATTTATTCACACATATAAGTGCGACGGCAATCCTCTGCCGAGCTTTGAGGGCGAGCCGAAGCTGGTTGAGCTTGGCTCTGACAGCATTGACGAGTTTGCCGACAAGCTGTGGAACGCTCTTAATGAGGACAACAAGGTTTCGTTGTTTGTAAGATATATAGACCTCGAAACCCTTGAAGCTACAAGCAGAATAATAAATAAAAATAAGTGATGGGAGAATTAATATGAACGAACTTGAACTTAAATACGGCTGTAACCCGAACCAAAAGCCGTCAAAGATTTTTATGAAGGACGGCGGCGAGCTGCCGATTAAGGTTTTGAACGGCAAGCCGGGATATATCAATTTTCTTGACGCTTTCAACAGCTGGCAGCTTGTAAAGGAGCTTAAGGCTGCAACAGGTCTTCCGGCTGCGGCTTCATTTAAGCATGTAAGCCCGGCAGGTGCGGCTGTCGCAACAGAGCTTTCTGACACGCTCAAGAAAATTTACTTTGTTGACGATTTAAAGCTTTCTCCGCTTGCAAGCGCATACGCAAAGGCAAGAGGCGCAGACAGAATGAGTTCATACGGCGACTGGGTGGCTCTGTCTGATGTTTGCGATGTTGAAACCGCAACACTTCTCAAGAGAGAGGTTTCCGACGGTGTTATCGCTCCGGGCTACACAGACGAGGCTCTTGAAATTTTAAAGAGCAAGAAAAAGGGCAACTACCCTGTTGTTCAGATTGACCCTGATTATGTTCCTGCCGAGAAGGAGTACAAGGATGTTTTCGGTATCACCTTTGAGCAGGGCAGAAACGAGCTTAAAATAGACGATGAAATGCTTTCAAATATGGTAACAGAGAACAAGACCTTTACCGAGGAAGCAAAGCGTGACCTCAAAATTGCGCTTATCACACTTAAATATACTCAGTCAAACTCTGTTTGCTATGCAAAGGACGGACAGGCTATCGGCGTTGGCGCAGGTCAGCAGTCGAGAATCCACTGCACTCGTCTTGCAGGCAATAAGGCAGACATCTGGTTCTTGCGCCAGCATCCGAAGGTATTGGGACTTCAGTTTGTTGATAATATCCGCAGACCTGACCGTGACAACACAATAGATGTATATATATCTGACGACCACGACGATGTACTCGCAGACGGCGTATGGCAGCAGTTCTTCAAGGTTAAGCCCGAGGTGCTGACAAGAGAGGAAAAGAAGGAGTGGCTCAAGGGATTCAAGGGTGTTTCTGTCGGCAGTGACGCATTCTTCCCGTTCGGTGATAACATTGAAAGAGCAAAGCGCAGCGGCGTTGAGTTTATCGCACAGCCGGGCGGCTCTATCAGAGATGATAATGTAATCGACACCTGCAACAAGTACGGAATGGCTATGTGCTTTACCGGAATAAGATTGTTCCACCATTAATAGGAGGCACTTCAATGAATGTTTTAATGATTGGCTCGGGCGGCAGAGAACACGCTCTTATCAAGGCTATACTCAAAAGCCCAAGACTTGAAAAGCTTTACTGCGCTCCGGGCAACGGCGGAATTTCAAGGGACGCTCAGTGTGTTGATATTCCTGTTATGGATAAGGAGAAGATGGTAGCGTTTGCAAAGGAAAACGCTGTTGATTTAGCCTTTGTTGCTCCCGATGACCCGCTTGCCGCAGGTATGGTTGACGCATTTGAAGAAGCAGGAATCCGTGCTTTCGGCCCGAATGCCGCAGCCGCAGTTATCGAAGCGAGCAAGGTTTTCTCAAAGAATCTTATGAAGAAATACGGCATCCCGACTGCCGAATACGAGGTGTTCGACAATTCAAAGGATGCGATAGCATATGTCAAGGACAACAGTCTTGCACCTGTTGTTGTAAAGGCAGACGGACTTGCGCTCGGCAAGGGCGTTATAATTGCCCAGACTATCGAGGAGGCTGAAAAGGCTATTCAGTCGATTATGGAGGACAAAAAGTTCGGAGAGTCGGGCAACAAGGTTGTTATTGAGGAATTCCTGACAGGCCCTGAGGTATCGGTGCTGTCATTTACAGACGGAAAAACGGTTAAGCCGATGGTTTCCTCAAAGGATCACAAAAGAGCGCTTGACGGTGACAAGGGTCTTAATACAGGCGGAATGGGCACTATCAGCCCGAACCCGTATTATACCGATGAGCTTGCCGAGGAATGTATGGAAACAATCTTCAAGCCGACTATAGCGGCTATGCAGAAGGAGGGCAGACCGTTCAAGGGCTGTCTGTACTTCGGTCTGATGATGACTCCGAAGGGACCGAAGGTTATTGAGTATAACGCGCGCTTCGGCGACCCTGAGGCTCAGGTTGTTCTTCCAAGACTCAAAACTGATATTCTTGATATTGTTGATGCGGTTATCGATGAAAAGCTTGATGAAATCGACATTGAGTGGAGCGACGATTGCTCAGCTTGCGTTGTAATGGCGAGCGGCGGCTACCCCGAATCGTACAAAAAGGGCATAGAGATGTTCGGTATGGACGATAACGGACAGGTTGATGGTGCAACTATTTATCACGCAGGTACAAAATACAGCGACGGAAAGTTCTATACAAACGGCGGCAGAGTGCTGGGCGTTACCGCAACAGGAAAAACTCTTGACGAGGCGCTTGAAAAGGCATATAAGGCTGTTGAGAGCATAAGCTTTGACGGAGCGCACTACAGGCACGATATCGGCAGAACCAAGTGATTTTGTAAATTAAAATAAAAACAGTAATTTCACATCACAAAGCGGCGGCTTCAATACGAAGCCGCCGCTTAAATATCGTATTTTATTTTTGTCGGTTAAATTACATCAATCAGGCTTACAACCTTCTTCTGAATCATTATCGCATCAAGAATTGAGAGAGTGCCGTCGCCGTTAGTATCGGCAAGGGTTTCCTGAAGCGAGTTCAGATTTGCAAGCTGCACAATCTTTTTCTGAACCATAATTGCATCAAGAATATTAATATCGCCGTCGGTGTTGACATCGCCCAGCTCATATCCGTTAATAAGGAAGTGAATATCAATTTTGCCGTAATCAATTAAATCGGTTACAGCGTCGTCGTTTGCATAAATCTCTTCAATATTAGTGGTAAAGGTTGCCAGTCCTGATGTTGTTACATCAAAGCTTACGCCGGCAAGGAGCTTTTCTGATGATAAATCATAGCCGGAGCCTGACGGATTCCAGTTCATTGTATTGACGAGAAACAGATTGTCATCTCCTTCAGGATGAGAGTTGCACAGCCAGCTGCCTTCTGTGAAGTCGGTATCAATTGTGCCTGCTTCCGTTTCAGCGGTGTACTTCATAATGCTGTTGTCATATGCAATGCTAGCCTGAACACCTGAGGAATTGGTTGTCGGAGCAGAGGAATCGAGCGCAACATACATCTGAGCTGTGATAACCTGTCCTCTCTTTGCGTTGATTGTCTTTGAATATTCCGTGGTGGTTTCTGCCGATGCTGAGAAAAGGCAAGAGCAGCCAAGGGATGCCGCCGCAAGAGCGACAGCGATTACTTTTTTCAAATTCATTTTGAACACCTCGTTATTATTATTGATTAGTGTAAAATCCTATCGACTATATTATACAGTAAAATTTTGATTCAAGCAATACTTTTAAGCATAAAAGATAATTATTTTACAATTTCTGTTAAATCAAATGTAGCCTTATTCACGCTCCGCCTTTGATTTGCTTGACGATAAAGTTCAATAGTAATATAATATACAGTTAGGAAAGTATATAATAACAGGCTTGATAGCTTAACTGAATAAACCCAAAGCAGATAAAGCGGGAGAAATATAAAAATGACGGATTTTATAAAAAGAACCTGGGCGGAAATAAATCTTGACGCCGCAACCCATAATTATAAAGAGATAAGAAAAAGAGCAAGCAGCGGGGCAATGGTGTGCTGTGTAATCAAGGCTGACGGCTACGGTCACGGAGCTGTAATGCTTGCGCATTTATATGAAAAGCTGGGCGCAGACTGGTTTGCCGTTTCAAATATTGAGGAGGCAATGCAGCTTCGCTCAAACGGCATAACAAAGCCGATTCTGATTCTCGGCTACACGCCGGCGGAATGTGCGCAGATGCTGAGCGAAAACAATATATCGCAGGCAGTCTATTCGATTGAATATGCGGCAGCGTTAAACGAGAGTGCCGAAAAAGCAGGAGTGAAAATTAAAATCCATTTAAAGCTCGACACGGGTATGAGCCGCATAGGACTTTTGTGCCAGTCAAAGGACGAGGACAACGAGGCAGTGTCATTGGGGCTTAAAATTTGCTCTATGCCGGCATTTGAAACAGAGGGTGTGTTCACACATTTTGCCGTTGCCGATGAGGGTGACGACGGCGAGAGCTTCACAAGCAATCAGTTCGATAATTTTATGTATACGGTAGGCAGGCTTGAGGATAAGGGTGTAAAATTCAAAATCAGGCACTGCGCCAACAGCGGAGCTATTGAGGATTATCCGCAGATGCACCTTGATATGGTCAGGGCAGGCATTGTGCTTTACGGTCTTGCACCGTCAGAGAAGATAAAAAATCCGCTCAATTTGCAGCCTGTTATGGAGCTTAAGTCGGCGGTTTCACACACAAAGGAAATTTACCCCGGAATGACCGTAAGCTACGGCAGAACCTACACAGCCGACAGAAGTGAAAGACTTGCAACAATTCCTGTGGGCTATGCAGACGGCTATGTTCGCTCTATTGCAAAGGACGGTTATGTTCTGATTCACGGCAAAAGGGCGAAAATCAGAGGGCGAATATGTATGGACCAGTGTATGGTCGATATTTCGGATATAGATGATGTAAAAATCGGCGATGTCGCCACAGTTTTCGGCAGAGCTGAAAACGCACCGGGTGCAGACGATATTGCAAAGTGGATTGGCACAATAAATTATGAGGTAACCTGTATAGTGGGAAAAAGGGTTGCGCGAGTGTACCTTAAAAACAACGAGGTTATAAGCGCGCATACATTGCTTGACAGAGAAATGTAAGGACGAGTTTTGTGAAGGGAGTTAGTGGTCATAAAAATGAAGCTTTTAGTGCTTGACGGCAACAGCATACTCAACAGGGCGTTTTACGGAATAAAGCTTTTATCAACAAAGGACGGTACTTTTACAAATGCCGTTTACGGCTTTATGACGATGCTTATAAAAATTAAAGAGGATGTACAGCCCGACGCGGTGGCGGTTGCCTTTGACTTAAAAGCACCGACCTTCCGCCACAAAAAATACGACGGTTACAAGGCAAACCGCAAGCCTATGCCGACTGAGCTTGCATCTCAGCTACCGATAATAAAGGAGCTTCTTCAAAAGCTCGGCTACAAGATTGTCGAGTGTGAGGGATATGAGGCAGACGATATTCTCGGCACTCTCGCCAAAGCCTGTGAGGACAACGGCTGTGAGTGTGTTCTTGCAACGGGTGACCGTGACAGCCTGCAGCTTGTATCAAAGAGCGTTACCGTAAGGCTTGCCGCAACAAAAATGGGCAGACCGGATGTCAGGATATATGACGAGGCTAAAATTGACGAGGACTACGGCGTTTCGCCAAAGCAGCTTATTGATATTAAGGCAATACAGGGTGACACATCCGATAATATTCCGGGCGTTAAGGGGATAGGCGAGAAGGGAGCAGGCGAGCTTATCAGAAAATTCGGCAGCCTTGACGGTGTTTATGAAAACATAGACAGCGACGAAATAAAGCCTGCAATGCGCAAAAAGCTTGAACAGGACAAGGACAATGCCTACCTGAGCCTTATGCTCGGCGAGATTGTTAAGAATGCGCCTATTGACACCGAGCTTTCGCATTATATTCCTACGCAGGGCGATAAGCAGGGAGCATCCGCACTGATGACAAGGCTTGAGTTTTTCTCGCTGATGAAAAAACTCGGACTTGACAAAGCTGTGCTTGACAGTACTCCGACTGAAAGCGTAGAGCAAAGCTTCAGGGTGATAAGCGACACAGCTGAGAATATTATCAGTGCATTGTCAAAGACAGAAAAGTATGCGGCGGCGTATGATTTTGACAGCAAAAGCATTGCTCTTGCCGCAGGTGATACGGTTTATCTGCCCGATTCAGAGGTTGACGACGACTTTTACCGCGCGCTTTTTGCGCTTGATTCGGCTTTGATAACAGACTTTATAAAGCCTCTGTTCAAAAAGGCTGAGGAGCTGTCAGTTGAAATTAAGAACCCAAAGCTTGACACATCGCTTGCCGCTTATCTTCTCAATCCGTCGGCAAGCTCATATGACGCCGACAGGCTTATGGGCGAATACGGCGTAATTCCACCGCAGCTTGATACGGATAACGAGCTTGCAGGCAAGGCGGCAGGAATATTGCTTTTAAGCGATATTCTTCTTGCGAAAATCAAACAAAACGGGCAGGAAAGCCTGCTTTACGATATTGAAATTCCTCTTGCGGCTGTGCTTGCAAAGATGGAGCATTACGGCTTTGCGGTTGACAGACAGGGCATTGAGGAATACGGCAAAAGCCTTGAAAGCACGATTGACGAGCTGCAAAATTCAATCTACGACGATGTGGGATATATCTTCAATATAAACTCGCCGAAGCAGCTCGGCGTAGCTCTGTTTGAAAAGCTGATGCTGCCGATGGGCAAAAAGACAAAGACAGGTTATTCAACAAGTGCTGAGGTGCTTGAGGGACTGCGCCCTTACCACCCGTGCATTGATAAAATATTAAGCTACCGCACGCTTACAAAGCTGAAGTCCACATATTGTGACGGACTGTTAAAGGTAATATCCGACGACGGCAGAATTCACAGCAGTTTTAACCAGACTGAAACAAGGACAGGCAGAATAAGCTCCACAGAGCCGAATTTGCAGAATATTCCCGTCAGGACAGAGCAGGGCAGAGAGTTGAGAAAATTCTTTGTGGCAAAAGAGGGCTGTGTGCTTGTTGACGCAGACTACTCTCAGATTGAGCTGAGAGTGCTTGCCGACATTTCAAAAGATGAAAATATGATTCAGGCGTTCAACAACAACGATGATATTCACGCAATCACCGCTTCGCAGGTGTTCAATATGCCGCTTGAAATGGTAAATTCGCAGATGAGAAGCAGGGCAAAGGCTGTAAACTTTGGCATAGTTTACGGCATTGGGGCTTTTTCGCTGTCAAAGGACATCGGCGTTACAAGAAAAGAAGCCGACCAATATATCAAGTCCTACCTTTCACACTACAGCGGAGTTGCCGAGTATATGGAAAATGTGGTGGCTAAGGCTAAGGAATGCGGTTATGTTCAAACGGCGTTCAACCGCCGCCGCTATCTGCCCGAGCTTAAGTCGAGCAACTTCAATATGCGTTCCTTCGGCGAGAGAGTGGCAAGGAATATGCCTATTCAGGGTACAGCCGCCGATATAATCAAAATTGCGATGATAAGGGTTGACAAACGGCTTAAAGAGGAAAATATGAGTTCAAGGCTGATTTTGCAGGTGCACGATGAGCTTATCGTTGAAGCACCGAATAACGAGGCGATGAAAGCGGCGATGATTTTACAGCAGGAAATGGAAAACGCCGTAAAGCTCAGCGTTCCGCTGACGGCGGACGCGTCAATGGGCGAGCGTTGGTATGATGCTAAAGGATAATATTTAATCATTGCTTGCTTGAGAGGAGATTAAGCTATGGATAAAATAAAAAGCGTGCTGTTTGTCTGCACAGGCAACACCTGCCGCAGTCCGATGGCACAGGTGATATTCAAAAGCCTTGCCGACAAAGCGAGACTTTCGCTCAGCGTGATGAGTGCAGGTATTGCTGTCGGCGGAGAGGGAAGACCGGCAACAAATGAGGCTTTGCAGGCGATATCAAGGCTTGGGCTTGATTTGTCGGCGCACAAAACCACAAGTATTCGCTCGGTTAATACAGATGAGATAGATTTGTTTGTTGCGCTGAATATGGAGCACGCCGAGGTGCTGATGAATCTGGGAGTACCTAAAAACAAGATATTTGTTATGAATATTCCCGACCCGTTCGGCGGTTCGCAGGAGGTTTACGATAATTGCTGTGATGCAATCAGAGCTGCGTCCGAAAAGCTTGTGGAGCTTATAAAGGAAAACAATGGATAATATAGAGTTTGAAAAAATGAATCAGAGACATATAAGCGATGTAGCCGAGATTGAGCGGCAGTGCTTTTCAAAGCCTTGGAGTGAAAATGCTATTGCCGCTGAGCTTGAAAATGACAGCGCACATTTTTTTGTTGCAAATCTTTGCGGTGAAGTAATCGGCTATATCGGTATGCACTGCGCCGCAGACGAGTGCTATGTTGCAAATGTGGGTGTACTGAAAAAATACAGGCGAATGGGCGTTGGCAGTGCTTTGATAAAATACGCAGCGGAAACGGCGCGGCAGATGAAAATGAGCTTTATATCACTTGAGGTTCGTCCGTCAAATACCGAGGCGGTCAGGATATACGAGCGATTCGGCTTTGAGAGGGTCGGTTTGAGAAAGAACTTTTACTCCGAGCCGAAAGAGGACGGACTTATAATGACGCTGCGCTTTAATGAAGAATGAATGATGAATAATGAATAATTCAGGTTGTCGCAGCTTCGCGGCTCTTTGAATAAAGAGAGGAAAATCGTAATGAAAATTCTTGCAATAGAAAGCTCATGTGACGAAACCGCAGCGGCGGTTGTTGAGGACGGAAGAAAAATTATATCATCTGTTGTTGCGTCACAGGTTGAGGAGCATAAGCTCTATGGCGGTGTTGTGCCTGAGATAGCCTCACGCCGTCACTGCGAGGCTATAGTCGGCGTGGTTGACGAGGCTATGCTCAAGGCAGGCTGCAATTACAGTGATATACAGGCGATTGCCGTTACATATGCACCTGGGCTTATCGGCGCGCTGCTTGTCGGCGTGAACTACGCAAAGGGCTTGTCGCTCGCAACGGGACTTCCCGTTGTGCCTGTGCATCATCTGCGCTCGCACATAGCGTCAAACTACCTTTGCCATGAGGAATTGAAGCCGCCGTTTTTGTGCCTTGTTGTAAGCGGAGGTCACAGCCATATTGTTATGGTTGAGGACTATACAAAAATGAAAATAATCGGCAGAACACGAGATGATGCCGCAGGCGAGGCATTTGACAAAGCCGCAAGAACAATGGGTATGCCGTACCCCGGAGGTATTCATCTTGACAAAATCGCCGAACAGGGTGATGAAAACGCATTTAAGCTGCCGCATCCCGTAGTGCAGGGCGCGCCGTATGATTTCAGCTTCAGCGGACTTAAAACGGCAGTGATAAACCTTATCCACAACGCATCACAAAAGGGCGAGCAGCTGCCGGTTGCCGATTTGTCGGCTTCGTTCCGCAAGGCTGTTGTTAATTGCCTTACCGACAATGTTTTCAAGGCGGCTAAGGATTTAGGCGTTAAAACGATTGTAACGGCAGGCGGAGTTTCGGCAAATTCGCTTCTGCGTGCGAAAATGAAAGAGGGCTGTGGCAAGCGTGGCATAAAGCTTTATATGCCTGACAAGAGCCTTTGCGGCGACAATGCCGCCATGGTAGGCTCACAGGGATATTATGAGTATATAAGCGGAAATGTTGCCGATATGACGCTGAATGCATACGCCACGATGTCGATTGAAAAGGGCTGATGTGCAACATTTTGCAGTGCAGTAAAAAGAGAAAAATAAAAGAGAAGAGAAAAGGCGACAGCTTACGCTGTTTTTGAATTAAAATCTCGGTACATGAGTTGCGTATATATAAAATCCTCCTTGATAGTAAGGAGGATCTTTTTATTTATGTGAGATAAATACAAAAATTGCCATCACAATTTATTGTATTTATCAATAGCTATTTTGTTAAAAATGTGTTACATTTAATATAGTATTGTGCGTGAGTAGGCACACGCAAATGCTAATGGATAAAACAAAAAAGGAGTGTTTTTATGAAATCTTTACACCTCGGAAACAAGATTGCCGCTGTAGTGTTAACTTTGGCACTGGCTGTGTCTTGTTTCTGTATCGCTCCGGTGGCTTCAGCTGTGCAGGCAGACGATGTATCTGCAAAAGCAACGGCAAGCCATGGCGGCGACACATTCTCATGGGATAATGCCTCAGTGTATTTCCTTTTGACTGACCGTTTCTACAACGGCGACACATCAAACGACCATTCCTATGGCAGAGGACTTGACGCTAACGGTAATGTAGTTTCTCTCTCAACAGCAGAATCAAGAGCTACCTTCCACGGCGGAGACTTTGCAGGTATCACCCAGAAAATCGAAGAGGGCTATTTTGATGACCTCGGCGTAAATGCCATCTGGCTGAGCGCTCCGTATGAGCAGATACACGGCTATGTTGTCGGCGACAACTCAAGCCCGAGTTTTGGTCACTATTCATACCATGGCTATTATGTTCTCGACTATACCGAGAGTGACTTAAACTTCGGTACAAAGGAAGAGTTCCAGACTCTTGTTGATACAGCTCACGAGCACGGTATCAGAATCGTTATGGATATAGTTATGAACCATTCCGGCTATAACTCGCTCTATGATATGGACGAGTATGGCTACGGTACTGTCAAGCCCGGCTGGGATAGCTACTATTTCGCACATAAGAATGTCAACAACGCAGACTATCACAGCTATATTGACTATGAAACATCAGAAGCCGACTGGGGCAACTGGTGGGGCGGCAGCTGGGTAAGAGCCGGCTTGCCGGGCTACAAACAAGGCGGCGGAGACCCCGTGACACAGTCACTTGCTGGTCTTCCGGACTTTAGAACAGAAAGCACAGAATCAGTTGGTATTCCTCCATTCCTTAAGACAAAGTGGACGAGAGAGGGTACATACAACGAGAAGATCGCTAAGTACGGCTCAACAGGCACAGTAAGCGACTATCTCGTTAAGTGGCTTGCTGAGTGGGTTGAAACCTACGGCGTAGACGGCTTCCGCTGCGATACTGCAAAGCATGTTGAGTACGCTTCTTGGGCAAAGCTTAAGAGTGCCTGCGTTGACGCTCTCAGAACATGGAAAGCAAAGAACCCTGACAAAGCTCTTGACGATCTCGACTTCTGGATGACAGGTGAGGTTTGGGATCACGGTGTAGGCAAGGACGCATACTATACACAGGGTAAGTTTGATTCACTCATCAACTTTTCAACACAGGGCGGCGGCTTACTCGCTTCAGGCAGACTTCCAGGTGTATACAGCGACTTTGCTGCAAGCATTAACTCCGACCCTGAATTCAATGTTCTTTCTTATATTTCTTCACACGACTCTGTTCTCGCTTCAGGCGATATGATTCGCACAGGCTCTGCGTTCCTCCTCCTTCCGGGTGCTGTTCAGATTTACTACGGCGACGAATCCGGCAGAGGTCTTGTTCCCGGTATTGGCTTTGACGGCAGCGGCGGTGCAGGACATTCACTCAGAAGTGATATGAACTGGAACAGCATGAACGAGGCTACACTTGCTCACTGGCAGAAGGTTGGTACCTTCAGAAATAACCATATTGCAGTAGGCGGCGGCTCTCATAAAGCTCTCACAGCAACAGCCGGCACTGCTTTCTCAAGAATTTATGACAAGAACAACATCCTTGACAAGGTAGCTTGCGTAGTTGATGCAGGCTCAAACAAGAGCGTTACAATCGATGTATCTTCCCTATGGGCTGACGGTCAGGAAGTAGTAAACGCTTATGACGATTCTTCAGCTACAGTAACAGGCGGCAAGGTAACATTCAACAGCGGTTCAAATGGCACAATTCTTATTCAGGAGCCTGACGGCAAGCCGCTTATCACTATTACAGGTGATGATCAGTTCATCGGCACACAGACAATTACTCTTACAATCGATGGCGCTGATTCGGCAAAGGTTTCAGTTGACGGCGGCAACAAGTTTGTTGTTAACAACGGCGGAACATTCACAATCGGCGACAAGGCTTATGAGAATTCATATGTTAAGGTTACAGCTCAGGCTACTAACGAAAAGGGCACATCAACAAAGGTTTCAGCCTTCTATAAATTAGGCGCAGGCGGCGAAGGTCCTGTTGAACCTTCTAAGGATGCTATTATGCATGTTAAGCCGTATGATTCAAAAACCTGCATCTACGCTTGGTACGGCGATAACGACACAGCGCCTCTCGGTGCATGGCCGGGAAAAAATGTAATGTCAAGCGGCACACCGGATGCTGACGGCTACTACACATTTAACCTCAATACAACCGAAAATTACAGTTTCATTATCAATAACGGTATGAACAGTTCTCAGACCGGTGACATCACTGGCAACTCCGGCGAAATCTGGGTTGATATAACAGGTGCAACCGAATACGAGATCAAGGCTAAGCAGGAGTCGGGTCTCGACGCGCTTAAGACCGAGGCTAAGGCTATTAAGGTTCTCACAGCAAGTGAGTACACTGCTGCAACATGGAGCACTGCTTCAGCAGCATTAACTGATGCAGAGGCTGTTATTGCAAAGGGCGATAACGCTACTGACGCTGAAATCGAAGCAGCACGCACAAAGCTTGCTTCAGCAAAGGCAGCACTTAAAGTAGCTGCACCGTCAATCACAACAATGGCAACGGGCGGAACTGTTATTGCAGGTAAAACTGCAACAGATGCAGATGTTGTTGTAACAGTTGGTTCAACTACATACAAGGCTAAGGCAGATGATATTACAGGTGTATATTCTGTAACCGTACCAACTCTTAAGTCAACAGACAGAGTTACTGTTTCTGCAACAAAGAACGGCATTGCTTCTGTAGTTACTTCAGGAACTGTATCACAGGGACCGTCAGACGACAACCAGCAGTATATTGTTGGTGATGTTAACGGTGACGGCAACATAAAGCTTTTTGATGCTTTGCTTATTGCAAGACACGCTGTTAAGCTGGAAACACTCACAGGCATTTCTCTTGCAGCAGCTGATGTAGATGGTGACGGCGAGGTTAGACTCATGGATGCCATCATTGTTCAGAAGTATGTTGCAAAGCTCAGTGTTACATCTGAAATCGGCACAGTAAAAACTTACAAATAAGGCTTTATAATACCTCTTTATAAAGGCGGCAGTCATACGGCTGTCGCCTTTTGTTTATAAAAATGTGTTGTCAGAAAACAAATGCAAAAATATGATTACATATCCGGAAATATAAAACGCAACGGTCAGGTGATTCTGTTTTGTGAATGCCTGACCGTTTTTATATTAAAAATAAGAAAGGAAATAAATTTTTCGCAAAATATATTTTCACCAAAAATTACATATTATATTTATCTAATAGCCACACAAAATAATGATGCGGAAGAAAAACAAAAGTTTTTCAAAAGCATAAGCCGAAAAAGCATCAGCTTTGAAAGAAAGCGACCGGCTACTCAAAGCAAAAGGAAGATGCAACGACTAAAGCTTTTCCGCTTAATATAGAAATGAAAAATTAAAATGAATTAAAACTCTAAAAAGAGAAGGAGAAACAAAAATGGCAAGCAACAATCAGATTAACATTCCTGAAGCAAAGGAAGCAATGGAAAGATTTAAGATGGAGTGTGCAAGCGAGGTTGGCGTAAACCTCAAGCAGGGCTACAACGGCGACCTGACATCTCGTCAGGCAGGCTCAGTAGGCGGTCAGATGGTTAAAAAGATGATTGAGTCCTACGAAAGAAATATGAAATAAACCAGCCGAAAGGCAGAAAGGGGCTGCGGAACAAACCGCAGCCCTTTATTGTTTCCTATCTATTTAAAAATATTTTTAAATAACTCTTGATTTTCTTTTGTTGAAGTGCTATAATCTATTTAAACAAAAGTTTAAATAGATGGGAGGCGCTTATTTGGCTATACAGGAAATTCTCTCGGCTCTTGCCGACTCAAACAGGCGGAAAATTTTGCAAACGCTGAAACGCGGCAAAATTTCGTCCGGTGAGTTGGCAGAAGCCCTTGGTATGACGCCTCAGGCGCTTTCGTATCACCTTGCGAAGCTAAAAAAAGCCGATTTGATTTATGAGAGCAAGTATAAAAATTTTATTTATTATGAGCTTAATTTAACGGTGCTTGACGAGGCGATACTGTGGCTTGACAAACTGAAAGGAGATAATGACGATGAAAGCTAAAAAGATTACATATGCCGTGTTGATGCTTCTTCCGCTTGCTGTTACGGCGGTTGCTCTGCTGTTTCTGCCCGAACAGATTCCGGCACATTACGGAGCAGGTATGGCGGTTGACAGATGGGGAAGTAAGTTTGAAACGCTGATTTTTCCGCTTGAAACAGCAGGCTTCGGCTTGCTGATGATTCTGCTTGCAAAGCTTGCCGGTAAGGTTGAGGAGAAGAACAACAAAAACAAGAATAACGAAAATATAACCCTGACAATAGGTCTTGTGATATTGATTGTTTTTAATGCGCTTGATTATTATTTTATCTATGCCGCTATTAACAATGTTACAGACCTTTCGGAAATACCTGTTGATATATACAGCCTTGTTGTGATTCTGTTCGGTATTGCGTTAGTCATAATCGGAAATATACTGCCAAAGACGAGGAAAAATTCACTGATAGGCTTTCGTACGCCCTGGACGATGAAAAACGAAGTTACATGGAAAAAGTGCCAGCTTTTCGGCGGCATAACCACTATTGCCGCCGGTGTGTTTATGGTGTTGGGCGGACTTTTTATCTTTAAGGGTTTAGCCGCAATATTCTATATGCTTGCTGTGTTGGTTTTGATGATTGTGACGGATACCGTGTATTCGTACTTTGTTATGAAGAAGTACGGGGAAGAGAAGTAGCGCTCAGCGGAGCTAAGCATCAATTTATATTATACAAAAAGTTTGCCGCAGAGCCTAAAAAGACTCTGCGGCAAAGTGTTTTATTCAATTTATACTTTACTGCTTTTAGCCGTCAATGTTCCTGACTGCGCCGATGAAAAGAGGGAGGTTTGAGGAGTTGTCGATTATCATATACACAAACGGTCGGTCAAGCTCAACGCTCTTTATCTCATCGGCAAACGCACCCGTGGCTTTCATTTCAACATCTGTTGCTGCGGCGGCTTTTGTGCCTTGTTCGTCAACTGTTATGTGGGTTTTGTGAAGGACATTTCCAATAAAGATGTTCCCGTTTGCACATTCAGCCATATTTGAAAAATCGGCGTTGTCAGCGTCAAATGCGGTTTTTATCCCCATTCCGTTCAAGGCGTCGTTTAGTATAAGCTCAAAATCAAGGCTGAATTTCGGCAGCTTCGTATCAACGGTACAGTCCGATGTGCTTGTCATAAGCTGTGTAAGTCGCTTGCCCGTAAGTGAAGAAACAAAGTCGTTTATATCAGTGCCGCCGGTCGGCAGAAGTGCAACAAAGCTGTACTTGCCGTCCTTATAGTCCTTGGCAAAGCCTGTGCAAAATTCGTCCTCAAGGTACTTGCTTTCAAGTGAACTCATCATCTCGACAGTGCTTTTGTGACCGTCATAATTTGTGAACTTGCCGTCTGAAACAGAATATGAGTCGTAATCATTCTCCCACAATGCGTCAAACACCAGCGCGTTTATTAGATACATTACGGAATTTGGATTAATTTCTTCAATGATTTTTTCAATCATACCGTCTGTATGTTTTGATACCCAGTTGTTTATATCGCTTAAGGTCTGATTGTCAAACGGCGACTTGAATAATCCTGCGCCATAATAATCGGCGTTCTTTTGCAGGAAATCCTGCTTTACGGCTAAACTCTCGTCATCACGGTACCAGATTGAATTTGCTGTTTCTGCTTTATATTCGTCACTGCTTGGGAGTGAATTAATGTATGTATACAGATATTCGTTTAAATCATCAAGCGGAATATCTGCGCCGAGTACCTTCTCCATTTCAGCTCTTGTTTCGCCATCAGCGCCGTTTGCAGTCATTGCAAGAGCCAGCATAACCGACAGCGGCGATACAAGCGGATTGCCGTTTTTGTCATCTGACGAATTGAAAAGCCTTGCGGCAAAATCTGAATAGGCTGATGTGAATTTGTCATCTGTTGCTTTGCCCTGCACCTGATTGCTCTGTACGCTGTCCATCAAATCAAGTGCGCTTGCGTTTGTAGCACAGGCAGAAAGATTCAAGCACATTGCGCCGGCAAGCGCAATGCTTGTCAGTGATAATACTAATTTGCTGTTTTTCATAGCCGAACACTCCTTTGTTTTTTTGTGTGGTATGCTCGTTCTGAACAAATATCAGGTCATTCCTGCGACAAACAAATACCAGTTATCCTCAATATGGGAATACATATTGCTGTCTGCTGTTAAGTCGGTCAAAGAGTAAACGAGCTCAATTACAACATCATTTTCCGGATAAAAGGCCTCGATCCGAAAAGCTTTTTCAGGCTGATCATCATAGTAGATAGCCCTGATGTTGTATTCTTCGCCGTCATCGAATATTTGCTTGATAAGCGGGCTGATGTCCGCAAGCCATAAAGCAGAGCCGTCAGTAAGCCTGATATAGCCGTCATCTCGTATTTCTCTTACGGAATACTTATCCTCCCACAGGCAGTCTTTGATTTTGTTAAGCTGCTCCTTGTGCTGATGATAAAATGAAAGGATTTGCTCCTCTTGCTGATCTGTTGTCGGTGCTTGTTCCGAACCGCAATCGGCAGACCCGCAGAAATATTTATCCTGCTCGTCTACGCGTGTCACTGTTCCGCGTGTCGCTGTGTCTGATTCCGCTGTGCCTTTGTTCATCTCCAAAAGCAGAATGTCATTTGGCTGTGTGAATATTAAAGCCGCCGAAAGCGAAAAAACACATAATGCCGATAAGGTGCAGACACCTGTTATTATTCTGCGCCTTTTTTTCTGCGCTTTTTTGTATTCGCCGCATCGCCTGAAAAGCTCCGCCTTGAATTCTTCATCACTTCTTCTCATAACAGCAGTTCACCTTCCTTTCCGATAAGGGAACGAAGCTGTGCCTTTGCCCGATACAAAAGATTGTCTACCTGCTTTTTGTTCTTTTTCATTACTCTTGCGGCTTCCTCGTATGACATTCCCTCAAGATAAACCAGGTGGACGGCTGCACTCATATCCTCAGGCAGTTTTTTAAGAGCCTCGTTTATTACTCTGGCTCGTTCGCCCGCAAGCACAATATCCTCAAGTTCCGAGCAGTCTGTGAGCTCAGACTCGGCGTCGGATAATTCGACTGTTTTGAGTATGCTCCTGTGCCTTATGTAGTCAATGGCTCGGCTTCTGCCGAGCATAAAGAGATATGTTTTAAGCGTTGTCTTGAAATTGTAACGGTGGCGGTGAACGATAAGCTCCATAAAGCAGTCGATTGCAATGTCCTCAGCCGCCGAGATGTCACGCACATAGCGGTTAATGAAAAAGGTAAGACTGTCGCGGTAGTCAATCAGTATATCGTCAAAAGCGTTTTCTTCGCCATCGAGGAAACGGCGGTAGCTACTTGCACCGTTGTCCATACGATACCTCCTGTTGTTTTGTCCTACACTTATTATACGGTTGAGAGGGTGGGGTTTCCTTAAAAAGTTAGTTCTCAAACAGCTTATCCATTAGATTGTTTATTTTCTCCTGCCGTTTGTCGGTTGCGGTGCTGTCAAGCGCGATTGAAATAACACTTCCTTCATCTGCGCCCTTTGGCACAAGAGCTAAAGGCAGATTTGCAAAGCTGCCGTCATCAAGCTCAACTACTGCATATTCTCCTTCAAATCTGTCAATTATTATCTTCATATTATCCCTCACTTTTTATTAATCTATGCTTAAAGCGTCAAAAGGCTTTTTTGTATCGTACTGTGTAACCTATTATTAATTAGTCGTGCGGATTGCAGCTTTTGCAGGGAGTGTATCCCTGTTTTTCAAGCTGCGATACCGTAAGCGTTGTGTAATCCTTGTTTTTGCTTGAAATATCATCTGTAAGAGGACAGTCGGTCGTGTGGATTTTCTTTGTGTTTTTGTTTATGATATAGCGGCTGTCTTGTGTCTGATTTTTTGAAACCGCAGCTCCTGATTCGCCGTTTGATATGCCGACTGTTTTACCGTTTACCGTCAGATTCTTTCCGTCCGATTGTGCGACAATATTGCCGACCTCCTTTGTCATCATCACTTTTGCTCCGCGGCTGCTCCAACGGCTGATTATTTGTTTGACAGGCAGATGATAATCATTTTCTTCTGCAACCGAAACGGCGGCAAAGCTTGCGCCGACGCGCCTTACAAAATCTTCGCTTGACGAGGTTTTGCTGCCGTGATGCCCTATCTTGACAAAATCTGCGCTTACATCTGCTGTTATTTCATTTTCGCTTTCAGTTTCTGCGTCGCCCATAAACAGGAATTTAACGCTGCCGAAGGTGATTTTTATAACAGCGGAATAGTTGTTGAGTTCGGTGTAATTCGCGCTGTTTGGCGCTAAAATGTCAATTTTTAAGCTGTCCTCGTTTAATATATTCACTCCTGCCTTGGCGGTATTAATGCTCAGCCCCTTTTTATCTATGGTGTTCAAAAGATTTTCATATGTTTTTGTATCGGTAGTTGCTCTCGGCATATATATCCTGCCTATATCAAAGGAGCTTACAACCTTGCTCATACCGCCGATGTGGTCGGCGTGTGGGTGAGTTGCGACAAGATAATCAATTTTTGTATAGCCGTTTGCTCTTATGTAATCTGTCACGGTTTTGCCGTATTCGCTTTCGCCTGCGTCAATCAGCATACAACGATTATCGGTAAGCTCAATAAAAATTGAGTCACCCTGACCGACATCAAGCACTGTTACCTTTATTTCTCTGTCAGTGTGACTTGCCGTTACATCGGGTGAAGAACAAGAGCATAACAAAGCTAACGCAAGTGTAATACAGACTGAAATCAGTCCGATAAGCTTTTTCCTGTATTTAAAATATTTCACAATAATTCCTCCTATAATTATTATACGATTAAAAAATTGCGAGGTCAACACTCAAGCGTTTGAGAAAAAAGTGCTAAAAATATAAAGCTAAATTCAATATTTTATACAAAATATTGAGAAAAATCTTGTACCTGACAGTGTAATGGTGTATAATATACTAACTGATATAACGCTTAGAATAAAAATTGAGGTGTTACCAATGGCTAATTTTTTTGAAGAAAAATATGAAACGATGTCACGCGATGAAATGTCGGCTCTTCAGTCGCAAAGGCTTGTCAGTATGGTGGAACGCTGCTACAACAATGTTCCGCTTTACAGAAAGCGTTTTGACGAGATGGGTATTCAGCCCGGCGATATCAAGAGTATAGAGGATTTGAAAAAGCTGCCGTTTACATATAAAACAGATTTGAGAGATACATATCCGTTTGGTATGTTTGCCGTTCCGAAGGAGGAGCTTATCAGAATTCACGCATCAAGCGGCACTACGGGTAAGCAGACGGTAGTAGGCTACACTGCTCACGATATTGACATCTGGGCACGCTCCTGTGCGAGAGCGCTTGCGTCAATCGGCGGAACAAAATCTGACTATGTTCATGTTTCATACGGATACGGACTCTTTACAGGCGGCTTAGGCTTGCACTACGGCGCTGAAAAGCTCGGCGCAACGGCAATTCCCGTTTCATCGGGCAACACAAAAAGACAGGTGCAGATTTTGCAGGACTACGGCTCAGACATAATTTGCTGTACTCCGTCATATGCTATGTTCATCGGTGAAACAGTGCGCGAAATGGGCATTGACCCCAAAAAGCTGAAGGTTCGAGCTGGATATTTCGGTGCAGAGGCATGGACAGAGAATATGCGCCGCGAGATTGAAAAAATACTCGACATCAAGGCTTATGATATTTACGGACTTTCTGAGATTGCAGGTCCGGGTGTTTCGTTTGAGTGTACCGACCAGACGGGTATGCATGTAAATGAGGACTGGTTCTACCCGGAAATTATCAATCCGGACACAGGCGAGGTTCTGCCTGAC
Organism: Acutalibacteraceae bacterium; assembly: GCA_051880615.1. Taxonomy (GTDB): domain Bacteria; phylum Bacillota; class Clostridia; order Oscillospirales; family Acutalibacteraceae; genus UBA7067. The sequence continues at coordinate 65,511 of JBJEOH010000061.1, forward strand.
GGTCAGTATGGTGAGCTTGTGTTCACCTGCATAGGAAAAGAAGCTTTGCCGCTTATCAGATACAGGACAAGAGATATAAGTTGTCTTTCAAGAAAGCCCTGCTCCTGCGGCAGAACGCTTGTTAAAATGGCAAAACCAAAGGGCAGAACTGACGATATGCTTATTATCAGAGGTATCAATGTGTTCCCGTCACAGGTTGAGCATGTTCTGCTGTCGCTTAAGATGGACCCGAATTACCTTATTGTCGTTGACAGAGTAGGCAACCTCGACACAATGGAGGTTCAGGTTGAAATGACGCCGGAGATGGTTTCTGACACCGTTAAGAATATTGAGGTGCTTGAGCGTACTATCGCAGCAGCATTGCAGTCAACGCTCAATATCAGCGCAAAGGTTCGCCTTGTTGAGCCAAAGAGCCTGCCGCGTTCAGAGGGCAAGGCTATAAGAGTAATTGATAACCGCAAACTTTAATGAACGGAGGAATATATTATGATTCAGCAGATTTCTGTATTTCTTGAAAATAAAAAGGGCAGACTGGCTTTTATAACAAAGGTTTTAGCCGAAGCCGGAGCAGACATAAGAGCTATGTCGGTTGCTGATACGAGCGACTTCGGAATTTTGCGCCTTATTGTTGACAACCCCGAAAAGGCGATTGAGGCGCTTAAAAATGAGGGTATGGCGGTTTCGCTTACCGATGTGCTTGCAATCGGCGTTGAGGACACACCGGGCGGACTTGCAAAGGCGACAAATGCACTGTGGGACAGCGGCATAAGCGTAGAATATGCTTATGCATTTATCAGCCAGAAGGACGGCACTGCGTTTGTTATTCTGCGTGTTGACGACAACGAAAAAGCTGTTGAGGTGCTTAAGGCGAATGATATTACTGTGATTGAGCAGGAGGATATTCGCAAGTAAACTATGTGAATAATTGATTGCATTGACGGCGTAGCCTGAGGCTATGCCGTTTTTGTTGCAGCAGCTTCCCCTTGACTCAGAATTTAAAATGTACTAAAATTATTCATTATTCATTGCCGCAAAGCGGCATACGGGGGTGTTACTATGGCGCTTGACGGTGCGTTTTTGCGCTTTATAAAAACTGAACTTGAAGAAAAGCTTGTCGGTTTGCGTGTTGAAAAGGTCTTTCAGCCAAACCGTGACGAGCTTATAGTGGCTTTTCGCGGCGTCAGCGGAGCATACAAGGTGCTTATGTCGGCAAGGGCAAATTCGCCGAGGGTGAATATTACGCAGTATCCGCCGGAAAATCCGCAGACTCCGCCGATGCTGTGTATGCTGCTCAGAAAAAGGCTGACAGGCGCGCGGCTCAAGGCGATAACTCAGCATCAGCTTGAAAGGGTGCTGCGATTTACCTTTGATGCTACAGACGAGCTTGGCGACAAGGTTGAGCTTTCGCTGATAGCCGAGATAATGGGGAAATACAGTAATGTGATTTTTGTCGATTCACAGGACACAATAATAGACGCGCTTAAAAGGGTTGATATGACGATGTCATCTCAGCGCCTTGTTTTGCCGGGAATTAAGTATCAGCTGCCGCCGCCGCAGGATAAGCTCAATCCGATTGAGGCGTCTGTAGGAGAGATAATCGGCAGGATAAAGAACTCAGGCAAAGCGCAGAAGCTGAACAAGGCGATACTTACATCGGTTCAGGGCTTTTCGCCGATTGTTTGCCGTGAGCTTGAGCATCTGACGGGCAGAGGAGCGGAGCTTGACAATATCTCTATGACTGATGAACAGTACAGCCGCCTTGAATTTTTCCTGAAGAGGACGGTAAATGAAATTTCTGATAATGTCGGTGTGCCGTGTATGGTGCAGGATTTGAACGGCAAGCCGATTGACTTTTCGTTTATGAATATTCTCCAGTACGGCACAGCGGCAAAGACTGTTCGGATTGAAAGCTACAGCGAGCTTCTTGACAGCTTTTATCTTGAGCGTGACAAGGCGGAGCGTATGAGGGTCAAGGGGCAGGACTTGCTCAGGCTTCTTACGAATATAACCGAGCGACTGACGAGAAAGATAAATACGCAGAAAATTGAGCTTGCAAACAGCGAGGACAGAGAACAGCTGAGGATTAAGGGCGATCTTATTCAAGCGAATTTGTACAGGATAGAAAAGGGCTCGTCGGAAACAGAGCTTGAAAACTTCTATGACGAGAATATGCCGAAGATAAAAATTAAGCTCAATCCTGCTCTGACACCGGGTCAGAACGCGCAGAAGTACTACAAGGACTACCGCAAGGCAAAGAATGCACAGCAGTATTTAACGGTTGAAATTGAAAAGGCACAGCAGGAGCTTTTGTATATTGACACGGTGTTCGACAGCCTTTCGAGAGCCGAAACAGAGCGTGAGCTTGCCGAGATAAAGCAGGAGCTTATCGAGGGCGGATATATAAAGAGGATTCGCTCAAAGCAGAAGATAAAGGGTGCGTTGCCGCCGCTTGAATTTACATCAAAAAGTGGACTGAAAATTTTGGTCGGCAGGAACAATGTGCAGAACGATAAGCTCACGCTTAAAACGGCAAAAAATTATGATTTGTGGTTCCACACCAAGGATATACCCGGTTCGCACACCGTTATTGTTTCACAGGGAGAAACACCCGACGATGAAACAATTTTATATGCCGCTCAGCTTGCCGCATATCACAGCAGGGCAAAGGACAGCAGCAAGGTACCCGTTGATTACACGCTGATAAAATATGTCAGCAAGGTGGCAGGCGCAAAGCCCGGAATGGTGATTTATAAGAATCAGAAAACTTTGTTTGTAAAGCCGTCATTAGAGCAGGGGTAAAGGAGCATTGATTATGTCTTGTTTTTTAAACACCCTCACAGAAATAGCGGTAGTGAATTACAGTAATGATGTTGCATAATGCGCTAATGAGTAAATATGCAACAAACGGAGAGGTCAAATATTAGGTATACTATATAAAAATTGGAAGCCTGATTAAAAATCTTGAATTTTCCCTTGAAAAAAAGCAATTTATGTGTTACAATGACTGAGTTATATATTTAAAATCATTAATTTGATATATTTTGCGAAAGGAAGAAAATTATGGGAGTTTTAGAGTATGTTCTCGGCAGCGTTCTTCTGCTGTTTTCGGTTGCAATAATTATCGTTATCATTCTTCAGGAAGGTCATCAGCAGGGCTTGGGCGTTGTTACAGGCGGTGCGGATACATTCTTCTCAAAGAATAAGGCTCGTTCAATCGACGCTTTCCTCTCACGCTGGACAAAGCTGTTTGCATTTGTTTTTGTTGCGGTTGTTGTTGCGCTTAATGTAATAGCAAGATTTTTCTGATTGAGAATAATAATTTAAGAGCAAATAATCGGGACACGGTTTTCGCCGTGTCCCTTTTTGTGCGCAAAATAATATTAATAGTAACGATATGAAGAAAAAGAGTGCGAGGAGTTAAGTAAACAGGCACCACCAATAAAGCCAATTATCAGAGTAATTACAATTAGTACCGTAAAGAAAATTACGCAGTTGCGAATAGTCCTTATGTCAGAACTTTGTTTAAGTAAGAAATATTCCTCTATTTCATCAGGGGTCATTTCTTTATTTGCTTCGTATATTGTATAGAATTGCGAATATCCTGTAACATCTGATTCTTCCTGATAAACACCTTTCGGTAGCGGTTGATTGTTTTTAAGAAGCTCTATGTATTTTTCTGATTCTTCTCTTGAACAATAGACTTTTTGAAGCAAATTATTTTTTAATCTTAATTGCATAAGCTCGTTTTTAGGTTGATAATTTTCTTTGCCATTTTTAATTGTCCTTTCGTGATATAATATAATTATTAATTAGTTATAATATATCACACAAGTGAACTGAAATTAAGAATACTAAACAAAATACAGCAATATTGTTGAAGTTATTACAACAATATTGCTGTGTAAAGCTTATTATATGTGTCGTATATTGAAAAAGTGCAACGGATATGGATTTATACAATCCGGTTGTGGGGTTGGAATGTATTCAGAGAGTTTCACAAGGTGCATTTACTCCTCAAGCGTACCCTGACTCTGCGCCTTGAGATAAGCGTTGATAAAGCCGTCAATATCGCCGTCCATAACTGCGTTTATATTGCTTGATTCAAAGGCGGTTCTGTTGTCCTTGACAAGCGTGTATGGCATAAATACATATGAGCGAATCTGTGAGCCCCAGGTGATTTCCTTCTGAACGCCCTTGATGTCCTCAATCTTGTCGAGATGCTCTCTCTCCTTGATTTCCATAAGCTTTGAGGCGAGCATCTTCATTGCAACCTCTCGGTTCTGGTGCTGGCTTCTTTCAACCTGACAGGCAACGACAATACCTGTAGGAATATGTGTAAGACGAACAGCCGATGAGGTCTTGTTGACCTTCTGTCCGCCTGCACCGCTTGCACGGTAAACATCCATTTTTATGTCCTCGGGGTTAATGTTGACCTCAATGTTGTCGTCAATTTCAGGCATAACCTCCAGTGATGCAAACGAGGTGTGACGCCTGCCGGAGGAATCAAACGGAGATACCCTTACAAGGCGGTGAACGCCCGATTCACTCTTTAAGTATCCGTAGGCGTTAATACCCTCAACGAGGATTGTTGCGCTTTTAAGTCCTGCCTCTTCGCCGTCAAGGTAGTCGAGAGTTTTAACCTTGAAGTTGTGGCGCTCTGCCCAGCGGTTGTACATACGGTAAAGCATCTCTGCCCAGTCCTGCGCCTCAGTTCCGCCTGAGCCGGCGTGAAAGGTGACAATAGCGTTCTTGGCGTCATATTCGCCTGTGAGGAGTGTTGAAAGCCTTTGCTGTTCCAGTGACTCTCTTATCTTGTCAACCTCGCCCTGAGCCTCCTCAAGGAGCGACAAATCCTCCTCCTCGTTGGCGAGCTCAATCAGCGCAAGTGCGTCTTCGTAAGCTGCCTCAAGGCTGTTATAGCCCTCAACCTTGCCCTTGAGCATACTTGTGCGCTGCAGAATTTTCTGTGAATTTTCCATATCGTCCCAAAAGCCCGGCTCGGCAGCTCTGTGTTCAAGCTGCTCAATTTCGGACTCCATTGCTTTAAGACCAAGCGCGTCTGCAAGGTCGTCAATGTCGGGTTTAAGTCTTTCCAGATCTAATCGTAGCTCTTCAAACTGTATCAAAAATATCATCCTTTTCTGTTCACTCTTTCCTATTATAAATTATCGGAGGGAAAATGTAAATAGCCTTTACCCTGTAATATCAGTATTTTCCTTGCGTCCGGCACTTATAGCAAGTGAAAGTTGAGAGAATAATATAAGGGGCAGGGAGGAATACGAAGCCCGAAGGTGGTGAGCCGATGAGCAAGCCGGCTGTTAATAAAAGCGACAGTAAAAGGGGAGTGTATATGCCGCCGCTTACCGAAACAATGTCGGGAGCGGAGCAATATACGATGGATATAGCAACACGAGTTTCGCATCCGTCTGACGACGGTGTTGAAGAGATGAGATGGTGGAGCATTGAAAATGAAAAGTAGAATCAGTCTTTTTCAAGATTGATTGTTCCGCCGTCATAGGTGAGGGTCATTTTATCGCCCTGAATGTCATAATCAAATTCAAAGCTTTTTTTCAGGCGGCTGTCTGTAAGGCGTATTTTGTTGTCGTCTACAACGCAGTCGCCGTAAAAGCTTGTTTTTGCGCCGCCCATTGACTGAACATCAAAGCTTGCGTTGGTGCCGTCAAAGCTTAAAAAGACCTTTGTGCTGTATTCGCCTGTTCCGCTCCAGGAGTTTATTCGCAGTTCATCTGTTTTATCGATTATTGCGGGCTGTGTACAGGCGGAAAACATCATTGTGAATATAAGCAGCGGTAAGAACAGAAAATATGATTTTTTCATTTTTATCCCCCGAATGATTCGTATGTAAGTATTTTATGTATTTTCCATTCGTCGTATACAAACAGTGCTGCAAAAAAAGAGAAAGAAAAATAAAAAATTCTGAAAAAAGTCTTGACTTTCTGTCAATCCTTTGTTATAATAGCTATCGCTGACTGATTGAAACGCGAGTGTGCTGGAATAGGCAGACAGGCACGTTTGAGGGGCGTGTGTTTCACGACGTATGGGTTCAAGTCCCATCACTCGCACCAGTAAAAAGCTCATTGCATTTGCAATGAGCTTTTTTGTTTGTATGTACGCAGTATGCAGGTTTGCGGTCGCACGAAAACAAATATGAGCTTATCTGTTAAAATTAATACACAAAAATCCATATAATTCCTAAAAATAATTCCTAAAAAATATTGAATTTTGACATAGCGTAGCGTATAATAAATATATAACGAATTATCGTAAATTTCAGTATTAACAACGGACTTTTTGTCCTATATCATCCTTTCTGAACAAGGCACAGTATGGAATTTTTTCTGTACTGTGCTTTTGTTATGTCAAAATTTTATATTATGTTATGCCTTAAATTTTTTTATGAAAATGCACTGTGTGCATTGTATGTATGCTAAAAAAATGCTATAATTTAATAGCAAACTCTTAAACTAAACAGGAGGTACAAACAATGCAGATTACAAACGATGTTATCTATGTAGGTGTAAATGACCATAAGGTTGACCTGTTCGAGGGTCAGTATGTTGTTCCCAACGGAATGGCCTATAACTCCTATGTAATTAAGGACGAGAAAACAGCAGTTTTTGATACTGTTGACATCAATTTTACTCACGAATGGCTCGATAATGTTGCCACTGCTCTTGACGGCAAAGCTCCCGACTATCTCATTGTCCAGCATATGGAGCCTGACCACTCGGCGAATATTCAGAATTTTGTAAATATTTATCCCGACGCCAAAATCATTGCGAATGCAAAGACCTTTACAATGATGCAGCAGTTTTTTGATTTTGATATAGAGGACAAAAAGATTGTCGTTGCAAACGGCGAGAGCTTTTCGCTCGGCAAGCACGAGCTGACATTTGTGTTTGCTCCGATGGTTCACTGGCCTGAGGTTATGATGACCTATGATTCAACCGACAAAATCCTTTTCTCTGCCGACGGCTTTGGCAAGTTTGGCGCGCTTGATGCTGACGAGGACTGGGCTTGCGAGGCTCGCCGCTATTATATCGGTATTGTCGGCAAATACGGCGCACAGGTTCAGAGCGTGCTTAAAAAAGCGGCAGGACTTGATATTCAGATTATCTGTCCTCTGCACGGTCCTGTGCTTACCGAGAACCTCGGCTACTACATAAATCTTTATGACATCTGGTCGTCCTACAGGGCTGAGGATGACGGCATTGTTATCGCATACACATCGGTTTACGGCCACACAAAGGCGGCTGTGACGAAGCTTGCCGAGCTGCTTCGCAGAAAAGGTGCTCCGAAGGTTTCTGTATTTGACCTTGCAAGGGACGATATGGCTGAGGCTGTTGAGGACGCATTCCGCTACAGCAAGCTTGTTTTGGCTACCACAACCTACAATGCCGATATTTTCCCGTTTATGCGCGAATATATTAATCACCTTACCGAGAGAAATTATCAGAACAGAACGGTTGCGTTTATCGAAAACGGCACTTGGGCTCCGCTTGCCGCAAAGACTATGAAGGGTATGTTCGAAAAGAGCAAGAACCTGACCTTTGCCGACACAACCGTTACAATCAAATCCGCACTCAAAGAGGAAAGCTCACAGCAGCTTGAAAAGCTTGCGGACGAGCTTTGCAAGGAATATGTTGCACAGTCTGATGACGCAAGCAATAAGCACGATATGAGCGCACTGTTTAAAATCGGGTATGGTCTGTATGTTGTTACCTCAAACGACGGAAACAGGGACAACGGACTTATTGTAAACACTGTAACACAGCTCACAGATTCGCCAAACCGTGTTGCTGTTAACATCAACAAAGCGAATTATTCCTATCATACAATTAAGCAGACAGGCAAGCTGAATGTAAACTGCCTGTCGGTTGATGCACCGTTCAAGGTGTTTGAAACCTTCGGTTTCCAGAGCGGCAGAAATACGGACAAGTTCAAGGACTGCGATGTTCTGCGCTCGGATAACGGCTTGGTATTCCTGCCGAGATATATCAATGCGTTTATGTCGCTTAAGGTTGAGCAGTTTGTTGACCTTGACACACACGGAATGTTTATTTGCAGCGTTACCGAGGCAAGGGTTATGAGCGACAAAGAAACGATGACCTACACCTATTATCAGAACAATGTTAAGCCAAAGCCGCAGACCGAGGGCAAGAAGGGCTTTGTGTGCAAGATTTGCGGATATATTTATGAGGGCGATGTACTGCCTGATGATTATATCTGCCCATTGTGCAAGCACGGCGCGGCTGATTTTGAACCGATTAATTAAAAGTTTGAATGTGTTCCTGCCTCCCTTTTAAGGGAGGGGGACCGCTTGCGGCGACAACCATATCTCCACTCTTCACTCTCAACACTAATTTATCTTGTAATATCAAAAACGGGTTGACTCTTACCGAGTCAACCCGTAGTTTTTATGCTTATTATTAATTATTCGTAATCAACAACATCAATCCACTTTGAGAGGAATTCCTTTTCTTCTTCAACACCCTTTACCATCTGTGATGCCGCTACAATCGGCAGCCACTGCTGCACATACTGCTTTGCTGTGTCGCTCTTTTCGCAGAAAAGGTTAAGATACTTGTCGGCAAGCTCAGGCTGATGAAGCGAGAAGAGAAGATATGTTCTTGCGGCGTCTGCTGAGGCGTTGCCCTGAGTTGCGTGTGACCAGTCGAGAATATACATTGTGCCGTCCTCCTGCACAATGATGTTGGAGGGGTTAAAGTCACCGTGGCAAACCTTGGTATGCTTTGGCATACTGTCGAGCCTTGTGTGAAGCTCATAACGGATTGTTGCGCTTATATCCTGAAGGCTTGAAATTTTTCTGTTCATTTTATCCTTAAGCTTGTTAAGCATAGGAGCTCGCTTGCTTTGAACCTCAAGCTGCAAATCTACGAACTTATCAAGATACTCGTCAATTTTGTCCGGATTTTCATCCATAAGCTGCTGCAGCGTTTTGCCTTCAATGAAATCAAGGGTGATAGCCCACTTGCCGTCAACAACGGAAACAGCGTTGATTTTTGGAATGTTAAGACCGGTTTCTTCAACTCTTGCCTGATTCAGAGCCTCGTTAAGAACATCAGCCTTCGGGTATGAGTTGTCAAATACCTTCACTGTGTAGTTGCCGTCCTTGTATATGCACTTGTCTTTTCTTTCAGCTAAAATTTTATCAATAGCCATAATAAATTAACTCCTTTCGGGATAAATTACAAAATTCTGATTAAAAACACACTTTTAAATATGCATATTTTAAATCTGCACTTATTATACAACATTTATTTGATTATTGGTAGTGAAAAAATCATAAAAATTTACTCGATTTTTTTGTATAAGAAGTCAAATTATACAAGAAATTTAGCTTTTTATTACATAAATTTTTCTTTTCGGTATTCAAGCGCCATAAGTGCCCTAACGCAACTAAGGTTAACATAAATGTCAGCGTAAATTGCTGGTAATGGCGAAATAAAGGTGCTTATTAATCTATCAACGCAGGAACAGCTGTGTTCGGACTTGCGTTTATAATGCTGTTTTCGGCACTCTGTTCAGCGAAAAGTCCTCGCCCGGAATTTCGTCAATCCTTGTAACTCTTGCGCCGATGCTTGGCGGAGTTTGGATGCCGATTGACACAATGGGCGGCGTTATTCTTGATGTTGCAAAAGTCTTTCCGTTCTATCACGCAGTCAAGGCTTCAAGAACGGTGCTTGCAGGCTCAACAGACGGTGTATTGCAAAGTGTGCTGTATTTATGCATCTGGGCAGTGGTGATATTTGCAATCTCAATTTTCGTATTCAAGGCGAAGATGAGATCGGAGAAAAAATAAAAGCTCACACCAAGACTTTTACACAGTCTTGGTGTGAGTTTTTTCATAGCATTATTTTAAAGAGCGACTCTTTGAATTAAAAAGAACTTGTTACGACTGCTTTTGATTTCGGAGCCGCAAGCGGCGGGAACATTCTCTTCACTCTTCACTCTTCACTCTTCACTCTGCGGCGATAGCCGCCTTCATTTCCTTTACATAAGCCTTTACAGGCTCAACACATTCCTTGCCGTACTGTGCGCAAAGCTTGACTATCGCGCTTCCGACTATAACGCCGTCGACAAACTGCGAAATATGCTTTGCCTGCTCTGGAGTTGAAATGCCGAAGCCGATTGCAGTGGGAATGTCGCTTACCTCGCGAACACTCTTTATCATACTGCCGATGTCAGTTTTGATTTCACTGCGAACACCCGTAACGCCCATTGACGAAACGCAGTATAAAAAGCCCTGCGCCTCATTGGCTATCATCTTGATTCTGTCATCGCTTGACGGCGCAATCATAGAAATCAAATCAACGCCGTGCTTTTCGCAGTAGGGGGCAAGCTCCTCTTTTTCCTCGAACGGAATATCGGGTACAATAATTGCGTCAATTTCAAGCTGTTCGCACTTTGCGAGGAACTTTTCACTGCCGTAAACATAAATAGGGTTTATGTATGTCATAAAAGCAAGCGGGAAGTCGGGGATAGCTTTTCTGACCTCAGCCACCATATCGAAAATTTTGTCAGTTGTAGCGCCTGCGCTTAAGGCTCGCTCGTCTGCCTGCTGGATTACAATGCCCTCGGCAACCGGGTCGGAAAACGGAATACCAATCTCAATTAAGTCCGCTCCGCTTTGCGCCATACCGATTAAAAGCTGTTTTGTCGTTTCGAGGTCGGGGTCGCCTGCCGTTACAAAGGGGATGAATGCCTTTCCGTTTTTAAATGCCTGTGCTGTCTTACTCATAAATCTCAACTCCTCTGTATCTTGCTATTGCGGCAACATCCTTGTCGCCTCTGCCCGAAAGGTTTACTACCATAATCTTGTCCTTGTCCATAGTCGGCGCAAGCTTCATTGCATATGCAACGGCGTGAGCGCTTTCGATCGCAGGGATAATTCCCTCGGTTCTTGATAGATATTCAAAGGCTTCAACAGCCTCGTCGTCGGTAATCGGCACATACTGCGCTCTGCCTGTGTCGTGAAGATTTGCGTGCTCAGGACCGACACCGGGGTAGTCAAGGCCTGCGGAAATTGAATAAACAGGCGCAATCTGACCGTATTCGTCCTGACAGAAATATGACTTCATACCGTGGAAAACGCCGAGTGTGCCGTTAGCCATTGTTGCGGCATTTTTCGGGTTGTCAACACCCAGTCCTGCCGCCTCACAGCCTATTAAAGCCACCGACTTGTCGTTTATGAACTCATAAAATGCTCCCATTGCGTTGCTGCCGCCGCCTACGCAGGCTAAAACAGCGTCGGGCAGTTTGCCCTCTTTTTCGAGAAGCTGTGCTTTTATCTCTTTGCTGATAACACTCTGGAAATCACGCACAATAGTTGGGAACGGGTGAGGACCCATAACCGAGCCGAGAACATAATGCGTGTCGTTTACCCGCCTTGTCCATTCACGCAGGGTTTCGTTTACTGCGTCCTTGAGCGTCTGAGTTCCGCTTGTAACAGCGTGAACCTTTGCGCCTAAAAGCTCCATTCTGTAAACATTCAGAGCCTGACGGTCGGTGTCCTCCTTGCCCATATAAATTTCACATTCCATACCCATCAGTGCGGCTACTGTTGCGGTTGCAACGCCGTGCTGACCTGCTCCCGTTTCGGCTATAACTCTTGTCTTGCCCATTCTTTTTGCAAGAAGAATCTGACCGATAACATTGTTGAGCTTGTGCGAGCCTGTGTGGTTTAAGTCCTCACGCTTTAAATAGATTTTTGCGCCGCCCAAATCCTTTGTCATCTTCTCGGCGTAATAAAGCAGTGACGGCCTGCCTGCGTATTCCTTGAGCAGTGTTTCAAACTCTGCAATAAATTCGGGGTCGTCCTTGTATTTGTTGTAAGCTTCTTCAAGCTCGTTTACGGCGTTCATCAGCGTTTCGGGGATAAACTGTCCGCCGTGAATACCAAATCTGCCCTTTGACATTATTTTTCACTCCTGATTATTTTTATTATTTCTTCTATCTTTTCTCGGCTCTTGAAGCCGTTTTCTTCAACGCCTGTGCTTATATCAAGGCAGTACGGCTTGACCGTATTTTCTGCCTGCAAAATGTTTTCGCTGTTCAGTCCCCCTGCAAGGAAGAACGGCTTTGAAAGCGTTTTCGGGATAAGCTCCCAGTTAAAGCTTTCGCCTATGCCGCCGAGAGCCTCGCATATTGCCTGATGGCCAAGGCAAACACCGAGAATCGGCACTTTGCCGCCAAGCTCCCTTACTACCTGCTCACATACGCCTGCTTTTGAGGGGTGACCGGGCCCCGGAGAAAGGATAATGTGAGTAGGGTGCAGAGCCTCAATTTCCTGAACGGTCAACCATTTTGCAGAAGTCCTCTTCCGAAAAGTTGCAGTCAAATTTAACATCTCTCAGCGTGTGCGGCTGTTCAATGGGGGAGTGGTCTGTGATGAGTTCGACTATCTTCTGAATGTCATTGAGCGCCTTTACAGTTTCAAAGCTTGGTTTAATCACAAAAAACACATCCTTTCAGAGTTGAGAGTGAAGAGTGGAGAGTGAAGAGTGGAAACGACTTCTTCTTAATTCAAAGAACCGCAACTTCACTCTTCCGATTGCAGAGCAATAAAAAAAGACCTTTATCCCTCTAATAAAAGGGACAAAAGTCTTGAACTTCTGCGGTACCACCCAAATTGACGGCAAAGCCGCCCACTCATCCGTGCCAACACACGAGCCTTTTTGTAACGGAAAAGGTTAAGCCGTCGGCGCATACTCGGGTTTTCCTTTGGCGCCGCCCTCGCAAGTCCATTCAAAGCCACATTGCCGCCTGCTCACACCAACCGCAGACTCTCTGAACACAATTTATGACCTCTACTCACTCTTGTTCTTCGGTTTTTCATATTGGCATTATTATATGTTTGAAAAAACGAAATGTCAATATTTTTTTGAAAAATTTGAATTTTTTTGGCATAATGCCATAGCCTGGTTATGTGTAAAGGCGGAAAAGCCGTCAAAATATGCACAATATATGTATATTGTGCGGTATTAAAACTGTCATTATGATAAATTTGCAGGATTTATCAAAACGGCTTGCATTTTGGCGGCGAAAGTATTAGAATATAGGATAGCTTAGATATGATAATGAAATTTTCGTGAGAGGATAGTTTATTATGGCTATGTACAGTGAAATGAGCAGGGGAGAGCTTGAAAAGGAAAAGGAGCTTCTTCAGAAGGAGTATGACGAGTTCAAGGGAAGAAACCTTAAGCTTGATATGTCAAGAGGTAAGCCGGGCAGCGAGCAGCTTGATTTGTCGCTTGATATGCTGACTGTGCTCAACAACCGCGAGCAGTGCATTGTAAACGGCACAGACTGCCGCAACTACGGCATACTTGACGGTATCAGCTCAATGAAGCAGATTTTTGCCGATTTGCTTGAGTGCGGCGAGGACGATATTATGGTGGGCGGCAACTCAAGCCTTAATATGATGTTTGACGCTATTGCGTGTATGATGCACGCAGGCTTTGAGGGTTGTGAGCCTTGGGAGAAGCAGGGCGAGATTAAATTCCTCTGTCCGTCACCGGGTTATGACCGCCACTTCGGCGTAACGCAGTATTTCGGAATAAAGATGATTCCCGTTCCGATGACTCCGACAGGCCCTGATATGGATATCGTTGAACAGCTTGTTGAGAATGATGAAAAGATAAAGGGTATATGGTGTGTGCCGAAATATTCAAATCCTCAGGGCATCACATATTCAGACGAAACTGTAACACGCTTTGCAAAGCTTAAGCCTGCGGCAAAGGATTTCCGCATTATGTGGGATAACGCATACTGCATACACGATGTTACCGACAAGCCCGAAAAGCTTTTAAGCATTGTATCGGAGTGCAAAAAGTACGGCAACGAGGATTTGCCGCTTATCTTTGCTTCAACCTCAAAAATCACCTTCCCGGGTTCGGGTGTTGCGGCTATGGCAACCTCAAAGAAAAATATGGCTCTGTTTAAAAGAAGATATCAGTTCCAGACAATCGGCTATGATAAGCTGAATATGCTGCGCCATGTGCTGTTCTTTAAGAATGCAGACGGTGTTCGTGAGCATATGAAAAAGCACAAGGCTGTGCTTGCGCCGAGGTTTGATGTGGTTATCTCAAAGCTCAGAAATCAGCTTGACGGACTTGGTGTTGCAAGCTGGCTTGAGCCTAACGGAGGCTATTTTGTAAGCGTTGATGTTATGGACGGCTGCGCAAAAAGAGTGGTTGCTCTTTGCAAAGAGGCAGGCGTTGTCCTGACAGACGCAGGCGCAACATACCCGTACGGCAACGACCCGCACGACAGCAATATTCGCATTGCACCGTCGTTCCCACCGGTATCAGAGCTTGAAATTGCGATGGATTTGTTCTGTATCTGCGCTAAGATTGCCGCTGTGGAGAAATTGCTTGCACAATAATTTGTGTCATAATATATTGCATTTGCACAAAATTAGTAAAAAATAGCATATATTAATTCGGGTTGCATTGACTTTTTGTCGGAAAAACCGTATAATAACTCTGTTATGTCCGTGTAATAGCGAACAGACAGAGTTTTATTTTGCACGGATTTTATATTCAGTATTGGAGGATACACACACATGAAAAGAGTGTCAAAACCGGTATTCTTCATTGTGGCAATCCTTGTACTTGCCTTGACCTATTTTGCTATATTCGGTTATTCAACCCAATACGGCGATATCAAGACAACTGTAATCAAGGGTGTAAACGACATTCGTTGGGGCATTGATATTAAGGGCGGCGTTGAAGCTACCTTTAAACCTGCCGGCGATGTTGACGCGACAGATGAAGAAATGGAAGCCGCGAAGGCGGTTATTGAAACAAGACTTGTTTCAGGAAATATCACAGACTATGAGCTTTACGCCGACAGCGCGTCGGACCGTATTATAGTTCGTTTCCCGTGGAAAGAGGACGAGGAGAATTTTGACCCTGAGGCGGCTATTGACGAAATTTCCGCAACAGCTCTGCTTACATTCCGTCCGGGAAATTCATACGCGTCTACTGAGCTTGATGCAAACGGAAACACCGTTTACAAAACACCGACAGGCGAGACTGAGACAATCCTGATGGACGGCAGCAATGTTGAAAAGGCACAGCCTATGATGGATACTTCAACCGGAACGCCTGAATATTCAGTATCGCTTGAGCTTAAGGACGGCTCGGTTTTTGCTGACATTACCGAGAAGTACTTAAATCAGACTGTATCAATCTGGATGGATGATATTATGATTTCCGCACCTACCGTACAGAGCAAAATTTCTGACGGCAAGGCGAGCATCACAGGTAACTTCACCGCTCAGGAGGCTACAGACCTTGCGAACAAGATTAACGCAGGTGCTTTGCCGTTTGAGCTTGAAACCGCAAGCTTCGGTACAATCAGCCCGACCCTCGGCGCATCGTCGCTTATGGCTATGGCTTATGCCGGAATTGCAGCGGTTATACTTCTCGCGCTTCTTATGATTATTGTTTTCCGTCTGCCCGGATTTGTTGCAACGATTGCACTTATCGGACAGGTTGGCTTGATGCTTGCGGCTATTTCCGGCTTCTTCCCGGTATTCTCAAGCTTCACAATGACTCTGCCGGGTATTGCGGGTCTTATTCTTTCAATTGGTATGGGCGTTGACGCCAACATCATCACCGCCGAAAGAATCAGAGAAGAGCTGCGCTCGGGCAAGACGATTGACACGGCGATTGCCAAGGGTTCAAAGAGCAGCTTCTCGGCTATCTTTGACGGTAATATAACGGTTATTATCGTTGCGCTTATCCTGCTTCTGGTTTTCGGCCCGTCAAACATTCTCTCCGTTATCTTCGGACAGTCCACTACAGGTACAATCTATGCCTTCGGCTACACACTGCTTATGGGCGTTATCTCGAACTTTGTAATGGGCGTGTTTGCTTCAAGACTTATGCTTAAGTCGATTTCGGGCTTCAAAATCTTCCGCAAGAAGTTCTTATATGGAGGTGTTGGCAAATGAACAAGACTATAGAAACAGCTCCAAGAAAGATAATAGATTTTGTTGGAATGAAGAAAATCTTCTTCTGCATTTCGCTTGCAATATTTGCAGTCGGCATTATCTGCAACATCATTTTCGGCACACAGCTTGACATTCAGTTCACCGGCGGTGCAATCGTAAAATACAGCTACACAGGTCAGATTGACGAGGAACAGCTTAAAGATGTTTTGCAGAAGGCAACCGACCAGGAAATCTCGTTCTCAATATCTCAGAATATGATTGCCGGCGAGCAAAACACCGGAGATAACTACATAGTTTCTCTTCAGTTTACAGGTACTGACTCTATCGACTTTGAACAGCAGAAGTCTATTACAGAAACGCTTGAAAAAACCTTCCCGGACAACAAGTTTGAGTACAGCGAGTCAAGCTCGGTTGAATCGACAATGGGCTGGAAATTCTTCCTTAAGTGTCTTGTCGCTGTTGCAATCGCTTGCGCGCTGATGGTTTTGTATGTAACCTTCAGATTCAGAAAGATAGGCGGTCTTGCCGCAGGTATGATGGCGCTTGTTGCACTCTTCCACGATGTGCTGATAATTTACTTCTTCTATGTAATTCTGAGAATGCCGCTTGACGGTAACTTCATTGCCGTTGTGCTTATGATTCTCGGTTATTCGCTGAACGATACAATCGTTATCTACGACAGAATCAGAGAAAACCGCAAGATTCTCGGCGGCAGAACAGACCTTGCAGTTCTGACAAATACAAGCCTTACTCAGGTTATCAGAAGAACGCTTCTTACTTCGCTTTCAACCTTGATTGCGGTTGGCTGTGTTCTCACAGTCGGCATTATCTTCAACCTCGACTCGGTAACAAAGTTCGCAATGCCGACAATGGTTGGTCTTGTTTCAGGCTGCTACTCTTCGATAGCTGTTGCCACACCGCTTTGGGTTATGTGGGAAAAGCGCAAGAAAAAAAGCGACAAGAAATCTGCATAAGATTTGACATTGCTTCAAATAATGTTATACTTAAAGGGCGTGGCAACACGCCCTTTTGTGTTTTATCATAAATGTGAATTTATTATAAAACAATGAATAATGAATATTGAATAATGAATAATGAATAATTGTGGTTGTCGCCGCTGTGCGGCTCTTTGAATTAAGAAGAACTCGTAACGAGCAGACACCCCTCAGTCGCCTTCGGCGCCAGCTCCCCTCAATGGGAGCCAGTATTCAGTCATACATTCACAAGAGCGAACGAATCCCTCAGTTGGCTTTATCGACAATTCCCTTTAATAAGGGATCCAAAAGCCTCGTTTCAATTCTCCGCTCTCCACTCTTCACTCTCCACTCTTAACTCTTAACTCTCTATAAAAAGGATATGATAAAATGCCGATAATAGAATGTAAAAACATATCAATGAGCTACGACGGAGTGACCGTTTTTGACAGCCTGAGCTTCAGTGTTGAAAGCGGTGACTATCTGTGCATTGTCGGGGAAAACGGCTCGGGCAAGAGTACGCTGATGAAGGGGCTTTTAGGATTGAAACCCGTGAGAAGCGGTGAAATCATATACTCAGACGGACTCAAAAAAACGGAGATAGGCTATCTGCCGCAGCAGACGGGCGCTCAGAAGGATTTTCCTGCGTCTGTATATGAGGTGGTGCTGTCGGGCAGACTCAACAAGAGAGGGCTTGCACCGTTTTATTCAAGAGCCGATAAGCAGGCGGCGCTTGAAAATATGGAAAAGCTCGGCATATTAAAACTTAAAAATCGCTGCTACAGAGAGCTTTCTGGTGGTCAGCAGCAAAGGGTGCTGCTTGCAAGAGCGCTTTGCGCCACAAGCAAGCTGCTTATACTTGACGAGCCTGTAACCGGCCTCGACCCGTTGGCGGCGTCGGAAATGTACGACATAATCAAGAGGCTGAATGAGGAAAACGGAATAACAATCATAATGGTGTCGCACGATATTGTTGCGGCGGTTGATAAGGCGGACCATATTCTGCATCTGAGCAACAAGGAGCTTTTCTTCGGCTCAACCTCCGAATATACGCACAGCGAAATGGGCAGCCGCTTTTTATACCATAACTGCCACTGTGAGGGCTGTGAAAAGCACTCGCTGAGGCATCACGATGTGTCGCACATTAAGTACTATGGCGGAGGTGGAAAAAATGAATGAGCTTTTGGAGATGCTGTCATTTTCATTTATGCAGCGCGCGCTTATTGTGGGTGTTCCCGTTGCGCTGTGTGCGGCGCTTCTCGGAGTCAGCCTTGTGCTTAAGCGTTATGCTATGATTGGCGACGGTCTGTCGCATGTCGGTTTCGGTGCTCTTGCTATAGCCTCGGCGTTTAATCTTGCGCCTCTGTGGGTGTCTGTGCCTGTTGTTGTGATT
This sequence comes from Acutalibacteraceae bacterium, assembly GCA_051880615.1. Classification (GTDB taxonomy): domain Bacteria; phylum Bacillota; class Clostridia; order Oscillospirales; family Acutalibacteraceae; genus UBA7067. The sequence continues at coordinate 83,881 of JBJEOH010000061.1, forward strand.
GCGGCTTTTTTACTGCTCAGATTGAGCGAGAGCAGTAAGATAAAGGGTGATTCCGCTATTGCGATTATTTCAAGCGGTGCACTTGCGATAGGCGTTGTAGTGGCTACGGTCGGCAACGGAATGAACACCGATTTAAGCAACTACCTTTTCGGCAGTATTCTCGCAACAAGCGAGAGTGACGCTATACTCAGCGTCTGCCTGTCGGTTGTTGTGATTGTGATGTTTATCATTTTTTACGGCAAGATTTTTGCTGTCACCTTTGACGAGAGCTTTTCAAAGGCGACAGGCGTGAACAGCGGTGCATATAATATGGTAATCGCTTTGCTTACAGCACTCACCATAGTTATAGGTATGCGGATTATGGGTACGCTGCTGATTTCAAGCCTGATAATTTTCCCTGCGCTTACCTCAATGCGCCTTTGCAAAACATATAAAAAGGTTATAATCTGCTCGGCTGTTGTGTCGGTTGTGTGCTTTATCGCAGGCATCGTCGGCTCGTATTTTCTTGAAACGCCGACAGGCGCAACGATTGTAATAATGAATATGATAATGTTCCTTGTGTTTACGCTTTTGTCTAAGGTAAAAGGAAAATAACAGGGTGATAAATGTGTTACAGGATATTTTTCCGGCTCAGCTTAATATAGAATACCAAAATGAAGCACCGCAGGACGACTGCCCGTTGATTGTTTTTGTCGGCGAGCTTGTGCTTGTGCGCTTTCAGGGCGGTGAGTTTTTCTTTCCGTCGGTGGGAGATTTTAGGGATTGCAAGAGCGAAATGCGTTATCTTTTCAAGCTCAACGACGAGAGATTTTTCCTGCTTAACCTCGATTCTCTGAGCGTACCAAAGGACTACAGCCTGGAGAATATGCAGTGCTTCAGAACGGCTCAGCCTCAGCACAAGGCGTTTGCCGTTGTGACGGCTAAGCACATATGCGGCTTTTACCGATGTAATAAATTCTGCGGCTGCTGCTCGTCTGAATTGAAGCACAGCCAAAGTGAGCGTGCTATGATATGCGACAACTGCGGCAGAACTTATTATCCGCAGATTGCACCGAGCGTAATTGTTGCACTTACAGACGGCGACAGGCTGCTGCTTACAAAATATAACAGCGCTCACAGCTCATACAAAAAGTATGCGCTTATTGCAGGCTACTGCGAAACAGGAGAAAGTGCTGAGGAAACCGTTCGCCGTGAGGTGATGGAGGAGGTCGGACTTAAGGTTCAGGATATAACCTACTACAAAAGTCAGCCCTGGGGCTTTACGGGAACACTGCTGCTTGGCTATTTCGCGCGACTTGACGGCAGTGACAAGGTAACGATAGACGAAACGGAGCTTTCAAAGGCAGAGTGGTTTCACAGGGACGAACTGCCGCCGACTGATCTGAGTATCAGCCTGACAAGCGAGATGATAGAGCACTTCAGATATTTCGGTGCAAAGCACCGAAATATCGAGTGAAGAGTGAAGAGAGGCAAACAAAAAACAGGTTCGATACATTGTCGAACCTGTTTTAATTTTGGTGTGTTATTGTGCCTTGTCAGCGGTGGTTTACAGCCTTGATATAATATCTTCTGTAAAGAATAAAGCTCAAAACTGAAAGCACAAGTAAAATTGCTGAGAAAATGAAGAAATACATAAATACTCCGTTTGCGTAGCTTACAAACAAATTATACAGCGAGCGTGTGTTTAAGTTTATTTGAGAAATCTTGCCCGACAATAATACAACTATAGGTATCACCGTCACCGCTAAAAATGTGCTTGTGAATCCGTAGCAGAGGTATCGGAAGCGCCTGTGCTTGAATTTGTTGGTAAAGACTATTATCAATGTGATAATCAGGGCAACAGCGGCAAGAGATATTGTTATTATCAAAACGGGAGTTGAAGCCTTGTAAATATAGTTTGCAACGAATGAAAAGAACGGAATAGAAACCTGTGTTACATACCTTTCGCTTGCCTGATCGACAAAATAGCTCAGGTTCTCCTGCGATACCGAGCTTTTGTTAATTCCGTTTTCGTCCATATAGCTGTCAAGCGCCGCATAAAGCTGCTGCTTGAATTCCGTCGTATCTACAAGCGTTGTGTCGCCTGTATAGAAAGCGGAGATGTAGTTCAGCTCAATCTCGTTGATGTCAAGGCTCTGAACAAAGCCCTCAGCAAAGCTCTCGTTAAGTCCGCTGGCATTGCCGAGGCTTTTAAGCTCGCTTTTCAGCTCGTCTTTGACCATTGCATAATATCCGCTTTCGCCCATTTTGCTTATCATATAATCCTGAGAAAATACGGTGGTTTCCAAAATTATAAATACGGAAAGCAAAAACAGAACAAATGCAAGCAGAAACGAGAGCAATCCGTACAGCATTGGCTTGACCTTTGATTTTTGCCTGTGATGTGAATTATAAGACATTTTTCTGACCTCGCTTTCAGCTGTTTTTATCAATAACGATATTACTTGAAAGTGGCTTTGCGTAAACAAAGCACCTTTGTGGGGTCAGTCCAAGCTCATCAAAGGGATAACAGGTATATAAAATCAAATTTTCGCTGTCAGCCGAGAGATCATAAGCCGACTCGTCGGTATAATCCTTGACTTGAATGTCGGTAATTTCATAGGTGAAATTGCCGTAGCTTGTCCTAATCAGTATTTCCTGACCTATTTTGGCATATTTCAGCCCGTTAAAGAATGTGTTGTTGTGTCCGGCAACGAGAATAGTTTTGCCATATCCGGGAATTGCGCTGCCGTTGTAAATTCCTACGCCGTTGTTAAGTGCAATATTATCATCACCGAAAAAGAGCCTTGTGTTAATCTGACAGTCCTCAATAATAAGCTCACCGAACTGGTCGCCGTAGCTTGGGAATTCGATTTCGGAGATTTTGACTGTTTGTTTTTTATCAGACTCCTCGACCGGTACAAAGATGTTTTTAAAGTCCTCGGAAAAGCTCTTTTCGGTGTCAGAGAAAAACAGACTGCCTATAGATACAACACCCGACACAGAAGGCGAGAGGACAAAGAAACATACAAGATATATTACTGCACAAAAGATAATGGGAAGAATTATAAAATTCTTCCCATTAAAAGAGTGGCGTTTTGAATTATTATGCCTGTGCTTCATAAGCCTTTTCGCTCTTCTTTGAAGCCTTGAAGAGATATACTCCTGCGGCTGAAACGAGAAGAACGCCAACACCTGCTACAGCAACAACACCCGGAATGTTGAAGTCTGCGCCTGTTGTTTTAATCGGGTTATCAGGTGTTACAGTAGAACCGCCTGCTGACGGTGTGATTGCTGATACTGTTGCGCTGAATACAACATTTCCGCTTGCATCAACAATGCTTACAGCACCGGTTGAGCTTGTGTACTGAAGTGTAAGACCTACCGGAGAAAGAGCCGCATTAACCTTAGAAGTAAAGGTGTTGAGCTGATCTGAAGAAAGGTCCTTGATGTGTGCAACGCCTGTGCTTACGAGGTAAGCCTTTGCATCCTCAATGCCTGCAATAACCTGGGTTGCCTGCTCGTCTGTAATCTCAACTGTGTTGAAGTAGTTTTCCGCCTGGTTGATATAAGATGCCGGAATCGACTTAGCGACGCCGTTTAAAGTAACGGTAGTGTTAAGCTCGTCAAGAATCTTCTGCTCAGCAGCATTGATACCTGCGGCTGAAACAGCAAATGTAGCGGTAACGGCTACAGCTGCAGCAAGAAGTGCAGATGAGAGAACTTTTGCAACTTTTTTCATTTCGTACAACTTCCTTTCTGAAAAGTGATAATTCAAGATTATAGTATCCCTCATAATCTGAAACTAAGCCTATTATACGCTCCGAGGAACTCTTTGTCAACCGTTTGAGTGATATTTTTTAAACGCATTTTTGGTTTTGTCAGTATTATGTATTTTTCATATATAGAAATACAATATCTTGTTTGAATTATGCGATGCTCAGGCTTGATTTTCTCTGGTGTGCAAAAGAATTTTAACAGATTTTCATAATTTGAAAAAGCTGCTGATCTGTGGTATAATATAATTTAATTGCAGGCTTTTAAGCTTTGATAATTCGGAGGAGTGCGCTATGCCTGATTTTAAGCTTCATTCAAAATACACACCCACAGGCGACCAGCCGCAGGCTATTGAGTCGATAGTAAGGGGTATACAAAACGGCGACCGTGAGCAGTCGCTGCTGGGCGTTACAGGTTCGGGCAAAACCTTCACAATGGCGAATGTCATTGAGCGTGTGAACCGTCCGACGCTTGTGCTTGCGCACAATAAAACGCTTGCGGCTCAGCTATGCAGTGAGTTTAAGGAGTTCTTCCCCGAGAATGCGGTGGAGTACTTCGTGAGCTACTATGACTACTATCAGCCTGAGGCGTATGTAGCGCAGACCGACACATATATTGAAAAGGACAGCTCAATTAATGATGAAATAGACAAGCTGCGCCACAGCGCGACACTTGCACTGTCAGAGCGGCGCGATGTAATAATAGTATCGAGCGTATCGTGCATATACAGCCTCGGTAACCCGATTGACTACCGAAATATGGTTATCAGTCTGCGTCCCGGTATGGAGAAAAACCGCGACGAGCTTTTGCAGAAGCTGGTTGAGCTGCAATACGAGAGAAACGATATAAGCTTTACCCGAAACAAGTTCAGGGTAAGGGGAGATGTTGTTGAGATTTTTCCCGCAGGAAGCGGCGACAGAATTTTGCGTGTTGAATTCTTCGGCGACGAAATCGACAGAATAACCGAGCTTAATCCACTTACGGGCGAGGTGCTTGGTACACTGCGCCACGCGGCGGTTTATCCTGCCTCGCACTACATTGTGCCGCAGGAGAGAATGAGCAAGGCGCTGATGGATATTGAGCAGGAGCTTCAGAGCCGCCTTGAATACTTTCGCTCACACGGCAAACTGCTTGAAGCTCAGCGAATTGAACAGCGCACACGATATGATATGGAAATGCTCAGGGAAATCGGCTTTTGCTCGGGAATTGAGAACTATTCAAGGATAATTTCGGGCAGAGCGCCGGGCAGCTCACCGTACACACTGCTTGACTATTTCCCCGACGACTTTCTGCTGTTCGTTGACGAGTCGCATGTTACTCTGCCGCAGGTCAGGGGAATGTATGCAGGGGATAGGGCAAGAAAGGAAAACCTTGTGAATTACGGCTTTCGTCTGCCGTCTGCATTCGACAATCGTCCCTTGAATTTTGATGAATTTTATGAGAGAATTAACCAGGCTGTCTATGTCAGCGCAACGCCCGGCGAATTTGAAAAGGAACATTCCACGCAGATTGTTGAGCAGGTTATTCGCCCGACAGGACTGTTAGACCCGAATATTTCGGTGCGTCCGACAGAGGGTCAGATTGACGACCTTGTGTCTGAGATAAACCAGAGAGCCGCTAAGGGCGAGCGTGTGCTTGTGACGACGCTTACAAAGAAAATGGCGGAGGATTTGACCTCGTATTTCTATGACTTCGGCATCAGGGTGCGCTATATGCACCACGACATTGATACCGTTGAGCGAATGGAGATTATCAGGGATTTGCGACTGGGTGAATTTGATGTGCTTGTCGGAATTAACCTTCTCCGTGAGGGTCTTGATATTCCCGAGGTTTCGCTTGTCGCAATTCTTGACGCAGACAAGGAGGGCTTCCTCAGGAGTGAACGCTCGCTTATCCAGACAATAGGCAGAGCCGCCAGAAACTCAAACGGCGAGGTTATAATGTACGGCGATACGGTTACACCCTCAATGGAAAGCGCGATTAAAGAAACGCTGCGCCGCCGCGAAATTCAGGACGCATATAATAAGAAACACGGCATAACGCCGAAAACCATAGTTAAAAAGGTAAGCGATGTGCTTGAAATTTCAAGCAAGGAAAAGCACGAAAAGGGCAAGAACGAAAAGCAGCTCACAAGGGCTGAAAAGCAGGAGCTTATTATCTCGCTTACAAAGGAAATGAAAGCAGCGGCAAAGCTGCTTGAATTTGAGCACGCAGCGTATCTGAGGGACAAGATAAAAAGGCTTAAGGGAGAGAAATAATGGCAAGGAAAAAACAAACGCAGGAATACGGCAACGACAGTATAGTTTCGCTCAAGGGTGCCGACAGGGTAAGAAAACGCCCTGCGGTTATATTTGGCTCGGACGGTCTTGACGGCTGCTGCCACAGCGTTTTTGAAATATTATCAAACTCGATTGACGAGGCAAGAGAGGGCTTTGGCAAGCAAATCAATATAACCAAGTTTCAGGACGGCTCTATTGAGGTTGAGGACTTCGGACGAGGTATTCCCGTTGACTTCAACAACAATGAGCAGAAGTATAACTGGGAGCTTGTGTTCTGCGAGCTTTACGCAGGCGGAAAATACAATAATGCAGACAGCGAAAGCTATGAGTTTTCGCTTGGCTTGAACGGCTTGGGACTTTGCTCAACGCAGTACTCGTCCGAGTATATGGATGTTGATATAAGGCGTGACGGCTACCGCTACACTCTGCACTTTGAAAAGGGTGAGAATGTAGGCGGACTGAAAAAAGAGAAGTACGATAAAAAGGACACCGGCACAAGGATAAAATGGAAGCCCGATATTGAGGTTTTTACCGATATTAATGTACCTGCCGAGTATTTTGAGGATACGCTGAAAAGACAGGCTATTGTCAACGCGGGTGTGAATTTCACGCTTAAAATTCAAAACGGCAAGTCCTTTGATACGCACGAATATAATTACCAAAACGGCATAACCGATTATGTTGAGGAAATCGCAGGCGATAAATCGCTCACCTCGGTTCAGTCATGGACGGGTGAGAGTATGTGCAGAGATCGTGACGACAAGCCCGAGTACAAGGTGAAGATGAGCTTTGCGCTGACCTTCTCAAACAAGTTAAGCGTTACCGAATATTACCACAACTCAAGCTGGCTTGAACATGGCGGCTCGCCTGATTTGGCGGTTAAAAACGCATTTGTATATCAGATTGACTCGTACTTAAAGCAGAACAGCAAATACAACAAGAATGAAAGCAAGATAAAGTTTGCCGATGTTGAGGACTGTCTTGTGCTTATCGGTTCGTCTTTTTCGAGCGTAACATCATATGCCAACCAGACAAAAAAGGCTATCACAAACAAGGGCATACAGCAGGCTATGACAGAGTTTCTGCGCCATAAGCTGGAGGTTTATTTTATTGAAAATCCGCTTGAGGCAGATAAGATTGCAGGCCAGGTGCTGATAAACAAAAGAAGCCGTGAGAGCGCAGAAAAGACAAGGCTGAACATACAGAAGAACCTGTCCAGTAAAATGGATATGACCTCACGAGTTGCAAAGTTTGTAGATTGCAGAAGCCGCGACAAATCGGAGCGTGAGCTGTTTATAGTAGAGGGCGACTCGGCTTTGGGCGCGTGTAAACAGGCGAGAGACCCGAATTTTCAGGCTATAATGCCGATAAGAGGTAAGATACTCAACTGCTTAAAGGTGGATTACGACAGGATTTTCAAGAGTGAAATTATCACTGACCTGTTAAAGGTACTCGGCTGCGGCGTTGAGGTCAAGTCGAAGGCTAACAAGGAGCTTTCAACCTTTGATATGGAGAATCTGCGCTGGAACAAAATCATCATCTGTACCGATGCAGATGTTGACGGCTTCCATATCCGCACGCTTGTTTTGACTATGATTTACCGTCTTACGCCTACCCTCATTGAACAGGGCAAGGTGTTCATTGCCGAATCACCGCTTTATGAAATAACCACGAAAAATGAGGTTTACTTTGCCTATGATGACAACGAGAAGGAGCAATTCCTAAAGCAGATTGACGGCAAGTTCACTATTCAGCGTTCTAAAGGTCTCGGTGAAAACGAGCCTGATATGATGAATATGACAACAATGAATCCCGAAACACGCCGACTTATCAAGGTTGTTCCGGGGCAGGCAGAGGAGAGCGCGAGAATGTTTGACATTCTGTTCGGCGACGACCTCGGCAAGCGCAAGGAATTTATAATAGAAAACGGCGGAAAATATATTGATAATCTTGATTTAAGCTGAGGAAGGAGGAGAGAGTATGGCGAGAAAAAAGAAAGAAGCACCGCGCAGTGCTTCTAAAATTCACGGCGTAATAAACGGTGCCGGTACTGTTGTTGAGCAGGAAATCCCCTCAACGCTTGAGCTTAATTTTATGCCCTACGCTATGAGCGTTATTCTGTCCCGAGCCATTCCCGAGATTGACGGCTTCAAGCCCAGCCACAGAAAGCTTTTATTCACTATGTATAAAATGGGGCTGCTGACAGGCGCAAGGACGAAGTCGGCGAATATAGTCGGGCAGACAATGAAGCTGAACCCTCACGGTGATGCGGCAATTTATGACACAATGGTAAGGCTCAGCCGGGGCTATGAGGCGCTTTTGCACCCATATGTCGATTCAAAGGGTAACTTCGGCAAGTTCTACAGCCGCGATATGGCTTGGGCGGCTTCCCGTTATACCGAGGCAAAGCTTGACCCGATTTGCAACGAGCTTTTCCGCGATATTGACAAGGACACTGTTGATTTTGTAGATAACTACGACAACACAATGAAAGAGCCGGCACTTTTGCCGGCAACATATCCGTCGGTGCTTGTAAACGCAAACACGGGTATTGCAGTCGGAATGGCAAGCTCGATTTGCTCGTTCAACTTAAAAGAGGTGTGTGAAACAACAATCGCACTCATCAAAGACCCGGAGCACAATATTTCGGACACTATGCCTGCACCGGATTTCCCCGGCGGCGCGCAGATAATTTATGACAAGGCTGTGTTTGACAGTATTTATAAAACAGGCAGAGGAAGCTTTAAGGTGCGCTCACGATATTCCTACGACAAGAGCGCAAACTGCATTGATGTTCTCGGTATTCCTCCGACAACAACGAGCGAGGCGATAATCGAGAAGATAATCGACCTTGTAAAGGGCGGCAAAATCAAGGAAATTTCAGATGTGCGTGACGAAACGGGTCTTGACGGACTTAAGATTACAATAGACCTTAAGCGTGGTGTTGACCCTGACAAGCTTATGCAGCGTCTTTACAAGTTCACAACTCTTGAGGACAGCTTCAGCTGTAACTTTAATGTGCTTATCGGCGGTACGCCGAGGGTTCTTGGTGTGCGTGAGCTGCTTGAGGAGTGGACAGCCTTTCGTGTTGAGTGTGTTCGCCGCCGGGTTTATTTTGATTTACACAAGAAGAAAGACAAGCTTCACCTTTTGCAGGGACTGAAGCTTATCCTGCTTGATATAGACAAGGCTGTTAAAATTGTCAGAGAAACCGCCGAGGAGTCGGAGGTTGTGCCAAACCTTATGATAGGCTTCGGCATTGATGAGATACAGGCTGAGTATGTTGCCGAAATCAAGCTGCGTCACCTGAACCGTGAGTATATTTTAAAGCGCACCGCTGAGGTTGACGAGCTTGAAAAGAGCATTGCAGAGCTTGAGTCGATTCTCGCAAGCAAGACAAAGGTAAAGAACATAATAGTAAAAGAGCTTAAGGATGTTGCCGAAAAATACGGTCAGCCGCGCCGCAGCATACTTGTGTATGCAAGCGACATTGAGCAGGTCGAGGAGGTTGAGGAGATACCCGACTATCCCGTAAACCTGTTCTTCACCAAGGAGGGGTATTTCAAGAAGATTACTCCGCTTTCCTTGCGAATGGGCGGCGAGCAGAAGCTAAAGGATGGCGACGAGATGCGCTGCGCCGTTGAAGCGACCAACTCGGCGGAGCTTTTGTTCTTCACGAATAAATGTCAGGTTTATAAGGCTAAGGCAAATGATTTTGCCGACACAAAGGCGAGTGTATTGGGTGACTACATTCCTGCAAAGCTCAGTATGGACGAGGGAGAGCAGGCGATTGAGATGATAGTCACAAAGGACTACAAGGGCGTTTTGCTGTTCGCTTTTGAAAACGGCAAGGTTGCAAAGCTGAGCCTTGACTTGTACGCCACAAAGACTAACCGCAAAAAGCTGACAGGCGCATACAGTGACAAATCACCGATTGCAGCTATTGCACTAATTCAGGACGAGGGCGAATTTGTGCTGACTGCTTCGTCGGGCAGAATGCTGCTGTTCAATACCGCGCTACTCACGCTTAAGTCAACAAGAAGCACTCAGGGTGTTTCTGTAATGCGACTAAAAAAGGGTCAGCGTGTGATGAGCATTGAGCCGTATAGCGAGGGTCGCTTTGACAAGCCGTCAAGATACCGCAGCAAGACCCTGCCTGCTCTCGGTGCGTTTCCTGCACCCGAGGACGAGGCAAAGCAGCTGACGATAATTTAAAGTTCGCATATTCTGTCGGCTCTGGCGGATATTTACGGTGTGAGCGTTGACTATATTCTTGAGAGAACCGACAATCCCGAAATGAACAGATAACTGAATATATAATAAAAAGGAAACAAGTCGAAAAAGCTTGTTTCCTTTTCTGAATTATGCTAAAATACTGACTGTAAAGGAACGGTGGCGGCTGTTTCAGCACCCTTGTGAAAGGGGGTGTTTGTGTTATTATGACCGGTATAATGTACCTGATCTCGTTTGCTATTGTTTTAGTAGCGGCGTGTGAAACCATAAAACATATAAAGAAATAACCGCCCTGTAGTAGCGATACAAGGCGGTTAGTTTATAAATAAACCAATCTTATATTGCGAAACAGTCAAAACTGTTCCTTTACATTTTTATATTAACACAGTTATATTGCTGTGTCAAGATAATTTCATCAAAACAACAAGAGCTGTGCTTTCGCACAGCCCCTGTTGTTTTTTTATTCTATCAATCTATCGTTGGAAATTCCTTATGTGTTACTGAAACTTCTTTCTCGCTACATATGTAGTGTGAAGAATCTCGTGCGCCTTGTGACTGCCCGGCTTTTCGAGGAACTCCTCGTAAACCTGCTTGATTATCGGGCTGTCGTGCGACTTTCTGAGCGGAAGATTGAGGTCCTCCTCATACAGTGCCTTTGCACGCTCTGCCTTAAGGTCTGTGAAGTTGCGAACGCTTGCCGGCTGAATCGGCTGGCCGCCGCCGTTTACACAGCCGCCCGGACAGCACATAATCTCAATGAACTGATAATCAGCCTCGCCCGACTTAACCTTGTCGAGCACCGCAGCCGCATTCTTAAGTCCGCTGGCTACTGCGACTTTAACATCAATTCCTGCTACATTATAGGTAGCCTCCTTGATGCCGTCAGTGCCTCTGACCTCTTTATAGTCAATATCTTCAAGCGACTGACCTGTCAGTGTGTCTGCCGCTGTACGCAGAGCAGCCTCCATAACGCCGCCCGTTGCGCCGAAGATGGCGCCTGCGCCTGTTGTTATGCCGAGAGCCGGGTCAAAGTCGCTGTCGGGAAGCTTTGTGAACTGAATCTGCTGAGCCTTTATCATCTTTGCAAGCTCTCTTGTTGTGAGGGCTATGTCAACATCGGGAACACCTGCGGCGTTCTGGTCGTCGCGGTCAACCTCAAACTTCTTGGCTGTGCAGGGCATAATTGAAACTACTACGATATTCGCAGGGTCGATGTTCTCCTTCTGAGCATAGTAGGTCTTTATCATTGCGCCTGTCATCTGCTGCGGTGACTTGCAGCTTGAAAGGTTCGGCAAAAGCTCGGGATAATAATACTCGCAGAACTTAACCCAACCCGGTGAGCAGGAGGTGATCATCGGCAGTGTGCCGCCGTTTTGTACTCTCTCGATAAACTCGTTAGCTTCCTCCATAATTGTGAGGTCAGCGCCGAAGTCGGTGTCGAACACCTTGTCAAAGCCGAGCATCTTAAGAGCTGTTACCATCTTGCCCTTTACATTTGTGCCGATAGGCATATCGAAGCACTCGCCCAGAGTTGCTCTGATAGCAGGAGCAGTCTGAACAACAACAAACTTATCGGGATCGTCAATAGCGTCAAATACAAGCTGAGTCTGATCCTTTTCAACAAGTGCGCCTGTCGGACATACAGCAGTACACTGACCGCAGGATACGCAGGAGGTGCTGTTCAGATCAGCGTTGAAGTAACAGCCGATTTCAGTGTCGAAGCCACGGTTGTTTGCGCCGATTACGCCGACAAACTGCTCGTTGCAGGCTGCAACACAGCGGCGGCAAAGCACGCACTTGCTGTTGTTTCTGATAAGGTGCGGTGTTGAATCATCGTACTTAACCTTCGGGTTGTCACCGTCAAAGCGGCACTCATCGTCAACGCCGAATTCATAGCACATTTTCTGAAGCTCACATGAGCCGCTGCGCGGACATGAAAGACATTTTCTCTCGTGGTTTGAAAGTATAAGCTCAAGAGTAGTTCTTCTTGAATCCTGAACCTTCTTAGAATTTGTGAAAATCTCTGTGCCTTCACGCTCAATCGGGTATACGCAGGACGCAACAAGGCTTCTTGCACCCTTAACCTCGGCTACGCACATACGGCAAGCGCCGATTTCGTTTATATCCTTTAAAAAGCAGAGTGTGGGGATATTGATGCCGATCTGAGCGGCAGCCTCTAAAATAGTAGTTCCCTTTTCAACGCTTAGGGGGATATTGTTAATTTTAATATTTATCATTTCCATCTTGCCACACTCCTCTCTTAACCCTTCACGATTGCGCCGAACTTACATTTTTCCATACAAGCTCCGCACTTGATGCACTTTGTTGTGTCAATCTTGTGAGGCTCTTTAACCTTGCCGCTGATAGCGCCGACAGGGCATACTCTTGCGCAGGCTGTGCAGCCGCGGCACTTGTCCTCAACAACGCTGTACTGTAAGAGCTTCTTACATACTCCGGCAGGACATTTCTTGTCCTTAACATGAGCGATATACTCGTCACGGAAGAAGTGCATAGTCGAAAGCACCGGGTTAGGCGCAGTCTGACCAAGACCGCAAAGTGCGTTTTCCTTTATGTAGTAGCACAGCTTCTCCATCTTGTCGAGATCCTCCATCGTGCCGTTGCCCGATGTAATCTTTTCAAGCATTTCAAGAAGTCGCTTTGTGCCGATTCGGCACGGTGTGCATTTGCCGCAGCTTTCGTCAACGGTGAACTCAAGGAAGAATTTTGCGATATCAACCATACAGGTTGTTTCGTCCATTACGATAAGTCCGCCGCTGCCCATCATTGAGCCGATTGAGATGAGGTTGTCGTAGTCAATCGGAATGTCGAGATGCTCAGCAGGAATACAGCCGCCCGACGGACCGCCGGTCTGCGCAGCCTTGAACTTCTTGCCGTTCGGCACGCCGCCGCCGATTTCCTCAACGATTTCACGGAGTGTAGTACCCATAGGAACTTCAACAAGTCCCGTGTGGGCAATCTTACCGCCAAGGGCAAATACCTTTGTGCCCTTTGACTTCTCTGTACCGATGCTGCTGAACCAGTCAGCACCATTTAATATAATCTGGCAAATGTTTGCGTAGGTTTCTACATTGTTAAGAATTGTCGGCTTCTGGAACAAACCTTTTACAGCCGGGAACGGCGGACGCGGTCTTGGCTCGCCTCTATTGCCCTCGATTGAGGTCATAAGAGCTGTTTCCTCACCGCATACGAATGCGCCTGCGCCGAGTCTCAACTGAACATCAAAGCTGAAGTCAGTGCCGAAAATGTTATTGCCCAGAAGACCGTACTCGTGAGCCTGATTGATTGCAATTCTGAGTCTTTCAACGGCAATCGGGTACTCGGCACGAACATAGATATAGCCCTGTGTAGAGCCTATAGCGTAGCCTGCAATAGCCATTGCCTCCAAAACTGTGTGCGGGTCGCCCTCAAGAATAGAACGGTCCATAAATGCGCCCGGGTCGCCCTCGTCGGCGTTACAGCAAACATACTTCTGGTCAGCCTGCTGTGCAGCCGCAAAGCTCCATTTAAGTCCTGTCGGGAAGCCGCCGCCGCCTCTGCCGCGAAGTCCCGAAGCCTTGATTTCTTCAATAACCTCGTCGGGTGTCATCTTTGTAAGCACCTTTTCAAGTGCCTTGTAGCCGTCCATTGCAATATATTCGTCTATGCATTCCGGGTTGATAACACCGCAGTTTCTGAGCGCAGTTCTCTGCTGCTTTGCATAGAACGCAGTTTCGTTAAGCGACTTGATGTTGTCGCCCTCAACAGTCTCCTGATACAGAAGTCTTTTTACAATTCTGCCCTTGAGCAAATGCTCCTCTACGATTTCGGGAATGTCCTCAACCTTAACCATACTGTAGAAGCTGCCCTCTGGGTAAACAATCATAATCGGGCCTAAGGCGCAAAGTCCGAAGCAGCCTGTTTTTACAACCTCTACCTCTTTTTCAAGTCCTCTTGCCTTAATCTCTCTTTCAAGAGCGTTAATAATCTCTCCGCTGTTTGAGGAGGTACAACCGGTACCGCCGCATACAAGCACATTGGAACGATACATTTATCTTCCTCCTTCATCAGTTAGCGCCGATTGTAAATTCATCGACGGTTTTGTTGTTTATGATATGCTCCTCGATAACGCGCACTGCCTTTTCGGGCGTCATATCTACATATGTAACCTTGTCCTGTCCTGGGAACTGAACCTCAACAACAGGTTCGTTACTACAAAGACCGATACAGCCCATTGCGGTTATCGTAACATTTTCAAGCTTTCTCTTTTCAGCCTCGTCAACAAATGCGTTCAAAACCTCTCTTGCGCCGGCGTTAATGCCGCAGGTTGCAAGACCGACCTTTATTGAAATGTTATCGGGGCTTTCGTGTCTTAAATTGAGCTGAAGCCTTGTGTTTTCTCTTATTGTCTGCAAGTCAGCCATTGATTTCATCAACTGCACCTCCAAAAATAATCTGTGTTTGCTCGTATAAGTAATCTCTTATCCATTCTGTTACCTCATAGGAATTAACGGGAATATTTGCCGCCGACTTTATCTGCGCGGCGTCAAGCACAAGCTCCTTGTCGCCTCGCGTCCTTTTAAAAATAAAATCTATATTCGGGTGACAGAATATCAAAAGCCTTATTGATTTGTTAATATCCCCCAATACGGGTGAGCCGCTTTTATAAAAAACAGCCTCAAGTTCTGTGCCCTTGCCCTTTTGCGAATTAAGCTTCACACAGCCGCCCGATTTTTCGGCTGCCGACTTAAGCCTTGGCAGACCGTGCCCTCTGTTTTCACCCTTGCTCGAATATGAGGTGTTAAGGGCAGAGTGTGCCTCGTCCTCATTCATTCCGCAGCCGTCGTCATTGATACTCAGAACAAAACGGTCATAATATTCGTCAAGCGTAATTTGAATATGCAGGGCGTTTGCCTCTACCGAGTTTTCGGCGATGTCGAGAAGCAAAAGCGAAAGGTCGTTCATTTAGTTGTATTTAGCGAGAATATCGGGAATATCCTCCGGTACGAGTCTGCCGTAAACCTCATCGTTGACGGTCATTACCGGAGCAAGTCCGCACGCGCCGATGCAGCGGCAGGCTGTAAGCGAGAACTTGCCGTCCTCGGTGCATTCCTCGGGACCTATGCCGAGTTTTTTTGTTATTTCGTCAATCAGCTTGCCTGCGCCCTTAACATAGCACGCAGTGCCAAGACAAACCGAGATGTTATACTTGCCCTTGGGCGTGAGTGAAAACTGCGAGTAAAATGTGGAAACGCCGTAAACCTCCTCAACAGGTACGCCGAGACCCTCAGCAATAATAATCTGAACCTCACGCGGCAGATAGCCGTAAACATCCTGCGCTTCCTGCAATACAGGCATAACAGCACCGGGGTCGTCTTTATGCTTTTCAATGATTTTCATTAGCTCCGCCTCTTGCTCAGGCGTGCCGTTGAAAGGAATAGTGCTTATCTTTTTTTGCATCTTAGCTCCTCCTTGCGGTAAATTGACGCACCATATATAAGTTTATATGGCACTCATATAGAATAATAATACTACAACTGCTGAGAAAAGTCTATGATTTAGGCGATAATTCTTGTTGAAAACAATCAAATTATGAAAGTTAAACATAATAATTTGCAGATTTTTAGTTAATATTTTGGGCGTGATATCGGCGTAATATTTATACAAAATAACACATAAAGCGCAGAAATTTGCATATTGCACTACAAAGCACTCTTTGTCTTGTAACATATGACAAAAATTGATAAATCATAATAAAACTTGTTGAAATGAGAATGGAATGTTAGTATAATTTAATCGTTTCAAGCTTTAAAGCTTGTGTGCTTTAAAGCGTTGAAGCGCAGTAGAATGCACACGCATTCAACAGTGATATTGCTGCGCAGTGATATTTTGCCTGTGACAAAGTGATATATTTGCCTGCGGCAACCATAATACGCAAGGCGTATTTCATAGCGAAGCTATTTCATATTGCGAAGCAATATTTCACAAATTCAGAAGAAATTTTTTAATCATGCCGCAAAGCGGCATACAGGGGGTTGAACTTTATGGTAATGTGGCTTACACTGATTTTTTATCTGCTTGTGATGATTGCAATAGGTGTCTACTGCCGCAAAAGAACAAGCAATGTAAGTGACTTTGTACTTGCGGGGCGCAATGTCGGCGGCTGGATGACAGCCTTTGCGTACGGCACATCATACTTTTCGGCTGTTATCTTTATCGGTTATGCCGGACAGTTCGGCTGGAGCTACGGTGTAGCGTCCACATGGATAGGCATCGGCAACGCTATTATAGGCAGTCTGCTTGCGTGGGCAATCCTTGGTGACAGAACACGCAGAATGACAAAACAGCTTAATGTTTCGACTATGCCGGAATACTTTGAAAAAAGATATTTCTCAAAGCCACTTAAAATTGCGGCGGCGCTTATTGTGTTCCTGTTTCTTATTCCGTACACAGCGTCTGTTTACAACGGTCTTTCAACTTTGTTTGCATCGGCGTTTTCGGGCATTGACTACAATGTTTGGATAATCGTTATGGCTGTCCTCACAGCAGTATATGTTATCCTCGGCGGATATATGGCAACCGCTGTCAACGACTTCATTCAGGGTATTATAATGCTGTTCGGCATAGCGGCGGTTATCGTGTGCGCAATAAGCAATCAGGGCGGACTTACACAGGCTCTTGAAAATATGTCGCTCATTCCGACTCCGGACGGTGCAACAGGCGCATACGCTTCAATTCTCGGACCTGACCCGATAAACCTTATCGCAGTTGTAATTCTGACTTCGCTTGGTACATGGGGCTTGCCGCAGATGGTGCAGAAGTTCTATGCAATCAAGGATAAAAAAGCTATCAAAAGAGGCACGATTATATCAACACTTTTCGCTGTTGTTGTTGCCGGCGGCTCATATTTCCTCGGCGGCTTTGGCAGACTGTTTGCAAGCGTTACCGGTGAAGAGGGCAAAACTGCTATTTCCGTTCTTGCAAACGGAAAGCCTGACTTTGACTCAATCGTTCCGGCTATTCTTCAAAGCGCAGTACCCGAAATACTCTTTGGAATTGTTGTTGTGCTTGTGCTGTCAGCGTCAATGTCCACGCTTGCAGGCTTGGTGCTTACATCAAGCTCAACGCTCACTATTGATATGATAAAGCCGTTCTGCAAGAAAGGCTTAAGCGAGAAAAAGCAGGTTCTTGTAATGAGAATATTTATTGCTGTGTTCCTTGTAATTTCTGTAATTATCGCAGTTTTCAAAAACAACCTCAACGCTATGGGCATAAACATAAGCGCGTTGATGTCAATTTCATGGGGCACACTCGCAGGTTCGTTCCTTGCGCCTTTCCTGTACGGCCTTTTCTCAAAGAGAGTTACAAAGGCGGCTGTATGGCTGAGCTTTGCATCAGGCGTGCTTATTACGGTTGTATCAATGGTGATGTTCAATCTTGGCTTCTTCCCGGAGCTTACAAAGTGGGCGGCGTCATTACCGCTGAATCTTGCATCACCGATAACTTGGGGTGCTATTGCGATGATAGTCGGTCTTATTGAGGTGCCGATTGCAAGCCTTGTGACAAAGAACAAAAATCAAAAGGAAATTGATAAACTATTTGACGAATTCAAACAAACGGTGTAAAATAACAGAAGAGAAGGCTGCAAAACCGTCTTTAATCGTTTTGCAGCCTTGTTCATTGAAATGGTTATAAATAAAAGGAGACTTACCAATGCTTTTTCAGAAGGATATTGAAACAATGCCGAGAGCCGATATAGAATCACTTCAGCTTGAGCGGCTTAAAAGAATGGTAAAATACTGCTACGACAACATAGGCTTTTACAACAAAAAGCTTACCGAGGCAGGCGTGTTTGACGGCGCAAAAATCAAGGAGCTGTCGGACATTCAGTACATACCCTTTACAACAAAGGACGATATCAGGGATAACTACCCGTTTAATATGCTCGCAGTGCCGATGAAGGATATTGTCAGAATTCACGCTTCATCAGGCACAACAGGCAAGCCGACTGTCGGCGTTTACACTAAGGCTGACCTCGATATGTGGAGTGACTGTGTTGCGCGCGTTGCAATGGCAGGCGGTGCAACGGCAGACGATATTATACAGATAAGCTTTGGCTACGGACTTTTCACAGGTGCGCTTGGACTGCATTACGGTCTTGAAAAAATCGGTGCAACCGTTATCCCGGCTTCATCGGGAAATACAGCAAAACAGCTTATGATGTTCCGCGACTTCGGCGTTACGGGTCTGGTTGCAACGCCGAGCTACGCGCTTTATTTGAGCGAGGCGATGAAAGAGGCAGGCTACCCGATGAGCGACTATAAGCTGCGTCTTGGTATTCTCGGCAGCGAACCCTGCACAGAGGAAATGAGAGCTCAGATTGAGAATAATATGAATGTAAGAGTATCGGATAACTACGGCCTTACCGAAATCGGCGGTCCGGGTGTCAGCGGTGACTGCGAGTATAGATGCGGTATGCACTTTGCCGAGGATCACTTCCTGCCTGAGATTATAAATAAGGAAACGGGTGAGAGGCTCGGCGAAAATGAGGTAGGCGAGCTTGTTGTAACAACACTGACAAGGCAGGGTATGCCTGTGCTGAGATACAGAACAAAGGACATAACGAAAATTACATACGAAAAATGCGAGTGCGGCAGAACACACGCACGAATGGCTAAGACGATGGGCAGAACAGACGATATGCTTATCATCAAGGGCGTTAATGTGTTCCCAACGCAGATTGAAAGCGTGCTTGTCGGGACACAGCACATAAGCCCGCATTATCAGCTTATTGTGCGCCGTGCAAATTTCAAAGATAACCTTGAGGTTAAGGTGGAGCTTGAAAACGGCGAGCTTCTTGACAATTTTGCCGATTTGCAGGCACTTCAGAAGTCAATTCACGACAGACTCAAGAGTGTTTTAGGACTTGAAACAAAGGTAACTCTTGCCGAGCCGAAATCGCTTGAACGCTTTCAGGGCAAGGCAAAGAGAATTCTCGATTTGCGAAACGAGGGTTAAACATAATAATAAAATAACCGCCGCCGCCCGATTCTTCGACAAAATCGGGCGGCGGCATAGTATATAATGGAATATGCACGGCGTTATGAACAAAACTGCCGCACAAAAGTGCGGCAGGTGATTCTTATGCTGTTAATGTGTCGGCACAGATTCGGGAACTTTTGAGGAGGTGTTTTCGGGCAGAGTGTACTTTTTCTTGAAGCCCTCGTATTCTGTTCTGTACTGTCCGAATTCGTATCCTCTTATCTCGTGCAGATATTCGTGGGTTTCGAAGCTTTCCTTGTTTACCTGAATCATACAGACCGCTATGTTGGAGCAATGGTCAGACACTCTCTCGTAGTTTGTCAGCAAATCCGAGAAGATAAAACCAAGCTCTATTGTGCATTCGCCTTCTCTTAATCGTCCAACATGGCGTTTCTTGAGCTTGTCACGCAGGTTGTCAATAACCTGTTCAAGCGGTTCGACCTTGTCGGCGAGGGAATAGTCGTTATATTTGAACGCGTCAATGGCTATGTCGAGAATTTCACGCAGAGCATTCGTCATAACCTGAACCTCCGCCTTAGCCTGCGGCGAGAAAGAAATCTTCTTTTGCTGCATTTCCTTTGATACATCGTGAATATTAAGCGCGTGATCACCGATTCGCTCAAAGTCGCCTATGCAGTGCAGAAGCTTTGAAACCTCCTTGCTGTCGGTAACAGAAAGAGTTTTGCTGCTGAGTTTTACAAGGTATGAGCCGAGTATGTCCTCGTAGTTGTCGATAGCGTCTTCGCGGTCGATAATAGTCTGCGCAATCTTTTCATCATAGCCGTTTTCAATAAGCATAAGAGCGTCAAGGATTGTTTTCTTTGAAAGCTCAGCCATCTTGACAGCCATATTGTGGCACTGTTCTGTTGCAAGACCGGGAGTGTTTAAGAAACGCTGATCGAGGAACGGTGCGTCCTCGTCCTCAACCTTGTCCTTAATTGTAAGACAGGCGAGCTTTTCAAGCAGCTTTGAGAACGGGAAGAGCAGGATTGTTACAAGTAAATTGAAGCAGGTGTGGACTACAGCGATTGAGGCAGGGGTTGCAACCTCGTTGACAAAGCTGAAGTTCAGAAACGCGTTTAGTGCGTAGAACACAACCGAAACAACAACTGTACCGATAACATTAAAATAAAGGTGAACAAAAGCGGCACGCTTTGCGTTTTTCTTTGCACCGATACACGATAAAAGCGCGGTAACACAGGTGCCTATGTTTTGTCCCATAACAATCGGGATTGCGGTTGAAACCGAGATGATACCTGTTGAGGCGAGAGCCTGAAGAATGCCGACAGATGCAGAAGATGACTGGATAACGGCAGTGAGCAGTGCGCCTGCTAAAATACCGAAAATAGGATTCTGGAATATAATGAGGAAGTTTGCGAAGTCAGGGTTATCGGCAAGCGGAGTCATAGCACCGCTCATTGTCGTCATACCGAACATCAATACGGCAAAGCCGACCATAATGTTGCCCACATTCTTTTTCTTGCCGTCCTTGCAGAACATAATCAGGAAAATGCCGATGATGGCAACAATCGGGGAGAAATTCTTGGGCTGAATAAGCTGCATAACAAGGCTGTCGCCCTCAATTCCGGTGAGGCTTAAAATCCAGCCGGTAATTGTTGTACCTATGTTTGCACCCATAATTATGCCGATTGCCTGATACAGCTTCATAATGCCGGAGTTTACAAAACCCACAACCATAACCGTTGTAGCCGATGAGGACTGAATAACGGCGGTAACGCCTGCGCCTAAGAGCAGACCCTTAATAGTCGTGTTCGACATTTTTTCGAGGGTTTTTTCAAGGCGTCCGTCAGAAGTTTTTTCAAGACCGTCGCCCATCACATTCATTCCGTACAAAAACAGCGCCAAACCTCCGATAAAGGTAAGAATAGAAAAGAAGTCCATTGAAATTATCCTTTCATTTGGTGTGATGAATTTGTCGTTTAGAATTTAATTTACATATTTTTTACAACAGAACAATAATAACTGCGGCAGGTAAAAGTGAAGTATGTGTTTTGTAAAATCTATGTAAAGTAAAGCGGGTGTGCTGCAGTATAAAGCGAGGAGTGAAATGAAAAGAATTGTATAATTTTCTAATAATGTAAAATTAAATAAATGTTCACGAATTATCTTTATATTAATTCCACAATTTGCTATAATTAAAAATGAGAAAAGAGGTGAGAATTTATAAAATGAATATTATTATGCTGTTAAAGCCTAAATGCGATGTTGCCTACATTTATGAAACCAACAGCATCAGGCAGGGCCTTGAGAAGATGCGTTACCACGGCTACACAGCTATTCCTGTGATTGCAAAAAACGGTGAATACATCGGAACGGTAAACGAGGGAGATTTTCTCTGGCATATATTGGACGGCAATGACTGCTCGCTGAAAAAACAGGAAAATTATACGGTAAAGGACATTCTGCGTAAGGGCTGGAACCCTCCGGTGACTATAACAACCCCGATTGAAACGCTTCTGCTTCGTGTAATGGATCAGAACTTTGTTCCTGTTATTGACGACAGAGGAGTTTTTATGGGTATTATAACCCGAAGCGACATAATTAAGTACTATTATAATCAGAAAGCAATAGATGACGCGATAGCCTCAATTATGAAGGTGAGCGTTTAAAAAGATATATGAGAAAAAGAGTCGGAACGGTGTATGCCGTTCCGACAGCTGTATAATCCTTGATAGAGTTTATACAATACCCATAATACCGCGTTTGCCGCAGCGGAAACATCACACTGCAAAGTAATCAGAATAATTTCGCAGTGCTTCAGGCGGTAACCGCTTGTTTTTTAGCTTACAGCCGCACAAAAACACAAACCAAAACTTTTTAATAAAAAAATTTAAAAAAGTGTTGACAAAAGTATTATTAAGTGGTATTATAATCAAGCGTCAAGTGAGTAACTTGATTGTGCTGGTGTAGCTCAGTTGGTAGAGCAGCTGATTTGTAATCAGCAGGTCGGGGGTTCAAGTCCGTCCACCAGCTCCAAAGAAAGGCTATTTGCCGTATGGCAGTAGCCTTTATATATGGGAGAATTCCCGAGTGGCCAAAGGGGGCAGACTGTAAATCTGTTGCAATTTGCTTCGGTGGTTCGAATCCACCTTCTCCCACCAGAAAAAGACGATTGCTAAGGCAATCGTCTTTTTCAGTTATATTCGCCTTACGGCGAGTTGGATTGCTTCGCAGTGATATGCGGCTTACTCCGCGTGATATTGCCCTATGGGCGGATTTGAGGCGAAAATAATTATGCAAATGACAGATAAAAAAGTTGTTGAGAGAATTTTGGATTTTTCCGACTGCCGATACTTGGGCGAAGTTCACAAAATAATACAGGAAAAATTAGAGTTACCCGAGTGGTATGGGAAGAATTTGGATGCACTTTGGGATGCATTAACAGGTATTATGTATGTACCTGCAAACATAAAAATTATTTACAAGCCTAAAAAGATAGCATCAGTGGAACTGTCCCACGAAGTTTACAAAATCGTTGAAGTATTCAAGGAGGCTGTTCAGGAATATAATGAATTTACACTTTCTGTTGATATGTAATCAATGCGAGCGTGTGAAGCTTTTACAGTTTTTGCATTAATTATTTCATTAAAACAGCGCATACTGTTTTTATATGAAAGACAGGAGGACTTATTATGGTAGAAGACGATACAATCAAACTGCTCAGGGAATGTGACGCAGGGGTGCGAATGGGAGTAGCGTCGATTGATGAGGTGCTCGATAGCGTATCTGACGGTGCGTTCAAAAAGTTACTGACTGAGTGCAAAAACAAGCACGATAAGCTCAAGAGTGAAATTGAGGAGCTGCTGAATAAATATCACGATGAGGGTAAGAGCCTGAGTCCTATGGCTAAGAGTATGTCGAGAATGAAAATTGATATGAAGCTTGCTATGGACAAATCGGATAACACAATAGCAAATCTTATGACCGACGGCTGTAATATGGGCGTGAAAACCCTCAGCCGCTATCTTAATCAGTATAAAGCGGCAGATGAAAAATCAAAGAATATCGCAAAGCGCCTGATAAATCTTGAAGAAAAGCTTGCTGTTGATATTCGAGGCTTTCTGTAACGCCCAAATCAGCAACGCATTCGCCTGTAAAAATGACAGCAGAAAAAATATCTGCTGATTTAAGCAAAAAAACATTGCTAAATTCGCAATTTTCGAATATAATAATACTGTGCTGAGTGCAAGGATATATCCGAGCGCAAAGACAACAAATCCGATTACTCTGACGCCTAGGTAAACCGAGGCAAAAGACAAACCATAAAGGCAAGGGTCAAGCCCTGTGCTATTTTTATCGGTCAACAGAAATTTCGGTGCGTCTTGTCATATCGGCAAGGCGCGTTTTTATTTTATATTAAAGCATATTCGGGCTTCCGTTTAAGGGAGCTGTTGCCGAAGATGGCAGAATGTTGTGTTTAGGAAAGGAAGAATAAGCTTGAGCGATACAAGGCTTGCCGTGATTGGAATAGTTGTTGAAAGCAGTGTTAATGTTGATAAGATGAACGCTGTTCTGTCGGAGTACGGCGAATATATAATAGGAAGAATGGGAATCCCGCACAGAGCAAAAAATGTAAATGTCATAAGCGTTGTGCTTGACGCGCCGAACGATATCATCAGTGCGCTGTCGGGAAAGCTCGGCAGACTTGACGGAATAAATTCAAAAACGCTTTATTCCAAGGTGTAATTCTCAAAGGAGCTGATGACTATAACTATACATAATATAACTGACAGGCTTGCGCAAAGCGGCTTTTTAAGCTTTGACGATTTCAGGGCGATTGTCCGATGTGAGGACAAGCAGGAGATTGAGTACCTGTTCTCAAAAAGCCGTGATCAGGCAAAAAGATACTACGGTAATAAAATTTTCGTCAGAGGGCTTATTGAGTTCACAAACCACTGCAAAAATGACTGCCTATACTGCGGAATACGAGCCTCCAACAAAAACGCGAAACGCTACAGGTTAAGCGCTGAGGAAATTCTTGACTGCTGTAAAAACGGCTATTCGCTCGGCTTTCGCACCTTTGTTTTGCAGGGCGGCGAGGATATGCATTACAGTGACGACGATTTTGTGAGCATAATAAAAACGATAAAGTCGCTATATCCCGATTGCGCCGTTACGCTTTCAATAGGCGAGAGAAGCAGAAGCTCGTATGAGCGTTACTTTGACGCAGGCGCCGACCGCTATCTTCTGCGACACGAAACAGCCGACTGCGGCCACTACAGAAAGCTACACCCCGATAAGATGAGCTTTGAAAACCGTATGCGCTGTATCAGCGATTTAAAGGAGATAGGCTATCAGACGGGAGTCGGCTTTATGGTAGGCTCACCGTACCAGACCGAGGAAAGCATATATAAGGATTTGCAGTTTATAAAAGAAATTCAGCCGCATATGGTCGGCATAGGTCCGTTTATTCCGCACAAGGACACGCCGTTTGCCGACTTTAAACCGGGCAGCTGCGACTTAACGCTCAAGCTGCTTGCGATAATCAGGCTGATACAGCCGAGCGTGCTGCTGCCTGCAACAACGGCTCTCGGCACAATCGACCCGCTCGGGCGCGAAAAGGGAATCCTTGCAGGAGCGAATGTCGTAATGCCGAATCTCTCGCCCGTTATGCACAGAAAGGACTATGCGCTGTACGACAACAAGATATGCACAGGTGAGGAGGCGGCGGAGTGCCGTTTTTGCCTGAGCCGCAGAGTTGAGAGCATTGGATATGAAATTGTGACTGACAGAGGCGACTGTGCCGCTTTGCGGCAGAGTTGAGAGTAGAGAGTGAAGAGTGGAGTTGTGGTTGTCGCCGCAAGCGGCTCTTTAAATTAAGAAATAAAAAATCTATATATAAGGAAGTAATGGCTATGTATAAGTATGACCCGAAATCATTAAAGGCGGAGGAATTTATCAATCACGAAGAGATTGAAGCTACCCTGAAATATGCCGACGAAAACAAAAACAACCGTGAGCTTATCGACCAAATTCTCGAAAAAGCAAAGGACGGCAAGGGCGTTACACACAGGGAGGCTCTTGTTCTGCTCGACTGTGAGCTTGAGGACGAAAACGAGAAAATCTATAAGCTTGCAAAGGAGATTAAGGAGCGTTTCTACGGCAGAAGAATAGTTATGTTTGCGCCGCTGTATCTTTCAAACTACTGCGTAAACGGCTGTGTGTACTGCCCTTATCACTACAAGAACAAGCACATCTGCCGCAAAAAGCTCACTCAGGAGGAAATCAGGAATGAGGTAATCGCACTTCAGGATATGGGTCACAAGCGACTTGCACTTGAGGCAGGCGAGGACCCTGTGAACAATCCGATTGAGTACATACTCGAGAGCATAAAGACCATATATTCAATCAAGCACAAGAACGGTGCAATCCGCCGAGTTAATGTCAACATAGCCGCCACAACGGTTGAGAACTACCGCAAGCTCAAGGAGGCAGGCATCGGCACATATATTCTTTTCCAGGAGACCTACCACAAGGAAAACTACGAAAAGCTTCACCCGACAGGACCCAAGCACAATTACGCCTACCACACCGAGGCTATGGACAGAGCTATGGAGGGCGGAATTGATGATGTGGGACTCGGAGTACTGTTCGGGCTGAATATGTACCGCTATGACTTTACGGGAATCATTATGCACGCCGAGCATCTTGAGGCGGCTCACGGCGTAGGACCTCACACAATAAGCGTGCCGAGAATCTGCCCTGCCGAGGACATTGACCCCAGCGAGTTTTCAAACGCAATCTCGGACGATATTTTTGCCAAGATTGTTGCGGTTATCCGCATAGCTGTTCCGTACACAGGTATGATAGTTTCGACAAGAGAGTCACAGAAAAGCCGCGAAAGAGTGCTCGACCTTGGCATTTCGCAGATAAGCGGAGCGTCACGCACAAGCGTCGGCGGCTACTGCGAGCCTGAGCCGGAGGAGGAGAACTCGGCGCAGTTTGACATCAGCGACAACCGTACGCTTGACGAGGTTGTAAACTGGCTTTTGAGTCTCGGCTATATTCCGAGCTTCTGCACCGCCTGCTACCGCGAGGGCAGAACAGGCGACCGCTTTATGACGCTTTTGAAGTCGGGGCAGATTGTGAACTGCTGTCAGCCTAATGCGCTTATGACGCTCAAGGAGTATCTTGAGGACTACGCAAGCAAGGACACGCAGAAAAAGGGCGAGGCGGTTATCAAGGAAGAGCTTGAAAGAATAACTAACCCAAAGGTAAAGAGCATTGCAGCGGAGTATCTCAAGGAGCTGCACGACGGCAAGAGGGACTTTAGGTTTTAAGAGTGAAGAGTGGAGAGTGGAGAGTGAAGATGTGCGGCTACGCCGCAATAAAGAATAATTTTGGTAGTCGCAGCTACGATTATCTTTGAATCAGGAATTTACTTATAATGGGTTTTACTTAATTCAAAGAGCCGCTTGCGGCGACAACATTCTCTCCACTCTAAACTCTTAACTCTTCACTCTCTATTCAAAATTTCAGGAGTGATAGTATGAGCTTAAACGAAACGCCGAGAGGCACAAGACTTCACATCGGACTTTTCGGCAAGCGCAACAGCGGCAAGTCGTCGCTTGTAAATGCGCTGACAAACCAGCAGATTTCCGTTGTGTCCGACATTGCAGGAACAACCACCGACCCTGTGTATAAGTCGATGGAAATTCACGGCATAGGGCCTGTTGTGTTTATCGACACCGCAGGCTTTGACGACGAGGGTGAGCTTGGCGACAAGAGAATACTTCAGACCAGAAACGCACTCGACAAGACCGATGTTGCGTTGCTAATATTCAGTGCAAGCCCAGACGAAAGCGACAAACAGTGGGTCAAGCTTTTCACGCAGCAGAACACGCCGTTTATCCCTGTGATTAACAAGACCGATATACTTGAAAATCTTTACGAGCTTGAAAAAGAGGTTGTGAGCTTGTGTAAGAAAGACGCCGTTTTGGTGAGTGCGAAAACAGGAGAGGGTATCGACAGGCTTCGTCAAGCGCTAATCGGCAGTGTGCCCGATGATTTTGGCGAGCGTACCATAACGGGTGATTTATGCGGTGACGGCGACCTTGTGCTGCTTGTAATGCCGCAGGATATACAAGCACCTAAGGGCAGGCTTATTCTGCCGCAGGTGCAGACCTTGAGAGAGCTGCTCGACAAAAAGTGCCTTGTTATGAGCTGTACTACAGACCGCCTTGAGCAAACGCTTGCAGCTCTTGCAAAGCCGCCAAAGCTTATAATTACCGACTCGCAGGTTTTCAAAACGGTGTATGAGAAAAAGCCGCAGGAGAGCCGCTTAACCTCGTTTTCAACCCTGTTTGCGAAGTACAAGGGCGATATTGATTATTTTGTTGATGGCACAAGAGTTTTTGAAAATCTGACAGAAGACTCAAAAATACTGATTGCCGAGGCTTGCACGCATGTTCCGCTAAAAGAGGACATCGGCAGAGAGAAGCTGCCCCGTATGCTCAGGGCGAGATATGGGCAGGGACTTCGTATTGATAATGTAAACGGGCAGAATTTCCCCGATGACCTGTCCGACTATGATTTGGTTATTCAGTGCGGAGCGTGTATGTTCAACCGCAGGTATGTTATGTCACGCGTTGAAAAAGCAAAGAGCCAGGGTGTGCCGATGAGTAACTACGGCGTTGTTATTGCATATTTGTCGGGTATTCTTGACAAGATAGACTATTGAGAAGAATGATTATCTATAAGTTTGATGATTGATTATATTCCGGCTCGGATTAGCTTTTTTCGAGCCGGAATCTCAAGTGCCTGAAATATTAAATGTATAAAAGCCGAGGAATTGGCATATAATAAAAGCGTAATGAAATTCTGAAATAAAGCTTAATTATGTGTGTAGCGTGACTTCAGGATAATAACGAAAAAAGCAGCCGGACAAAAGACGGAAAAACAGAAAGAATTAAAAAGATAAAAAAGTGCTTGACATTACATCGTGTATGTGTTATTATAATCAAGCGCTCTGAAAAGAGCGAATAAATATCGCGGAGTGGAGCAGCTCGGTAGCTCGTCGGGCTCATAACCCGAAGGTCGTTGGTTCAAATCCAGCCTCCGCAACCAAGCAAAAACCGCTTGACTAAGCCATTTTCGGCAGGTCAGGCGGTTGCTTTTTTATGCGGAAAAAAGCCTTGAAAATACGAGTTGTTGTTTATTTGTTGTTTATTGCTGCAAAAGGTGATTTTAAGCTGCTTGAAAATGCGGAAGATAAATTTGAAAATGCAAAAGAAATTTGCGGAAAAAATTTTAAAATTCCCTTTATTTTGTCCGTATCTTGTCACAGTCGGTTTGATATTATATAGACACAGCAAAGGAAAACACCCTAAATGCTTTACAGAAAGGATTTGATTTTATGAAAAGAACAACGACAACAAACAAAACGAGAACAGGAAAATTAGCAGTAAGACTGACGGCATTGATGATGGCTGCAATCAGCATAGGCTCCGTAGCAACGGTTGGAATTACAGGTGCGGCTGCTGCTGAAACATCAAGCTATTCGGCTGTTTACAATGATGCTGAAAAGGAAGTGGCATCAATTGTTTATAATGCGTTTGCAAAAAAAGCAGTTGACATGCTTAAGGATTTAGCCAAGAAAGTTCCTATGGGAGATGTTGCGTTCGAGATTTTTGAGAACATTTACGGCTTGCTCACCGCAGAAGAACCTAAGCCTGATACAGTTTCAGAAAAAATAAACAGCGTTTACAATATAGTAAATAAAATTTCTCTGAGTCAGGACGCTCAGGCGAGCAGTCAGCTTGCAAAGTTTGCAAATAATATGAAAAATTTCTGTGAAAACGCTTACGGCACAGCGACTGATGATAATCTTGAGAATCTGATTAATACTGTTACACAAGCAAAAAGAGAGCTTGTGAAGAAACAGGCGGAGCTTGAAGCTATGGTCAACAGCGTTCCCGAAGAATGTAAAAAGATTGAAGCGGAGATTGAGAAGCTCAATGCAACGCTTGTAGAATCAAACAAGAAAATTGATAATTGGCTCAAGCAGATCTGCGACGGCAACACCTTTGAGGTAACACTCACAAATCTGTACGATGAGCTAACAAAGAGCGTAAAAGAGAAAAACGCTTTCATCACGAATTTCGATACTAATTTCAAGACATTGCACTTCGGCAAGCTTGCTAAGGATGAAAGTCAGAAGTATGAGGATAAGGTTCTCAAATCCTATGTTGCAGGTGTTACACTCTATCTTACACTCCTTGACCTTAAAAGCTCTGTGGGAGGGGACAATAAGAACATCAATAACTGCATAGCAAGGGTTCAGAAGCAGTGTCAGGAGGTTTTTGATAACTACAACAACAATATTCTGCCTTATGAAAATGAAAAAATAAACAATTATTACCTTAGCGGCGACACAGATAAAGAGATTACAATCGGCGGTATAGGCACTGCTGAATGTAAAGAAGGATGCATAAATTATACAGGTACAGCCTATCAGAATTCGCTCATCAGATATTTTAACAGCTCTGACAGAACAAAAAAATATAATGAATATATGTCAGACATCAGAGAGATGCTTTCAAGAGAATTTTCAGGCAATCAGTCGTTAAGAGAGTTCCTTAAAAGCAAGGGCTACGAAATCCCCAAAGGAATGAAATACCTGTTTGCCGATATGAGCGAAAAATGTTATATTGACAATGTGCTTTTCAGAACAACGATTAATGTGTATGACCTTGATAAAAGCTGTAATAAACCCGAGCGAATCGACACTGTTGTAAGATTCAGCGAATACTGCAACCCTACATATAATGATTTTGACAATCTCGGCTATTTCTATATTGCCTGCGACTCAGTAAAGACTGACGGCGGAGCAGATATAATCTGCAACGGCAAGACGGTTCATTATGACAATATAGAGGACGCCTGGAATGACGCAATGACCTATTACGGAGCTACCGTAAAGCTTTATGAGGACTGGTCACCGAAGAACGGTTCGGCAGATTTCGGTACAGGCGCAGGCTTCAAAAACGGCGCAATTTATGTCAGCAGAACAGTAACACTCGACTTAAACGGACACAGAATCGACCGTAAGCTTACAGCGGCAAGGGATGACGGCTCTGTAATCATAACTTCTAAATACAGCTCTCTTTATCTCGTAAACACTGCAAGCGACAAGGGCGTTATTACCGGAGGCTTTACCACAGGAAAAGGCGGCGGCATTTTTGAAGAGGATTCGGGAACTGTTATGGGAAACTACGGCGGTATCAAGGAAATCAGCAACTGCGTAATCACAGGCAACAAAGCGTTAAAGGACGGCGGCGGTGTTTACCTTTCAGAGTTCAACAACGGCTGTCTGCTGAAAAACTGCGAAATCAGCAATAACTCATCATCAAGCAACGGCGGTGGTTTGTTTGCAAGAGTATCGGGATTCTTCACAGCAGAGGTTAAGCTTGACGGCAAGGTTGTTATACGCAACAACCTTGCAAACAACAGGAACAACAACTTAACGCTTGATGAAAATTCGTGCACAAAGGCAACGCTTACTATCTCCTCATTGTCAAGCGGTTCGTATATCGGAATAAACAGCACCACTTCGGACAGATGGCTCCGCATCACAGAGAACAACGATAATATCAAGAGCTATAAATCATATTTTGAGTATGACAACAGCGGCTACAGGATTGAAATTTCAGGCAAGCACCTTGAAATTGACAGAAGATAATATTTCTGCCTTGAAATAAGCTCAAAGAATAAAAAAAGCGGCTGAAAAATCAGCCGAAAGAGGTAGGCTTGCAGCCTTTTTGCGGTGTAAAATTCAGATGTAATCGACTGATAAAAGTAAAAATAAAATAATTTCCACAGCATTCGTTACATTTGTATATGAATAATCAATAAAAGAATCGGTCGTTTTGCATTCTGCAAAGCGGCCGATTTTTAGCAAATCAAAAATTTTTTCGCAAATTTTTTTCAAAAAAATTTTAAAATTTTACAAAAACCGCCTGATTTTGTTGCACTTTTGTTGCACTTCGTATTGTATAATAATGAATAATAAGCATTTTGTCGGGATTTGGTGTAATTTATGAAAAGCAGTTACTACAAGTTTTACACTTGCTTTGCGATATTTATGGTATTACTTAACATTGTTTTAGTTGGGTGTAATTCGCATCAGACAAAAAGTGAAATTGAAGTTATTACAAGCAAAGCCGTTGAAAGCAGTACCAAAAGTTCTGAAAATAAAATATATAGTGACGACTACACATTGTTGATATATATGTGCGGAAGCTCTCTTGAAAGTAAAAACGGCTCTGCATCAGATGATATTTCAGAGCTTTTAAGTGCCGATATTCCTAAAAATGTGAATGTTGTGCTTGAAACGGGCGGAACACAACGATGGAAAAAACACGGAATTTCTGCCGATAAACTTCAAAGATATATGGTTGCGGATAATAAGCTCGAATTGCTGGAAGAAGAAAAGCTTTCCTGTATGGGTGATTCATCAACATTAAGAGAATTTATTGACTGGGGAACGCAGAAGTTTCCTGCAAAAAGAACAGCATTGATTTTGTGGGATCACGGAGGAGGTTTTCTCAAAGGAATATGCAGGGACGAGCTTTATAAGAATGACTGGCTGACGGTACAGGAGTTTGATACTGCACTTCAGACCTGTTCATTTTCATATAAATTTGACTTTATCGGATTTGATTGCTGTTTGATGTCAAATTATGAAACAGCATTAGTTGTTTCAGAATACAGCGACTATATGATAGCGTCCGAAGACCTTGAGCCGACAGGCGGATGGGACTATAAATCAATTGCAAATTCGCTTGGAAGCGGTGACGAAATAAAGACAATTCTCGACAGCTTTACGAAATCACACAGCAGTAAAGCAGATTACACACTTTCTGCCATCGATTTAACACAGCTTGATAAAATTAAATCTGCATTTCAGAATTGCATTGACAGGGGAAAGACAGATTTTGAAAAGGCGATAAACTCAACAGACAGCATCGGGATTTTTTCGTCCTGTGTATATGATATGGGCAGTTTTGGCGACTCGCTGAATATTGATTTCGATTTTTTGGATTGTATAACTGTTGTGAGTTCGGGTGATATGAGTAATCTTTCCGGAATAAGCTTTTGTTTTCCTGTTGACGACAGAGAAACAATGGAAGAGTATATTCAGAACAGTAAGGATGATTATTATACATCATTTCTGAAAAATAGTTTTTCAACCGAATAAAAATGTTTAGTATGTCTTAATTTTGTCATTGTTATAATTATATAATAAATATGGAAAACGGAGCTGTGCTCTGAAATATAAAAAATTTTTTAAGGAGGAAATTCCATGAAAACAAAATTCAAAAGAATGGTAGCTGTTTTATTAGCAGCACTCACTTGTCTTAGTGTTACAGCTTGTTCAACTCCAAAGAACATTGATGAAAAATGGGGATTGACGCTGGAAGACTACGGAAACGCAATATTCCTTGATTCAGAAACGGAATTGAAGGACGGAACGAGAACCGTTACACTGACAAGCGAAGAATCAGAACTAAAGTCCGACATAAGCAAGGATAAAGTGTGTATCACCGCTTTGCCTTTAGCTGAAGAAGATTTATTGTCATATTCGACTGAAGAAAGTGACTCTTCATCTTCAACGGACGAAGCAGATGATACAGAGGTTGTAAGCAAAGAGAAATTCGTTGATGACTTTACTTTAGAGCAGAAAGACAACAAAACTCTTGTTTTGAGCTTTAAGGAAGAGGAATACGACAGTGGATGTATATATATGTATTTTATTCACAAGGACTGTGTAGAAGACAATGTTTACGCAATAGGTTCGGATTATATAGACCCAACAAAAAAAGCAGCTCCTACAGGAAAGATTGCAACAAATCACGCTAATTTGCAGGAAAATCCTACTATTGAAATAAAGATTAATAACGCAAAGCCGGTCAGTGATATAAAAGCAGAGGATATTACTCTTTCGGGCGCTTTTAAAGATTTACAGATTTCGTCTGTAGAAGCTTTGGGCGATACAATCAAATTGCAGACAGTCGGAACAGTAAAGATTACCGACGCATCTTACGGCTATGTTGACCTTTCGGCTAAAACAAATGATGCGGAAAAAGAAATTTTTGCTTTTACCGAGATTAATAATATTGATGTCTATATTGATGCTGCAACATTCAAATACAGCGATAAAGTTTTAAGCTTTGATGTTGATGTTGCAGGCAAGGAGCTTGAGCTTTCAAATGAGGAGCTTGCTTCTTCAATAAAGCTTGATGAGTTTAAAATAGAAAAAACAGAAATTTCTGAAGATAAGAAGTCATTTAAGCTTTATGTGAATGTTGATGCAAATGACATTGACGATGCGGTAAATAAACTCAACTACAAAACCCTCTCAATTGATTCAAAGGCTGTCGGCTTTGACGGAATAGAATACATAATTTCGGTAAGCACGGCTGTATTTAAGGTGAATGTTAATTCCATTGACAAGCCCGAGGGCGATTCCGATAAATACACTGCAAGTGCTGAAATCTATCCCATAAGCGGTGATTTAAAGAATCTTGAAAAATCCGATATTTCCTTTGAGGGCGATTTTGCCGATGCTGAAATTACATCATTTAAAAATACTGATAACAGCTATACCTTTGATTTCAGCTTTACCTGTAAAGATAACGAAAAGACTATTTTCTCGGGAGTTGCAAAGCTTGCTGAAGGAAAGCTCTTAAACGAATGGGGTACAGCGTCAGCCTCGCTTTCTTCAAGTGCGGAGTATCTGTTTGAAAACAGCAAAGCCTCCGGTTATGATGAGATTAAAGAATTAGTAAAAAATATTAAAATAGAAAGCAAAACTGTGTTTAAGTCAAAAAACTTTGTGGATAAAATAATGAAATTACGCGAGCAGATTTATGGCGGAAAATATTCTGACGCTTTCGAAACCGGAAAAGCAATTCTGGGAATGTTGGGAATAATAGATACCCGTTCCGGAGAACAAAAAGCACTTGATGAAATAAAATCAATAGTTTTGGATACAAAGCTTCTTGTTGAGAATGTAGATAAAAAAATAGTCGACCTTAACGATAAGCTTTCGCATACAACAGCCGATTTAAAAATAGGCATTGACAAGGCAACCATTCAGACTGCTTGCAGCAGATGGGAAAACTTTGTCAGCAATTACATAAATCCGATTGAAAACAGTATGAATACTTATACTGTAAATGTTCAGAAGAAGTTTGTTGAATTCGTCAGCAGCAGTAACAGCCTTGATGTTTACTTTGATGTAAACGGAAATATGGCTATTCTCAAGGGCGATGTAAGAGGAAAATTGGTGTCAATGGACGGAGATGAAATTGACCGGTCCAAAACAATTACAATTGAGCTTAACAACGATAACCTGAAGAACTCTCTTATTGCTCTTAAAAATCATAAGAATAAATACAGTAATGACTTGCTTGAAGCATTGAAAGCTGATTTTCTTGAAATTCTGAAAAGTAAGAATTATGAAAATCTTGAAGCTACAGATGAAAATGCAGAAATACTTTTAAATTTTATTCAGACAAAAATTTCTCTTGAAACACTGAATGAAAATGAATTTAATAATAAATTCATTGAGCAATTCAAAAATCTCTGTAATGCAATTTCCGGAACAAATACAAATTCTTCTTTAAATGCATTCTATACTTACATATCCTCTGTTTACAACTTCCAGCAGGAGGGTGAGGAAGAGCTTGAGAATATGAACAACTATCTTACCGTTGCATTGTTCAGATACGGCTGCCTTGCCTCTTATGCAGCAGATTATCATTCAGGTATCAGCGATGATGATACAAGTATTTCCGATGCGTGGAGCAGTGCAATAAAAGCTCTTGAAAATACAGGCATACACGAAGAAGAGAACGGTGAAAGATGGTGTTATGTAGTTGGCAGACCTGTGTCTGCTGCTTCAGCGAAATTTGTACGACATTATCGTGTAAACGCCAAACAGAAGATTGAACATCTGAGAGCTAAGGGTGTTCATAAGACGAGCATAAGTTATGTATATTATGGATTGGATTATGATTATGTAAGGCTTGAGGATCAAAAAACAAAAAGCGAAATAAACTCGGCTTATGCACTCTCCGGAACTCAGCTTGAAATAATTAAAAACCGATTTGATAATATGAAGCTTGGAATATCCTTTAAGGATTATATGACAAACAGCAATGTTTTCAAATTGAACTCCGATGCAAATCTGGTGGTTGCAAGCGCAGTTAGTACAGAACAAATTCCTCTTGACGGAAAAGTTGAACTTACCTGTGTGGATGAGCATTACTCAGATTACAATGTAGGAGAAAAGTATAAAATCGGAAAAAGCAACAAGAGTGATATTTCAATACACGAAAGGCACAATGCTGTGGTATTTGACTTAAATAACAGTTCGTATAAGACGCAAGCTGTTTTTGAAAGAGCACACTACGGTCAATCACATTGGTATTGGAGTAAGGATGAGGATGCTTGTTTTGAAAATACTGCATTAAGAGATACTACTTATGCTGTTTTTACAATCAGATAAACTATGATTTATGATTACATAATTTTGTCTTGTTAAGCAAAGCGGCTCGGACATTATGTTTGAGCCGCTTTTTCACGCCGTTTCGTATCGATTTTCTAAATTTCAAAAAAAATTTTAAAATTTTACAAAAACCGCCTGATTTTGTTGCACTTTTGTTGCACTTCGTATGTTATAATGCTCTTATAACAGCAAATCTGTCTGATTCAGCTATTACAAAATTCTTTTTAAAAGGTCGTGAAATTATGAATAATTAAATTAAAGTGAAAAATAAAGTCAGTTATCCCAAATTGGGAGCTGATATCCCATTCAAAAAAATCAAAACAAATTAATTTAACGGAGGAAATTATTATGAACGTATTTGAAACTTTAACAGTGTATGATTATGCTACAGCAATCACAGGTGTTTTGGGAGTCATTCTGGGAATTGCCCAGCTTTGTACAAAAAAGTGTATTGGTCTGTTGACAATTGGCAGTTATACTGAAGCAAGCGCAAGGAAATTTACGCTTGTATCGGGAGTTCTTTACCTTATTGGAGGAATAGTAACAGCTGTTGCACCTTTTGCAGTAAAATTTATCAATTCTCAGAATTTTGGTTTCAGTTTACCTTCTGATATTTTGAGCTTGATTGTGATTGCAGTAGTTGCATCAGTATTGATTGCGCAATTTTCAATACTCAAGAGAAAGCTTTGATTTTTCAACAACTTTTCCCACTATGTTTATACAACAGTCAGGGAGAAAATGTATTTTTTGAAAGGGTGATTTTAAATTTAAAATTTTACAAAAAGCCCTTATATATAATTTAGATATATGCAGTAATTTTTGAAAACAGAGAAAAAGGAGTTTGTATGGACAGTAGCATTAGGATCATTAATATAGCCGTTGAGCTTTGCGGTGTTCTTATGTGCTTAATGGGAATAGCAGTTGTGCTTATCGGACGCAGAATGGAGAGAAAAACAAGCAGATATTTTGCGGCAATATTCAGCTGTCTTGGACTATATCTTGTATCAAATATCTGCGGCTTGGCTTTTAAAGGCAGAACAGATACATTCGGATTTTATTCGGTAAGAATATCAAACTTCTGCGAGTTCTTTTTCGGTTACTTGCTGTCGCTTTTCTTTACGCTGTATATTGTGTATTGCGTAAGCAATGGAAAATCAAATAAAAGATTAAGAGCTTGCATTTTTGCTCTGTTTACAACGGAAGTATTAATGCTTGTTGTTTCGCAATTCACAGGAATATTTTATTATTTTGACAGCAGTAATGTATATCACAGAGGAGATTTATTCTGGATTTCACAGGTCACTGTAATGTGTTCGGCGGTCTTAAACACCTTGCTCATTATCTTCAACCGTAAGATGCTTTCAAAAAAAGAGATAATGGCATTTAGCGTTTACATTATTCTGCCGTTAGTTGCATTAACAGTTCAGATATTCTATTACGGCTTGCTGTTGACTCATTTCTCGGAAATTTTGTCTGCATTTGCAATGTTTATATTTATTCTGGATGACCAGACAGAAAAATACTGCGAAAAAGAACGAGAAAATTCCGATATGCGTGTTGCGATAATGCTAAGTCAGATTCAGCCGCACTTTCTCTATAATACGCTTACCTCTATCTACTGCCTGTGTGACAAAGACCCAAAATCCGCAAAACAGGCAATAAACTGTTTTTCAAAATATCTGCGTGGTAATCTTGAATCAATAGGACGCAAAACACCGATATTTTTTGAAGATGAACTAAACCATGTTCAGAGCTATCTTGTTCTTGAAAAAATGCGATTTGAAGATGAGCTTGAGGTAGTTTATGATATTAAGGCTCAGAGCTTCCTCTTGCCTGCGCTCACTATTCAGCCGCTTGTAGAGAACGCAGTTAAACACGGAGTAGGTGACGCGCCAAACGGCGGTACGGTAAAGCTGTCAACACGGGAACTGCCCGAATACTATGAAATTGAAATAGCAGATAACGGAGTGGGCTTTGATACAGAGAATTTTGATAAAAGCGAAGAGTCTCATATCGGTATTGAAAATGTTCGCAGTCGTCTTGAGCTGATGTGCAACGGTACGCTGTCAATCGAAAGCTCTGTCGGAAATGGTACGACGGCAACCATAAGAATACCAAAGGGGGATTCCTGATTTATGAAAATTATTGCAGTTGATGATGAAAAGCTCGCTTTGGATGTTTTAGTAAGCACAATAAACGAAGTTGTTTCCGATGCTGAAATCTTTGGCTTTCGTCAGCCGCTTGAGGC
Organism: Acutalibacteraceae bacterium; assembly: GCA_051880615.1. Taxonomy (GTDB): domain Bacteria; phylum Bacillota; class Clostridia; order Oscillospirales; family Acutalibacteraceae; genus UBA7067. The sequence continues at coordinate 121,970 of JBJEOH010000061.1, forward strand.
AATAAGCTTTGCTGAAAAAGAAAAATGTGACATTGCGTTTCTTGATATAAAAATGCGTGGTATGACAGGACTTGAGCTTGCAAAGCGTTTAAAAGACATTAACGCAAAAATTAATATAATTTTTGTAACGGGATATTCCGAGTATTCTCTTGATGCTTTCCGCCTTTACGCAAGCGACTATCTTTTAAAGCCTGTTGATGAGGAGCAGGTGAGAAAAGCTCTCGAAAATTTAAGAAATCCGGTTGATACTCCGCAAAAGAAAAAAGTGAAAATCAAATGCTTTGGAAATTTTGAGGTGTTTGTAAACAATGAGCCTTTGAATTTTAACCGAAATAAAACTAAGGAATTATTCGCCTATCTTGTAGACCGAAAGGGCGCGTCCTGCTCAATGGGTGAAATTTCTGCAAAATTGTGGGAGGATAAGCCAGACAGCGTTTCTCAGAGAAGTAACCTGCGTAACCTGATTTATGACCTGAAGAACACCCTTGCAAACGCCGGTGTTGACGATGTTATCGTAAAAAACAGAAATACTGTCAGATTAAAACCTGAGCTTGTAGACTGCGATTACTATGAATATCTGAAAGGAAATCTGTCAGCCGTAAATACATATCATGGCGAATATATGCATCAATACTCATGGGCGGAGATGACAACAGCTACTCTTCCTGTTGTAGACAATTAAAATTTATAAACTGTCTTTTCCTGCCTTCCTCAACTGCTTTAAAGAGGGCAGAATTTTGTTGTTTTTTTGTTGTTTATTGCCGCAAAAGGTGATTTTAAGCTGCTTGAAAATGCGAAAGATAAATTGAAAATGAAATAAAAATCTAAAGGTCGGGTGCTTCTGTTTGACAGAAACCCGACCTTTTAAGCTTACCTGAAAAAATACGCACGACAGCCCCGCTTTGAGCAGAGTTGTCGGGCGTATTGTGCTGTATATACCGATGTGAAATATCAAGAAGTGTGAATCAGGAATATACATCAGAGGTGGGGAAGAGCAAAGCAGGTTTAATTAAGTTTTATCCACATTGCAGGGCGAACGCCGAATCGGTTATCAATATTTATATTTTCTCCATAATAGTCGATTTGACCGGCAAAATTGACACCGGCAGCCATATACTTTTGTGAACCCAGTGTGCGCAGCCACCACCAGCCGGAAAATTGTATAGTAGATGTATGGTTGTCACCTTCAATATAAGCTTCTTCTAATTTTCTTGATTCACGAGTAAAATATTTTTCAGCTTCGGTTGTATCAAGTAAAAATATTTTGTCGTTGGTGGCGTAACCGCCGGAAGTGCCAAGACTTGAGTTATCGGGCGTGATGATATGCGATGTCAGTATTATTTCCTGTTCAATGTCAGTAAAAGTGCTGTTTAAAAAATCATTATTAAGCCATTTGCGTAATGAACATGTTTCCCATGTGACATCTTTTAGCTCACCCTCGTTGTACGGAAGGCAATTGATACACTCTTTGCTGATAGCAAGCACTTTATCCTCTTTTTTGTCAAGAATAATCCATTCAATATTTCTTGAACTATACTCTGATGAATTAAAGTATCCAAAATAGAATGTATCGCCGGTATTATAGTTTTTAAGATTTTCTTTCAGCATAGGAATTTCTAATGATTCTATCTGTTCTTTACTATCCCTATAATCGCCTAACTTAGTGAATAACTGATATGCTTTCGCATATTCAGAGGAGTTCACATAAGACATTGCAAGGCTATATTGGCTTAACAGAGCTTTATCCGGTGCATCCTGATACTCTCCTAAATCTGTAAAAATATCACAAGCTTCAGAATATTTTTTCTGTTCAAGCATACTTGAAGCCTCGTTATATTTGGCAGCTGGATATATTACTGTTTTATAAAGGATAGCAAACGCAATAATGATAATGCCGACTAAAATTATAATCAATGATATTTTCTTGATTATTTTGTTCCGCTTTTTTGCCGCCTGTAGTTTTGCTTCGTATTTCTTTGCGTCCTCAAGCCTTTTTTCTTCCTCTTTGGCAAGGGCTTCCTCGTGTTTTTTCTTTGTCTGCTCAAGCCGCTCGTCTGCGTCTTTCCAGCCGGGGATTGATTCAAACAGATTGATTGCGCTTTTCAGCTGCAAGGGAAGCTCAGATACTGAGTATTTCACCGCATCGTCATATGCCTTTTCCTTTCGGGCGGTTTCTGCCTGTTCAAGACACTGAAGGGCAAGCTGTGGGGAATCCTTGAAATCGGGGATTGACTTAAACTTTGCGGCGGCGAACCTATAGTCGCCCTCACTTACGGATTCAATCATATATGTGCAGGCGATTTCATAAATCGTTTGACAGCGGTCGTAATTATTGCGATCATTAATGGTTTTTATTGTATCCTGAAGCTTTGAGCGCAAATCATCATCACCGAAACGGATTGCCTTTTTAAAGTTGTTTAGCTCGTCAAACGGCTCGTCCTGCTCAGACAGCGCTTCAAAGCAGCTGCATTCAAGCTCAGCCATCAGCTTGCCGACATATGCCTGCGCGTTTTTCGGCTCAAGGTCGAGAACTTTTTCGCAGTATTCGTCTGCGCTTTCCCAGTCGCAGTCCTCAAGGAACAAAAATGCGCGTTCAAGCAGAGGGGCGGCGTTTGCGGTGTATTGCGGCTTTTTGCTCTGCGGCTTGCTTTCCTCAACCGCTGCAGGCTCGCCTGCAATCTTCTTGATTCCTCTTATTATGTCCTGCATAAAGCCGAGCTTTGACATATCCTGCGCCTGCAGATGAGAAAATTCATCGGGCAGATCGTACGGGTCCATATCCTTGTATGCAGGGATAAGCATCTTCTTTTCGCCGTTTCTGATGAGCGACAGATATCTGCTCCACTCGTTCTTGACCCACACAGCGGTGAAATGCTCCGGCTTTGTGCCGAGTACAACCATTATTTTTGCTGAATGCAGTGCCGCAAATATGTAAGGCTCATATTCATACCCCAGCTTATCCTCAAGCGTTATGCGGGAATAAAATACCTTGAAGCCCTCCTCGGTAAGCTCGTGGTAAAGGTCGTTTGCAAGCACCGAGTCAAGGGTTCTTCTGCCGCTGCTGTCGGTTTCCTTGTAGCATATGAAAACATCAAACGGCTCTTCCTTTTGCGAGATTTCAAGGATTCCCCTCTGTATTTCGTCTATCGCATTGGCTTCTTTTTCGTAAATTACCCTTTGGGCAGAATCGGCAAACTTGACCGCCGACTTGTAGTCCTCGTCAGCAAATACAGAGGTGTACTGCGTTCTGTTGACCGTCGGCACACGCTTGTTTGACAGCGGATCCTCAACATATTCTATTCCGTAGCGGCACAGCACCAGCGACCAGTAAGCCTCGGCATCGGTCTTGTCGTCGTTGAGTATCTGCTCGTATATCGACATCGCCTTGTCGTAGTCGTTGTTGCGGCGAAAATGGTTTGCACGGTCATAAAGATTTATGCGCCTGTCGTCGTCAAGTCTTGGAATTGTCTGCTTGATGCCGCAGTATTCACATTCCGCAACGCTTGCACCCTCCTTGATATCAAGCGTGCCGCCGCACATTTTGCATTTGAAAATTGCCATTGTCTGTCAGCCCCTCCTTTTAAAGCTCAGTGCTTGTTCTTGTTCAGCTTACAAAGACGGTTGCGTTCAGAAAGCATTGTGTCAAGCCTTTTGCAAAGCTGTACTGTACCCGTGTAATCGCCGTTTATTACCGATGTGTGAAGCTCGTCAGTGTATACTGCAAGCTCGTTTTCTATGTCGGACAGAGAAGCGCTGCTGACAGGGTCGCTGTATTTCAGCTTGTCGGCGTAAGCCTTTATCGCCTGCTTTGCGTTGATATCGTCACACTCGGCGGCAATACTGCTTGCTCTTGCCTGCAATGTGCGCATAAAATCCGTTTTGTTTTCAAGTCGTATATCCTGCCTGCTGACCTCGTCACGCACAGTGTCAGCTGCAATAAGTCCGACAGCGGCGGCACAGAGCAGAAGTAAATACAGAACCGTCGGTATCCAAAGTGGTACAAGCGTGTTCAGCGCCATAAAAGCTATACTTAATATAAGCTGCAATACTGCGTAGATAACACCGATTCTCGCTATCGGGAAGCCGTAAACCTTGCTTTTTATGTCGCCGCCCTTTTTAAATGCAAGGCGCATTACGGGAAGCTGAATTATGATTGCCGCCATACCGAAGGCGTAGGACAGCCAGAAGCATGGCTCTTTGCTGAATGGTACAGTAAAAGAGATTATGTTAAAGGCAAGCAAAGCAATAACGGCAAATGCAAGCATATATATCTGTTTCTTTTTCATATCAATCACTCTCCTCTTTTCTTTCCGCAGTTGTTGCAGAAGCTGCCTGTTATGTTTTTATTGCCGCAGGAGCAGTCCCACCCGTCGTCAGACGGTCTTTTTGCACCGCAGTTGTTGCAGAAGTTGCCTGTTACACCCTTGTTGCCGCAGGAGCAGTCCCACCTGTCGGCAGTTGGTCTTTTTGCGCCACAGTTGTTGCAGAAGTTGCCTGTTACACCCTTGTTGCCGCAGGAGCAGTCCCATTTGTCGCTGATTATTTTTTCAACGGATCTGCCTGCCTGTGACGAGCTGTCCAGAACAGGCTCAAGCGCGTCCTTTGTCATACCGATTATGCCGCCCATCGCACCGAGCGTCACGCCCAGACCTGCAATATCGCCGACTCCGCCGGAGCCGCCCGAGATACCGTTTTTCATAGCCTCAGTTCCGACTATTCTTGCTGTTTCCTGCTGATAGGTGTAGCCCTTCATACGCATTGCTTCGGCTTCAGCCGCCGCTTGCATTTTGTATGACTCGGCTTCAGCCGCTTTCTTGATTTTCAGCGCTTCAGCTTCGCCCTGTGCGCCTATTATTTTCATCTGTGCCGCTGTTTGCGCTTCAACCGCCATGCGCTCTCTTGCGGCTTCAGCCTCTTTGCGCTTGATTTCTTCCTCACGCACAAGCAGATATTGCTCAGCGTACTGCTCCTTGAGTCTGCGGAAACTCGGATTGTCGTCGGGCGTGAGAATACTGCTCACGAAAAATTCAGGCATTTCAATTCCGTATTCGCTGATGACGGCGTTTATCTTTTCGCACAGAAGCTGCGACAGCTGTGCAAGCTGCCCGTCAATTTCAAGAATACTGCAGCCGCTTTCCTTTATAGCCTGCGCAAGATATGTTTTTACCTGCGTCATTATCATCGCACGGAAAAATCCCCTGCCGCCTGCGCCCAGTAGCTGGCTTTGAGAAAGCCTGTCGGTTGTGCCAACAACCTTAAGCAAAAGCTTGCGTGAGTCGGTTACACGGACATTGAATTCGCCGCAGGCTCCGATTTCAATATGCAGACCAGACTGAGGATCAAACAGGCGCACCTTTGAATCCGTGCCCCATTTTATACCCATCTGTGTTGTCAGATTTATGTAGTAAACCTCGGCGTGGAATGTGGCTTCGGTATCAGAGGGGAGATGATAAAGCTTTTCAAGCAGAGGCAGTTGCTGTGTTTCAAGCGTGTAGCGGCCTGCACCGAATAAGTCGAGAGCCTGACCGTCTCTGAAGAAAATTGCCTCCTGGCTTTCGTGGACTATCAGCTGAGAGCCGAGGTTGAAGTCCTCTATAGGATGCTTCCATACAAGTGTTTCATTGTCGCCCTCGTATTTGATTACACTTGCAAGTGCGCCGTGCTGTTTTTTATCTGACTTTGACATAACTATTCCTCCGTTGCTTATATATTTTCTTCACCGACTATTTCAATGTTTTTTATGGCAAACTCAATGCACAAGGCCAGAAGCTCGTTTCGTGTTCTGCCCGTATCCTTTGAAAGGCGGTCAATATCACAGAGCATATCCTTTGGCAGGCGAAGAGAAATAACGGTTGATTCGCCCTTATATTTCTTTTGTGTGATTTTAAGCTTCGGTGTTTCCATAATATACCGCCTCCTTGACAAAATTATACTACAACTGTAATACTTATACAAGTGTATATTCACTAAATTGCAGCAGAATATTGATAAATTATGTGATTTCTGATGGTGGTGTCCTTTATTTTGAACAGCAAAGAGCCGTGACTTTTGCATCACGGCTCTTCGCAATATATTAAAGCTTTTATCAGTTGAGTATGAAAATAGGCAGACAAACAAATACCTTGCATCAGTCGGGTATATTTGCAAGAAGACAATTTGACGTGGATAATAGAATTTTTATCGTAAGTTAGCGGAAATCAGATGAATAAGAAGAAATTAAAAGAAATCAGAAGATTTTATGCGAATAATGTTTCAAATTAGAAGAAAATTATTAAAACTATGCGAAATTCTTTAGAAATTCTCTTGAAAATTCTTATAAATTAAGTATAATGAAATCAGGAGGAATTTTTATGCTCGAAATTGAATTGGTAAAATTAATTGAAGATATACAACTTAAAAAAGCCGAAAGTAATTACATTGAAGTAAAATCGGCTCGGAACAGTTGCCCTAAAATTTTTGATACGCTGTCATCATTTTCAAATCAGCAAAACGGCGGAACTATCATTTTCGGCGTTGATGAAAATGATGATTACAATGTCTGCGGAGTTTATGACGCAGCTGATTTGCAGAAGAAGATAATGGAGCAAAGTCTGCAGATGGAGCCTGTCGTAAGACCGCTGTGTACAGTTGCGGTAGTTGACGGAAAAACCGTTGTGAGCGCAGAAATTCAGGAAATGGACAATTTTCAGAAGCCGTGCTTTTATAAGGGTGCAGGCAGATTAAGAGGGTCTTATGTGCGTGTTGCAGACGGCGACAGACTTATGACCGAGTACGAGGTTTACAGCTATGAAGCATTCAAGCAGGATATACACGATGAACTCAGAACTAATAGCAGAGCTGAGCTGAATGATATTAACACCGAGGAATATCAGCTATATCTTCTTGAACTAAAGAAAAACAAGCCTCATCTTGCCAAGCTTGAAGAAAAGGAAATCAACCGCTTGCAGGGATTTGTTGTTGACAATAAGCCTACTGTTGCCGCCTTGATGCTTTTCTCGGTTTATCCGCAGGCTTACTTTCCTCAGCTATGTATCACTGCCGTTTCCGTTCCAGGAAAAGAAATGAGTGCGACGGGAAGCGTCGGCGAGAGATTTATTGACAACAAAAGAATTGAAGGCTCTATAACGCAGATGTTAAACGATGCCTTGATTTTCGTCAGAAAAAATATGAAGGTGAAAACGATAATTAACTCTGAAACGGGAATGAGAAATGACAGAACGGAGTATCCCGTTATTGCAGTCAGAGAGCTTGTGCTCAATGCTCTTATTCACCGTGATTACAGTATCCACACCGAGTCGGCGCCGATTACTATTACGATGTATTCCGACAGAATAGAAATTGAAAATCCGGGCGGCTTGTACGGCAGAATGACCTTAGACAATTTAGGCTTTGTTTCTGCCGATACCAGAAATCCGTATATGGCAGGTGCGCTTGAAATTATGGGAGAAACCGAGAATCGTTACAGCGGCATTCCAACGATAAGAAGTGCTATGAAAAACGCAGGACTTCCGCAGCCTGTTTTTGAAAATAACAGAGGTGTATTCAAGGCTATACTTTATAATGAAATCGTAAGCGAAAAGGGAAACAGCGACCTTGCAAGTCGGATTCTCAATTTTTGCAGTGTGCCGAGAAGCCGCAAGGAGCTTGAGGAAAAATTCAAGGATGACATAACAATAGCCTACCTTATGAGCAAGCATATGAAACCCTTGATAGCTGAAAATAAAATTGCGCTTACAAAGCCCGAATCCCCTAAAAGCAAAGATCAGAAATACTTTACAATAAAATAATTACGATTTGCCAAGTGAATTTCAGTTTTGCTTGGCAATTTTATATTTTCAAAGTGATTTTTGAAAAAGCTTAAAATCCCCTTGTTTTTGTCCGTATCTTGTCACAGTCGGTTTGATATTATATAGACACATTAAAGAAACAAACGAAAGGAGAATAAAAATGCAGGCGATTATAGATTTCTTTATCAGATTATGTTATGCAGATGTAATTGACTGATAAAAGTAAAAAATAAAAAACTTTTAAAAATCACGAAAATTTGTCCGTATCTTGTCACAGCCAGTATGGTAAGATGAATACAGAAAAACACGAAAGGAGGAAAAGAGAATGGGAACATTCATTGTTCAATGGACAGAATGGTTTAAATCATTGTTTGACTAATAAAAAACTTCTGAAAACACAAATTATTTTAAGATAGAAGCATAACGCAAAACGAATGTCACAATAAATATGGATTTGTAAAACGAATGATAATTGAAAAATAAAATAATAAGTTAAGGTCGGGTAATTCACAATGGATACCCGACCTTATTTATGCTTAATTCCGATAAACAGCGTTGTCTATCTTGAAAACTCCTTCAAAATACCTATAATAAAAATATAGAAAAATCAGGAGCAGAATTATGGACAAATTTGACGTGCTAAGAAAATACTTCGGATATTCCTCATTCAGAAGGGGACAGGAAGAAATGGTTGATTGCCTGTTGTCGGGCAGGGACGCTCTCGGAATAATGCCTACGGGCGCAGGCAAGTCTATATGCTATCAGGTTCCTGCAATTATGCTCAGTGGTATTACGATTGTTGTTTCTCCGCTGATTTCTCTTATGAAGGATCAGGTAAACGCTCTTGTTCAGCAGGCGTAAAGGCGGCTCGTACATGAAATATCTTGCTTATTTTCTTGTTTTTTTTAATACCGTAGATTGTAAATTCAAGAATATGTCATTATATTACACTAATAAAGATGCTTCAGGTGACTGTCACAATGAACTTTGTAAGAAACTCGAAAAGTACAATTTGTATGAGAAATTTCTCTTTTCGCTGAACGGCTTTGTGTAACCGTCAAACCAAATCCCGTGGTGTCTGATAAATAAACTCGTGCGAAAACATGTATGACAAAAGTTGCAGACGATTGTATTTGATCGTCTGCAATAAATTTATTGGGGATTTAATAATGCAGTATCCGTCTTTTTAAGCCCTCCTCAGATGCCTGAAAGAGGGTAAAATTTTGTTGTTTATTTGTTGTTTATTTGTTGTTTATTGCCGCTGTAAACAGCAAAAAATCACTTGAAGCTGCAAAAGGCAAAACCTTGAAAAACCGCATAAACAAGCCGTTTTTTGAAAATTACAAAAAGCTGCCGAAGGGCCCGTTTTGCTCTCATAACCCGAAGGTCGCTCTGTCAAATCCAGCCTCCGCAACCAAGCAAAAACCGCTTGACTAAGCCATTTTCGGCAGGTCAGGCGATTGATTTTTTATGCGGAAAAAAGGCGAAAAAATACGAGTTGTTGTTTATTGCCGCTGAAAGTGATTTGAAGTTGCTTTAAAATGAGAAAGAGAAATTTGATAATTACAAAAGAATTTTTCGCAGATTGTAAAATGAAGATGCAATAGTAAAAAAGAATATCCATAGCAAATATGGATTTGCCTGAAAAGCTCAGCCGTAATACCAAAGCCAAAAAGGTCAGGAGAAACAAGAAAAATCTTGGCAAAAGCATAGAAGAACGCCCTGAAGATGTGGAATTACGAGAAGAATTCGGGCATTGGGAAATAGACAGCGTAGCTGAGTAACCAACCTCTTGAAAAAAAGTTGCAGACGATTGTATTCAATCGTCTGCAAAATATATAATCGATTTTTCGTATAAAAAACTGTATCAGAAGATTAAAGCAGGAGCAGAACTTAGCTGTTCAAGCACACCGCTTGGTGCTTATGTTGTTTCAGCCTCCAGGATTTCCGGTGTGATTTCCGGTGGGATCGGGCAATGATATGGGTGACTCCCTGTCTTCTCTTTTAACTGTCTCCATGCGATTTCTATGATTTCGGGGTTGTTGCAAACATCGACAGCCGTTGCTGCGATAATCTGACCGGCATACAACATCCCCTTGTGCGCAAAATCACTCTTGCCGCAGGCGACAGCCTGCCAGCTGTGGGCAGCAGTTCCTACCGGCCAAGTGCTTGTGCCGCACTGTGAAACAGGACAAACCCAGTTCACATCTCCGACATCGGACGAACCAGGAATTGGAATGTTTCCCGACTTGTTCCAATTCCTGGGCTTTAAGTCAAACACATTTTCAGGAATACTGTCGGCAGGCATCTGCGTTTTGACGATTTCACGAGCAAACGCAATATCGTCCGCACGCTCAACAGGGTTTGGAATTTCGCACATATTATTGTACATTACCTCATCCAGCGCCGGAATCAGCACTGTATTGCTGGTTCCTTTCAGGAATTTTATTTCAACCTGAGTTTCGGTCATCATGGCTGCGCCTTTTGCTATATTATTGACACGCTCATAAAGATCAGAAAGTAAGGGTGCAAAGGGCGCTCTGATCTGATACAGTGCCGATGCATAGGGCTGAACAATATTTGGCGAAATTCCTCCGGCGTTCGTTATGGCATAATGAATTCTTGCAGTTGACGGAATATGCTCTCTGAGGAATTGAACACCTATATTCATAAGCTCAAGCGCATCAAGTGCGCTTCGTCCCGCCTCCGGAGCCGCCGCCGCATGAGACGCTTTACCGGTAAAGCTATAACGGATTGAGTCATTAGCCAAAACCGGTCCGGGAGGCATCATATTGCAATTGTTAGGATGCCAGCTTAATGCCAAATCAAGTTGATCAAAGCAGCCCTCCCGAGCCATAAATGTTTTTCCGCTTCCGCCCTCCTCTGCCGGGCATCCGAAAAACACCACGGTTCCGGTTTTTCCTGTCGTTTCCAGATAATGCTTAAAGCCGACTGCGCCCATCAGTGCACCGACTCCAAGAAGATTATGACCGCAGCCGTGTCCGTTTCCGTCCTTTACCAAAGACTCCTTAACGGCAACACCCGCCTTTTGACTCAGCCCTGCAAGTGCGTCATACTCTCCCAGAAAGCCAATCACAGGCTTTCCGCTTCCCCATTCGGCACGAAATCCCGTCTTAAGACCTGCCTCTCCAACGGTTATTGAAAAGTCTTCATTTTTCAGAAAAGCAACATAATCCTTTACTGATTGCTTCTCCTTGAACCGAATTTCAGCATTTTCCCAGATTGTATCACTCAGCTTATAAAAGTCCTCAGCTCTTTCCTCCAGATACTGAATCACCGACCGCTTATCCATTTGTAAATCTCCTCTCTTTGATTTGTTCACCGGTTTATGTCATTCCCTGTTTTTCTCATAATTGATCCTTCGTTTTCCTGAAAAACACGCTGTCAGGGCAACGAAAAGCAGAGCTTCTGCCTTCTTACTTGTTAGATTATCATAATTCTTTAGCCTCTACAATAGAGTTTTTAAAAAACCTGATATTCAATATTGCAAAAACAATTTTACAAAACAGCGTGACATTTGAATAATTGTATGTTATAATGGAATAAATTAGCAATTTAAAGCATTAAAATATAAAGTGTTTTGCTAACAAAACAAAATTCAGGAGGTTAAGTCAATGGAAGAGAAGAAAATCCCATACAAGATTTATCTTGACGAAAAAGAGATTCCGACAAAATGGTATAATGTCAGAGCTGATATGAAAAACAAGCCTGCTCCACTGCTCAATCCCGCAACGCTTGAGCCGATGAAGGCTGAGGAGCTTTATCCGGTATTCTGCGAGGAGCTTGTTGCTCAGGAGCTTAACGACACCGACGCATACATTGATATTCCCGAGGAAATTCAGAATTTTTATAAAATGTACCGTCCGTCTCCGCTTGTCAGAGCATATTTCCTTGAAAAAGCCTTGGACACACCTGCAAAGATATACTACAAATTTGAAGGCAACAATACCAGCGGAAGCCACAAGCTTAACAGCGCAATAGCTCAGGCATATTACGCTAAAAAGCAGGGACTGAAGGGTGTTACTACCGAAACAGGCGCAGGTCAGTGGGGTACCGCACTTTCAATGGCTTGTTCTTACTTTGGTCTTGACTGTAAGGTATATATGGTTAAGGTGTCCTATGAACAAAAGCCTTTCAGAAGAGAGGTTATGAGAACCTACGGAGCAAGCGTTACACCGTCGCCTTCAACATCCACAGCCGTTGGAAGAAAGATTTTAGAGGCACATCCCGGTACAACAGGAAGCCTTGGATGTGCTATTTCCGAGGCTGTTGAGGCTGCAACCTCAACAGAGGGCTATCGCTATGTTTTGGGAAGCGTGTTAAATCAGGTGTTGCTTCACCAGTCGGTTATCGGTCTTGAGGCAAAGGCTGCTATGGATAAATACGGAATCAAGCCCGATATTATCATCGGCTGCGCCGGAGGCGGCTCCAACCTGGGAGGACTTATCGCTCCGTTTATGGGAGAGAAGCTCAGAGGCGAGGCTGACTATCGCATTATTGCCGTTGAGCCTGCTTCCTGTCCGAGCTTCACAAGAGGTAAGTATGCTTACGACTTCTGCGACACCGGAATGGTTTGCCCTCTTGCTAAGATGTATACCCTCGGCAGCGGATTTATTCCTTCTGCTAACCACGCAGGCGGACTGCGTTATCACGGAATGAGCTCTACACTTTCTCAGCTATATGATGACGGACTTATGGAGGCAACATCGGTTGAGCAGACCTCAGTTTTTGCTGCTGCCGAACAGTTTGCAAGAGTTGAGGGTATTTTACCTGCTCCCGAAAGCAGCCACGCTATCAGAGCTGCTATTGACGAGGCATTAAAATGTAAGGAAACAGGAGAGGAAAAAACAATTCTGTTCGGTCTTACAGGCACAGGATACTTTGATATGGTAGCATATCAAAAGTATAATGACGGCGAGATGAGCGACTACATCCCAACCGACGAAGATCTTGAAAAGGGATTTGCCGGACTACCAAAGATTGATAAATAATATTTCTAACCGTTGTTGGGATAATTATTATATTTTTTGTTTGCGCAAAAAACCATAACATAATTTCATACTTGAAACGGAAAAGTTTTCAAAAAGAAGTGCAGCAAGTTTACGAAAGTGTAAATTTACTGCACTTATACTTTTATACTGTATCAGATTGTCAGAAGATTAATAATCCTCATCAACCTCGAAATCGGCAACCCGCTTTCATACCGTGACGGAATGACCTTATCATGGGAAAACGGCAGACAGCTTGCAACGCTGACAAAGGACAACAAGACCACAAGCTATACATATGATATTTCGGGTATTAGAACACAAAAAAATGTTGACGGAGCAGTTACAAAGTATTATTATGATGATAGTAATAACCTCGCTGCAATGACCGTCGGCGATAAAACCTTAATGTTCTATTATGATTATAGCGATACCAGATTCAGTACTGTGCAATTTCACACAGAATATTATTAACCGGAGCTGATTGTAATGAAAGCCAAAAACAATGTAAAATTTTACTCTGTGTTCTTAATCCTTGCGTTGATAAGTGCAACTTTTCTTCTTGCAGGCTGCGAAAACAAGAATAATACTGACTATAAAGCTCTGCCCGGCTATAAGGAATACATAAGCGACAGCGACAAAGGCTATGAGGATATGCCATATTTTTATGTTATTGATTCAATGGAAGAAAGCGAAGAGGCTCGTGAATATTTCAAAGCCAACAGCCGTCAGTGCGGCGAATACATAATAACCGACTATGAGGACGGAGTGTGTATTAATAAGTATCGGCTCAATCATACAATAAGTGTTTTAGATACTTTAGATGTACCGGAAACTCTTGATGGTAAGCCGGTTGTTAAAATTGGCGGTTATCTGCAAGAAAACAGTCAGGATAGCCTTTTGCCCTATGAGGTTATCAGTGCTTTCGGCGGCTTGCGTGGGTGTACCCTTAATCTGCCGAAAACCGTTAAGGTAATAACCGCAGATTCTATAGATTCTTGCAGCTTTGCTCTTGAAGATGATGAACGAGTAAAATTTCCTGTTTTTATAGGAATAAATGTCGATAAAGAAAACCCATATTATTCCTCAGAGGACGGATTACTCTACTCAAAGGATAAGAAAAAGCTTTTGTTTATGAATTTCAACTATAAGATGAATTCCGACTATGAATCAAATAACTATATAGTTCCGGAGTTTGTCGAAAGTTTTGAACCGTTATTAGGTGTACCTCATGGCTTGACGAGTATTGAATTTGGGAATAATGTAAAAAGTATTAATACATACATAGATAGAGGCGAAGGAGAAACACCAAATATTGTTGTGAGAGGCTACAAAGGCACGGCGGCTGAGGAATGGGCAAAGCAGGAAGATGTAAAGTTTGAGGCTTTGGATTGAATGTGATTTTAATGGAGAAAGTAATATGCCAATAAATACCGTAAAATTATTACTGAGAATAATCTCGATCTTTGTACTATGTCTTTCAATAATAGGTATTGTTGTTTCAATTATCAAGAAAGATAGATTCTTTCTCGTAGGTAGTATCATTATTTCCTTGATTTCAATATATAATTCTTTTCTTGCGTTTGTAACCTTAGATAGCATACTGTAAATTGCTTGAACCTTAAATACAATATACAATGAATTTATTAAATGTGAGCGACAGTTTTCGGAGAGTGAATGAAATGAAAAAATGCGTTAAGCTATTTTCTGCAATTTTTATTTTAAGCATGGTGATTCTTTTATCTGCCTGCGTATCAGTTGATAAAGTAAAGCCTGTTGACAATTCATTTTATTCAAACAATAATCATTTTTCAAAAAGCGGTTTCAGAGATACAGGCACGGTGGACTCAATATGGAATAACGATGATACATTCCGTACGGGAATGGTTTATGATAACGGGGAGCTTTATTACGCCCGGAATTCCTCTGCTGATTCTGTTAAGGTTTTAAACACAGGCGGAGAAGAGCGCAGCATGGGATATTCAGGCGGAGAGTTTACGGTTTATGACGGAAAGCTGTTTTTTATATCTGACGGAAAAATCTGTTATAAAGAAGTAACCTCGGATAATGCTGTCGAACTGACAGACGGCGAAAGCTTTAAGCTTTACGGCGATTATTTGTTGACCGAAAATAATAAAACAGACATTTATAAAATCAGCTTGTCTGACAATAAAAAAGAGAAAGTGTGTTCTGTGAATAATCAAATTCTCTGGTATTCTGTTGATAAAGATAAGCTATACATTATATATAATGATGTTGATTTGCAGCTTGTAACAGTTGATTTGCTGAGTAATGAGCTTTTGTCGCAGTACAGCCTGAATATAAATCCAGCAAATTTTGTCGGCGTTATATGTTCGGACAATTTAATAATCGGA
The DNA here is from genome assembly GCA_051880615.1 of Acutalibacteraceae bacterium. Classification (GTDB taxonomy): domain Bacteria; phylum Bacillota; class Clostridia; order Oscillospirales; family Acutalibacteraceae; genus UBA7067. Next base: position 137,141 of record JBJEOH010000061.1, read on the forward strand.
ACAGGGAACAGTATTTATTTCTTTAACCTGTCGTCGGGACAACAGGTTAATGCCTTGAATTGTGATGGAATAATTGCGGTAAACGGTGAAGCGGATAAGCTGTATTTTTCTGTATGCAGGACATATAAAGACGGTTCAGTTACCCGCATTAAGGAAAGTGCTGATAACGGTCTGTGGTGTTACGATTTCACGACAGCTAAGCAGCAAAAAATCTCAGACAATATTTTTGACAGGCTTTATGTTTGCAGTAATGACTGCCTTTTCGCCGCAAAAAACAGTCGGGTTGATTATGGTGTTTTTAGCGAGAAGTCATCACAGGCTGAGATTTATCAGATTAATTTAAATACAAGGGAACAGTCGCGCGTAGCGTAAGATGATATGCTGAGAGTGGAGAGTTGAGAGTGGAGAGTTGAGAGTGGAGAGTTGAGAGTGGAGAGTTGAGAGTGGAGAGTTGAGAGTGGAGGTAATAGTATGAAAAAGCTGACAGCGTTATCTTTGATTATTGTTGTTCTGATGCTTTCAGGCTGTGGGTTTCTTTACCCGATTCTCAGTCCGAATATGGACAATCTGCCCGAGGGCGAGCTTCTGAACAGCTATCCCTCGCCAAACAGCGAAAATACTATAAATATCTATCTTTGCAACGGCGGAGCAACTGTTGACTATGCAATTCGCGGCGAGGTTGTGAAGTCCGACGGCACAAAAAGGAATATATATTATGAGTACCATTGTGACAGTGCGCAGGTTGAGTGGCTCTCGGACGACACTGTTATCATCAACGATGTAACGCTGAATATAGACACCGATGTTTATGACTACAGATCGCAGTAGCGGAACAGGACAAAAACTCACTTTTTCGCAAAAATAAGGCACCTCGGATTTCTGAGGTGCCTGTGGTTGTCTGTGCTGCCGTCACTTGATACTACCGTATGCAGATGTCTGAAATGCACTACACCGTATATCAGGCAGCTTGGCAGCGGTCTGTCATTTGGGTAATGTTCTATGATTTGACCGTTGCTTATACATGAGATTACATCGCTTGATTTAATATTTCGCTCTCTGATGCGTTTTAGCGCATGCAAAGTCCATTTTATGTTACCGTTATTACATAGTTTTTGCCATAATTCAATCGTCAATTCTTCTATATTTTATTTTCCTCTGGAGTAATTGCTTTTTCGTTAGAATTATAGCATAATGTTAGTTAGAAAACGAGACGAAGGCAAGGGTGCATTTGCGAAAAAATAAATTCAAAAACCGCAAAAAAGCTATTGACGGGCGAGTGAATATATGATAAAATAGGTTTACCTCGTAAAAAGGGGTTTATTTTTTTGCCCTTTTTGAGGGAGGCTTGAGCCGGTATTCCGGCTAAAAATATTAATCCGAAAATCGGAGGTGCCGTTAATGAGAGTTAAAATTACTATGGCTTGCACAGAGTGTAAGCAGCGCAACTACAACACTATGAAGAACAAGAAGAATGATCCGGACAGACTTGAAATGAACAAGTACTGCCGCTTCTGCAAGAAACACACTCTTCATAAAGAAACAAAATAAGCGGAGGATTTTAAAAATGGCAGAGAAAAACGCCGAGAAAAAGACAGACAAAAAAGCTTCTGCCGGCAAAACAAAAAAGCCGAATGTTTTCTCAAGAATAATTAAATATCTCCGTGAGTGCAAGGGCGAAATCAAAAAGATTACATGGCCGACACCAAGGACAGTTTTCAAGAATATGGGAATTGTAATTGCGGTGATCGTCATAATCGGTCTGTTCATTTTCGGTCTTGACAGAGGTCTTTATGCTCTGCTCGGACTTATTATGCAGACAAGCGGAACCTAATTGACACGGAGAGGGTGAATAACAATGCCTGAAGAAGCAAAATGGTATGTTGTTCATACCTATTCCGGGTATGAAAACAAGGTAGCTTCAAATCTTGAAAAGACTGTTGAAAACAGAGGACTTCAGGATTTAATCAGAGAGGTTAAGGTGCCGACCGAAACCGTGACCGAGATTGAGGATTCAAAGTCGCGTGAGGTTGAGCGCAAGATTTATCCCGGTTATGTATTTATCAAAATGGTATATACAGACGAAACATGGTATGTTGTTCGCAACATACGCGGATGCACGGGCTTTGTCGGTCCGTCGTCCGAGCCGATTCCGCTCACCGACGCTGAGGTCGAGAAGATGGGCGTTGAATCACGCTCAATAGAGGTTGCCTATAAGGTCGGCGATTCCGTAAGAGTTACCGACGGTCCTCTTGAGGACTTTGTGGGCGTTGTCGATGAAATCGACACAGACAAGAACATCGTCAGGGTTACTGTTTCAATGTTCGGCAGGGATACCGCCGTTGAACTGGAGCTTAACCAGGCGGAACTCGTAGAATAATGCGTTAATAATCACCCGTTTTTCGGGCGTTATTATTGAGGGGCTGAGCCCCTTGTGGGAGGAGCGAAATTATAACACCGCTCCGCAAAATACCACGAATTTTGGAGGTGCAAAAAAATGGCTCAAAAGGTAGTTGGCTTTATTAAGCTGCAAATACCTGCAGGAAAAGCTACACCGGCGCCGCCGGTTGGTCCGGCTCTCGGACAGCACGGCGTAAACATCATGGCGTTCACAAAGGAATTCAACGAGCGCACAAAAAATGATGCAGGCTTGATAATTCCGGTTGTAATCACAGTTTATGCAGACCGTTCTTTCACATTCGTTACAAAGACACCGCCTGCAGCTGTACTCATCAAGAAAGCATGCGGAATCGAAAAGGGTTCAGGCGTGCCGAACAAGACAAAGGTCTCAAAGATAACCCGTGAGCAGGTCAAAAAGATTGCAGAGCAGAAAATGCCTGACTTAAATGCCGCTAATGTAGATTCAGCAATCAGTATGATTGCCGGTACAGCTCGTAGCATGGGCATTGAAGTTGTCGATTGATTAAGCCCGGGTGGGAGGACTAAATCCGATTTTACCACTCAATAGGGAGGACAAACCAATGAAACACGGAAAGAAATATGTTGACAGCGCAAAGCTTGTTGACAAGACAAAATTTTATGATACCGCCGAGGCTATGGACCTTTGCATCAAGACTTCAAAGGCTAAGTTTGACGAGACTGTTGAAGTTCATGTTAAGCTTGGTGTTGACAGCCGTCACGCTGACCAGCAGGTTAGAGGTGCAATCGTTCTTCCGAACGGCACAGGTAAAAATGTTAAGGTTCTTGCAATCTGCAAGGGCGACAACGAGAAGCTTGCAAAAGAGGCGGGAGCTGACTTTGTAGGCGCAGAGGATATGACTCAGAAGATTCAGCAGGAGAACTGGATGGACTTTGATGTGCTCATCACAACACCCGATATGATGGGTCTTGTAGGCCGTCTCGGTAAAATCCTCGGTCCTCGCGGTCTTATGCCGAACCCGAAGGCAGGTACTGTTACACCTGACATCGCCAAGGCTGTTAAAGAGGCTAAGGCAGGTAAGATTGAGTACCGTCTTGACAAAACAAACATCATTCACTGCCCGATCGGCAAGGTTTCTTTCGGCGTAGAGAAGCTTCAGGAGAACTTCGACACTCTCCTCGGCGCTATCGTTAAGGCTAAGCCGGCTGCTGCAAAGGGTCAGTACATCAGATCAGTTGCAGTTACAAGCACAATGGGTCCGTCAGTTCGCCTCAACCCGAACAAGGTTGGCGGTCAGGGTGCTGAGGGCTGATTAAAAAATACTTGACAGGCTAAGCTCTGTATGGTATTATAATTAAAGCTGTTCTTTTCCTAAGACAGCAGGTGCATAACGCATAAAGGATTTTCCTGCCTGCCGAGGTTCGGAGCGTAATTTTATTTAATATAAAATTATTCTGCCCCTCTGCACGCCAGGGGGGCTTGTTTTATGCACAATCCCAAAAGCGGAGGTGAATAAATTTGCCAAGTGAGAAAATTCTTGAACAAAAGAAGGCTGCCGTTGCCGAGCTTTCAGAAAGACTGAAGGGCTCTGTAGCAGGCGTTCTTGTAAACTACAAGGGTATCACCGTTGCCGATGACACAAAGCTCAGAAAGGATTTGCGTGAGGCAGGTGTTAAATACACTGTAGTTAAGAATACTCTTCTTAAGAGAGCTGCTGAGGACGCAGGTATTGAGGGTCTTGACCCGGTGCTTGAGGGTACTACAGCTCTTGCAACAAGCGAAGAGGATTATGTTGCCGCAGCAAAGATTCTGTGCGAGTACGCAGAGAAGAACAAAAACTTTGAAATTAAGTCGGGTTATGTTGACGGCGGCGTTTTAGGCGTTGACGAGATTAAGGACCTTGCAAAGCTTCCGAGCAAGGAAGTATTGGTTGCAAAGGCTCTCGGCGGACTCAACGCACCGATTACCGGCTTCGTTACTGTGCTTAACGGTAATATCAGAGGCCTTGCTTGCGTACTTAACGCAATCGCAGAACAGAAGGGCGCTTAAAAGCCCGAAACTAAAATTAAAGTATAATTAAAATTCTGGAGGTTATTATTATGTCAGAGAAAGTTACACAGTTAATTGAAGATGTTAAGAATCTTACAGTTCTTGAGCTTAGCGAGCTCGTAAAGGCACTCGAAGAGGAGTTCGGCGTTTCTGCTGCTGCTCCGGTTGCAGTTGCTGCTGCTCCTGTTGCAGGCGCTGCTGCTGCTGTTGAAGAGAAGACAGAGTTTGATGTTGTTCTTAAGAGCGCCGGCGCTGAGAAGATTAAGGTTATCAAGGTTGTTCGTGAGATCACAGGTCTTGGTCTTAAGGAAGCTAAGGAGCTCGTTGACAACGCTCCGAAGCCGATCAAAGAGGCTGTTTCTAAGGACGACGCTGAGTCAATCAAGGCTAAGCTTGCTGAGGTTGGCGCTGAGGTTGAGGTTAAGTAATTTAAGCTTAACTGATAATTTAAGCAGATTCAGGGCGGAGAAATCCGCCCTGTTTTTTTATTCACTCTCCACTCTGCGCTGCTTTGCAGCGCCTGCATTTGTGCAACTTGTTACAAAATTGTAATTCGTATTAGCAGAAATAAACAATTCGTCATTTTCTCACTTTTAAATTACCAAATTTAGTTGAAGTTTATTTTTTCCTGTAGTATAATTATAACGCTGAAGTAGTGCATGCTTCGGAAATTATCTCAAAAATAATAGGAGGAGACAAAAATGCGCAAAAAAATAATTAGCATTGTGCTTGTAGCAGTAATGCTGATTTCAATGGCATGCGTCGGCATGATTACAACAAGTGCTGCCGACACAGTGGGCACAATTTATTTTGAAATGCCCGAAAGCTGGACTGCTGTTTATACCTATGACGGCAGCAAAGGCTGTAATGTTTATGCTCATGTTTGGTCAAACGGTGGTCAAGAGTATTCACCATGGCAGACAAAGACCGAAAAAATGAAGAAGGACAAGGCCACAGGTCTTTATTACTTCGAAATTGCAACCATGCCGGATGCTCTTGAGGACGGCACACAGCCGCAGTGGGATATGGTTATCTTCTCAACAGCCGGCAGTGATGCAACCGGTACTAAGGTTACTTTGCAGACTTATGATACTACACTTTACAGTGAGTGCATAGGCAAGGTATTCTCAGTTGACACATCTGTTGAGCTTGAGAATCCTATGGATTCTTCAAAGAAGGGCCCTGTTGCTTTCTGCGAAGGCACACCGAGCGGTCCGCACCTTGTTCTTTCTTCACTCGGCAATGTAGTTCCGAGCGGTGAAGAGGTGCTTGCTGACGGTACACCTGTAAAGGGTTCACTTCTTCCGAATGAAACAGTTGACCAGGTTATTGCAAACTTTATAAGCAACAAGATGACTGCTTTCAAAACTGCTAATCCGGAGCCGGCTGCTGATGATCCGGCACACGCTGCTTGGGTTGAGGCTTATGCTCTTGAAGAGGCTAAGTGGCAGCAGTATGTAATTGACAATGACCTTGAGGGTAAGGTTATGGCTGCTCTCGGCGAAGAGCCGACTGCAACAGAGACAGAGACTGAAACAGAAACTGAGACAGAAACAGAAACTGAGACTGTAACAGAGACAGAGACAGAGACTGAGACAGAAACAGAAACAGAAACAGAAACTGAAACAGAAACTGAGACAGAGACAATTCCTCAGGATGTTGACTGGTATGTAGCAGGCGTTGCAGCACTTTGTAACGGCGAAAACTGGGTACCGGGCGCAGATGTTAACAAGATGACTCTTAACGAGGCAACAGGTCTTTATGAGATCACATTCTCACAGGTAGGCGAGGGCGCTTCTCAGGCAGCTCCGTTCTCCTTCCAGTTCAAGGTAACATCAGCAACACTTCCTGACTGGTCAGACGGCGTAGCATTCCCGGATGAAAACGTAACAGGCTCAATCAGCGCTCAGGATGATGTTAAGGTAACATTCAACCCTGAGACAGGTGAGGTTAAATGGTACAGTGATTCTGCATTCGTAATCACAGATCATGTTTACAGAGTTGCAGGTAACGCAGACCTCTGCGGTGGCGATGGCTGGAATCCGACAGACGATAACAACCTTATGACTTATAACGAGGAAACAGGCCGTTATGAGAAGGTTTATACAGATGTAGCTCAAGAGAGCATCAACGGCTATGAGTACAAGATTACAGTAGACGGCGCAACATGGATTCCTGATGGTATGGGTGATAACCCGACAGTATTCGTTGAGGAAGACGGTTCAACAGTAACAATCTGGTACAACGAAGTAACAGGCGAGTGGGGCGCAGATGTAGTAGGTCCTGAGACTGAGACAGAGACAGAGACAGAAACAGAAACAGAAACAGAAACAGAGACAGAGACAGAGACTGAGACAGTGACAGAAACAGAGACTGAGACAGAGACTCAGACAGAAACAGAGACTGAGACTGAGACAGAAACTGAGACAGAAACAGAAACTCAGACAGAGACAGAAACAGAGACACAGACTGAGACTGAAACTCAGACAGAAACAGAGACTGAAACAGTAACTGAGACAGTTCCTGTAACAGACCCTGTAACTGATCCTGTAACAGACCCTGTAACCGATCCTGTAACAGATCCTGTAACAGATCCTGTAACAGAAACTCAGACTGAGACAGAAACAGAAACCGAGACAGAAACTGAATCTGCAACAGAGTCTATTCTTGACGAATACGGCAGATTCAGAGGTATCCCGATGCCGGACGGTATGATTATCAACCAGCAGGCTGAGTCAGACCCGGATGATCCGACTTGGGACGGCTATTACAAGATTTACTACTTCGAGGCACCAGATTCATGGTTTGAAAACGCTCAGTACAAGAACGAAGGCTTTGAAATCGGCTTCTACTGGTATCAGGGTGAGACAAACAACGGTGCATGGCCGGGTGAGGCTGCTAAGAGCCTTGCTGATTTCAAGATCAATTACTTCATGACAATGAATCCGCAGGCTACTGAGGAAGAGATTGCAGCAGCAACTGCTGAAATCGAAGCTAAGTTCGGCAATGTATACTATGCAGTTTGCAGAACAAATGTACCGTTCATCATCTGGAACAACGGTATCAACGGCGGTCTCCCGACTGACCCTGACTTCGATCTTAACAAGGCTAACGCTGCAAGACAGACAGAAGACATCAATGTTGAGGACTCATTCTACAACACACTCGGTGCAACAGCTGAGGGTGAAGGCGACGGCGAAGGCATCACAGACCTCTGCGGTTGTATCACATATATAGTAGGTGAGAAGTCTGTTGAAAATCCGCTCACAGGCATCACACAGACAGTTGGTACTGTAAACTGGAAGTTCTATGAGCCAAAGACCGGCGCTATGACAGATGTTGGTCTCCTTGACGAGAACGGCGAGCTTATCTACTGGGATGTAGACGGCTTTGACGAAGCTCAGAACCCGTACTACGATATGGACTATTCATATGTTCCGCCTCAGGGCACACCTGTAGAGAAGCCGACTCAGGCTCCGACACAGGCAGAAGACCCGACACAGGCTCCGACAAAGGCTCCGAGCGGCACACCGGGCGGCACAACAACAGGTACAAGCACAAGCAACACAACTAACACAAATAAGGGTACAGTAAACACATCTGAGAGCACTGCTGTTCTTTCTATCCTTGCTGTAATTCTTGTTGCAGGTCTTGGCGTTGCTCTTGTATCACGCAAGAGAAAGGCTCAGGAGAAATAATTATTACTTTTAAAGTGATAATTTTGGCTTAATAATCTTGATCCCGCCCCAAATCGGGGCGGGATTTAAAGAATAATGCGAAATTATGCGTAAATTTTTACAGTTTTTTCTTGTGCTTTTTATATAAGTAACAAAAAAGACAAAATTGTAAAAAAATCTATTGCAGTTTTTTAAACTCAGGAGTATAATTAGCTTAATGAAGCTTGGCTTCAAATAATTTCTGAATTTATTTTAGGAGGATACTCAAAATGGCAAAGAAAATTCTTAGTGTTTTTGTTGCTGTACTGATGATTGCTTCAATGGCTGTTATGGCTATTCCTACAGCTTCTGCTGCAAGCCCGTCATTCAGCGGCGGTACAGTTTATTGGGAGTGCCCATGGGATGTAGCTCAGATTGCTTACTGTCATGTTTACGGTTCTGACGGCACAGCTCTTTATGACTGGCAGACAAAGAACGAGAAGATGACAAAGGTTGAGGGCAACAAGTGGTCTTATGAAGTTCCGGCAGGTCAGTATGACCAGGTTATTTTCTCAATTGACACAGGCGCTCAGACATTTGACCTCGTTATGACTGATGACAACATTGGAGATACAGCTGTAACAGACACAAACACAATGATTGAGAACCCGATGGATTCCAACAAGACTGCTGCTAAGACAACTTGGAAGAGTGGCAAGAACGGTCCGCACCTTGGCATTACATCAATCGGTAACCTCGTTGGTGAGGTTCTCTGCCCGACAGAGAGCGGCGCTACAATGGTTGCTAACTACATCAAGAACTATCTCACAGTTAATCCTGACAGCGTAACTTCTGAAATCCTTGCAGGTCTTATCTCTTCAGCAGGCACAACAGCTGATGATGTATTTGCAGCACTTCAGGCTGACCCTGAATTCCCGACTCTCCCGATGAGCGAAGAGGATCCGACACTTCAGATTGACACAGCTAAGAAGCTTCTCGGCATCAGCGGCGGTAACAACGGCGGCGAAAACAACAATGGCGGCGAGAATAACAACGGCGGCGAAAACAACAACGGCGGCACAACAACAAACAACGGTTCAAACGCTTCTACAAATTCAACAAGCAGCAATCGTTCAAACACATCTACAACATCAAAGACAAGCAGCGGCACAACAACAACAGGTGATTCAACACCGTTCGTTGTTCTCGGTATCGTTCTTGTAGCTGCTCTCGGCGTAGCTGTAGTAGCTGCTAAGAAGAAGGTTGCTGAATAATTAATCGTTTGATTGATTATCAAAACTAAAAAATCGCACTTTACCGCTCCGGGTAACCGGGGCGGTTTTTGTTTTTTTTCCGGTATTATGTTTTTTTATTTTCCGGTATTACTATTTGAAATAAAGCGCGCATTATGGTACAATAAAAAAGTATGTAGAAGGATGTCGAATTGATGCGATGTTCTAATAACGGTGGAGAAATTTTCTCCGATTAATTCAGTCCTGTAAAGAAACGGAGAGATGATTTATGGCGATAAAGGTGAATTTGATTGCGCATACACCAAACCCTGAGCAGACTGTAGCCGCTGCTGCAAAGCTGTGCTACTCGCCTGTCGGCGTTGATGAAATCCAGAAGGGGCTTACACCCGAAAAGACCGAGTCGTTTGTGAATATGCTCGCTGAAATCGGCCATGCAAGTCCTGTGGAGCACGCAAGCTTTACCTTTGCTATTGAGGGCATCTCGCGCGCCTGCTCGCACCAGCTTGTGCGTCACCGCATAGCTTCGTACAGCCAGCAGTCGCAGAGATATGTTGACGGCAACAGCTTTGATTTTGTCACTCCGCCGTCAATCGAAAATTGCAGTGAGGCGCTTGAGGAGTATCAGAATATTATATCTCAACAGCGCACTGCGTACACCAAAATACGAAACGCCCTTGCAGCGCAGGAGATAAAAAATCGCGAATCATCACTGAGCGGAACTAATGAAGAGATAATAGAGCAGTATAAATCTATTGATAAAGGCGCTTGCAGTGCGGTTATAAAAAAAGCCAATGAGGACGCGCGCTTTATTTTGCCGAATGCCTGCACGACTGCGATTGTTGTCACAATGAACGCACGCTCGCTGTGGAACTTTTTTGCTCACCGCTGCTGCAACAGAGCGCAGTGGGAAATCCGCGAGGTAGCTGTGCAGATGCTCAGACTCTGCAAGGAGGCTGCACCGTCTTTGTTTAAAAACAGCGGACCGTCCTGTATGAGCGGCAAATGTCCCGAGGGTAAAATGAGCTGCGGCAAACCTAAGCAGATGAGGGAATATTTTTTAAATTTAGGGAATGAATAATATAGGATTTGCACGAGCGAAATTTGTCGTATCTTGCAAAATGCTCGCAGAGCGAGATGTTCGGCGCAAAAGCTTGATAGTAATGTAATTTCCTGTGTTAGCAACGGTAAAATAAGAGATATAGACGATATTTCCCGGGAAATAGTCGAGTTGGTTGAGAAATTGGGGATTTAAGTAACGGCTGAACGGTTCAGCCGTTTAAACTGATAGGAGCATTATGCATTTATGCTTGAATTCAACACTGTAAAATTAGAAGATATTGATTGGTATAACGCCATTCTTGCCAAGGCAAATGAACTTCAGCCGCAGATTACCCTTGACGCACCGTTCGGCGCAAACTACCTTTGGGCGCACTATTACGGCACGAAAATCTGCCGCTTCGGCGACTTTATTCTCAAGGGCTATTTTAACGATGACGGCTCGGCGAGCTTTACATTTCCGCTGGGCGCAGGAGATGTTGACAAGGCTCTTTTCGCGCTCAGGGACTATGCCGATATGTGCGGTTTTCCGCTGCGCTTCGGCGGATTGTCAAGAGAGCAGGCGGAATATGTCAATTCGCTTTTCGGCGGTTGCTTTGAATTTTGTGAAAACCGCGACTTTGCGGAATATATATACGAAACCGAAAAGCTTGCAACGCTTTCGGGCAGAAAGCTCCACTCAAAGCGCAATCACCTGAATCGCTTTGAAGCAAGCTATAACTACAGCTTTGAGCTGATTGACGGCGCAAACAAGGCTGACGCACTGAGTGTTGCCCGTGAGTGGTGCAAAAACGCTGAGCTTGATGAGAGTATTGACGAGGAACGCTGTGCAATAAAAAGGGCTCTTGATAACTTTGAACGCCTTAACTTTAAGGGCGCGATAATCAGAATTGATGGCAAGGCTGTCGCTATGACAATGGGCGAGCCTATCAGCCGCCGAGCGTTTGTTACGCACTTTGAAAAGGCTGTTGACGGTTACGAGGGACTGTATGTCGCAATCAACTGCTACTTTGCGAGGGCTCTTAAGGAGTATGAGCTTATAAATCGCGAGGAAGATATGGGCATTGAGGGACTGCGCCGCGCAAAGCTTTCATACAAGCCGACAATCCTGCTTGAACAGCTTGAGAGCAGAGTGGAGAGGGACGGCGTTGCCGCTGTAAAGAATAAAGAATAATTGTGGTCGTCGCCGCAAGCGGCGAATTTAAAGAGTGGAAACGGGGTTGTAGGGAACAGGCTTGCCTGTTCCGGTTCGAATTGATGAATGATATACTCTATTCTGATTTTGTTAAAATCGTAGTATCTGCTCCTATCCCGGAACGGTCAAGACCGTTCCCTACGAACTATCAGCCTTGTTGCGAGTAAATTTTTAATTAAAAGAGCCGCTTGCGGCGACACCATCACTACACTCTTTACTCTTAAAACTTCACTCTTAAATCAACGCTTTTGAAAGGGGTCAGGTCAGATTATGGTTGAGCTTATAAGACCTTATAGCTCCGATTTGCCTGTGCTTAAATCACTGTATCTTTCCTGCTTTGATGAAGATAAGTCGGCGGCTGATGTTATGTTCAATTCCGTGCTTGATGTAAGATATGCCTATGCGGCAAGGCTGAACGGTGAAATCATAGCGGCGCTGTATCTTCTTCCGTGTGAAATCGCGCTTGAAAACGGTACGGCACAGGCGCATTACCTTATGGGCGCAGGCACAAAGAGTGAGTACAGGCGGCAGGGGATTATGGCTGAGCTTATAAAATTCGCTCTCACCACTGCTAAAGAGCAGGGCGACTGCTTTTCAATTTTAGAGCCTGCAAGTCAGAGCCTTTATTCGTATTATTCAGCTCTTGGCTACAAAGAGTCTTTCCATTCGTCACTTTTCGACTATGATATACAAAACAACTGCAAAAGCCCCATTAAAACCTGCCATTTAACAAAAAGTTCATTTGACATCTGGCAGAGTTTAAGGTTTAATATATGTAAGAGTATAAGGGGCAGTGTGCTTTGGCGCGGCGGCCATATTGCGGCGTGCGCTGTGGTGAACAGCTGCTATGGCGGCGGAGCACTCGGCTGTGAGTACGGCTATGCGCTTTACACGCGAGATGATTCGGGCGTTTTCGTTGACGAGCTTGTATGTCTGCCCGAATATGCCGACAGCATTCTTTTTTCGCTGTGCAGCGCTTTGGGTGTTTCGCGTCTTAGTGTGCGCTGTCCGTCGAATCTTAAAAGCGGCAGGAGCATAAGAATGGGTATGGCTTTGCCGCTTGACGAGGAAAAATTTCCGCTTGATTTTGATTATAACGCTTATCTTGGACTAAGCTTTGATTAGGAGGATAAATAATGGTATATGTTTTTCTTGCCGACGGCTTTGAGGAAACCGAGGCTTTGGCTCCTGTTGATATTCTGCGCCGCTGCGGCGTTGAGGTTCAGACAGTCGGAGTCGGCGGTGAGCAGATAACAGGCTCGCATAAAATTACGGTTGTTTCCGATATAACCGACGCTCAGGTAACGACTGACGGACTTGAGGCTGTTGTGCTGCCGGGCGGTATGCCAGGTACGCTGAATCTTGAAAAGTCTCCGATTGTCAAGGCGTGCGTCGGGTATTGCGTTGACAATGATTTGCCGGTATGCGCTATCTGTGCGGCACCGTCAATCTTAGGCCATATGGGAATTTTACAGGGCAAAAAGGCTACCTGTTTTCCGGGCTTTGAAAATGAGCTTGCAGGCGCACAGGTTTGTCAGAGTGAGCTTGCCGTAACCGACGGGAAAATCGTTACCGGCAAGGGTGCAGGAGCAGCGATTGAGTTTGGTCTTGCGGTGGCAGCATTGCTTGCAGGCAAGGAAAAGAGCGACAAGGTGAGAGAGTCGCTGCAATGCAGATAAACGATATTAAGGCTGAAAAGTCAAGGCTCAGGGCGCACTTCAGAAAGCTGCGAAATTCGCTGACTGAAGCAGACCGTGAAAAAAGCGACGCTATAATTTTTGAACGGCTCGCCTCACTGCCCGAATACAAATCGGCAAAGCAGATATTCGCATATGCTTCAATGGGCAGCGAGGTTGACACAAGCCGTATAATCAACCGTGCGCTTGACGATAATAAAGCGGTTGCACTGCCGAAATGCAAGGCGGATAACGAGCTTGACTTTTACTACATAGCCTCAGCCGACGACTTGGAAAACGGCGCATACGGCATTTCCGAGCCGAAATACGGTCTTGCTAAAGCTGAGGATTTAAGCGGCTTGTGCATAGTTCCTGCTCTTTTGTTTGACCGCCGGGGCTTCCGCTTAGGCTACGGCAAGGGCTATTACGACCGCTTTTTGACGCGCTTTAACGGCATTACCGTCGGAGTGTGCAGGGATGAATTTATAGCTGACCGCCTGCCCCGGTATAATACCGATTGCAGGGTGGATATGATAATAACAGATAAAGCTGTTTATACTACAGATTAGCGCTGTGCCGCAACGCGGTGCGGCAGGAGGTTTCATATGAGTGATGAGAGGAAGGGCAGCGAGCGTTCTCAGGAGGAGCTTGTTGCCGAGGCGAGAAAAAAGAAGGTGCAGGGCTTTAAGCTGCATATCGACGACTTTGGTTTTGGCGAGAGTGCAAAGCCGAAAGCCTCCGCAAGGGAGGAAAGCGTTGACGAGCTTATCGGCGATATTGAGCGCAGGGTGAAAAAGCCGGCGCCTGAGAATAGGGCGAAAGCCACAGACAAGCGCGGCAGAAAAAGCCGCTTTGAGCCGCCTGTGCATACTGAGCCTGACCTTGGCAAAATAAAAAAGGCGGACAAGGGGCAGAGGCTTGAAACCTACGCAGGGCAAAATGCGGCTATTGAGAATTTCACGCCGAAGGAGCACAGAATAAGCGAAACGCAGGAGATTGAGCACCTTGCAAACCTTGCGCAGTCAAAGCTTACTCCCGATGAGCTTGAAGCGCTCAATACTGCTAAGAAAGAGAGCGATGAGCTTGAAGCCGACGAGGCTGTCATAAGCAGCTACAGCGATGAAGAAATAAAGAAAAGTATGGACCTTGCCGACAAGGAGAGCCTTAAGGCATACAAAAAGAGCGTTAAAAAGCGCTGCAAGAAAAAGGCAAAGAGAAACGGCTGTATGTTCAAGCTTGTGTGGCTTGTTATGGTTGTGTTTGTCGCGGTGCTTCTGGGTATGTTCCTTATCAGAGGCACAAACGATATGCTCGGCATCAGCAGAGGAGCAGGTCCGACTACCGTAAGCACAGACGCGTCTGGCTCAGCTGGCTCTACTGCTGCGTCACAGCAGATAAACACCGCAAGCGTTGATATTCCCGCAAACGCAACGCTTGATCAGGTTACTGATATTCTTGTTGAAAGCGGAGTTATAAAGGAGCCGCTGTTCTTCAAGCTTTACGCGTCGGTTACAAAAGCGGGCGAGCCGTTCCTTGAGGGCAGCTATCAGATGGAAACGAATATGGACTACGAGGCGATACTCAACTTCCTTATTTACAATTCCGGACCGAAGAACACCGTTACCGTTCGTTTTACCGAGGGTATGAGCGCGCGCCAGATTGCAAAGCTGTTGCAGGAAAACGGCGTGTGCAGTATGGATAAGTTCCTGGAGGCTTGCTCAAGCGACAAGTTTGACGAGGATTATGATTTTATCGCCGCGATTGATAATGCTGACGAACGATATTATAAGCTTGAGGGTTATCTCTTCCCGGATACCTACACATTCTTTGTAAACGACAGCATAGACCATGTTGTTGAGAAATTCCTTGATAACTTCCGTAAAAAGATTTATGTTGATACAAAGAGATATTCCGGTTACAGCGAGGAGATGTCGATTGCCGAATATGCTGAGCTTAAGGGCTTGTCGATTGACTATGTTATCAATATGGCTTCTCTTGTTCAGGCGGAGGCGGCTGATGAGCACGATATGTATAATATCTCCTCAATATTCTATAACAGACTTGCAACCGATTCGTCAGACGGTATGACGCCGTACGGCGACTATGATGTGAACAGGCTTAAGTCGGATGTTACGGTTTTCTACCCGTATCTGTCGGAGGACGATGTGCCGGACGAGCAGAAGAACACATTTGAAAGCTCCTATAACACCTACGAAATAAGGGGTCTGCCTGCCGGCGCGGTATGCAACCCCGGTGAAAAGGCGATTGCCGCGGTGCTTAACCCGAACTCGACAAGCTACTATTACTTCTGCCATAAGCCTGCAACCGACACAGAGCCTGCTGTTGCGTATTATGCTACAACCTACAGCGAGCAGGTTCAGAACGAAATTACGGCAGGACTGAGAAATCCGGATGATACCGAATAACAGGCTGTGACTAAATGAGCGAAACGGTCAGACCGCTGACAAAACAGGCGTCTGACCGTTTTTTGAATGAAGAGTGGAGAGGAGTGCGGCTTCGCCGCAGAGTGGAGAGTGAAGAGTGGAGAGTGGAGAGTGGAGATGATTAGGAATTAGTAATGAGGTTGTAGGGAACTGGCTTGCCTGTTCCGGTTCGCTCTTAAAAATGTTATACCCTATTTTGATTTTGTTAAAAATCATAGTATCTGCGCTTATCCCGGAACGGACAAGACCGTTCCCTACGAACATACAGCCTCGTTGCGAATGAATACTTAAATCAAAGAGCCGCTTGCGGCGACAACCATCTCTCCACTCTTCACTCTTAAAACTTCACTCTTTAAAGCGGTGCTTGCACCGCGAACATAAATTGCGATAGGACTGGTACAATGAACAAAAATAAAATGGAGGTTCTCTCTCCTGCAGGAGATATGGAGTGCCTTGTAAAGGCGGTTGACTTCGGCGCTGACGCGGTGTTCCTCGCAGGGCGCGAGTTCGGTATGAGGACCGCATCGAAAAACTTTGACACAGACGAGCTTGCACGGGCGGCTGAATACGCTCACGCAAGGGGCTGTAAAATATATGTCACCTGCAACACTCTGCCGAGAAACAGCGAGATTCCCAGACTGCCCGATTTTCTTACGGCTTGTCAGGCTGTGGGGGTTGACGCCTTTATCATCGCCGATTTGGGTGTGCTGGAGCTTGCGAAAAAGTATGCGCCAGGCGTGGAGTGTCATATCTCAACTCAGGCAGGAATCGTGAACTACGCCGCCGCAAACGCCTTTTACAATCTCGGTGCAAGCCGCGTTGTGCTTGCAAGAGAGATGTCCTTTGACGAGATTGCCGACATAAGAGCGCACATACCGAATGACCTTGAAATCGAGGTTTTTGTTCACGGCGCAATGTGCGTTTCGTTCTCGGGCAGATGCCTGATTTCGGCTTATATGACGGGCAGAGATGCTAACCGAGGTGACTGCGCTCAGCCGTGCCGCTGGAAATATCATCTCTATGAGGAGAACAGGGAGGGACAGTTTTTCCCTGTTGAGGAGAGTGACGGCGGTACATACCTTTACAATTCAAAGGATATGTGCCTGATCGACTGTATTCCTCAGCTTTACAAGGCAGGCGTTTCGAGCCTGAAGATTGAGGGCAGGGCAAAATCGGCTTATTACACAGCGGTTGTCACCAACGCCTATCGCCACGCAGTTGACGACTTTTACAGCGGCGGCTGTCGTGAGGACTATAAGGTGGACGAGAGAATAAGGCTGGAGCTTGAAAAGATAAGCCACCGCGAGTATTCGCAGGGCTTTTATCTCGGTAACGAACCGGGGCAGAACACCTCAGATGGAGGCTATATCCGCCGCTATGATTTTGTGGCAACCTGCGAAAGCTCCGATGAAAACGAGGCTGTAATAATACAGCGAAACCGCTTTTTTACGGGTGACACACTCGATGTGCTTCCGCCCGGAGGAATACCGTTTTGCGTTGTTATAAACGAAATGTATAACGAGGACGGAGAAAGCGTGGAATCAGCACCGCACCCGATGCAGAGATTAAGAGCAGTGACAAGCAGGAATATTCCTGCCGGGAGTATGCTGAGAAAGCGCAGATGACAAAAAAATACCGCCTTGTGTCGCAGCACAGGGCGGTTATTTTTTTTAGAGTGAAGAGTGGAGAGTGAAGAGTGAAGAGTGGAGAGTGGAGAGTGGAGAGTGGAGAGTGGAGATGAATTTCGCAACGAGTTTGTGAGTTCGTAGGGAACGGTCTTGACCGTTCCGGGATAGATGCTGTTACTGCTATGTAAACAAAATTATAAAGGGGTATAACATTCATCAATTCTAACCGGAACAGGCAAGCCAGTTCCCTACAACTTCATTCCTAATTCTCTCCACTCTGCGGCGTAGCCGCCAGCGCCGCCTCACTGTTCATCAAGCGTGAGCGAATAAGCAGGCAGAAACTCGTCCATAAATATTTTTATCTCGTCAAGCTCCATTTTTTCAAGAGCCTTTGTAATCGACTGCTTTGCGGTTGCGAACTCTTCGTTGCCCATTTTCAGCTCCTCAATGCACTTGATAAGTGCCGAAAGCTTGTCAGCCGCCTTTACATAGCGGTGCAAAAGCAGGTTTTCTTCCTCATTGAATATCGGCTCGTATTCCTCCCTCAAATCTTCGGGCAGTCGGGATAAGAGCTTGTCTGCGGCGGCAGACTCAATCTCCTTGTACGCCTGCTTGATCTGATTGTTGTAGTATTTTATCGGCGTGGGCATATCGCCTGTGATAATCTCACTGCAATCGTGGAATATCGCCGCAACTGCAACTGAGTTTGCGTCAATACTCTTTCCAAGCCGTTTGTTGCCGATTACGGCAAGAGCGTGGGCGATTATCGCTGTTTCAAGGCTGTGCTCGCTTAAATTTTCCTGTCGGGTTGAGTTCATAAGTCCCCAGCGGTTGATATATTTCATTCGTGAAAGCATTGCATAAAAGGTGTTGTTCTTCATTTTTTCCTCCTGAATTGATGTTTTCCTTTATCATTCTACACAAAACGGGGTTGAGTTTCAACAATTAATTATTTGTTAAATGTTCTCAAAGTAGTGCAATCACGAATTTAATGTGATATAATGTTATAGGTATAATGAGAAAATTATATGGTTTTGCGGCTTGCCCTTAAGGGGTAGGCTTTCGCTTATACAATTAACAGGTTCACCTACGGGAGGTTAAGCTTTGAAAGTATCAAGATTGCCGCTAAGGCATACTGATGACAGAAAATTCAAGCTTCTTGCTTTTTTTCTGCCTATGGCTATGGCGCTTATAATGTTTTTGCCGTTTCTGATATACGACTACGGTCTGTTTCTGTATTACGGCGACTTCAATGTTCAGCAGATTCCGTTCTATCAGATGATTCACGACACTATTTTAGGCGGTAATATCGGCTGGAGCCATACTACTGATTTAGGCGCAAATATCATAGGATCTTACACATTCTATAACCTCGGCAGTCCGTTTTTCTGGGTGACTTTTCTGTTCCCGAGCGAGGCTGTGCCGTACCTTATGGCGCCGCTGTTGATTTTAAAAATGAGCTTTGCTTCTCTCGGCGCTTACCTTTTTATGCGCCGATATGTGAGGGACAAAAACTTTGCCGTTATCGGCGGCATACTCTATGCTTTTTCGGGCTTCTCGATTTACAATATCTTTTTCAATCACTTCCACGAGGCGATTTTAGTCTTCCCGTTCCTGCTTGCGGCGTTGGATGAATATATGGAAACTCAGCGCAGGGGAATTGTGGCTGTGGCGGTGTTCTGCGCCTGCCTGTTCAATTACTATTTCTTTGTTGGTCAGGTTGTTTTCGTTGTGATTTACTGGTTTTTGCGCGTTATCACAGGCGGCTATAAAATCAACCTGCGCAAGTTTATACGGCTTGCCGCCGAGGTGCTTATCGGCTTTGCAGGAACGGCTGTTCTGCTTGTGCCAACCGTATTGGCGGTAATGCAGAACCCGAGGGTTTCAAACGCACCGGAGGGCTGGAATGCTCTGCTTTACAATCCTGCGCAGAGATATATGCACATCTTCACAAGTATGTTCTTTCCGCCCGATATTCCGGCAAGACCGAACTTCACGCCGAATTCCGAGTCAAAATGGGCGAGTATTTCGCTTTATCTGCCGCTGTTCGGTATGACGGGTACAATAGCCTTTTTGCAGTCAAAGAAATACACAAACTGGATTAAAAAGCTGATTGTGCTTTTGCTTGTGTTCGCGTTTGTGCCGATTCTCAACAGCGCGTTTCAGATGTTCAACGCAGTTTACTATGCGCGCTGGTTTTATATGCTCACGCTCATAATGGCGCTTGCAACAGTCAAGTCGCTCGACAGTGTAAATATAAATTGGAAGAGAGCGTTTTGCTGGTCTACCGTTATCACGCTTGCGATTGCCGTCGGTATCGGCTTTATGCCGCATACTGAGCAGGACAGCGAAACAAAGCAGGATGTTACAACCTACGGACTTATGGAGTACCCCGACAGGTTCTGGGCGTATGTTGCAATATCGCTTATCTGCCTTGCACTGCTTTTTGTAATTATCAGGCTTTGCCAAAAGGACAAAAAGAGCTTTGTTAAAGTATGCTACTGCACTGTGTGTATCGTCAGCGTTGCAACATCAATGTATATTCTCACGCTTGGCAAGGCTCACGGATATGACACGCATAATTATATAATTCCGTATGTAATAAATAAACAGGACGAAATAAGACTGCCCGATACCGACACTGCACGCTCCGACTTCTACGAATGTATGGACAATGCGGCGATGTTCTATCAGATTCCGACTATACAGGCGTTCCACAGCATTGTGCCCGGCTCGGTTATGGAGTTTTACCCGACTGTCGGCGTTACAAGAGATGTAGGCTCACGCCCCGAAACAACGGTTTACGGACTGAGGAGCTTTTTGTCGGTTCACTGGCTGTTCGATTATGTTGAGGACAGCGACTCGTTTGAAAGTGCCGGCGGCGACAGGAAAATGCCGGGATATGAGTACTACGGCAGAATGAACGGCTATTCGGTTTATGAAAATAAATGCTATATCCCGATGGGATACACATTTGATGAATATATCTCAAGGTCGAACTTTGAAAATATTAGCGTGAGCAAGCGACACTTGGCGCTGTTAAAGGCGATGGTATTAAGCGACGAGCAGATAGTAAAGTATTCCGATATTATAGGCGACGGTCTTACAGACGGCGAGGATTTCAGCTACACCGAGGCGGAGTATTACGCAGACTGCAAGAGCCGAAAGGAGCTTACCTGCAAAAGCTTTGAGTACACAAACTCAGGCTTTAACGCGACTGCCGATTTGACAAATGAAAAGAGCGATAAGCTGATGTTCTTCTCAGTGCCGTATGAGGGCGGTTGGAGTGCAACCGTAAACGGCGAAAGTGTTGATGTTGAAAAGGTCAGCATTGGCTTTATGGCTGTGAGGGTAAAGGCAGGTCAGGTCAACGAGATTGAGTTTACCTACAAGACCCCGGGCTTGACGGTCGGCTTGATTATCAGCGGTGCGGCTGTGCTGGCGTTTGCGCTGTATATGATATTCTTCAAGGGTAAGCAGGAGAAGAATAAGCCTGCACGCAGGAGCTTTTTGATAGTGAAGAGAGAAAAGAAAAGATAGAAGAGAGGAAGAGTAGAGTGGTCAGTGATTAGTGATTAGTGATTAGTGGTCAGTGTTGACAGTGAACGGAAATTGTGAAACGAGGTTGTAGGGAACTGGCTTGCCTGTTCCGGTTCGGATTGATGAATGTTATACTCTATTCTGATTTTGCTAAAAATCGCAATATCTGCCACTATCCCGGAACGGTCAAGACCGTTCCCTACGAACTGACAGCCTTACAAAGAGCAAATTAACGAGCAAATAATTAATTCAAGAACACGAGTAACAGTCATAGGATTTTTAACTATATATAACAATCTAAAACAACGGAGATGATTATTTTGGCATTTGGCGAAAAAATACTTAACTACAAAGACGATATATTAAACGACTTAAAGGAGCTTGTTGCGATTGAGTCGGTTTCCTCGCAATCGCCCGACGAGGCAAAGCGTGCGCTTGAATTTATGCTTAAAAGAGCGCAGGAAATGGGGCTTGAAACCGAGAGCGTTGAGGATATTGCAGGTCATGTTCAATACGGCAGCGGCGGTAAGCTGTGCGGTGTGCTCACTCACCTTGATGTAGTTCCGGCAGGCTCAGGCTGGAGCAGCAACGCTTTTGCTCTTTCAAGGCGTGACGGCAGACTCTACGGCAGAGGTGTTGCTGACGACAAGGGTGCGGCGGTTGTTGCGCTGTACTGCTTGAAGGCACTCAAGGACGAGGGTGTAATCGGCAAAAACACACTGAGAGCTATTTTCGGCACAAGAGAAGAGGTCGGAATGGAGGACATGGAGGCTTATTTCAAGGCTCAGCCTATGCCCGATATGAGCTTTACGCCCGACTGTGACTATGGCATCTGCGTAAGCGAAAAGGGAATAATGCAGCTTGAAATCTCTGCTCCCGACAACGACGGAACATTCCTGAATGAGTTCCGCGCAGGAAATGCAGTCAATGCCGTTCCCGACAAGGCTTATGTTCTGCTCGACTGCTCCGAGTCCGACGAGCATCAGCTCTACCGCTTTGCAGACGCAAAGACTAATGTTGACTTTGAGTTCAAATACACCATAGACGGTATGATGATAATTGCAACGGGCAAGGCTTCTCACGCCTGTGAGCCGCAAAACGGCGTAAACGCGGCGGCTCAGCTGATTGACCTTTTGACCTCAAACTTCGGTTACAGAGGACTCGGCTCGCTTATTGGCTTTATCGACTCTGCAATCGGCGTTGAAACCAACGGCAATTCGCTTGGTATAAAGATGCGTGACAGTGCGTCAGGCTCACTGTCGCTTTGCTTAAGCACCGTAACTGTGACCGAGAATTCCGCAAAGGCTACGATAGATGTTCGCTATCCCGTTACAATGGACAGCGAGGCTATATTATACAGAATACGCAAGGCGACTCAGAAAGAGGGACTTAGCGTGAAAGTCATCTGTCACCACAAGCCGCTGCATTTAAGCGAGGATTCGCCGCAGATTGAGCTGCTCAAAGGCTCATACAGGGAGATAATGGGCGAGGAGCCGAAGCTTTTCTCAACAGGCGGCGGCACATATGCACGCGAGCTTGGCGGCAACGGCGTTGCGTTCGGGCCTGTTTTCCCCGATGATTACAGCAATATGCACGAGTGCGACGAGTCGCTCGATGAGGAAAAATTCTTCCTGCACGCTCAGATTTGTTTGCAGGCTATGTATGATATGATTAATTTAGAGTGAAGAGTGGAGAGTGGAGAGTGGAAACGAGGTTGTAGGGAACAGGCTTGCCTGTTCCGGTTCGCTCTTATGAATGTTATACTCTATTATGATTTTGTTTAAAATCGCAATATCTGCCACTATCCCGGAACGGTCAAGACCGTTCCCTACGAACTCACAGACTTGTTACGAGTTTTTCTTTATTCAAAGAGCAGCGTAGCTGCGACACCCAACTCAAAACTCTAAACTAAAAACTAAAAACTCCACACTCAAACCTAAAAACTCAAAACTCTATCCAAATGGTGATTTTATGACGGCTAATTCAATTATCAAAAAGCAGACAAGGGGATACCTACAGGGCAGCTGGGCGGCTTTGGCGGCAGCATTTCTTGTTATATTCGTGCCGCTTTCGCTTGCAAGCGCTATTGAAACCGTGATGATTTTCTTTGGTCTGGACGGTCTGTCGGTGACAGAGCTTCTGCAAAAGGCTGACAAGGATATGACGCTTACAATCGCTTATGCATCGGTTGCAGCGGTAATACTTCTTGTGTTTATTTTTTCACTGCCGCTTTTGTCGGGCTTTTTCAGAATGTCGGCGGCTGTCGCAAACGGTGAAACGGCGCAGTGCAGCGACTTGTTTTACTTCTTTGAAAAGGGAAAATACGCCGACGCACTCGGCTTTAATATGAGCCTTGCAGTGCGCTGTCTTTTGTGGACGGTGCTGTCGTTCCTGCCTGCGGCTGCGTGTGTCGTTGTGCAGAAAATGGGAATACTCGGCTCGCTTTCGTGGATGACGACGATTTTAGGCGTTCTTATGATGACGCTCGGCGTTGTGCTGTCGGTTGTGCTTAATTCAAGATATTTCCTTGCGCAGTACCTTTTTGTGACGGCTGACGGACAGGGTGAGCAGGCAAAAAACGCCATAAGGATTTCGGTTAAGCTGATGAGGGGCAACAGGAAAAAGTATCTGTCACTTCTTGTTTCGTTCCTGCCGTGGATAGCACTTACATTTTTTGTTTTGCCTGCTCTTTACACAGTGCCGTATATGATGGTCAGCTTTGCGAACAGCGCAAAGTGGATTTGCGGCAATGCCGCAGAGTGGAGAGTGGAGAGTGAAGAGTGAAGAACGGAGAAACACTATGCTTATTTCACTTTGTATAATTGCATACAACGAGGAGCGCGCGCTTGAGCGGCTCTTTGATGATATAAAGGCGCAGAGCTTTCCTAAGGACAAGACCCAGCTTGTGCTTGTCAACAGTCGCTCAACCGACAGCACTCGCCGCATTATGGAAAGCTTTGCCGAAAACAACAGTGAGTATCACAGTGTAATCGTTGTCAACTGCCGCAAGAGGTTGCAGGCGGCGGCTTGGAACACTGCGATAACGCACTCAACGGGCGATATTATAATCCGCCTTGACGCTCACAGCACAATCCCTGCCGATTTTCTGGCGCGCAATGCGTCGGTAATTGAAAGCGGCGAGTATGTCTGCGGCGGTGCAAGACCAACTAAAGCAGAGAACGAAACGCCGTGGCAGCTTACTCTGCTTGCGGCGGAGGAGTCGATGTTCGGCAGCTCCTTTGCAAGCTACAGGCGTGAAAGCGATGAACGGCGATATGTGGATTCTCTGTTTCACGGCGCTTACCGCAGGGAGGTTTTTCAAAAGGTTGGCGGCTTTAACGAGCAGCTCGGCAGAACCGAGGACAACGAGATGCACTACCGTATAAGGCAGGCCGGGTATAAAATCTGCTGTGATCCGAGTATAAAATCGTTTCAGTATATACGCAGCAGCCTGCCGAAGATGATAAAGCAGAAGTTCGGCAACGGCTTGTGGGTAGCCCTGACTCTCGGCATCAGCCCCAAGTGCATTTCAATCTTTCATTTTGCGCCGCTGTGCTTTGTTTCAGCGCTCATAATTTTTGCTATAACCGCTTTATTCGGCTTTGCACTGCCGCTTATTGTGCTTTTGTGCGTGTATGGCCTTTTTGATTTGCTGATAACGGCAGGTGCGTTTTTCTCAGAAAGAAAATATCCGCACTTCCTGCTTTTGCCCTTTGTTTTCCCGATCCTTCATCTGTCCTACGGCATAGGCAGTCTTTGGGGACTTATTAAAATGCCGTTCTGGGCGCCTGACGCACGGCGAAAGTCGAAAAGAGGAATCGAGAGAGTTAAGCGGCGCATAGCTCCGCAGAGTGGAGAGTGAAGAGTGGAGAGAGAAGAGAATAAGGGAGAAAGCTGACTATGGGGAACAAAAACAACATACAGCCTGTTAAGCTTGACAGAGATACAATACGGCGTTTGCAGCTCAAGGAGCTTGACGCGCTTATATATTTCAAGGAGTTCTGCGACGAGCATAATCTGCTCTTTTACTTCTGCGGCGGCTGCTGCATAGGCACACTCAGAAACGGCGGCTTTATCCCTTGGGACGACGATATTGATGTTTTTATGCCGAGGAGCGACTATGAACGCTTGCCGAAGCTTTGGAAGAAGTATTCAAAAAATCCGCGATTCCTGTGCCTTAAAACAGACGACGAGGTTTTTACGGGCAATATTTTCACTACTATTGTTGACACCTCTGCTACCTGCGTTAAGATGAATCAGGTTGACATTGATGTTCCGCACGGTCTTGTGATGGATGTTTTTCCGCTTGACGGCTGTCCTAAAGGCTTTAAAAGAAAAATGCAGAAGCTTTGGGCGATGATTTACGCTCTGTTTTTGGCTCAGGTTGTGCCTGAAAAGCACGGCGGAATGATTGCGCTCGGCAGCAGGGTGCTGCTTGGGATTTTCCGAGGCGATAAAATCAGGAGAAAAATCTGGCGGCTTGCCGAGCGAAAAATGTCGCAATACAAAATTGAGGACTGTGACTGTATAACCGAGCTTTGCGCAGGGCCAAAGTATATGTCGCTTGAATACCCGAAGGAGATTTTTGCAAGCGCAACCTTAAAGGAATTTGAGGGGCTTATGATGCCGATACCCGTTGGGTACGATACATACCTCAAAATGGCGTTTGGCGACTATATGAGCGTGCCGCCCGAAAGCGAGCAGATTCCGCACCACGATTTATATTCTCTTGACTTGGACAAGCCGTGCGGCACGAAGTGCCGCAGAGGAGAGTGAAGAGTGAAGAGTGAAGAGTGAAGAGTGGAGAGTGGAGAGTGAAGAGTGGAGAGTGGAGAGTGAAGAGTGGAGAGTGGAGAGTGAAGAGTGGAGAGTGGAGAGTGGAGAGTTAAGAGTTGTGAGTTAAAAGTTGAGCGTTAAGAGTTGAGAATTAGGAATGTGCGGTTAGTCAATTCTCAAAATTCAAAGAGCAGCGCAGCTGCGACAACCATATCTCCACTCTTAACTCTACACTCTGATAAATATTCGGAGGAAACATTATGAGAAAAACGATGAAAAAAATCACATCAGTCCTGCTCGGTGCGGCGTTGGCTGTATCGACAACCGTATGCGCCTTTGCAGCTGAGAGTACGACAACTGACTTTTGCATTAAGATTGTCCACACAAACGACATTCACGCAAGAGTTGAGGAGAACGCAAAAAGCGGAATTATCGGTATGCCGAAGCTTAAAAGCCTGATTGACAGCTTCACCGATGCTTCGGATATGGAATTGGTGCTTGATTCGGGCGATTTGTTCCACGGTCAGTCGATTGCAACGCTTGTCAAGGGTGAGTCTATAGCCGAGCTTGTAAAGGCGTGCGGCTATGACGCAATGACGGCAGGCAACCACGACTGGAACTATGGCAAGGACAGGCTCAAGGAGCTTGCGAAAATGGCTTCCGTTGAAATGCTCACAGGCAATGTTGTTGACGAAAACGGCGAGCGTTTCTTTGACAATCAATACTATTTTGAAACCGCCGAGAAGAACGGTCAGGAGCTTAAGGTCGGTGTTTTCGGCGTAATTGACCCTGATATTTACAGTAAAACGGCTCAGGCGAATGTTGAGGGACTGACCTTTACAGACCCTGTCGCATACGCAAACAAGGCGTCAGCTGAGCTTGAGGAAATGGGCTGTGATGTTGTAATTGCTCTTACTCACACCTACAACCCAACTCAGCTTGCCGCAAGTGTTGACGGTGTTGATTTGTGGCTTGTAGGTCACGAGCATATCGACATAAACACAGAGGTTACAACCCCGGACGGCTCAAAATCATTGGTTGTTGAAAACGGCTGTTACCTCTATGAGGCCGGCTTAATCGACCTCGACTGCTCGCTTGATTCAGACGGCGAGGTTGCCGATATAAAAATTAATGCCGACAAGGCTGATTATTCAACCGCCGGCACGCTGGAGGAGAACGCACAGGTTAAGTCTGTGCTGGACGATATAAAGGCTCAGCAGAGCGTGATTTTAAATCAGGTTGTGGGCACATCTCCTGCCGAGCTTGACGGCGTGTGGGAAAATCTGAGAATTGACGAAACAAACCTCGGCAGAGCCGTAACCGACGCTTATCTGCTTGAAACGGGAGCTGACATAGCCTTTGAAAACGCAGGCGGTATCCGCGCGTCGGTAAAGCAGGGCGAGGTTACCTACGGCGACATAATCGGCGTAAGCCCGTTTGGAAATTACATTGTTACAAAGCAGATTACAGGCAGTCAGCTTAAGGAGATACTCGAAACAAGTATTGACATTCAGAAAAAGAGCATTTATGCTTATGAATCAGGGGAGTATGACGCTTGGCCCGAGAACAGCGGAAGCTATTTGCAGACAGGCGGCATAACCGCCCGGTATAACCTCGACCTTGAATACGGCAGCAGAGTAATCTCTGTTAAGGTAGGCGAACAGCCGCTTGACAACGACAAGCTTTACACAGTGGCTGCAAACAACTTTGTCGCTGTGTCTGAGTATTATCCTCAGCTTGCAAACGGCGAGGAAACAGGCGAATATTCAGCCTGTGACGAAGCGCTCATCAGGTATTTTTCACAGAGCGAGGATGTTATCTTAAGCAGCGTTACAACGCCGAGAATGGTTAAGACAAGCGCAACCGAGCCTGAAACCGACCCGACAGAGCCGACCGAGGCTACCGACCCGACAGGCGATACAGAGCCGACAACAGCAACCGAAAATCCGACAAATGCAACAAGCACACAGTCGGGCGCAACGGCAACAGCAACTCAGAGCACATCAAACAGCGTAAGCGGCACAGTGAAAACAGGCACAGCGCAGTTTGCAGCAGGTGCGGTTGTTGTACTGTTGATTTCGGCAGGCGCGTTTTATGCGCTTCGCAGGAGAAAAAAAGTTGAGAGTTAAGATGTAAACCTGCAACGAGTGTAGGGAACTGGCTTGCCTGTTACGGTTCGAATAGATGAATGTTATACCCTGTTATGATTTTGTTTAAAATCGTAGTTGCTACATCTATCCCGGAACGGTCAAGACCGTTCCCTACGAATTCACGAACCCGTTACGAGTTCTTCTTATCTCCACTCTTCACTCTCCACTCTTAAATATTAGTTCATACATTACTAAAACCAACTTAAAAAATCGGAGGTAAAATTACAATGATTTACGGTGCAATTTTAGCAGGCGGCAGCGGCACAAGAATGCACATCAGCTCAATGCCGAAGCAGTTTCTGCCGCTCGACAAAAAGCCAATCATCATTCACACTCTTGAAAAAATGCTGACCTGCAGCCGCTTTGACGCAATCTATCTCGGAATACACCCGAGCTGGATGTCGCATATGGCGGACCTGCTTGAAAAGTATGACCTTGACAGCGAAAAGGTTCATCTTGCGCCGGGCGGCGGAAGCCGCAACGACACGATTTTTAACATTATTGATGAGATTGAAAAGGATTTCGGCAAAATTGAGGACGACGATATTATCGTAACCCACGACGCGGTAAGACCCTTTGTCACGCTCAGGATTCTTGAGGACAACATTAACGCCGCAATAAACTTCGGCGCGTGTGACACCGTTGTTCCCGCAACCGACACCATTGTGAAATCGCACGACGGAGTTGATATATCCGAAATTCCCGACCGCAAAATTATGTATCAGGGGCAGACGCCGCAGAGCTTCAACATCAAGCTTTTAAAGGAGCTTTATGCAAAGCTTAAGCCGAGCGAAAAGGCTATACTCACCGACGCCTGCAAAATCTGCGTTATGAGAGGCGCACCCGTAAAGCTTGTTGACGGCGAAATCTCCAATATGAAAATCACCACGGTATCCGACTATAAAATAGCTCAGGTGCTTGTGGGAGGAGAAAAAGAAAGTGATTAATTATATATATCAGCTTGTAAATCCTCAGTTTATATCGGTTAAATATGAGGATACAAATATTGACGGCAATGTGCTTGTAAGACCGAAATATATGTCGATTTGCCAGGCGGACCAGCGCTATTACCTCGGCAACCGAGATTTGAAAACACTGTCGAAAAAGCTGCCTATGGCGCTTATTCACGAGTGCTGCGGCGAGGTGTTGTCGGACAAAAGCGGCACCTTCAAGCAGGGTGACCGCGTTGTGCTTATTCCGAATGTACCGGGGCCTGAGCGCGAGGGGATTTTTGAAAATTACAGCGAAGGCTCGCACTTTTTGTCAAGCGGCTACGACGGCTTTATGTGTGAGTTTGTGGCTATGCAGCCTAATCAGCTTGTCGCAGTGCCTGACATTCCGTGCCAGACAGCGACTATGTGCGAGCTGTTCAGCGTGGCTCTGCACGCAGTAAAGCGCTTTGATATGACCGCGCATCAGTACCGCGACACCATTGGTATATGGGGTGACGGCAGTATGGCGTTTATGATAGCCTGCGCGCTTAAGGCGAAGATGCCCAAAAGCAGGATTGTTGTTGTCGGCAAAAACGCGCGCAAGCTCTCGCGCTTTTCATTCGTATCCGAAACATACTTAACATACACAGTTCCGCCCGAGCTTAAGGTTGACCACGCCTTTGAGTGTGCAGGCGGCGAGGGCTGCTATGACGCAATAAGAGATATTATTGCACACATAAGACCGCAGGGGACTATCGGACTTTTAGGCGTGAGCGAGAACTATGTGTCGATAGACACAAGAAATATCCTCGAAAAGGGTCTTACGCTTGTCGGCAGCAGCCGCAGCGGCAGAGCAGAATTTTTAGAGGCTGCTCAGCTTATGAAAAGCCAGAGAATACGCCGCAGACTCGGCACAATCATACACGAGGACGAGCCTGTGAAGTCGATTTCGGATATACACAGAGTTTTTGCAACCGACCTCAATACACCGTTCAAGACGGTGTTTGAGTGGAGATTGTAATTTTTGACAATTTTTTTACAGTAATGTATAATCATGAAAAAGAGTGGAGAGTGAAGAGTGAAGAGTAGCAACGAGCATAGGCTCCCTTTGAAGGATACTATCCGACCTTTTTCTTAAATCAAAGAGCCGCTTGCGGCTCTCACCACAATTATGCATTATGTATTATGCATTATGCATTACTCTAAACTCTCAAAAGCCTTAGTCTGTTAAACAATATATTATTCATTAGTACCGCATTGCGGTGCAACAAAGGGGATATCAGACGATGAAGAAGAGCAAAGAAAAAACAGCCGTAAAAGGCGTAAAAAAAGCGTTTGGCGTTAAAAAGGCATTCGCCCTTGTCGGCTGTCTTGTCGCGGCGGTAGTTGGCGTTGGTCTTGTGTATGTTTATAACACATTAGCCTCGGTGAACTACAAGTACATTGAGGACACCAACAATAAAACCGACAGCGGCTTGCCGACGAGCGACACAATGAATACAAACCTTGCAAGCGATGAACTGCTCAACGACCCACAGATACTCAATATTATGCTTTTCGGTGAGGATCACCGCAAGGCGGGTGAGGATCACGGCAGAAGCGATACAATGATAATGCTCAGTATCGACAACCGCCACAAAAAGCTCAAGATGACATCGTTTCTGAGGGATTTGTATGTCAATATCCCCGGCTACGGTCAGGATAAGCTCAACGCCGCCTACACCTACGGCGGACCGGCGCTTTCCATTCAGACCATTGAAACAAACTTCGGCATAAATATTGACCGCTATGCTGTTGTTGACTTCAGCGCGTTCAAGGAAATTATCGACATTCTCGGCGGTGTTGACATAGAGCTTACCTCTGAGGAGATTGCCTACATCAACTGGCAGAGCTATATTAACAATCAGACAGAAGAGAGAAACGAGCTTCCCGAAATAGCCGGAGTAACCCACCTAAACGGCAGACAGGCACTGTGGTATGCGCGTAACAGAGGCTATGAGGAGGAAGATCACCCCGAGGTTGTTATCCCGGGCAACGATTTTGAGAGAACCTCAAGGCAGAGAAAGCTGCTTGAAACTCTGCTGGGAGAGTTTAAGCAGGCTGACATCGGGCAGATTGTGCAAATCGTTTCAAAGATAGGCCCGATGATTACAACGAACCTTAAAAAGGACGAGATAACAACGCTTGTTGCAAACTCGCTGACATATTTAAGCTATGATTTTGAGGAGTACCGCGTTCCCGAGGACGAGCTGTTCGAGTACGGCTGGACAGACGACGGACAGTCGATAGTTGTTCTCAAGGACTGGTACATCCAGCGCAAGAACCTCGCACTGTTTGTGTTTGAAAGCTCGGTGCAGGGAAGCTGATAAAAAGGGTTGCCTTTCGGCAGCCCTTTTTTTAATGAATGATGAATATTGAATAATTGTGGTTGTCGCAGCTGCGCTGTGTCAAAAACCGAACATCGCCCGAAAATCAACCAAAAAAGTTCATTATAACTCTTGAAATGAAAATAATTCACATCTATAATAATATTAGAACATATGTTCGGATAATTCATATGCTCTTATTATTAAGCAAGACGGCGGCTTATTCGCAAAAATGCCGCGGTGAATCGGAGGAATGATAATGAACTATATCGAATGGGCAAACGAGTATTATCTTGAATCGCAAAAGCTTCAGGAAAAAATCACGGCGCTGAATGCCGAGCTTAAATCACGCAGCCGCAGAGATGAAAACGGAGTGCTTGCATTGAAGCACAGAATTGCGGTTTTGTACTCAATGTATCTCGACTGCGTGCATACGGCACAGGTTTTAAGCAGCAGAGGAGGGTGTAAATATGCCGAAAAAATTGACGCTTGACGATTTTATGCTGAATATCGCAAGTGTGCGCCGCTACAACGAGCAAGGCGATAACCGCGACAAAATCGGTATAATGAAAAGCTTTTTAAATAAGGCGTTTGAGTGTGAGCTTACCGACAAGCAGAAACGCTATCTTGCAGGCTACTACTTTGACGGAAAAACAATGCGCGAGCTTGCGGGGCAGTTCGGTGTGAGCGAGTCGAACATTTCAAAAACAATAAAACGGGCAATCAGCACGCTGAAAGCCCGTTCGGTTTATCTAAATCTTAATTAAAGCTCAAAATCCTTTGGGTCGAACTTTGGCAGAAGCGGAGAAGCCTTTGGCACACGCAAAAGAGGGTTATACTTAAAGCCCTTGCACCTGCCGTCAATGATTTCCCTCTTTTTTGAGCAAATCAGCACACTGTTGCCGCCGTCAATGCAGTTGTCGCAGTACGAGCAGTCGGGCGCAATGCTGTTTCCGAAAAGCTTTTTAAACATCGAATCAGTCCTTAACATAAAATCTCCGCTTGTATTATATCATCTTTCATTTTATAATGTAAAGCGAAAAGAGAAAATTATATGAAGAGTGAAGAGTGGAGAGTGAAGAGCTGGTTGTCGCTGCTGCGCTGCTCCTTGAATTAAAAATTCACTCTCTAATCTTCACTCTCAACTCTGCGGTGCTTGCACCGCACAATATTAGGAGTGATACTTTTGAAATTTGAAAGCTCGGTTATGAATCTTAACAACGCCGACGGTGCGGCTTACCTGACATATAAATCCCTTGAGGAGATACCGTTTATCAATCACGCCTTTTCGACAAGGCTCGGCGGAGTAAGCAAGGGTGAGTTTGAGTCGATGAATTTAAGCTTCGGCAGGGGTGACAGCGACGAATGTGTACACGAGAACTACCGCCGCATATGCAAAAGCGCAGGCTTTGAGTATGACAGCCTTGTCGCCTCGGCGCAGGACCACCACACCTTTGTGCGCTGTGTGACGAAAGAAAACTGCGGCGTGGGTATTTACAAGCCGAGAGATATGCAGAGCGTTGACGCACTTGTGACGAATGAGCCGGGCGTTACGCTCGTTACATATTACGCCGACTGTACGCCGCTTTTCTTTGTCGATACCAAAAAGCAGGTTATCGCACTTGCACACGCAGGCTGGAGAGGAACTGTCGGCAGAATAGGCGGCGAGGTTATAAAGACAATGCACGATAATTACGGCTGTGACCCGAAGGACATAAAATGCGCCATAGGTCCGGCAATTTCAAAGTGCTGCTACGAGGTTGACGAGGACTGCTGCAAGCACTTCAAGGCTCTCACCGATTTAGAGCGTGAACGATTTATCTTTCCGAAGGAAAACGGTAAGTATATGATTGATTTGCTCGAAACGAACAGGCAGGTTCTTGTTCACGCAGGAGTGCCGCAGGAAAATATAACGCTCAGCGATGTCTGCACACGCTGTAATAGCGAGCTTTTGTGGTCGCACAGAGCAACAGGCGGCAAACGAGGCGGAATGGCGGCGTTTATGTCGCTGTGCGACGATGAAGAGTGAAGAGTGGAGAGTGGAGAGTGGAGAGTGGAGAGTGGAGAGTGGAGAGTGAAGAGTGAAGAGAGAAAAGAGAAGAGAGAAGAGAGAAAAGAGAAGAGAGAAGAGAGAAAAGAGAAGAGAGAAGAGAGAAAAGAGAAGAGAATTGGTTGTCGCCTTGCGGCTCTTAAATTAAAATATGTAAGGCAACTTCTGTTACCTGAAACGAGGTTGTAGGGAACGGTCTTGACCGTTCTGGGATAGGCGCAGTTACTACGATTTTAAACAAAAACGGGATAGAGTAAAACATCCGGCAGAGCGAGCCGGAACAGGCAAGCCAGTTCCCTACGAACTCACAGACTCGTTACGAGTATTACTTCATTCAAAGAGCCGCTTGCGGCAACAACCTACACTAAACACTAAACACTACCAAGGAAGTGGAATTTTGGCTAAAAGAAGAGACGGTCTTGAATATTTTCCGTTTGATGTTGTTATGGACGACAAATACGCGCTTATCGAGGCGGAGTTCGGCTTGAACGGCTTTGCCGTTTTAGTAAAGCTGTTACAGAAAATCTACGGCGAACGAGGATATTACTGCGAGTGGCAGCCCGAGAATATGATTCTCTTTTCGCACAAAATCGGGCAGACTAACGAGCTTGTGTGCAAGGTTGTCGACGCCGCCGTAAAACGAGGTATTTTTGACGGCGAAATGTTCAGCCGTTATCATATTCTTACATCAAAAAGCATACAGGAAATCTATTTTGCAGCTGCATCACGCCGCAGAGAAAACTACGCCGAAAGCCGTTATCTTTTGCTGTCAGAGGAAGAGCTTCCGAAAAATGTAAACATAAACGGCGAAAATGTCAACACAAATGCAAAAAATGTTGACACAAACGCAGAAAATGATGACACAACGGAACAAAGGAAAGGAAAGGAAAGTAAAGGAAAGCAAAGTAAAGTAAAGGAGAGTAAAGGAAAGGAAAGCAAAGCAGCAGCCGGCGACGATTCAGCTCCTGAGGACGCAGTGCGCCTGTTTGAGCAGATATGCCCTCGGCTTGACTGCACCCTTACGCCGGCTGCAAGAGAAAATATCATAACAGCACAACAAAACGGAATTGACTTTAAGGAGCTGTTCAGTCGGATTGACCGATCAGACTTTCTGTCAGGCAGAAACGGAAAGTGGCAATGCTCGCTTGATTGGGCGGTAAACAAGAGCAACGCCGATAAGGTGCTTAGCGGACGCTACGACAACGGCAGATACGATAACGGCACATCGGCAGCCGAAGTGCGGCGAAAGCCGTCGTATAACATAGCCGAAATTGAGGCGCTTGACGAGTTTAAGTGAGTACTTGTAATGACTGTTAAAAAATCACAACAAAATTCTTACAGATTTGTGCAGATGATTGACTATGTTTTCCTTCGGTGATAGTATATTTGTATCAAATACGAAAAGAGGGATTTAGTTATGAGAGAATTAAACGGAAATCTTCAGCAGACTCCTCAGCAGAAAAAGCAGAATGACGGTTCGATTATATTTGCTCCGAACCCTGTTATGCAGAAGCTGCGTGCCGTGAAGGATAACGCTGTAGGCGGCGAAACTGCTAAATACAGCGGAATAACGATTAAAACGCTGTACTTCCTGCTTGTTACTGTTGCAGGTATTGCGATGTATCATCTTCTCAGAACAACACTGTTTGCGGGTATGGAGCAATTAAGCGTTGATGTTACGGACGGCGCAGTGTTCACCTGCACAATAGCCGAGCTTGGCGTTGTTATTGCCGCGCTTGTGCTTGTTATCGCTATGCCTATCGTTGCAACCTTTGCAAGAGGTACAATTCCCGTAACCGGCACGATATATTCGCTGTCGCAGGGCTACCTGCTTGCGTGGATTATTATGACCTGCCTTACTGTTTACGATATGGATCATATCGCATGGTTGGCATTGGGCATTACAATTCTGCTTGTTGCGATTATGGCTGTTATGTATGCCACAAGAATGATAAGGGTGACAAAGAAGTTCAGAGCCGTTATGCTTGTTGCGCTTGTGACGATGGTTGCCTCATCACTGCTTGTATTCATCGGTATGCTTATTCCGGGCGTGAATGAAATGCTTGCTCCGATAGCTGCAAACCCTGTTATTGCAATAGTGTTTGAGCTTATCGGCATTATAATTGCAACCCTGTTCTTACTTATTGACTTTGATACGATTGAGTACACCGTTACAAACAATCTTCCGAAAAAGTACGAGTGGTCGGCGGCATTCGGTCTTGCCTTCACCGTAGTGTGGATTTACCTCAAGGTGCTTGATTTACTTATGACTGTAAGCAACAATAAAAAATAAATAAAATCAGTTAATCGCCCAACTTGGCTTGCCTATAGTTGGGCGGTTTTTTCGTTGTAAAAGGCTTGTTTTCAGGCATTCTTCTATGTTATAATCAATCAGTAAAGGAACGGTGGCGGCTGTTTCAGCACCCCAACGAAAGGGGGTGTTTTGTTCAAATGACTGATATTGGTTACTTACTTGCTTTGGCTGTAGTATTTGTGGCTTTTTGTGAAGTCATTAGGAATATAAAGAAATAACCGCCCTGTAGTCGCGATACAAGGCGGTTGTTAAAAAAATAATCAATTTGTTTGCGGAACAGCTAAAACCGTTCCTTTACACCATTATATTACCACACCTGTGATTATATGTCAAGTAATAGCAGTGATTTACCCTCTTATATAAGGAGGGTTCTTTTATATTTTGGGCATTGCTATAACACTAAGAGTCAGAGGTTTACTAAAAATGCAATAACGCTGTTAAAATCCTGCAATAATTTATCCTAATAATTAAATTATTCCCGACAATTTACAATATTTTGAAAAAACAACAATTAAATATTGCATAGCGTTGACTTTTAAACGGCTATAGGCTATAATAGAAGCAAAATACAGTACTTTAAGGAGGAGATTTTTTTGGGCTTGACTTTGGCACAAAAAATTATTAAAGCTCATCTGCTCAGCGGCGATATGACAGTCGGAACAGATGTTGGATTAAAGATTGACCAGACACTTACTCAGGACGCAACAGGCACTATGGCTTATCTTGAATTTGAGGCTATGGGCGTTCCGAGAGTAAAGACAGAAAAGAGCGTTGCTTATATTGACCACAACACACTTCAGACAGGCTTTGAAAATGCAGACGACCACAGATTTATTCAGTCTGTAGCCAAAAAGCACGGTATCTGGTTTTCTCGTCCCGGCAACGGCATTTGCCACCAGGTTCACCTTGAGCGTTTCGGCAAGCCCGGCAAGACCTTGATCGGCTCTGACAGCCACACTCCGACAGGCGGCGGTATCGGTATGCTCGCTATGGGTGCAGGCGGACTTGATGTTGCCGTAGCTATGGGCGGCGGTGCGTACTATATCTCAATGCCGAAGATGGTAAGAATCAACCTCACAGGCAAGCTCCGTCCGTGGGTATCCGCAAAGGATATTATCCTTGAGGTGCTTAAGATTATGTCCGTTAAGGGCGGCGTAGGCAAGATTATAGAGTACGGCGGAGAAGGCGTTAAAACCCTCAGCGTTCCCGAGCGTGCAACTATCACAAATATGGGTGCTGAGCTTGGCGCAACAACCTCAATCTTCCCGTCAGACGAAATCACAAAGGCTTTCTTAAAGGCACAGGGCAGAGAAGAGGACTGGAGCGAGCAGAAGCCCGATGACGACGCTGTATATGACGAGGTTATCGACATTGATTTGTCGGCACTCGTTCCGATGGCGGCTTGTCCTCACAGCCCCGATAACATAAAGAGTATTTCAGAGCTTGCAGGTCAGACAGTTGATCAGGTATGTATCGGCTCCTGCACAAACTCATCATACAGAGATTTGATGATTGTAGCCTCAATTCTCAAGGGCAAGACTGTTGCTGAGAATGTGAGCCTTGCTATAGCTCCGGGTTCAAAGCAGGTTTACAATATGCTCGCACTCAACGGCGCACTGGGAGATTTGATTGCCGCAGGCGCAAGAATTCTTGAATGTGCGTGCGGACCGTGTATCGGTATGGGTCAGTCTCCGAACTCAAAGGGTATTTCACTGCGTACCTTCAACAGAAACTTCGAGGGCCGTTCAGGCACAGCAGACGGACAGATTTATCTTGTATCGCCTGAAACTGCTGCGGCTTCTGCTCTTGCAGGCGTGTTCTGCGACCCGACAACTCTCGGCGAGCAGCCTGAAATCGTAATGCCCGAGGAGTTCCTCATAAACGACAATATGGTAGCTGCTCCTGCTCCTGTTGAGGAAATGGACAGCGTTGAGGTATTAAGAGGACCGAACATCAAGCCTTTCCCGACTACTTCACCGCTTGAAGACAGCATTGAAGCACCTTGCGCATTAAAGGTTGGCGACAACATCACAACCGACCACATTATGCCGGCAGGCGCAAAGATTCTTCCGCTTCGTTCAAATATTCCGGCTATTTCAAACCACTGCTTCACGGTTTGCGACAAGGACTTCCCTGCAAGAGCCAAGGAGCTTGGAAAGAGCGTTATTGTCGGCGGCTCAAACTACGGACAAGGCTCTTCAAGAGAGCACGCCGCACTTGCACCGCTGTATCTCGGCGTTAAGGCTGTGCTTGTAAAGAGCTTTGCAAGAATCCACCGTTCAAACCTCATCAACGCAGGTATTCTGCCACTCACCTTTGAAAACGAGGCTGATTATGACGAGATTTCACAGGGTGATGTTCTTTCAATGCCTGATGTAAAAGAGGCTGTAAAGGCAGGCAAGGATATTGTTATTACAAACAAGACCACAGGCAAGCAGATTATCGCTAAGTGCGAGCTTACCGACAGAACCAAGGAGATTATCCTTGAGGGCGGCCTTTTGAACTATACTAAGGCTAATTCTTGATTGAGAGTTATTTCAAGAGTGGAGAGTGGAGAGTGAAGAGTGAAGATGATTTTCGCAACGAGTTTGTGAGGTCGTAGGGAACGCTCTTGACCGTTCCGGGTTGCTCTGATGAGTGTTGTAACGAGGTCTTGGCTCCCTCTGATGAGGGAGCTGTCAGCGAAGCTGACTGAAGGGTGATAGGCATCCTTCCACCGCAAGCGGTCCCCCTCCCTTGAAAGGGAGGCAAGGATACTATCCGACCTTTTTCTTAAATCAAAGAGCCGCTTGCGGCTCTCACCACAACTTCACTCTCAACTCTTAACTCTTCACTCTTAAATCTTTATTCACTATTATTTATTATTTAAAAATGGAGTGTGATTCCAATGGCAGATAAAATTCAAATGAAAACACCCCTCGTTGAGATGGACGGCGACGAAATGACAAGAATCATCTGGCAGATGATTAAGGACATTCTGATTTGCCCGTATGTAGACCTCAAAACCGAGTATTATGACCTCGGACTTGAGCACAGAAACGAAACAAACGACCAGGTTACCTTTGACAGCGCAGAGGCTACAAAGAAATACGGCGTTGCCGTTAAGTGTGCTACAATTACACCGAACGCCGAGAGAATGACCGAGTATAACCTTAAGGAGATGTGGAAGTCGCCGAACGGCACAATCCGTGCAATTCTTGACGGTACTGTTTTCAGAACTCCTATTCTCGTAAAGGGAATTACTCCGTTCATTCCGACCTGGACAAAGCCGATTTGTATTGCCCGTCACGCTTACGGCGATGTTTACAAGAACACCGAGATGGTAGTCAAGGGCGGCTGTAAGGCTGAGCTTTGCGTTACAAAGCCTGACGGCACAGAGGAAAGAACCCTTATCCACGACTTTGACACAGACGGAATTATTCAGGGTCTGCACAATATCGACCGTTCAATCGCAAGCTTTGCGCGTTCCTGCTTCAACTATGCGCTCGACACAAAGCAGACCGTATGGTTCGCAACAAAGGACACAATCAGCAAGAAGTACGACCACCGCTTCAAGGATATCTTCAACGAGATTTTTGAAAGCGAGTACAAGGAGAAGTTTGAAGAGGCAGGCATTGAGTATTTCTACACTCTCATTGACGACGCAGTTGCAAGAGTTGTCCGCTCCGAGGGCGGCTATATCTGGGCTTGCAAGAACTATGACGGCGATGTTATGTCAGATATGGTTGCAACAGCGTTCGGCTCACTTGCAATGATGACAAGCGTGCTTGTGTCTCCCGACGGAGTTTATGAGTACGAGGCGGCTCACGGCACTGTGCAAAGACACTACTACAAGCACTTAAAGGGTGAGGAAACCTCAACAAACAGCGTTGCAACGCTCTTTGCCTGGACAGGCGCACTGCGCAAGAGAGGCGAGCTTGACAACACACCCGAGCTGTGCGACTTTGCCGATAAGCTTGAAAAGGCTACTATTCAGACAATCGAAGAGGGCGATATGAC
Source organism: Acutalibacteraceae bacterium (assembly GCA_051880615.1). Lineage (GTDB taxonomy): Bacteria > Bacillota > Clostridia > Oscillospirales > Acutalibacteraceae > UBA7067. The sequence continues at coordinate 176,602 of JBJEOH010000061.1, forward strand.
AGGCGACCTTTACCTGCTTTCAAAGCTTGAGAACAAGAGAAAGGTCAACACTCAGGAGTTCCTTGAGGCTGTCAACGACCGTCTTGTAAAGCTCATGTAATTAAATTTAATTTTAAGTATAAAAAGAGTGCGGTTCATACGAGCCGCACTTTTTAAGTTATTGTTTTCTTGACCTAAGTGCAAAATCCCTGTATAATATTGTCGATTACAGGGATAGTTCAGGCGGTTAGCACTCCCAATGAATGGGGGTGATACAGTGGAATATATAATCTGTTTTACATTATTAGTAACGATTATTGTTATCGCTATAAAAAAATAACCGCCCAACTGCCATTGGACGGTTAAAATTTAAATAACCCAAAATAGGCTAACCGCTTTAACGGTTTCCCTGTAATCAAATTATAGATTATTTTTGCAAATTTGTCAACAGATTTCAGTTAAGGCAGGGCATAGGCTCTGCTTTTTTATTTACTGCACTCTGCTGTGGGTAACTCCGCTGTTCGAGGCTTCGGTGTCGCGGAAAAGAAGTGAGATGCACCAGATTGCAGACAGCGCAACTATTGTGTAGATTATTCGGCTTATTATTCCGCTTTGACCGCCGCATATCCACGCGACAATGTCAAATTGGAAAATTCCGATTGCACCCCAGTTGAGTCCGCCGATTATCAGCAGGATAAGGCAAAGTTTGTCGAGCATAAAAATTCCTCCCGAATTAAATATAAATTTTTGGCTTAACTGTATTATCGCCATCGGGAGGAAAAATATTCATAGAAAGCTGAAAGTGATTTTAAGATTTAATACTTAGTAGTCGCAGCTGTGCTGCTTTTTGAGAGTAGAGAGTAAAAACGGGGTTGTAGGGAACCGGCTTGCCTGTTCCGGCTCGAACTGCACAGTGGTATATTCTATGCTGATTTTGTTTAACATCGCAGTAACTGCATCTATCCCGGAACGGTCAAGACCGTTCCCTACGAACTTCACTCTTCACTCTTAAAAAACAAACACCGCAAGTGCAAGCAAAACCGCCGCCAACGCAAGAAAGCCAAGTGCGATTATGCGGATAATCTTGATTGACTTTTGAATCTTATACTTTTTTATTATGTTGTCGGGTGCGAACGGGAAAATCAGGTAGGCAATGCCGAGCAGAATAAGCATAGCGGCGCACAGCAGGCTGCCCTGCTGAGGATTGTAAAGCGCGGCACAAAAGCCGCCGATGATTACGCCGATAAACGCTATCATATTAATAATGGAAACAGGGCGCTCGGAACGCTTTTGTTTCGCGTAAAAATACTGCGCCTCCTTTTCACATTCGTCACAGCAGTACTGGTGGTGGTAGTCAATTTCCTTTGCGCAGTAGTCGCAGGTTTTCATAAAATCAAGTCCTTTATTATTATGTATAGAACAGTTTAAACCAAATCAGACAATTTTGCAACAGCTGCGACAAAATATTTACAATGGACAAATCAGCGCAAATGTGAGATTATATGGGTGAGGTGAACCTATGAAGCACAAAATTTTAAAATCGGGCATTATAATGCTGTCAATATTTATATCGTTGTTGTTCGCATCGTGTAAAGGCGGCGAAACAAAGTCACAGCTTTACGCTATGAATACGGTGGTGGAGCTGACATTTTACGGCGGCGACGAAACGGCGCTTGTCAGTAAGGAGCTTAACCGACTGGAGTCGCTTTTCTCGGTCACAAGGGAGGAGAGCGATATTTCAAAAATAAATTCCTCGGGCGGCAAAGCGGTTGCGGTAAGCGAGGACACCGCACTGGCGCTTGAAACGGCTCGGCAGGTATATACCGACACTCACGGCTGCTTTGACCCGACTGTTTATCCCGTAGTGCGGCTGTGGGGCTTTACAACAGATAATTACCGTGTGCCCGACAGCACTGAAATAGAAAATGCCCTGAAATATACTGACTTTTCAAGAGTCAGCATTGACGGCTTGCAGGTTTGTGCGCCACAGGGCGCACAGCTTGACCTCGGCGGAATAGGCAAGGGCTACGCCGGCAAACGCTGCCGTGACTTATTAAAGGACAAGGGAGTAAGCTCGGCTCTTTTGTCTATCGGCGGAAATGTCCAGACGGTGGGGCTTAAACCCGACGGCACAAAGTGGACTGTCGCGCTGAAAAATCCCGACGGCGGCAAGAGCCTGTGCAAAGTCAGGGTCGGGGAGTGCGCCCTTGTAACCTCGGGCGGATATGAACGCTATTTTGAGGAAAACGGCGAACAATACCACCATATTATCGACCCCAAAACGGGCAGACCTGCCGACAGTGAGTTTAAGTCGGTGACGGTTATCTGCGCTGACGGAGCACTTGCCGACGCACTGTCAACAGCCTTTTTCGTCGGCGGACAGGAGATTGTGAGCGAGTATCTGAGCAAGCACAGCGGCGTTGATGTGATTTTATATACAAATAATAATGAGCTTATTGCGTCTGAGGGCATCGCCGACGATATGTCAGACTGCGTGATACAGTCAAAATTAACAAACTCTTAATTGAATTTTGAAAGATATTAATCTATAATTATAAAAAATACCTATTCGAAATTCGGAGGAGTCTGTCTTGAAAATTAAGTCTGCTTCAAAAACCTGTTTTTCGGTTATGCTGTCCTGTGCCGCTGTTGTATGCTATGTTATGCTTCAGCAAACCGCAAGCGCGGCTGAGGACAAAAAATGCACCGTGAATGATGTTGAGCTGTCTGTCGGCGATGTGTTTACCTATACGCTCGATATTGCCGACGCTGATGAGAATTACTCGGGCATTGATGTTTCGCTTTATTACGACCCTGAGGTTCTGAGCGTTGATGCCGATAAAATCAGCCTGCCTGTTTTTCAAAATGCGATATTCAATTCGCAGCTTGACGGCGAAATCCGCTTTAACGCCATTGATGTTACAGACGGATACGATTTAAAAACAAACAAAACCGTTATCTGCGCCGCATTTAAAATACTTGACAGTCAAAAAAGCTCAACGAATATCACATATTCAATCAGAGAGCTTTATAATATGGAGACAGAAAAAGTGACCGACTACAATACTGCGGTTTCAATCAAAAAGGGCGAGCCGCCGGCAGACAGCATTGTCAAGCCGAAAAGCCTTGATGAAGTCGAGCAGTCACTTGTCAGCGCATATGAAAACGAAGCAAGCGCAGGCACTTCTTTTCCGGCTTTGTGGTTTATAGCGGGCGGCGCACTTATCTGCGGCGCTGCGGCAATAATTATTGCCGCTTATGTGCAGAAGAAAAAGAAAGATAGCAGTATTGATGAAGATATTACAAAAAATTAACTAATAAACGGGATTGTTGTTACAACACTGTAACGAATTTTATGTGCATTAATACTAAAATGCTTATAATTGACCTATCTATTAGTAACAAATATTTACGATTATTCTAAAATCTATTGAAAAAAAAGTTACGCTGATGTATAATTTTTCTGCAGTCTTGGAACATATTTAAAAGTCTGTTAATGTGTTCCGACGAACAATTTTTTTCATTTAACGAGGAGGATTTCTAAAATGTTCAAAAAACACAGCAAAGTTCTTGCTCTTGTACTGTCATTGATGCTTGTTGTATCAATGTGCTGCTTGTCTGCAACTGCTGTTAATCCGGACGGAACACTTACTGATACACAGAAAATCAGTGTTAAGACCGGCGATACAGTAGAGTACACACTTTATATGCAGCACGACGCTCTTAACGAGGGCGTACAGATGAGCGTAGTTTACGGTCCGATGCTTAAGGTTTCAGATGAGACTTTAAGTGCAAAGACTTCAGCACTTCTGCCGAACCTCACAGTAGGCAGCACACTCAAAAACTTCGCTCCGACAGGACTTGAGAACACATTCATGGCAAGCAATATGAATGTTGAAGAAGGCAACGATTTCTCAGAATCAAAGGTTCTTCTTACACTCACATTCGACGCTATTGCAGACGGCGAGGCAGAGGTACTCACCTCAATCGACGAACTCTATGATATGAGCGAAGGCGATCTTCGCCCTGCAGCAACTATCAATGTTGTAATCAAGGTTAACAGCTCAGAGCCTGTTACAGATCCTGTAACAGAGACTGAGACAGAAACTGAGACTGAGACTGAAACAGAAACTGAAACAGAGACTGAGACTGAAACAGAGACCGAGACAGAAACTGAGACAGCACCGGTTGGTACAGACTGGTATGTAGCAGGTGTTCCGGAGCTTTGTAACGGCATTATGTGGGATGCAGCAGCAGAGGCAAACAAGATGACTCTCAATGAGGAAACAGGTCTTTATGAGATCACATTCTCACAGGTAGGCGCAGGCGCTTCTGAGGCATCTCCGTTCTCATTCCAGTTCAAGGTAACAAACGGCACATGGGATGTATCATATCCTAATGACAATGTTACAGGTTCAATCAGTGCACAGGATGATGTTAAGGTAACCTTCAACGCTGAAACAGGCGAGGTTAACTGGTACAGTGATTCTGCATTCGTAATCACAGATCATGTTTACAGAGTTGCAGGTAACGCAGACCTCTGCGGTGGCGATGGCTGGAATCCGACAGACGATAACAACCTTATGACTTATAACGAGGAAACAGGCCGTTATGAGAAGGTTTATACAGATGTAGCTCAAGAGAGCATCAACGGCTATGAGTACAAGATTACAGTAGACGGCGCAACATGGATTCCTGATGGTATGGGTGATAACCCGACAGTATTCGTTGAGGAAGACGGTTCAACAGTAACAATCTGGTACAACGAAGTAACAGGCGAGTGGGGCGCAGATGTAGTAGGTCCTGAGACTGAGACAGAAACAGAGACTGAGACAGAAACAGAGACAGAGACTGAGACAGAGACAGAGACAGAAACAGAGACAGAAACAGAAACAGAAACAGAAACAGAAACAGAGACAGAGACTGAGACAGAAACAGAGACAGAGACAGAGACAGAGACTGAAACTGAAACAGAGACAGAGACTGAGACAGAAACAGAGACAGAGACTGAGACTGAGACTGAGACTGAGACTGAGACTGAGACAGAGACAGAGACTGAAACAGAAACAGAGACTGAGACTGAGACAGAGACTGAAACAGAAACAGAGACAGAGACAGAAACAGAAACAGAAACAGAAACTGAAACAGAGACTGAGACTGAGACAGGTACTGAGAAGCCAACTTCTGCTCCGACAAGCAAGCCGACAAACGGCGGCAACAGCACTACTACAAACAACGGTGGCAGCAGCTCAACTACAACCGGTAAGGTTGCAACAGGCGACAGCACAAATGTTGCTATGCTTATGTTAGTTCTTATGGCAGCAGCTGGCGTAGTTGTTATTGCTCGCAGAAAGATTAAGAACTGATTTATAATCGTTAAAATTTAACAGACTATAATATTAGGGGTTTCTTTCGGGAAACCCCTAATTGCTTTATTCTCAAATCATTTTAAATCTTAACGGAAGGTGAAAATATGAATATTCTCGCTATAGGTGATATTGTCGGCATTAACGGCTGCGAATTTCTGCGTGAAAAGCTTTCGGGACTCAAAAAGCTTAAAAGCATTGACATCGTAATAGCTAACGGAGAAAACTGTGCAAACGGAAACGGCATAACTCCATCCGGTGCCGAGCATATTTTTACAAGCGGTGTTGATGTTATCACAACAGGCAATCACGCCTTTCGCCGCAAAGAAATGTACGATTATTTCGACGAGAATGAATTTATAGTCAGACCCGCTAATTTTCCAGAAGCTTCAACACCCGGCAGAGGTATGGCGATAATCGACCGCGGAAGAATAAGGGTTGCTGTGATAAACCTGATGGGCGTGTCGTTTATGGAGCCGCTTGATTGCCCGTTCAGAACGGCTGACCGTCTGATTGAAAAGGCAAGGCAGGAGTATTGCGATATAATTCTTGTCGATTTTCACGCCGAAGCGACAGGCGAAAAGCGTGCCTTGGGATATTACCTTGACGGCAGGGTAAGCTGCTTCTTTGGCACTCACACCCATGTCCAGACGGCAGACGAACAGATTTTGCCGCACGGCACAGGATATATAACCGACCTCGGTATGACAGGGCCGTATAACTCGGTTCTCGGCGTTAAGCCCGAAATTATTATTGCAAAGCTTAAGGATAAGCTGCCGCAACGCTTTGACTGGGCGGAGGGCGAAAGCAAGCTTGACTGCGTACTTTTTACTGTTGATGAAAAGACAAAGAAAACAACCGCCGTTGAGCGCCTTGAGATAAGATAATTGCTTGGTGCTTTTACGCTGATTATTCGTTTCAACGGTTGAAATGCTGTGTCGCCTTGTGTTATAATATAATGTAAGTAAAATATGTAATCAAGCCGGCGCGGCATTTTGCGGTGCCTGCATAAATTATGCGTGCAGAAAGGACAACAATCTATGAACGGTACTATTTTGAAAAACGCCGTCATTTCCGGCGCAAATAATATCACATCATGCAAATCAAAGGTCGATGACCTAAATATATTCCCTGTTCCGGACGGCGACACAGGCACAAATATGTCTATGACAATCAATGCTGCCGCACGAGAGCTTGAGAAGCTTGAAGATGAAAGCGTTGCAGTTGTTGCAAAAAAGGCTGCCTCTGCAATGCTCAGAGGTGCAAGGGGAAACTCGGGCGTTATCACCTCGCTTTTGTTCCGCGGCTTTTCAAAGGGTCTGCCTGAGAACGCTGAGACAATCAACGCCTGCGAGATTGTAAATGCCTTTGGCAACGGTGTAGAAGCGGCTTACAGCGCAGTTACAGCACCGACTGAGGGTACAATTCTCACTGTTGCGCGTGAGGCTTTTGAAGCCGGCAAAGCATTTATTGAGAAAAATCAGGAGTGCACTGTGCTTGACGCATGGCAGGTTATGTGTGATGGCGCGCAGGAGTCGCTTAAGAGAACGCCTGAGCTTTTGCCTGTACTTAAAAAGGCAGGCGTTGTTGACGCAGGCGGAATGGGACTTTGCCTGATTTTGGAGGGTATTCTCTCGGTTCTGCGTGACGGCACAATTATGCCGCTTGAAAACGACCTTACGCTCTCCGAAAACATAAAGGACGATGTGTTCTTCAAAAAGGCGGCAGCTCAGTTTGACGCTGAAATAAACTTCACATATTGCACTGAGTTTATCGTAACGCGCGGCAGAAAGTGCAAAAAAGAGCCGTTTGAGCTGCGCGCATACCTTGAAACAATCGGCGACTGCGTTGTAGTGGTTGACGACGAGGAGATAATCAAGGTTCATGTTCATACCGAGCAGCCCGGAAACGCTTTGCAGGCAGGACTTGAATACGGCTCACTTCTTACCGTAAAGATTGAGAATATGAAGGAGCAGAACAAGAGCGTTAAGGCGGCTGAGTCTGAAGCTGCGCCGCAGGAGGAGTCTGCTCTCGCTGTAGCTGAGCCTGTATCTGAAATCGGCTTTGTTGCGGTTGCGGCAGGCGATGGACTGGCTGAGCTGTTCCGCGACCTTGGCTGCGCGCAGATTGTAAGCGGCGGTCAGTCGATGAACCCAAGCACCGACCAGATTTATGACGCAGTTATGGCTACCGGCGCAAAAACTGTTTTCGTTCTGCCGAATAATAAAAACATAATTATGGCGGCACAGCAGGTTGTTCCGCTTGTGAGCGACAGAAAGGTCATTGTTCTTCCTACAAGAACAATTCCGCAGGGTCTTTCGGCTATGCTCTCGTTTGACCCCGACTTAAATCCCGACAGCAACCGCCAGCTTATGCTTGACGCGGCGGCTAATGTTTCAACGGGTCAGGTCACCTTTGCCGCACGAAACAGTGAGTTCGGCAGCACAAAAATCAAGGAAGGCGAGGTTATCTCGCTCGATAACGGCAAGCTGTGCATTACTGACAGGGAGGACCCTGTTAAGGCGGCTTACCGCTTGATTAAGAATATGGCTGATAAGGATACAAGCTTTATCACGATAATCTACGGCGAGGACATCACAACCGAGCAGGCTGAAAAGTGCTTTGATATGGTTCAGGCAAAGTTTGACGGTGTTGATGTAACGCTTGTCAACGGCGGACAGCCGGTATACTACTTTATCATTTCAATAGAATGAGCGGCTGCGCCGCAGAGTGAAGAGTGGAGAGTGAAGAGTGAAGAGTGAAGAGTGGTTGTAGTCGCAGCTGCGCTGCTCCGTAATTATAATATAAATTAAATGAGGTTCTGCCTCTCTCGGACGAGGGAGGCGGATTTGTTTTTGACGGAGGAAAATTTATGACCTTTGACGAATTATACAAACTTGCATCAGAAAAAGCTGTCTACCGCAAGCTTGGGCGGCAGACTACGGCAGGTTATGTCGGTGCGGCGCTGCTTACCGACAAGGGTAACATATACACAGGAATTAACATTGACGCTCCGTGTTCGGTTGGCTTCTGTGCGGAACACTCGGCAATAGCCGCAATGGTAAGCGCAGGCGAGAGCAGAGTTGTGAAGATGGTTGCGGTGAGCTGTCAGGGCGAAATCTGGCCGCCGTGCGGCAGATGCCGCGAGTTCCTCGTGCAGATTAACGATGACAACGAAAAATGCGAGGTGCTTCTGCCCGATAAGTCTGTCACAACGATTGCCGAGCTTTTGCCGCACAGGTGGAATTGACAGTAAACATCGTTTAGTGTGAACGGAGAAAAAATATGTCGTCTTTATTTGAAAAGAAAATTGAAACACTCTACGGTGTCGGCGCAAAACGAGCCGAGCTTTTCCGCCGTCTCGGAATTGATACGGTGGGCGAGCTTCTGCGCTTTTATCCCCGTTCCTACGAGGACTACACAAACCCTGTCGATATCGACAGAGTAACGCTCGGCGAGTACTGCTGCGTCAGGGCGACGCTTGAAAGCCCCGTGACAACGCAGAGAATTTCCAAGGGCAGGCTCTTGAGCCACGGCAGAATTTTTGACGATACAGGCTTTATGACCGTCACATTTTTCAATAACCGCTATGTCGGCGAAATGCTCAAATCGGGCAGGGAATACACCTTTTACGGCAAGGTGTCAGCCTCTCACGGCGGTGTGGAAATGCTCTCGCCGATGTTCTCGGACACGCAGACAGGCAACAAAATCCGCCCGATTTACCACGCAACCGCAGGACTTTCCTCAGGCAACATCGAAAGCGCAGTCAGGCAGGCAATGCGCCTTTTGCCCGATGAAATCAAAGAGCCGATACCGCAGTTTATCCTCGACAAGTACGGCATAGAAACGCTTGACTTTGCAATAAGGAAAATCCATTTCCCCGACAGCGGCGAGGAGCTGAAAAAAGCCAGAAAACGCCTTGTGTTTGAGGAGCTTTTAACGCTCTCACTCGGACTTCGCCGCTTGAAAACAAGCAAGCGTGAGGAAACGCCGATAGACATAAAAAACGACTTCACCGAAGAATTTTTTTCGCTTTTGCCGTTTGAGCCGACAAATGCTCAGCTTCGGGCAAGCCGAGAGTGCATAGCCGATATGATTAACTCAAAATCGCCGATGAACCGCCTTTTGCAGGGCGATGTAGGCTCGGGCAAAACGGCTGTTGCGGCGGCTGTGTGCTACACCGTAATAAAAAACGGCTGGCAGGCGGCGTTTATGGCGCCCACCGAAATTTTGGCGCAGCAGCACTATGCATCACTCACAAAAATACTTGACGGTACAGGTGTAAAAACAGAGCTGCTCATCGGCTCAATAACTGCGGCGAACAAGCGCAAAATCCGCGAGCGGCTGAAAAACGGCGAAATTGACTTGCTCATCGGCACAAACGCAATAATCTCCGACGGGGTAGAGTTCAAATCGCTCGGTCTTGCGGTGACTGACGAACAGCACCGCTTCGGCGTGCGCCAAAGGGCAAAGCTCAGCTCAAAGGGCGACAAGCCGCACACGCTTGTAATGTCGGCAACGCCGATACCGCGAACTCTCGGGCTAATCATTTACGGCGACCTCGACATATCTCTGCTTGACGAGCTCCCTCCCGGTCGGCAGAAAATTTCAACATTTCTTGTCGGCTCAAAAAAGCGAGCAGGAATGTACGGCTTTATCAAGGATTATCTTGACAAGGGCTTGCAGGCATACATAGTCTGCCCGACGGTTGAGGAAAACGAGCTTAACATAGCAAGCGCAACCGAGTATTATGAAAAAATCAGCGCAGAGCAGTTTAAGAATTACTCGGTCGGACTTCTTCACGGCAAGATGAAGGCTAAGGAAAAGGACGCCGTTATGCGCGACTTTTTAAGCGGAAAAATTCAGCTGCTTGTTTCGACAACAGTAATCGAGGTCGGCGTTGATGTGCCGAACGCTGTCATTATGGCGGTTGAAAATGCCGAGCGATTCGGCTTTTCACAGCTGCACCAGCTCAGGGGCAGAGTCGGCAGAGGCAGCGAAAAATCCTACTGCTTTCTTGTCAGCGACGCTCAGGGTGATGACACTCTGCAAAGGCTCAAGACGATGTGCCGCACGAACAACGGCTTTGAAATCGCCGATATGGACTTAAAGCTGCGAGGACCGGGCGACTTTTTCGGCTCGCGCCAGCACGGTCTTCCTGAAATGTACATTGCCGATTTGGCTGATATGGAGTCGCTTAACACCGCACAGCAGGCGGCTGACGAGATTGAGCAGAAATTCCCCTCTCTTGAGGGCGAGCAGTGCCGAGGACTGAGGGCAGAGATTAAAAGACTGTTCTCTAAGGTCGGCTCAGAGGGAATGAACTGACCATTGAAATGAATAATGAAAGATGAATATTGAATATTGAATAATTATTGTAGTCGCCGCAAGCGGCTCTGTGCGGCTACGCCGCAGAGTTAAGAGTAGAGAGTAGAGAGTGGAGTGAATAACCCCACACAGGTTGTATGGAACGGACAAAGAATAATATAACAAAAGACTGAAATGCTTACTTAAAAGCACTTCAGTCTTTTTCAATATATATTATATTTATATTAGAGAAAATTCAGAATGAATAATTGTTGCTTTTGCGTGTATCAAGGTTGTAACCATAGCCGCACACTTCTTAATTTAAAGAGCAGCGCAGCTGCGATAACCACTTTTATTCTTTATTCTATATTCTTTAAATAACAAATTATCCCTCAACAGCCGTAACCAGCTCTTCCGTCCTGTCCGTCTTTTCCCAAGCAACACCAAGCTCCTCTCTGCCCATATGACCGTATGCGGCAAGAGGACGGTACTTTGTGTTCTTCAAATCGAGCGTTTCAATAATAGCCGCAGGGCGCAAATCAAACACCCTTGTAACAGCGTTCGCAAGCTGCTCGTTTGTATATTTGCTTGTGCCGAACGAATCAACCATAACCGATACAGGCTTTGCTACGCCGATTGCGTAAGCAAGCTGAACCTCGCAGCGGCTTGCAAGACCTGCGGCTACGATATTCTTTGCAACATAGCGTGAGGCGTATGCAGCGCTGCGGTCAACCTTTGTCGGGTCCTTGCCCGAGAAGCAGCCGCCGCCGTGTCTGCCAAATCCGCCGTAGGTGTCAACAATAATCTTTCTTCCGGTAAGGCCTGAGTCGCCCACAGGGCCGCCGATTACGAATCTGCCTGTCGGGTTGATGTAGATTTTTGTGTTCTCGTCAAAAAGCTCTGCCGGAATTATCGGCTTGATAACGCAGCTTAAAATGTCCTCACGAAGCTTGTCCGTTTCAACCTCGTCGTTGTGCTGGGTTGATACTACAACTGCGGAGATTCTCTTAATCTCATCACCATCATACTCAACCGTCACCTGAGTTTTGCCGTCGGGACGAAGATAGGGCAGTGTGCCGTCCTTTCTAACCTTTGTAAGCTGCTTTGCAAGCTTGTGGCTGAGCGAAATGCTCAGCGGCATAAGCTCGGGAGTTTCGTCGCAGGCATAGCCGAACATCATACCCTGGTCGCCTGCACCAGTCTGATTGTAAATATCCTCCTCGCCGCTTTTAAGCTCGTAGCTTTCGTTTACGCCGAGAGCAATGTCGGCTGACTGGCTGTCGATTGATGTGAGTACAGCGCAGGTGTTGCCGTCAAAGCCGCAGCCCTCGTTGTCGTAGCCTATGTCGCAGATAACCTGACGGGCAATGGCAGGAATGTCAACATAGCACTCGGTTGTAATCTCGCCCATAACATGAACCATGCCTGTTGTCGCAGTAACCTCGCAGGCAATGTGGGCGTTCTTGTCCTGCTCTAAAATAGCGTCAACAACCGCGTCCGAAATTTGGTCGCACACCTTGTCGGGATGACCCTCGGTAACTGATTCAGATGTAAAAAAATGCTTAGCCATAGTAAAAGACTCCTTTCAGGTAAATATTTATTGTTGGATTATACGCTTCTTGATTCAAAGAGCCGCTTGCGGCGACAACCGGCTCTCCGCTCTTTACTCTCAACTCTTTAATTTTTACTTTTTCAGTGTCGAAAAAAGGCACTGAAAAAGCCGCTTCCGAAACCGAAAGCGGCTAATAATCTCATCTTTCGGTTAAACCGCAGGATTTGGCACCTTACAAACGCAGGTTGCCGGACTTCACAGGGCCTGTTCCCTCAGTCACTCTTGATAAGCTGATTATTAAGTTGTCGAGAAATATTATAGCACAAATTTTTAGTCTGTCAAGCGGATTTTATTAAAAGAGTGGAGTTTTAAGAGTTAAGAGTGGAGATGTGGTTGTCGCCGCAAGCGGCTCTTTGAATTAAGAAACACTCGTAACAAGGCTGTTAGTTCGTAGGGAACGGTCTTGACCGTTCCGGGATAGATGTAATAACTGCGATTTTCAACAAAAATATAATAGAGTATAACATTCATCAATTCGAACCGGAACAGGCAAGCCAGTTCCCTACAACCTCGTTTTAGGTTACAGCAAATCCTCAAAACTCAATCCTCAAAACTCAAAATTAAATCTTCTTCCCGTTGATAATCGGGGATAGCTTTTTGTAAACAATCAGCGTTATCACAACGCTTATCATACCCTTGATAAATGTAAACGGCAGGTTGAATACAAGCAGGCACTGAATGAGGTTGTCAACTACAGGGCAGATAGCCTTATACATTCCGATGATAGCGTCCATCGGGATAAAGGCGGTGTAAATCGGATAAACTACAAAGTAGTTTGAGAATATGCTGAGTACAGCCATTGAAGCCGCGCCGATAACCGAGCCGATGATTGCCCACTTTTTGGTGCGTTTGTACTTATAAATCAAGCCTGCGGGAACTACAAATGCACAGCCGAGGATAAAGTTGCTCAGCTCGCCGACGCCGCCTGTTGTTGTGAAGAAAACATTGATGAGGTTCTTAACAAGGCACACCACTGCGCCGCTTAAAGGACCCATTGCAAACGATGAGATAAGCGCAGGAAGCTCGGATAAGTCAAGCTTGATGAAGCTCGGCATCAGCGGCACATTGAAGCTTAAGAACATCAATACAGTTGACACCGCCGCCATAATAGCCGTAACGGTCATCTTGCGGATGTTGATCGGTGATTTTGTGTTTGTGTTTTTTGTGTTTGTCATAACAGCATCTCCTGTAATAATTTTTACTGCCGTCGAAACAAAAAGCTCCGCAGCAAACAACTGCGGAGCGACAACGCCACGAAAAAGCGTGCATCTTCTTTCATCCGGACTATACCGTCGGTTTTGGAATTTCACCAAATCAGCTTTCGCTCGCGGACTTACACAAAAGTGCTCACCGCCGGTGGGGAATTACACCCCGCCCCGAAGACAGCATATTAAGTTATAACCTTTCGGTCACTACTATTATAGCAGTATAGCCGCGTTTGTCAACAGGGAATTTATTTGCATAGTATATTCGGAGGTGATTTTTTTTGTACTACAATGTTTATCAGAAGCCGTACGCAAGGGCGATTTTACAGGGTGACAGCGATAATCCGCATATCAGGGGCAGAGTGACAATCTATGACTGCGGCGACGGAGTGATTGTGAATATCAAGGTCAACAACCTGCCGTATACCGATTCCGACTGTGAGGGTACATTCAATGCGTTTCATATGCACGAGGGCGGAATGTGCAGCGGCAACAAAAAGGACGAATTTGCAAATGCAGGTATGCACTACAACCCCGAAAACTGCATACACATTTCACACGCAGGCGACTTTCCGCCGCTTATCAACTGCGGCGGCTATGCCTACTGCGAGTTTTTCACAAACCGTTTCAAGGCAGAGGAGTCTGTCGGCAGAACCGTTATAATTCACGAAAACTTTGACGACTTCACAACCCAGCCGACAGGCAACGCCGGCAAGAAGATAGCCTGCGGAGTGGTGGAACGGCTTTAATAGAATATTTTGTTTGTTTGCAGATAAATTCAGACCGCCAATCATATAATTGAGAGTGGAGAGTATGGCGGTTGCACCGTAGAGAAGAGAGAATAGAGAAGAGAGAATAGAATTGGTTGTCGCCGCTTTGCGGCTCTGAAATTAATAAATACACGAAACGAGGTTGTAGGGAACCGGCTTGCCTGTTCCGGTTCGAATTGATGAATGTTATACTCTTTTATAATTTTGTTTAACATAGCAGTAACAGCATCTATCCCGGAACGGTCAAGACCGTTCCCTACGAACTCACTGCCTTGTAACGAGTTTTTTTAATTCAAAGAGCAGCGAAGCTGCGACACCACAATTATTCACTATTCATTATTCATTCTTCACTGCGGTGCTTGCACCGCCTTGACCGTTCCCTACGAACTAACAAGCTCGTTGCGAAATTCATCTTCACTCTCCACTCTTCACTCTTCACTCTAAAAAAGAAAATCTGTTGACAAAAATGTGTTAGTAATATATAATTTGATTACAGGGAAACCGTAAAAGCGGTTAGCCTTCGAAAGGTTTTTAATTACAGTTTAACCGTCCAATGGCAGTTGGGCGGTTATTTTTTTATCTCTTTTATGGCTTTAGTCATAGCCACTATAAGTAAAATCAATAGCGCTAACTCAACCATAATATATCACCCCCAATCTATGGGAGTGCTAACCGCCTAAACTATCCCTGTAATCGACAATATTATACTGAATATTCTCAGTGCAGCAATAAAAAATATCAATAAAAATCAAGCGTCAGTCATATAAATGAGAGTGGAGAGTTTAGCGTGGGAGGAATTATATGATAACGGTGCTGAATATTACGAAGGATAAGCGTACAGGCATTTTCGCCAGAGCCGCAGGTGCGGTGAAAAAAGGGAGCGTCACTGTAAGGACGAAAAGCTGCGGCGGCGTTACGGTGCAGCTGATAAACTGTGAGCGTTCGCAGGGTAGGGTGGACTGGGCGAAAATTGCCGGGTATGCCGCCGGCAGCCGAGGGTATGTACTGTGCGAGAGAGGACTCCTGCTGCCGAAAAAGCTTAATCTGAAACGCTTTTATTCACGCAGTCTTTATCGGCTTATGGCGATAAACGGCGCAATCAGCGTGCTGTCGCTTTTAAAGAGCGAGTGCCGCAGAATTTCGCTTTGCTTTTGCGACTTAAGCGGCGAGTACAGCCGATATGCACCGCTGTTTCTGCCCCTGTGCGGAGATATGACAATACTCACCAAAAGTGAACGATACAGAGCTTTTCCCGAATACGCTATGGGCGAATACGGTGCGTGCGTGCGAATGTGCAAAGATGTGCGTCAGCTTGCGCGGTGCAGCGTGATTGTTTCGCCGAGGTTTATTCCTCTTGAAAATTATCGCGGCGGTAAGTGTGTTGCTTTTACGGTCGGCGGAGTAAGCGAAAATCCGATGATTGAAACGATAGACGGCTACAGCTGGGGAGTGCCGCCAAAGTACCGCGCACTAAAGCCGAGATTTTTGAGCAGCGAGTACTTTTCTCAGGCGCTGTATTCGATTGAGCATTGCACAGATGCGTCAAGGATATCGCCCTACGCTTTTTATATGAACGGGCAGGAGCTTACTGCGTCGGGCGTTGCGTCAGAGATTCTTTCAACAGTGAATCGTGCCCTTGACACAGAGGATTCAAAAGTTTATAATAAACTGTAAACTATAAATTAAAACGCCGAAAAGGATGGTTGCAAAAATGCAGAATCAGAAAGAAATCTTATTGACACAAGACGGTAAAGCAAAGCTTGAGCAGGAGCTTGACGAGCTCAAAACAGTCAAAAGAAAAGAGATTGCGGAGAAAATCAAGGTTGCGCTTTCATTCGGCGACCTTTCCGAGAACAGTGAATACGACGAGGCTAAAAACGAGCAGGCTATTATCGAGGCTAAAATCAAATCTCTCGAAATGCAGCTTCAGAACGCAAGAATTATCGACGACAGCGAAATCGACACACAGTCGGTCAGCATCGGCGTTTTTGTAAAGCTTAAGGTAGGCGGAGTAACCGAGGTTACCTACAAGATTGTTCCTACAAGCGACTCAAATCCGCTTGAGGGCAAAATCTCTGACGAATCTCCTGTGGGCGCTGCTCTTATGGGCAAAAAGCTCGGCGAAACTGTCAGCGTTGAAACTCCGGGCGGTGTGGTTGAATACAGCATACTTGACATTACAAGAGAATGACAGAGCAGAGTTGAGAGTGAAGAGTGAAGAGTGAAGAGAATTTCATAACGAGGTTGTAGGGAACGGGCTTGCCCGTTCCGGTTCGCTCTTATGAGCGTTGCATACGCTTTGTAAGGATAATCTAAAGAGAATAGAGAATAGGAGGAATAATAATGGCAGAGGAGAAGACTGTGCAGAACACAGGCGACCTTTTGCAGGTGCGCCGTGACAAGCTTGCGGCTCTTCGTGAGATAGGCAAGGATCCGTTCGTTATTACAACGAGCGACAGAAATATAAAAAATGCCGAGATTGTAAAGCGTTTTGATGAGCTTGAAAATCAGGATGTATGCATTGCAGGCAGAGTTATGTCAAAGAGAGGAAAGGGCAAGGTTTCGTTCCTCGACATTCACGACATTACGGGCAAGATGCAGATTTTTGCAAAATATGATGACTTAGGCGAGGAAACCTATAATCTGCTAAAAAAGTGGGATATAGGCGATATTGTTGAGATAAAGGGCTTTGTATTCAAAACAAAGGTCGGCGAGATAAGCGTTCACGCAAAGTCGGCAAGGCTTCTGTCAAAGTCGTTAAAGCCGCTTCCCGAGAAGTTCCACGGCTTAAAGGACACCGATTTGCGCTACCGTCAGCGTTATGTTGACCTCATTATGAACCCCGAGGTAAAGGACACCTTTATCAAGCGTTCAAAGATAATCAGCGCAATCCGCAAGTATCTCGACACACAGGACTTTATCGAGGTTGAAACCCCGATGCTCGTTGCAAACGCAGGCGGTGCGGCGGCTCGTCCGTTTGAAACCCACTTCAATGCTCTTGACGAGGATTTGAAGCTTCGCATTTCGCTTGAGCTTTACCTCAAAAGACTTATCGTAGGCGGTCTTGAAAGAGTGTACGAGATAGGCAGAGTGTTCAGAAACGAGGGTGTTGACACTCGTCATAACCCTGAGTTTACTCTGATGGAGCTGTATCAGGCTTACACCGACTACAACGGAATGATGGATTTAACCGAAAACCTCTACCGCTATGTTGCTCAGGAGGTGCTCGGCACAACAAAGATTACATACAACGGCATCGAGATGGACCTCGGCAAGCCGTTTGAGAGAATAACAATGGTTGACGCTGTTAAGAAGTATTCTGGCGTTGACTTTAACGAGATTACAACCGATGAGCAGGCTAAGGCTGTTGCTAAGGAAAAGGGCATTGAGTTTGAAAGCCGCCACAAGAAGGGCGATATACTCAACCTCTTCTTCGAGGCATTCGCCGAGGAGCATATGATTCAGCCAACATTTGTAATGGATCACCCGATTGAAATCTCGCCGCTTACCAAGAAAAAGCCGGACAACCCCGACTATGTTGAGCGCTTTGAGTTCTTTATGAACGGCTGGGAGATGGCAAACGCCTACTCTGAGCTTAACGACCCGATTGACCAGAGAGAGCGCTTCAAGGCTCAGGAGGAGCTTCTCTCACAGGGCGACGAGGAGGCAAACACAACCGACGAGGACTTCTTGAATGCTCTCGAAATCGGTATGCCCCCGACAGGCGGTATCGGCTTCGGCATTGACAGAATGGTAATGCTCCTGACTGATTCCTCGGCTATCAGAGATGTTCTGCTCTTCCCGACAATGAAGTCCTTACCGAACGACAAGTAAGAAAACCCCAGTATTTATGCGGGTTTCGGGACTTTCCAAACCGAATAAATTTACCTCTTTACACCAAATTTACACCAATCGGTGCTAAAAACGGTGCAGAGACTAAAAAATCGCATAATTTACGGAATGAATGGGCAGTCCCATAGTGGGATTGCCCATTTCTAATAAAGGATACATTCGTATCTGAGTGCAAAAGGAATGTTTATTATGGAATTAAGTGAAAAATTACAAGAGTTGAGGAAAGAAAAAGGACTCACGCAGGAAGAACTTGCGGAAGCGTTATTTGTGTCTCGCACTGCAATTTCTAAGTGGGAATCCGGCAGAGGAGTTCCCAATATCGAGTCATTAAAAGCAATTTCAAAGTTTTTTTCAGTGTCAATAGATGAGTTATTGTCCGGTGAAGAAATACTTAAAATTGCTGACGAGGATAATAAGCAAAAGGAAAAACATACAAGAGACTTAGTGTTTGGTTTACTCGATTGCAGTTTGATTATGTTTCTGTTTCTGCCTTTCTTTGGACAAAAGGGTGATGAGATTATAAAAGAGGTATCTTTACTTTCGCTGACAGGTACCCCGCAGTATATCAAAATACCGTATTTAATTATTGTATTTGGAATTGTACTTACAGGTGTTTTGCTTCTCGCTCTACAAAATTATGAAGCAGTGTTTTGGTTGAAACACAAACATCAAATATCCATTGTGTTAAGCACAGTTGCTACAATAGAATTTATGATAACACTTCAACCTTATGCAGCCTTTTTCACTTTTGTTTTCTTGGCGATAAAGTCTCTGATGCTGATAAAATGGCGATGATACGAAGCGTGTCGCCAATGTGACGGTGAAATTCTTTTCATTTTTATTCATTCCACCTATATTGTAAACAGGCGAAAGCCAAATAATTATGGCAAAGGATTGATAAAAATGAAAAAAGAAAAAAGTCAAAAAGTATTGCTTTCAGGAATAGCAATGGTAGTGTTATTTATTTTGTGGACAGTGGCAATAAGCCTTATTGATGTTCAGCCCATCGGGCCACAAAACTCTTCTGTTGGATTTGCAACCTTGAACGGCTTTATCCACAGCCTGACAGGTGTGCATATGGCAATATATACCGTTACGGACTGGTTAGGACTGATACCGCTTTGCTTTATTTTGGGATTTGCGTTGCTTGGACTTATACAGCTTATTAAAAGAAAAAGCTTATTCAAGGTCGATTCCAGTATTTTGGTGTTGGGAGCATTCTATATTGTTGTAATGGCGGCATATTTGTTTTTTGAATTTTATGTTGTCAATTACCGCCCGGTATTGATTAACGGTTTTCTTGAAGCTTCGTATCCATCATCGACAACCTTGCTTGTTATGTGTGTTATGCCGACAGCTGTTATGCAGCTAAACAGTAGAATTAGAAATACAAAAATGAAAAGAGCATTTGCCTTTGCTTTAATTGCATTTACTGCTTTTATGGTAATTGGCAGGTTGATATCCGGTGTTCATTGGATTACTGATATTATTGGCGGGGCAATTTTAAGTGCGGGTTTAGTGATGATTTATTATAGTGTAACCACTCTTATTGCCCGACAGGAAAGATAAAATTCTAACTGAGGAATCACTTATTGACCTTGAGAGATATTTTCTCCCAAGGTCTTTCTTATTATTCGCAAACTACACCAATCCCGATTTTCTCAATATAATTGGGATAATCACAAAGGAAGGGGTGGTTGTACTATGACGGGCAGTTTAGCAAGCGTTCATCCGGAGCTTATTCCTGAATGGTCAGAGAAGAACTTACCGCTAACGCCGGATAAGATAACCTTCGGTTCAAATAAAAGAGTGTGGTGGAAAGGTGCTTGCGGACACGAGTGGGAAACGAGCGTCAAAGCTCGCTCAA